>JAPPGZ010000072.1 GCA_028874905.1 Gemmatimonadota bacterium
GCGGCCGCACCGTCGGCGCCGGCGTCGTTACCGAAATCATCGAGTAGACATCATGCCGAGCATCACGAACGCCAGGAATTTCGTCCAGGAGTGCGTCGTGGAGATGGAGAAGGTCACGTGGCCCGACCGCGACCAGCTCCGCAACGCGACCTGGGTGGTCATTCTTTTCACAATCCTGATATCGCTGGTCATCTGGATCATGGACACCATTTCCAGGCTGGTCATCGTCGATTTCATCATGGGGGTCTTCCGGTCTTGAGCGGCGAGGAGCGCTGGTACGCTGTACAGACGCAGGCCCGGCACGAGAACCGGGTCTGTCGCATGATCCAGCAGGAGATCGACAAGGACACGGATCCCGAACGGGGGATACGGGAGGTCCTGGTGCCGACCCATGAGGTCGTCGAGATCCGGCGCGGCAAGCGCGTGCCCGTGGTCAAGCCGCTCTATCCCGGCTACGTGCTCGTGCGGATGATTCTGAACCAGCAGACCGAACACGCGATCAGTGCGATGAAGGGCGTGCGGTTCGTTGGGCAAGGCGGTGGTCCCCAGCCGCTCCGCGAAGAGGACATCAACCGGATCATGGGCGTCGAGGTTGAGGAGGAAGTGGATGGCCGGGAGGAGATCCCCTTCCGGTCGGGCCAGGTCGTGGAGGTGATCCAGGGGCCCTTCACGGATTTCTCCGGAACGGTCCAGGAAGTGTACCCCGAAAAGGGCAAGGTCAAGGTCGAAGTGTCGCTCTTCGGGCGCCCGACATCGGTCGAGTTGGACTTCACCCAGTTGCGGGGCTTCTAGAGGTCCGCGGGAGTCTGCAAAAATGGCAAAGAGAGTTCTGGGCTTCATCAAGCTGCAGATCAGCGGAGGGCAGGCGAATCCGGCGCCTCCGGTCGGCCCGGCGCTGGGGCAGCATGGCGTGAACATCATGGACTTCTGCAAGCAGTTCAATGCCAGGACGAAACAGCAGGCGGGGACCCTGATCCCCGTCGAGATCACGGTGTACGCCGATCGCTCGTTCTCGTTCATTACCAAGACGCCTCCGGCCTCCTTCCTGATCAAGCGCGCAGCGGGACTCGAGAAGGCGTCGTCAGAGCCGCACATGGAAAAGGTCGCGACGCTGTCGGTGGCGCAGGTCAGGGAGATTGCGGAAGCGAAGATGCAGGATCTGAACACCGACGACGTCGTCTCGGCCATGAGAATGATCAAGGGCACCGCCCGCTCGATGGGAATCGAGGTGGACGGAGAGCTCACCGCCTGACGGAGGCACGCGTGCCAAAGCGCAGCAAGAAATACACCGGCGCCCGGGAGACCTACGACCGGCAGACCCGGCACTCGCCCGACGACGCACTGGGCAGGGTCAAGGACATCGCTTTCGCCGGCTTTGACGAAAGCGTGGACGTCGCGACCCACCTCGGGGTCGACCCGAGAAGGGCCGACCAGGTCGTTCGTGGCACCGTGGTGCTGCCGCACGGGACCGGCAAGGCCCTGCGGGTGCTTGCCATCTGCCAGGGTGACAATGAGGACGAGGCGAGGGACGCCGGTGCCGACTTCGTCGGCGTCGAATACGTCGACAAGATCAAGGAAGGGTGGCTCGATTTCGATGTCTGCGTGGCCACCCCCGACCTGATGCGCATGGTCGGGCCCCTCGGTCGCATTCTCGGACCCCGTGGACTGATGCCGACTCCGAAGGCCGGAACGGTCACGCCCGATGTCGGCCGCGCAATTCGCGAGATCAAGGCCGGCAAGATTGAGTATCGTGTGGACAAGACGGGCAACCTGCACGCGCCCATCGGGCGGGTTTCGTTCGACGTCGAGCTGCTCTCTGAGAATCTGAGGGCGTTCATGGCCTCGGTCCTGCGCGCAAAGCCGGCGGCCGCCAAGGGCACCTACGTCAAGAGCGTGACGGTGTCGAGCACCATGGGCCCGGGCGTCCCCGTAGATCCCAACAGCTTTACGCGGAGCGCCTGAAAACAATGACCAGAGAACAGAAGGAAAGCTTCGTCGCAGAGTTCCGGGAGCGCCTCGACCGTTCAGAGGCGATCTTCCTCACGGACTTCACGGGACTCGACGTCAAGGCGATGACCAGCCTCCGCAGCAAGCTGAAGAAGTCGGGCGGGCAGTACCTCGTAGTCAAGAACCGCCTGGTGCGGCGCGCGTTGGCCGACACGCGCATCCCGGACATTTCCGGGTTCCTGACGGGGCCCACCGGTGTGGTCTTCGGGGACGGCGACGTCGTCGATGCCGCCAGAACCGTCAGTGACTTCGCAAAGGAAAACGGGGACAGGCCGGTCTTCAAGATCGGCGTCCTGGAAACCGATATTCTCGACCCGGCGCAAATCGAACGCGTCGCCGGCCTCCCTTCCCGGGAGGTTCTCCTGTCTCAGGTCGCTGGTGTTCTGGAGGGGCCGATGTCCGCTCTTGTGGGTGCCCTCAGCGGCAAGCTCCAGGAGATGGCGGGACTGTTCGAGGCACTGCGCGAGCAAACGGAGTCGAAGGCAAACGACGGCTGACCACCACGCCCGGCTGGCCGGGCGAACCCAGAAGGAGAGCATGAAATGGCTGTGAACCAACAGGAACTTCTCGAGACTTTTGGCAAGATGACCGTGATCGAACTCTCGGAGTTCGTCGAGGCCTTCAAGGATCGGTTCAACGTGACCGCCGCGGCCGCTCCCGTCATGGCGGGGCCGGTCGAAGCGACGAACGGCCAGGGCGAAGCTGCGGAGCAGGATGAATTCGAGGTCGTGCTCGAGTCGTTCGGCGCCAAGAAGATCCAGGTCATCAAGGTGATCCGTCAGATCACCAGTCTGGGGCTCAAGGAGGCCAAGGAGCTGGTCGACAAGGCTCCCAGCACGGTCAGGGAAGCGGTCAGCAAGGACGAGGCCGCGGACATCAAGGAAAAACTCGAGGCGGCTGGCGCCAGCGTTGTAGTCAAGTAGGTGCGCCTATCCGAGTTCCCCGCCGGGGCGCTTTCGGTGGCGGGAGCCAACCGCAGCCGGCGGGACGGTCGTCCAATCGTACGGCTTGCGGGTGGACTGCGTCCATCTGCCGCGTTTCGATGCGCGAATTTCGCCGTGACGTCCGCAACCAAGACAGGGGAGTTGTCCGTTGGCTAGCATAAATGGTTCACTGGAGGGCGCCCGTCCGGTCGTGAGCTTCGCCAAGCTCGAATCCGGGATGCCCATGCCCAATCTCCTGGATGTCCAGCTCCACTCGTTCGCGAAGCTCGTGGAGACGGAGGTGGACCAGGAGGAGATGTGGGACTTCGGACTCGATTCCGTTTTCCGCGACATCTTCCCGGTCGCCGACGTGAACGGGAAGCTCACGCTCGAGTACGTGAAGTCGTCGCTGGGCGTGCCCAAGTACACCGTCGAAGAGTGCATCGAGCGCGACATGACCTACGCCGCGCCGCTGAAGGCGACACTCCGGCTCGTGGTCTGGGAGAAGGTGGGCAAGCAGGATCCCCGTCCCGGGACGATCGTCGAGAAGGAGGTCTATCTCGGTGACCTGCCGCTTCTTACCGGCCTGGGGACGTTCATCATCAACGGGGCCGAGCGCGTGGTGGTCAGCCAGCTCCACCGGTCGCCCGGCGTCGTATTCGAAGAGGACGTGCACCCGAACGGCACCAAGCTGAACAAGGCGAGGATCATCCCCTTCAGGGGGTCGTGGGTCGAGTTCACGATCGATATCAACGATATCTGCTACGTGCACATCGACAAGAAGAAGAAGTTCCCCGCCACCGCGCTGCTCCGGGCCTTCGGGTACGGCAACGACGGTGACATCTACCGGCTCTTCTTCGAGACCCGCACCGCCGACGTGCCGGTGGAGGACGAGGACGTGCGGGAACTCGTCGGGGCGGTGATCGCCGAGGAGATCGTGGAACGCGAGACCGGCGAGGTGCTGCTGGAAGACGGAACGGAACTCACCGAGGACGCGATCAGGCTTCTGCAGCGCGGAGGCTACGGCGACATCATGGTGTACCGCTCCGCGAGCGAGGGCCGCGGCGGACGCCCGGGCGAGAGCCCGATCGTCAAGAACACGCTCAGGAAGGATCCGACAAAGAGCGAGGAGGAGGCCCTCAACGCCATCTACTCGCTCCTGCGGCCCGGCGAGGCTCCCAACATCGCGACCGCCAGAGCCGCACTCGACCGCGTGTTCTTCGATCCGAAGCGCTACGACCTGGGACGGGTGGGCCGGTACAAGATCAATCAGCGGCTCGGACTCGACATCGGTTACGGCGAGACCGTGCTCACGCGCGAGGATTTCGTCTCCATCCTGCGCTACCTGATCGAACTGAGCGAGGGCCGGGGCAGGATCGACGACATCGACCATCTCGGCAACCGTCGTGTGCGCACGGTGGGCGAACTCATCGCCAATCAGTTCTCGGTGGGCCTGTCGCGCATGGCCAGGCTGGTCAAGGAACGGATGTCGATCAATACGGATCCCACGAAGATCAACATCGACGACCTGGTCAACGCCAGGACGGTGTCCGCGGTGATCCAGGCGTTCTTCGGGTCGTCCCAGCTGAGCCAGTTCATGGACCAGACGAATCCGCTGGCCGAGCTGACCCACAAGCGCAGGCTGTCGGCGCTCGGGCCGGGAGGACTCACCCGCGAGCGCGCGGGCTTCGAGGTTCGCGACGTGCACTACTCGCACTATGGGAGAATGTGTCCCATCGAGACGCCGGAGGGGCCGAACATCGGGCTGATCACCTCGCTGACGACGTATTCCCGCATCAATGACCTCGGATTCGTGGAAACCCCCTATCGAACGGTCGAGGGGGGCAAGGTCACGGGACACATCGAGTGGCTGTCCGCCAACGAGGAGCAGGAAGCCACGATCGCGCAGGCGAACGCGCCGCTCAGGTCCGACGGAAGCTTCCGCAACGAAACCGTGCTTTGCCGCAGGCGCGGGGACTTCCCCCTCGTGAGGCCTGCGGACATCGACTACATCGACGTGGCTCCCGACCAGCTGGTTTCGGTCGCTGCCGCGATGATCCCGTTCCTGGAGCACGACGACGCCAACCGGGCGCTGATGGGCTCGAACATGCAGCGCCAGGCGGTGCCGCTCCTTTACACCGACGCACCCCTTGTGGGCACCGGGCTCGAAGCCAAGGTCGCCCAGGACTCCGGAGCGGTGATCACGGCGAAGAGGGACGGGCGGATCGTGCACGTGACCGCGGACGAGATCGTCGTGGACACGGGGGAGCAAAAGGCGGACGAGCCGAATCGTCCGCTGGCCAAGCTCAGCCAGTTCGACCGGTATCGGCTAAAGAAGTTCTGGAGGACGAACCAGGACACCGCCATCAACCAGCGTCCGCTGGTCAACTCGAAGCAGCTGGTCCGGGAAGGCGACGTCATAGCCGATGGCCCCTCGACCAACCACGGCGAACTCGCGCTGGGACGCAACGTCCGAGTCGCGTTCATGCCGTGGTACGGGTACAACTTTGAGGACGCCATCGTGATCTCCGAGCGGCTGGTTCGGGACGACCTGTTCACGTCGATCCACATCCAGGAACTCGAGTTGCATGTGCGCGACACCAAGCGGGGAATGGAGGAGATCACGCGGGAGATTCCCAACGTCGCCGACGAGAGTCTGGTGGATCTGGACGAGCGAGGCATCGTGCGCGTCGGCGCGCGCGTGAAGAGCGGTGACATCCTGTGCGGAAAGATCACGCCCAAGGGCGAGACCGAACTGTCGCCGGAAGAGAAGCTCCTGACCGCGATCTTCGGTGAGAAGGCCAAGGACGTCAAGGATTCGTCGCTGCGGATGTCTCCGGGAATGGCCGGGACGGTGATCGACGTCAAGATCTTCTCGCGCCGCATCGACGATCCGCTTCTCGAGCGCGAACACGGCGCGCGCATCGGTGAACTGAGGCAGCGCGAGCGCGAGGAGATTCTGCGCATTACCGAGGCCCGGGACGAGGAGCTTCGTGGCCGCCTCCATCTGCAGACGATCGCCCTGTGCCTCAAGAAGGGCACGGTCCAGCCCTACTTCGAGGAGGGCAGGAAGCTCAAGAAGAAGGATCTCGACCAGTTGAGGCTGGCGGAGGTCGACCTCACGACGCTCAAGGTCCAGAACCAGGAGGTGAGCGGCGAGATCAAGCTGCTGATCGACGAGGCAAAGCGGCGGATCGAGGCCGTGCGGGAGCGGACGGAGGAGCAGATCGACAAGGTGTTCCAGCCGGACGAGCTACCGCCGGGAGTGGTCCAGCTCGTCAAGGTCTATATCGCCGAGAAGCGAAAGATCTCGGTCGGGGACAAGATGGCCGGACGTCACGGCAACAAGGGAATCATCGCGCGGATCGCTCCGGAAGAGGATATGCCCTATCTGCCGGACGGGTCCGCGGTGGACATCGTGCTCAATCCCCTTGGCGTGCCTTCCCGCATGAATGTCGGGCAGATTCTGGAGACCCACCTGGGATGGGCGGCGGACAACCTGGGCTTCGAGGCGAAGACCCCGGTCTTCCAGGGCGCCTCCGAGGACGAAATCGCCATGCTGCTCAAGCTGGCGGGTGTCAAGTGGGCGTCCGAGTCGCTGAGGGCGCGGGTGCCGTGGCCCCTGGGTCCGGAGCAGTACTACAGTCTCCTGAATCTGGTCAAGGCCCACCCCGAAACGGGCAGGATACGGGTTGCGGCCAACGGCGCAGGCTCTTCTCGCGCCGCTGGGATCGGCAAGAGCCTCGACGAGTATGCCGGGCTGGCCGACAAGGCAGGAGCAGCCGACGCGCTCCGGCAGTTTTGCGACTTCGTTGTCTCCGTGGGGATTCAGCTTGCGGCCAGGCGTTATCAGGTCCTCGCGCAGGCATTCCCCGCGATAGCCGCCGTTGCTGCCAGCGCCAGCCCCGGGCCCGGTCTTGAAGCTGCGGTGCAGGAGTTGCTCAACGAGGCCGAGGTTCTCGGAAACGGCAAGGCATGGCTGAGGGACGGTCGCAGCGGTGAGAAGTTCGACTTCCCGGTGACGGTCGGCGCCATCTACATGCTGAAGCTCTCGCACCTCGTCGACGACAAGATTCATGCGCGGAGCATCGGCCCCTACTCGCTGGTGACCCAGCAGCCGCTGGCCGGCAAGGCGCAGTTCGGTGGACAGCGTTTCGGCGAGATGGAGGTGTGGGCGCTGGAGGCCTATGGGGCGGCCCACACGCTTCAGGAGATCCTCACTGTGAAATCCGACGACGTTACCGGTCGTTCGAAGGTGTATGAATCGGTCGTCAAGGGAGAAAACCTACCCAAACCGGGCGTCCCCGAATCGTTCAATGTCCTCGTGAAGGAGCTCCAGGCCCTGGGCCTGACGGTCGAGCTCGGCGAGGACGAGGGATGATGGGCGTACCGATGCGCGGTCCACGGATCGCTGACAGGGAGTTTCCGGGACTTCGGCAAGATGCTTCCGGGCTGGGCAACCTACATTCCGCCGCAGAGCGGAGTGTTCAAGAAACGGTGGTCAGAACATGATCGACTTCCCCCGCGCGAGAGAATCCCGCTCCACGGACTTCGACTACATCCGCATACGTATCGCGTCTCCCGAGGACATCCGGGAGTGGTCGCACGGCGAGGTGACGAAACCGGAGACCATCAACTACCGGTCGTTCAAGCCGGAGCCGATGGGATTGTTTTGCCAGCGGATCTTCGGGCCCGTGAAGGACTGGGAGTGTGCCTGCGGGAAGTACAAGCGCATTCGCTTTCGCGGGATCATCTGCGACCGCTGTGGCGTGGAGGTGACGCTCTCGAAGGTGCGGCGCGAGAGGATGGGGCACATCGAACTCGCGGTGCCGGTATGCCACATCTGGTTCTTCAAGACCCTGCCCAGCCAGCTCGGGTACTTGTTGGGCATGACGCTCAAGGACCTGGAAAAGGTCATCTACTACGCGGCCTATGTGGTCACCGACCCGGGCGACCAGGACGTGGAGTTCCTCGACCTTCTCGACGAGGACGAGTACTACGACCTTCGCGTGAAGGCTCGTGAGGAGGGCGACAGGGAATTCAAGGCCGAGATCGGCGCGGAAGCGGCGAGAACCCTGCTGAAGCGGCTCGATTCGCCGGAAGTCGAGGTTGGAGAGCAGAACAAGGACGGTCGGGGGCTTGACCGCCTTGCCGAGAGGCTTCGCGAGGAGATCGGCTCCGAGACCTCGCAGCACCGCAAGAAGAAGAAGCTGCGCCGTCTCAAGGTTGTCGACGCCCTGCGCAACTCCGGGGATACGCCGGACAAGCGAAACAAGCCCGAGTGGATGGTTCTGGATGCGATTCCCGTGATCCCGCCCGATCTCCGGCCGCTCGTCCCGCTGGACGGCGGACGCTTCGCAACCTCCGATCTGAACGACCTGTACCGGCGCGTCATCAACCGGAACAACCGCCTTAAGAAGCTCATCGAGATGCGGGCGCCCGAGGTCATCCTCAGGAACGAGAAGAGGATGTTGCAGGAGTCGGTGGACGCGCTGTTCGACAACGGTCGGCGGTCCAAGGCGATTCGCGGCCGGGGGAAGCGGCCGCTGAAGTCGTTGTCCGACATGCTCAAGGGCAAGCAGGGCCGGTTCCGCCAGAACCTCCTGGGCAAGCGCGTTGACTATTCCGGCCGGTCGGTCATCGTTGTGGGACCGGAGCTGAAGCTGCACCAGTGCGGGCTGCCCAAGGCGATGGCGGTGGAGCTGTTCAAGCCCTTCATCATTCATGAGCTGGAACGCCGCGGCGAAGCCGAAACCGTCAAGCGGGCCAAGAAGATCGTGGAACAGGACGATCCCAAGGTCTACGAGGTGCTCGAGGACATCATCCGTGACCACCCGGTTTTGCTCAACCGGGCGCCGACGCTGCACAGGATCGGGATTCAGGCCTTCGAGCCGGTGCTGGTGGAGGGCAAGGCCATCCGCATTCATCCGCTGGTGTGTGCAGCGTTCAACGCCGACTTCGACGGCGACCAGATGGCGGTGCACGTGCCGCTCTCATACGAGGCGCAGCTGGAGGCCCGCGTGCTCATGCTCGCGAGCAACAACGTGCTGCTTCCCTCGAACGGCCGGCCGGTGGCCGCGCCCACGCAGGACATGGTCATCGGTTCGTACTACCTCACGAAGCCGCCGATCGAGGTCGCGGATCTGGAGCCAGTGGTGAACGACGGCTCGCTCCCGGAGCCCATGCGGGCCGAGGCCGAAGCGAGGCTGGCGGAACTGTACGATGACGCGCCCCACTACTCCACCTATGGCGAAGTGGAGATGGCGCAGAGTCTCGGTCATGTGAAGTTCTCGACGCCATGCCACTACTGGGTCGACGCGCACGGGCACCCCGACGATCCCGACAGCATCACCGAGGCGGGCTGGGTGCGCACGACCGTAGGCCGCGTTCTCTTCAACTCGATCATCCCGGAATCGCTCGGCTTCCTGAATCACACCTTCGGCAAGAAGCAGCTCGGTGACCTGGTCTTCAAGTGCTTCAAGCGGGCGGGCCTGGCAGCGACCACGCTCTTCCTCGATCACCTGAAGGATTTCGGGTTCCGCTACGCCACCATGGGCGGCGTATCCGTCGGGGTCGACGACCTGGAAGTGCCGCCGGAGAAGGCCGACCTGCTGACCGATGCGACGCAACAGGTCTCACGCTATCAGACGGCTTATGATTCGGGGTACATTTCAAACGGAGAGCGGTACAACAAGATCATCGATACGTGGACCCACGCGAACAACGATGTGGCCGACGCCATGGTCAGCCACCTCAAGCAGTCGCGCGGCGGCTTCAACCCGGTCTACATGATGATGACCTCCGGTGCGCGCGGTAACCGCGACCAGATGCGCCAGCTGGCGGGAATGCGCGGCCTCATGGCCAAGCCCCAGAAGAAGCTCACCGGTGGAATCGGCGAGATCATCGAGAGCCCGATTCGGTCCAACTTCCGTGAGGGTCTTACGGTGGTCGAGTACTTCATTTCGACGCACGGTGCACGCAAGGGCCTCGCCGACACCGCGCTCAAGACCGCGGATGCAGGATACCTGACGCGAAGGCTCGTCGACGTGGCCCAGGACGTCACGATCACCAGCGACGACTGCGGCACCATCCTTGGTCTGGAGATGAGCGCGCTCAAGGAGGGCGAGGACATTGTCGAGCCGCTGGCGGACCGGATCGCGGGCAATGTGGCGCTGGAGAGCGTCTACGACCCCATCGACGGCGAACTCATTCTCACCGGCAACGAAATGATCGACGAGCGATCGGCCGAGGCCATCGAGGCGGCCGGAATCCAGTCGGTCAAGATCCGTTCGGTGCTGACCTGTGAAAACAAGCGCGGCATCTGCCGGATGTGTTACGGCCGCAACCTGGCGACGATGGGCCCGGTCGACTCCGGGGAGGCCGTGGGCATCCTGGCGGCGCAGTCGATCGGCGAGCCCGGCACCCAGCTGACGTTGCGGACCTTCCACATCGGCGGCACCGCAGCCCGTATCGCGGCGCAGAACCAGCGCAGGTCCAAGATCTCCGGGATCGTCGGCCTGGAGCGCGTGTCCACCGTCGAAGATCGCCAGAGCAATCGCATCGTCACGACACGCGAGGGCAAGATCGTGATCCAGACGCGGGAGGGTCAGGTACGGAGTCGGCTATCCGTGCCCTATGGCGCGACCATCCACATCGAAGAGGGCGAGGTGATCAAGGCCGGCGACCTGCTCTTCAGTTGGGACCCCTATTCGGAGCCGGTCGTCTCGGATTCGGACGGGTACCTCCGATTCGTCGATATCGTGGAGGAACAGACCGTTCGTGAGGAACTCGACGAGTCCACCGGACGCCGGCAGAGGATGATCATCGAGGATCGTGACAAGAAGCTGCACCCGACGATCCAGATTCGTAGCGGCGAGGCCCCGACGAGCGAGCTCCTCAAGGAGTTCATTATCCCCGTCGGTGCCCAGTTGATGTGTTTCCACGGGGACCCTATCCACCCCGGTGATCCGATCGCGAAGATCGGTCGGGAGGTGTACAAGACCCGTGACATCACGGGAGGCCTGCCCAGGGTGGCGGAACTGTTCGAAGCGCGGAAGCCCAAGGATCCGGCGGTCGTCACCGAGATCGACGGAGTGGTCTCGTTCGGCGATATCAAGCGCGGGAAGCGAGAGGTCTTCGTTACACCGAAGCAGGGACAGAGACAGCGGTACGACGTTCCCGTCGGCAAGCACATGCGCGTCCACCAGGGCGACCAGGTGCGCGCCGGCGACCGCCTCTCGGAAGGACCCATCAACCCGCACGACATTCTGCAGATCAAGGGATCCAGGGCCGTGCAGGAGTACCTCCTCAACGAGATCCAGGAGGTGTACCGCCTGCAGGGCGTGAAGATCAACGACAAGCACATCGGCGTGATCGTGCGCCAGATGCTGCAGAAGGTGAGGGTTGTCGATCCCGGAGAGACGCAACTGCTCGAAGGAGAGCACATCGACCGGGTGGAGTTCCGGGACGTCAACCAGGCCGCCGCGGCCGAAGGCAGAAGGCCGGCGCGTGCCGAGCCGCTGCTCCTCGGGATCACGAAGGCCAGCCTCACGACCGAGTCCTTCATCTCGGCTGCCTCTTTCCAGGAAACCACACGGGTGCTGACCGACGCTGCGGTCAGGGGTGCCAAGGACGACTTGAAGGGACTGAAGGAGAACATCATCATCGGCCATCTCATACCGGCCGGCACAGGGGTGCACAGGTGGCACGACGTCGAGTTCCAGGTCGAGCAGGCCTTCTACGACGAGGAGATTCTGCCGCTGACCGCTCCCGGAGAATTCCTGCCGGGACTCGGCGAAGCAGTGGAGGAGGTTACGGCGGAGTAGGCGGCGCGCCCGCCCTCGCAACAAGGGGGGCGGGCGTGACGCTCGGAGAGAGAGGAGGCCACCATCGATCCGAGCCTGGCGGAACGCCTGGCGGAGACGGAGCAGCGGTTCCGGGCCGTGGAACGCGAGCTCTCGGATCCAGAGATCGTACGCGATATCGCTCGGCTGCGGGAACTGGGTCGCGAGCGCTCGCGACTGGCTGGAGCTGTCCAGGCGGGGCAAGTGGTTGCCGAACTTGAATTGGAACTCCTGGACGCCCGGGACCTCGTGGCCGAATCGGCCGACCCGGAACTGCGGCAGCTGGCCGGAGAGGAGGTCGCGGACCTTGAGCGTCGCCTCGTGGACGCCGAGACGCGACTGCGCGAGACCCTGGTGCCGCGCGATCCCATGGACGACCGTCCGGCTGTGGTCGAGATCCGCGCGGGTACGGGCGGGGACGAGGCAGGACTGTTCTGTGCCGACCTGGTGCGGATGTACAGGCGGCTCGCTGAACGGAGCGGCTGGACCGTGGAACTGCTCAACGTGTCGGAGGGCATTCCCGGGTCGATCAAGGAGGCGATATTCATGGTGCGGGGAAAGGGCGCCTACGGCCGCCTGAGGTACGAGTCGGGGGTTCATCGCGTGCAGCGGGTGCCGGAGACCGAGAGTCAGGGACGTATCCACACGTCCGCGGCTTCGGTTGCCGTGCTGCCGGAAGCGGAGGAGGTGGACATGCAGATCGATCCGGCGGATCTGCGCATCGACGTCTTCCGGTCGTCCGGTCCGGGGGGACAGTCGGTGAACACGACCGATTCGGCCGTTCGTATCACTCACCTGCCGACCGATCTGGTGGTTACCTGCCAGGATGAGAAGTCACAACACAAGAACAAGGCCAAGGCCATGAAGGTGCTCCGTTCCCGCTTGCTGGATCGCGAGATCGCGGCTCGGGAGGCAGAGCGCGCGGCCGAGAGAAAGTCGCAGATCGGCAGTGGAGACCGCTCGGCGAAGGTCAGAACCTACAACTTCCCGCAGCACCGCGTCACCGACCACCGGATCGGACTGAGCCTGTACCGATTGGCCGAGATCCTGGACGGTGACCTGGACGAGATCGTTTCCGCGCTTCGCATCACGCGGGAGCGCGAGCGCCTGACGAGCAGCGGGTAGCCGGACTCGTGAACGGATCGGTTCCCGACACTGCCCGGCGCGTCTGGACGGTCATGGAAGTGATCCGCGTGAGCGCAGACTACCTCACGGCAAAGGGTGTTGACGACGGTCGGCTCAACGCCGAACAACTCCTCGCGCACGTGTTGCGGACCGAGCGATTGCAGCTCTACCTGCACTTCGATCGTCCGCTCGACGAGGAGGAGCTGGCGCGGTACAAGCAGCTGCTCAGGCGGCGAGCCGCGCGGGAGCCACTCCAGTACGTGCTGGGAACGGCCCAGTTCAGAACACTGGAGTTGCAGGTCGATCACCGGGTCGCCATCCCTCGTCCAGAGACCGAGTACATGATCGACGTGCTGTTGCGGATAACCGGTCGCCGCCGGTTCGATGCGGCACTGGACGTGGGCACCGGGTCGGGTGCGATCGCGCTTGCACTGGCCGCCGAAGGCATTGCACGCTCCGTTTTCGCCACGGACGTGTCCACGGCCGCGCTGGATGCGGCTCGGCAGAACGCCATCGCCGCCGGTGTGGACGGAGTGGAGTTCCGAGGCGGTCATTTGCTGGGGCCGTTCGAGGGCAGGACGTTCGATCTGGTGTTGTCGAATCCCCCGTACCTTGCAGAGGCCGACTGGCTCGCGACGGAGCCCGAGATACACGAGTGGGAGCCTCGCTTGGCCATGGTGGCGACGGAGTCCGGACTCGGAGTCATCCGCAGTCTGATCGATGGGCTTGACGGATTTCTCCGACCGGGTGGCTGGATCGGGCTTGAGGTCGGGTGTGAACAGGCGACGCCGGTCGCCGCGCTGATGGAGGCTTGTCCGGGATTCGAAGTGGTGCAGGTGCATGACGACTTGGCGGGTCGTCCGCGCTATGTTTTTGCACGGCAGTTTGCTGGCGCGCGAAACGGGATCGGGGACAGGTAGGCCGCGCGGTCCGGTCGGAGACGTGCTTTGCAGAACAGGAGTCGATGGATGTCCGAAATAGAGGAAATGGCCGGCTCGCTGGGTCGGGCCCTGGGACGCACACCCGAGTACCGCACGTTGGCGCGCGCCCTCGAAAGCGCGGACGACGACCGCGACATCGTGGCGCTTCGCAACGAGGTGCGTGAACTCGAGAGACAACTGCAGGAGGCGATTGCCGGAGGCAAGGAGCCGGACCAGGCGACGATGGAGCAGTTCGAGGGCGCCGTTGGGCGACTCCAGGCCTCATCGGTCTACCAGAGCGTGGTCGCCGCCCAGTCGAATTTCGACAGGATCATGCAACGGGTGGATGCCGAGATCCAGAAAGGGATGCGCGAAGGAGCGGCTTCCCGGATCATCCTGACGACCTGACCGCCGATGTCCACGGGCCAGAGTCAGGAAAGGGAAAAGGGCCTCAAGGCCTTTCGATACCCGGTCTACAGGACCATCGAACCCGTCGCCCGATGGCTGGTCAAGCGTGGTGTGCACCCTAACGCGATTTCGATCATGGGGTTCGTCGTGACGCTGGGCGCGGCGGGGCTATACTCCCAGGATCATGTGCGCACCGCCGGTTTCTGCGTGCTGCTCGGGGGGCTGCTCGACATATTCGACGGCCGCGTGGCGCGGATCTCGGGCCTGGCTTCCAAGTTCGGCAGTTTCTTCGACTCCACCCTCGACCGCATTTCCGAGATCGCGATGTACATCGGTCTCATCACCCTCTACAACGGGTACATCCTGGACGCGGCCGACATCTGGATGATCTACGTCATCGCCCTGGCGCTCGGTGGTTCGCTGATGGTGAGCTACACCCGCGCCAAGGCCGAGGCACTGGGCTTTGATTGCACGGTTGGACTCATGCAGCGAGCCGAACGGATTGTGCTGCTTGGTCTTGGCTCGGTGATCTTCGGTCTCGCCTGGGGCGGCATCGTTCTGAGCGCAATCATCATCCTGGTGGCCGTGCTGACCAACTTCACCGCCGTTCACCGGATCGTGTGGGTGTACAGGCACGGCAAGGGCATTCCTCTCGACGGCGGTTGAGACGCCGCCGGAAAGGTCTGGAGATTCGTGGAGCAACCTCCGAGCATCACGCCGCCCAAGGGACGCGTTGGCGTTCTGCTGCCAGGGCTCGGTGCCGTGGCCACCACGGTGGTTGCCGGCGTCGAGGCGGTGCGGCAGGGGCTCGCGCAGCCGTACGGCAGCCTGACGCAGATGAATACGGTACGGCTTGGCAAACGCACCGATGCCCGCGCCCCCCTGATTCGTGACTTCATCGGGCTCGCGGGTCTCGAACAGCTCGTGTTCGGCGCGTGGGATCCGATTCCGGACGACGCCTATGCGAGCGCCGTGAATGCGGGCGTGCTGGACCCGGCCCGTCACCTGGAACCGATTCGTGATTTCCTTGCGTCCGTCGTGCCGATGCCGGCCGTTTTCGACACTGCTTACGTAAAGCGTCTGGACGGGCCCAACCGCAAATCCGGCACCAACAAGATGGAGTTGGCGGATGCGCTTCGCGACGACATCCGCCGCTTTCGTGCCGACAACGCGTGTGCCAGGGCGGTGATGATCTGGTGCGGCTCGACCGAAGTCTTCCAGCGGGCCGGTCCGCCCCACGCGACGGTGGAGTCGTTCGAGCGGGCGATGCTCGACAACGACCCCGCGATTGCGCCCAGCATGATCTACGCATACGCGGCGATCATGGAGGGCGTGCCCTATGCCAACGGGGCACCGAATCTGTCGGCGGATGTGCCGGCACTCGAAGCGCTGGCCCGCGACCGTGCCGTTCCCATCGCCGGCAAGGACTTCAAGACGGGCCAGACGCTCATGAAGACGATTCTGGCGCCGGGACTGAAGGCCAGGATGCTGGGAGTCAACGGCTGGTTCAGCACCAACATCCTCGGCAACAGGGACGGGGCGGTTCTCGACGACCCGGCATCGTTCAAGACGAAGGAGGAGTCAAAGCTCGGGGTGCTCGACTACATCCTCCAGCCCGACATGTACCCCCAGTTGTACGGGGACATCTACCACAAGGTCCGGATCAACTACTACCCGCCGCGCGGCGACGACAAGGAAGGCTGGGACAACCTCGACATCTTCGGTTGGCTCGGGTATCCCATGCAGATCAAGGTGGACTTCCTGTGCAGGGATTCCATCCTGGCGGCACCGATCGTCCTAGATCTCGCGCTCTTCCTGGATCTCGCGGGCCGCGCTGGTCTGGGCGGCATTCAGGAGTGGCTTTCGTTCTACTTCAAGAGCCCGCAGACGCCCGAGGGACTATACCCTGAGCACGACCTGTTCATTCAGCACTGGAAGCTGAAGAACACCCTGCGGTGGCTTGCCGGAGAGGAGCAGATCACCCACCTGGGCCGCGAGTACTACGGTTAACACGATGAACCGCGGGCGCTTCATTGTCGTGGAGGGCGCGGAAGGAGTGGGCAAGTCCACGCAGGCTGCGCGGCTGGCGGCGTTCCTGCGTTCCCGGGAGATCACCACCGAGCTTGTGCGCGAGCCTGGCGGAACGGTGGTTGGCGAAGGAATCCGTAGTCTCGTATTGGCAGGTGGGGAAGCGATTCCGCGGGAGACCGAACTGCTCCTGATCGTGGCCGCTCGGGCCGCCTTCGTCCGTCAGAGGGTCGAACCGGCGCTATCCGAGGGCACGTGGGTGGTGTCCGATCGATACGATTTGAGCACATTCGCCTACCAGGGGCACGGGCGTGGCATAGACCTGGACTGGATCGAACGGGTCAACCGTTACGCCACGGCGGGGCTGACACCGGATCTCTATCTTGTACTGGACCTCCCCGTGCGGGATGGTATGACCCGTCTCGAACGCAAGGACAGACCGCTGGACCGTATCGAATCGGAGACACTCGGCTTTCTCCGCAAAGTCCGACGGGGATATGTTGAACTGGCGGGTTCGGTGGCGTGCGCCGAGCTGGTATCGGCCGGCGGGAGGCCGGGCGAGGTCGAAGCCAGGATCCGGGACGTAATCACCGGGTACTTCCCCGATACATTCTCCGGTCGCGGAAGTGGCGGTCCCGGATCCCGGAATACGGCCCCGGCGCGTGGAGCGGGGGAGATGCGATGAAAGTCACGAAGACCACGATCGTTCCGGCGATGCTTGTCATCCTTGCGATTACCAGCGGTGGCTGGCTGCTGCAACGGGACGTCGGCATGGACGCGAACGTCTACTTTCAGACCCGGCTTCTGGAAGAGGTGGTCTCTCGTATCGACCGCTACTTCGTGGACGAGGTCGACGTGGACGACCTGTACCAGGCGGCGTTGCGGGGCGTTGTCGACCAGCTCGGCGATCGAAACTCACAGTTCCTGGAAGCATCGGACTGGGAGGACGTGAGAATACGGACCCAGGGGGAATACGGTGGCGTCGGCCTCGAGGTCGACAACCGCGACGGGCATCTCACGATCGTCGCCCCGATTCCGGGAACGCCGGGAGCACGAGCGGGATTGCGCCCCGGTGATCGCATCGTGGAGGTGGACGGGGATCCTGTGGAGGGGTGGTTGATCGACCGGGCCGTCGATCTTCTCCGCGGCGAACCGGGAACCACGGTGACGATGGGCATCCGGCGTCCGGGCATGGAACGCGTCATGTCGTTCGATGTAACGCGCGAGGTCATCCACTTCCCGTCGGTCCCTTTTGCCAGGATGCTCGGCGGCGGTGTTGGCTATGTGCCGCTTCGGATCTTCAACGGCACCACCACGGCCGAGGTCCGCAGCGCGATCGATTCGCTGGTGGCCAAGGGCATGACGTCTCTCGTTCTCGACCTTCGCAACAACAGGGGCGGCCTGCTGACGGAGGGGGTGGGGCTCGCGGATCTCTTCCTGGACGAGGGGGTGGACATCGTCGAAATCCGTGGCCGGAACACGGCGCCCGAGATCCATCGGGCACGGGACGGGCAGGAGTACACCGATCTTCCCATCGTTATGCTGATCGGTCACGGGAGTGCTTCCGCCGCCGAGATCGTCGCAGGGGCTCTGCAGGATCAGGATCGCGCACTCCTTGTGGGGGCGACGACTTTTGGCAAGGGGTCCGTCCAGTCGCTCTTTCAGCTCTCCGGCGGCAATGTCCTCAAACTCACTACGGCGCGCTGGTACACGCCTTCAGGCCGCTCGATACAGAAGGAACCCGCCGATCAGCTCGCCAGGGCGGAGAGCGGTGTGGTGACGCTGCCGGGAGACGCAGCCGAACGCCCCAGCCTTGCCGACAAGCCGGAGTTCAGGTCCGCGGGAGGCCGGCTGCTGCACGGCGGCGGTGGAATCGTGCCCGACATGTGGGTCCTGCAGGACACCTTGACCACCGACGAGTACGCCGCCGTTCGCAAGATCTTCGAGGCGGGGTCGGGTTTCTTTGTGGCCTTGCAGAACTGGGCGGTCCACTACCTTCAGGCTCATCCGGGGCTTGAACGGGGATTCCGGATCACCGATGCCGACCTGGCCAGCTTCCACGCCGCGCTCCTCGAACGCGGGGCGGAAGTGAGTTTCGATGATCTGGTCCGCGCCCGGCGCTATGTGGAGTTCCATCTTGGGGCCGAGATCGCGCTCCAGGCATGGGAAGACCAGGGACGTTTCGATCGGACCGCTGCGGGCGATCTGCAACTGGGCCGGGCGATCGAACTGCTTCAGGCGGCGGACGACCGGCTGGAACTGTTTGAACTGGCCGGAAACCCGCTCGCGTCCGGCCGTGCCGGGGGTGCCGGTTCGACCGGAGAAAGTGCTTCGCGCCGCTGATCCGGAGCATTTGGTGGCGAGGGGCTCATCCAGCTATGGAGGTGGCCCGTTCATGAGGTCAGCTTCAGCGGGAACAGCCGGGTCCCTCGAAGTTGAAGTGGCTCGCGGGCCCGTTGTGGAGTCGAGGCACCGGGTGCACGGAGTCGTCGCAGACCATTCTGGCACGACGCTCCGCTGGGGTGACCCCGACCTGCGCATCTGGCTTCGCTCCGCGGCCAAGCCCTTTCAGGCCTTGCCCCTGATTGAAGACGGGGCTGCCGACCATTTCGGTCTGTCGGAAAAGGAGATCGCCCTTTGCTGCGGCTCACACAACTCGGAAGAGGCGCACATCGAGGTCGTCCGCTCCATTCTCCACAAGGCGGGTGTTGCGGAGCGACTGCTGGGATGCGGCCCGCATCCTCCGCTTCTGGCAGCGCGCCGCGCCGCGCTGGCGGACAGTGGGACGCGGCCCACGTCCGTCATGAGCAACTGTTCCGGCAAACACGCCGGCATGCTTGCCTTGGCGGCGTTTCATGGCTGGCCGCTGAACTCGTACATGCACCCCGACCACCCCGTGCAGCGACGTATGCGCGGCGAGATCGCGCGCTGGACGGGTGTGGATCCCGCCGGCATGCCGACCGAGGCCGACGGGTGTGGTGTTCCGACGTTCGCGATCACCCTGCGCGACCTCGCCAGGGGCTCGGCTCGCCTTGCCGCGGCGTCCAGTTCCCCGGGACCGGCACGGCGGGTGCTGGGTGCAATGATGCGTAACCCGTTCATGGTGGCAGGCAGCGAGCGCCTGTGTACGCGGCTGATGGAGGAAGAGGACGGGCAGGTTTTCGCGAAGGTAGGAGCAGAGGCGATCTACATGGCGGGAGACCTGAAGAGCGGCACGGGGCTCGCGGTGAAGGTGGAAGACGGCGCCTGGCGGGCAGCACCGCCGGCCCTGCTGGCGGCGCTCGATCGCGCAGGCGTTCTTGCCCCCGGCACGATGGACGCTTTGACCGATTTCGCGGAGCCTGTCATGAAGAACACCCTGGGCGACGTGGTTGGTCGCATGAGAATCAGGGAGATCCCGTGTTCATAGACTCCGTCACGATCGAAGCCGAGGGGGGGCGGGGCGGTTCCGGAGCCGAGGCGTTCCGCCGCGAGAAAGGGGTGCCGCGTGGGGGGCCGTCAGGTGGTGACGGCGGAAGAGGCGGCGACGTGGCGGTCGTGGCCGATGGTGGCCTGACCACGCTGAGCGACTATCGCTACAGGCGGCACCACCGTGCGGAACGGGGAAGGCATGGGGAGGGATTCAACCGGACGGGCAGGAGTGGGAAGGACCTGGAATTGCGTGTGCCGCCCGGCACCATTGTGTTGGACGGCGAGAGCGGAGAGATGGTGGGGGAGCTGCTGTCGGGCGGCGAGCGACTCGTCATTGCCCGCGGTGGGCGGGGCGGCAGGGGGAACGCGCGCTTCGCATCCTCCACCCGGCAGGCGCCCCGCCGCTGGGAACCGGGCGCCGAGGGCGAACGTCGCCTGATCCGTTTTGAGCTCAAGCTCCTGGCCGACGTCGGCCTTGTGGGGGAGCCCAATGCGGGCAAGTCGACGCTGCTGGCGCGGATCAGTCAGGCAAGGCCCAAGGTCGCCGACTACCCGTTTACCACTCTGAGCCCCAACCTGGGGGTCGTGGAGTTGTCCGACTTCCGCTCTTTCGTCGTCGCCGACATCCCGGGGATCATCGAGGGGGCGCACGACGGCAAGGGACTCGGTCACCGTTTCCTCCGCCACATCGAGCGCACCCGCTTTCTGGCGCTGCTCGTTCCGATGGACTGTCGCGATCCCGTGAGCATGCTCGCGGGTCTGCGCACAGAACTGGAGAAGTACTCCACCCGCCTCGCCGAGCTTCCCTACGCGGTCGTCTTCTCCAAGATGGATCTCGTTTCGCCGGGATCGGAGGAGCCCGTGGTGGACGCACCGGACGCGTCGGGGATCTATCACGTGAGCGCGGTGACCGGTAGTGGTGTGAACCGGTTGCTGGAGGGCTGTTGGCAACAACTGGAAGCCGCCCGTGGCGCAGAGCAGGTGGGGAGTGGCGAGTGGTAGCTCCGGCGGGGTCCATCACGGGGACTGAACCACGGCGCGTACCGTCACCGCAGATTCCCGCGGAAGCAAGAGCGGCGATGCGGTTGCGGGAGCTGCCGGGCTTGGGTCCGGTTCGCTTTCGCCGGCTGGTCGATCACTTCGGGAGCCCGGGTGCTGCACTCAGGGCGACGACCACGGAGTTTGCCGATTTGGCGGGGAAGCGTGCGGCGGCAGCCCGTCGCGGGACCGTGTATGCGGCCCGGGCCGATGAGATGATCGCGCAGTGCACGGCTGCCGGGACCGGACTCCTGGTGTATGGGACGCGCGGCTACCCGTCGTCTCTTGAGGCGTTGCGCGGTCCGCCCGCCGTACTCTTCTTCGTGGGCAGGCCGGAGTTGTTGCACGAACGATGCATCGCGGTGGTAGGTTCCCGAAGGGCGACCGCGTACGGTCGCCGGATCGCTCGGCGCCTGGGTGCTCATCTGGCTGGCACGGGCCGTTGCGTCGTGTCCGGGATGGCAATGGGCATAGACGCCGAAGCGCATCGCGGCGCCTTGCCCGGCCCTACGGCCGCGGTGCTGGGGTCGGGAGTGGACGTCGTCTCGCCGCCCCGCAACGCCGCTCTCTATCGGCGCATCCTGGAAAGTGGCGTAATCGTGTCGGAATACGCCCCGGGCGTGAGGGCCGAGCCCCACCACTTTCCGGCACGCAATCGAATCATCGCCGCCCTGGCCACCGATGTCGTCATCGTGGAGGCCTCGAAGCGAAGCGGTGCGCTGATTACGGCCGACATCGCGCTGGACCTGGGCCGTGAAGTCCATGCCGTGCCGGGCCCGATCGACCGCCCCACGAGCGCGGGGACGAACCGGCTCATCGCCGACGGAGCGGGCGTGATCGTGGACACGGGCCCTGGGGAGGCCTTTGCCGGTGCGGAGCCGCTCCCGGCCGAGCCTGACCTGCGGACATTGCTGCTGGCGGTGCCCCCTGTACCTGTGACCCTCGAAGAGCTGGCAAGGGTCACGCAGATCCCGGTGGAAGAGGTGGCCACTTCCGTGACCATGCTGGAGATTCGAGGCTACCTGACGCCCACCCGTGACGGCCGGGTAATGCGGACGCCGGGACGGCGCGGCACTGCTCCGCGCTAGCAGCCCGTGGACAAAATCCCCCCGGTATTCGAGCGGCGATGCATCCGTGCCGGACGGCTTCGCTCTGCGTTGCTCCTCGGGCCCGTAGCGCTGCTACTGGCCCGTCGTCGCGCCTTGCCAGCCCGGCGCCTCGCCGCTCTCGGTGCTCGGGTGGCTTTATCCACGGACTGCCTGGCGGCGGGGAACGGGCGGTGACCACCCGGATCGCCAACGTGTATGTCCATGCGCCCTTTTGTGCGCGGCGCTGCTGCTATTGCGACTTTGCGGTTCATGTCGACCGCAGTCCCGACGGCGGGCGCTGGCTCGCCGTCATCCGAAGGGAATTCGAGGCTGTGCGGGACTCGGGCGAAGCACCCTTGGCCGAGACGCTGGACACCTTGTACGTCGGTGGCGGTACGCCGTCGCTCCTTGACGCCCGCTACGTTGCGGAGCTGGGCGATCTGATCGGTCGCGGGCGAATGCGGAGTCCCGGATTCGAGTGGACCGTCGAAGCCAATCCCGAATCCTTTACGCGTGACGTGGCCCGCGAATGGAAGGCCGGCGGGACGAACCGGATTTCCTTCGGCGTACAGAGCTTCGATGCACGCGCACTCCGATGGATGGGTCGGCTCCATTCGCCCGAGCAGGCGGGGTCTGCGGTGCGGCTGGCGCGGGCGGTTGGCATCGCGAATGTGTCGGTCGACCTCATCTTCGGGTTGCCGGACGGCGTATCGCGCTCGTGGCGGGACGATGTCGAAAGGGCGCTCGATCTGGGCGTGCCGCACATCTCGCTCTATGGCCTGACCGTAGAGAAGGGCACCAGTCTCTGCCGCTTGGTCTCGCAGGGCCGGGCGCGCATGCCCGCGGACGACCGCTACCGGGAAGAGTACCTCTTCGCGGCAGAAACCCTCGCCGGCGCCGGGTACGATCACTACGAAGTGTCGAACTTCGCGCTACCCGGGTTTGCGTCCCGCCACAACCGCGCCTGCTGGACGGGGGCGTCCTATCTCGGGCTTGGAAACGGGGCCCACAGCTATCACTCGGGGCGGCGCTGGTGGAACGAAAGGGACTGGGGCACGTATGCTGAACGAGTGGAGCGCTCCGGGAACGCGCGCGACGGGACCGAAGCGTTGACGCCGGAACAGTCGCGCCTCGAACGCATCTGGCTTGCCCTGCGCACGGCGGGTGGCCTCGATGCTTTGGATCTCGGACCCGGTGCAGCTCCCGTGGTCCGCGACTGGATGTCGAGGGGCCTCGCCAGGCACACCGGGACGCGAATCCGCCTGACCCCGGCCGGGTGGCTGCTGCTCGACGACCTGACACTGGAACTCGAGGCGGTGCTGAACCGTCGATAATGGTTGACGGCGTCCACTCCCGGGGGATTATGTAGATGCCCGGGCACACGGACTGGAACTGGATCATGGCATCGCGACCACGCAAGGAAGAGGGTGCGCTCTCACCGCGCGAGAGCAGTGTGCTGGAAGCTGTCGTACGCACCTACGTGGAGACCGCCGAGCCCGCGGGCAGCCGCACCCTTGCGCGGCGTTACGACTTCGGCGTGTCCGCGGCCACGATTCGCAACACCATGGCGGATTTGCAGGAAGAGGGCTACCTGACGCATCCGCATACGTCGGCCGGCCGGGTCCCGACCGAAATGGCCTATCGCGTGTTCGTAGACAGAATGGTACGGCCGGAGCCCCTGTCCGCGTCCGAAAAGGCCTCGATCGAAAGCGAACTGTGGTCGGGTGAATCGACGCTGGAGCGCATCCTCCGCAACGCCGTCCGCGCGCTCGGCATTCTGGTCAATGAACTGGGCGTCGGGTCCGTTCCTCAGCTTGACACCGCACGGATGGAGAAGATCGACCTTATTCGGGTCTCCTCCGTCAAGGTCCTCATGGTCGTCACCGTTCAGAGCGGTATGGTGAGGACCGTGTACGTCGATCTGCCGGGTGATGTCCCCGCGGACGTTCTCGACGGGCTCCAGCGCGTCCTGAACGAGCGACTGGGCGGCCTCACCTTTGTCGAGATCCGCCGCTCCTTCGGAGAACGCCTGCGAGACGCAATGGAGGACCCGGCCGCGCGGGATATCCTCAATATCTTTGTCGAGTCCAGTGAGGAGTTCTTCGCGGCCGCCCCGGGTCCGCAGGATCAGATCGTCCTGGGACGGACCTCGGCCATCGCCGCTCAGCCGGAGTTCTCCACCAACGAGCGGCTTAAGGACCTGATCGCCCTGACCGAGCAGAAAGAGCTGTTGGCCAAGGTCCTGGGGACTCGTGTCGCCAGAGGAGGGCCGCAGGTGACCATAGGAGGCGAACACGCCCCGGAGCTTGCCGGCTTCACCCTGGTGACGTCGGGGTATCAGTTGGGGAAACTGCGGGGGGTCGTCGGCGTGATCGGTCCGACTCGCATGCCTTATGAGAAGGTGATCGCGATTGTGGACTATACTTCATCTCTTGTGACGCGCATGCTGCAGCCTTAGAACGACTCGGGAATCGATGTCCGACTACTACACTCTGCTTCGTGTTCCGCGGAGCGCGAGCCAGGAAGAGATAAAGAAGGCGTACCGCAAGGTCGCACTGGAGCATCATCCTGACCGGAACGCCGGTTCCAAGGATGCCGAGGAGCGGTTCAAGGAGGTCACCGAGGCCTACGAGGTCCTCCGCGATCCGGCGAGGAGAGCCAGATACGACCAGTACGGAAAGGAGGGCTTGCGGGGCCAGCGCGGCTTCGGGGGCGGCCTGGACTTCTCCGATGCGCTCGAAGTCTTCATGCGGGACTTCGGAGGATTCGGCGGATTCGAGAGCCTTTTCGGCGGGCGGCGTGCCGGAAATCGTCCTGTGCGCGGGAAATCGTTGCGCCTCAAGTTGCCGCTCACCCTCAAGGACGTGCGCAGCGGCGTCAAGAAGCGGGTGCGTGTCGCCGTTCTGGATCACTGCCTTTCGTGCAGAGGCAATGGTGCCAGGGATGGCGCCATGCCGGTTCGTTGTTCGGTGTGTGAGGGAACCGGAGAGGAGCGTCGTGTCGAGCGCTCCGTCTTCGGGCAGTTCGTGAGCGTGGCGCCCTGCCGCAAGTGTCGTGGTGAGGGGGCGGTCATCACCGACCGGTGCCCGGACTGCCATGGCGACGGCCGCACCAGGGTGACCCGCGAGGTCGAGGTGAAGGTGCCGCCGGGAGTCTCCTCGGAGAACTACATCACGTTGCGCGAAGAGGGGAACGTCGGACCGCGCAACGGCCCGCGCGGGGACATCGTGGTGCTCATGGACGTAGCCGACGACAAGCGCTTTGCCCGCGATGGGAACGATCTGATTACCGAGGTGCCGATCAACTTCAGCGTTGCGGCGCTTGGAGGTCGCGTTGCCGTCCCGACAGTGGAGGACAAGACGGAAGTCGAGGTTCCCGCGGGGGTGCAGAGCGGTCACATCGTCCGTGTACGGGGAGAGGGTTTGCCCGACCTCGACGGGCGGGGGTACGGCGATCTTCTGGTTCGTCTTGTCGTGTGGGTACCGCAACGCCTCACGTCGGAGCAGGAACGCATCATCCGGAAGCTTCGCTCGTCGGAAAACCCGCCGCCGGAAAAGATCGATCCCGCGGAGAACCGGGGATTCTGGTCCAGGGTCAAGGAAGCACTTGGCTGAAGCCCTCGATCGCACACAGCTTCCTGGCGTTTTCCGCCTTTATGACCCAGCGACAAACGTTGACGCGTGATCCGGGATCGATGCCCTGCGCGAGTGCGGCCAGGGTTGCCCACAGTGACCGGGCCAGACGGGAGTGGTCGGGGGCGTCCCTGGGGTCCATCAACATCACCCAACCCTCAAGTACACGAGGCCTACCTTCGTCATCGCGCGTGTCCAGAGGCACTTCGAAGAGCACCAGCCTCCCTTCCGACTGAGCCGACAATCGTCGAAGCGCGTCCCGGCCGAGTTCGATCGGGGGCCGCTGCCGCCGCAGCTCCTGTTTCAGCTGACTGGTGGGCAAGACACCGGGTCCGGTTCGGCGCAGGATGTCGATCACGCGTTCCGTCATTCGAACCATCTCTCGTGTGCCTCGCTTTCGGACGGCGCTGCATTCCGGGCCGGACGCTCGGCCTCACCTCTTCAGATTGTAAATCAGAGTTTACACAATGTCATGTTTACTTTACATCCTAGCCTGCTGGGGCTGCGCTCTGCGTTGCTCCTCGGGCCCGTAGCGCTGCTACTGGCCCTTCGTCGCGCCTTGCCGGCCAGGCGCCTCGCCGCTCTCGGTGCTCGCGTGGATTCATCCACGGACTCCTAGAGTACCCGTTATTCCGGGAGCGTCATATAGCTGAATGGGACTAATGTACGGCGGGTTGTTCGGGAGCATCGGATCTTTCGTCATATTTGAAAGGACGAACCAACCGGTATGCAACCAGACGAAGAAACGGAGGGATTCCTGCCGACCATGCTCATAGAAGCTCTGCGAGCGGACCTCGCCGCCGCCCGCCGTGCCAGGGACAAGCTTCGCACGCTGGTGCTTTCTACCACCCTGGCCGACGTACGAAACCGTGAGATCGATTTGGGTGCCACCCTGGACGACGAGGGCGTTCAGGGGGTCATTGCCAGGGCCATCAAGCAGCGCCGTGACGCCGCGGCCCAAATGACTGCGGGAGGAAGACCGGAACTCGCGGAGAACGAGTTGGCGCAAGCCGGCGTTCTCCAGCACTACCTCCCCCCGGAGTTGACCCCTGCCGAGGTGCGCGACATGGTCAGGGACATCGTTGTAGAGAGCGGTCCCCGGATGGGGGCCGTCATGTCCCGGCTGATGCCGCGCATTCGCGGTCGCTTCGATGGAAAGGCGGCCTCGGCGATTGTGCGCGAGGAGTTGAGCGGGTGATGATCGGCGCATTGGCGGAGTCACTAACGGTCGCCCGGCCACGGTGCAGGTGTTCGCCGTGCGAGTGTGCGTCGCGTGGTGCGAGCCCGGGGACGCCGCGGCACCGGTAGTCCGCCGTGTCCAACCGCGCTCTTCAGGTCCTCGAGTTCGCGGGAGTGCTGGAGTACGTCGCCGGCTTCGCCAGCAGCGATGCGGGGCGGCAAGCGGTCTTCGCGCTTGAGCCGTCCGCCGATCCGGAGACAGTGCAGGCAAGACTGACCACGGTCGACGAAGCCGGGCGCTTCCTCACCGCGCGAGAGGCCTGGACTCTTCCCGGCTTCCCGGACGCCAGACAGGCGATCAGAAGACTCGGGGTGGAAGGCTCGGTGCTGTCGCCGCAGGAACTCCATGCGGTGGGGGGGGTGCTTGCGGCCGGTCGCGCGCTGCTTGGGTCGCTGAATGAGGCGGCGGAGCTTCGCACACTGGCAGCCCTGGCGTCCCGGCTTCTGGCGGCGAGAGGGATCGAAACGGCCGTCGTACGGACCGTCGACGCGGAAGGCACGGTGCTGGACGGCGCCAGCAGTGAACTGCAACGCATACGAACTCGCCTGAGCGGCGCGCACAACCGGGTCGTGGCGCATCTGGAGCGGTTTCTGGATGGCGTTGACGGGCGCTATCGGGTTCCCGGCGCATCGGTCACCATCCGCGAGGGGCGCTATGTGATCCCGGTGCGCCGCGAAGGAAAGCGGTCTGTAGGGGGATACGTTCACGATGAATCGGCCTCCGGGGCCACGGTGTTTGTCGAGCCGTCTTCCGCGATCGAGCTCATGAATGGGGTGCGGGAGCTGGAAAGGGCCGAAGCCCGGGAAGTCCTGCGCATTCTGCGTAAACTGACCGACAGCTGCCGCCCTCTTTCCGCAGAGTTGGCGCGGTCGCTGGCCGCGCTGACCGAGATGGACCGGCGGGTGGCCCTGGCACGCGTCGCGGAGCGGTGGAACGGATCGGTCCCGGAAGTGGGCGGAGGTCCGCTGCGCATCCGTGGTGGCCGCCACCCGCTGTTGGTCGCGAGCGGGATCGACGCCGTTCCCTTCGACCTCGACCTCGATCCGGACGAGAGGGTGGTCCTCGTCACCGGCCCGAACACAGGTGGCAAGACCGTCTTTCTAAAGGCGGTAGGGCTGATCACGAGCCTCGCCCAATCAGGGGTCATTCCGCCCGTCGCGCCGGGGACCCGGCTGCCCGTCTTCCGTGGCATCTTCGCCGATGTCGGGGACGAGCAGTCCATCTCCGACAGCCTGTCCACCTTTTCGGCACATCTCCGCAACCTTCAGGAAATCCTGCGAGACGCGGATGCAACCTCATTGGTACTGGTCGACGAGCCCGGCACGGGAACGGATCCCAAGGAGGGTGAAGCGCTGGCCCGAGCGCTCATCGAGACCCTGGCGGAACGCCGCTGCACGGCTGTAGTGACGTCGCACCTGGGCGGGCTGAAGCGCCTCGCGGCGCCGAACAACCGGATTGTCAACGCTTCGCTCCATTTCGATGGCGAGCGCCTTGCCCCCACCTACCGTTTCTCGAAGGGGCGGCCCGGGCGCAGCTATGGGCTTGCTATCGCGCGGGGACTGGGGTTCCCGCAAGACGTGCTGGATCGCGCGGAGCGATACCGCGACCGTGCCGACGCACGCCTCGACGACCTGCTCGAGAGCCTGGAGGAAAAGGAGCGTCGCGTGGCCCGGGTACTCGCCGAACTCGACGGGGAGAGGAAACGGCTCACGACGCTCGACGCGAAGCTCGGAGAGCGCGAAGAGGACCTGCGACGAGTTGAGCGCGAGCGCACCGCACGCGCGCGAACCGATGCCCGCCGCCTGCTTCTGGATGCCCGCCGGGAAGTCGAGTCGGTGATCACCGTCCTGAGGAAGCGGGCTGGCGCGGGCGATTCGTTGCGAGAGCTCTCGAGGGCCGCCCGCCGCACCGTCGAGGAGGCGGCGCGGGCTCTGCAGGAACCGCCTGCGGCAGCGTCCGTTCCACCTGCCGACGAGGCCGTGCTGACGGAAGGGGCGAGAGTCCGGATCGGTGCCGCCGGGGCGCTGGGAGAGATCGTGGCGGTCGAGGCGGAGCGGGTCGTCGTCAACGTAGGCGGCGTAAGAATGAGTGTGGCCCCCGGGCGCCTGGTGCCGGCTGGGGCGGCGCCCGGTGAACGGGATGTGCAATCGGATGCGCGGACATCCGGATCAGTCGCTGGGGGATCCTGGACTGCACCCGACATCGAGCCGGTCACGGAGCTTGATCTGCGCGGCCTGCGTGTCGACGAAGCCGAGTTGTCGCTTGCGCGTGCCCTGGATGCGGCGGCGGTCGCCGACATCGGGGAGCTTCGCGTGATCCACGGCAAGGGAACCGGTGCGCTCCGTGCCCGGGTGGCGCTTGTTCTGGAACGCGACCCGCGGGTCGAGGCCTTCGAGTCGGCCAGGCCGGCGGAAGGGGGCTACGGAGTCACCGTGGCGAGGATGCGGTAGCCATGATCCCCGACGAAGTGGTCGCACAGGTCAAGGCACGTGCCGACATCGTGGGGGTGATCGGCGAATTCGTACAGCTGAAGAAGGCGGGCAAGGAGTTCCGCGGACTCAGTCCCTTCAAGAAGGAAAAGACACCCTCGTTCTACGTGAACCCCGCCAAGGCGTTCTTCCATGACTTCTC
This sequence comes from Gemmatimonadota bacterium, assembly GCA_028874905.1. GTDB lineage: Bacteria > Gemmatimonadota > Gemmatimonadetes > Longimicrobiales > Gaopeijiaceae > Bin94. Next base: position 29,295 of record JAPPGZ010000072.1, read on the forward strand.
TTCCGGTGAATCGGGGGACGTCTTCTCGTTCCTCATGAAGCACCAGGGGATGAGCTTCGTCGACGCTGTCAAGTACGTCGGGGCCCGTAGCGGCGTGGAGGTGCGGGAGATCAGGCGCGGGCAGGGACGCGAGGACCCGTGGCGCCCGTACTACGAGGCGTCCGCCTACGCGAACACGTTTTTCCAGGAACGGCTCTGGGAGTGGGAGGGCGGCCAACGCGCACGCGAATACCTGAAAAAGCGGGGCATTGGACGCGAGTCCGGCGAGGACTTCGGCCTCGGATACGCGCCCGACGACTGGAGGGCCTTTCGCGAAGCCGCAGCGGTGCACGGCCTGGACGAGAGGATCCTGTTGGACATCGGACTCCTCAAGAAGAGCGAAAAGAGCGACGATCCGTACGATGCGTTCAGGAATCGCATCATCTTTCCGATCGAGTCCGAATCGGGACGGGTACTGGCTTTCGGCGGGAGACTGCTGGGCAGCACCGGCAAGGGGGCGCCCAAGTATCTCAATTCACCCGAGAGCCCCATCTTCCAGAAGGGCGAGGTCCTTTACGGGTTGCGGAAGGCTCGCAACCACATTCGTCGCAACGCCTCCGTCATGGTCGTGGAAGGCTTCACGGACGTCGTGTCCCTTGCAAGTGTCGATGTGCGCAACGTGGTGGCGCCGCTGGGCACGGCGATGACCGAAGCCCACGCCAGGCTCCTCGGGCGCTACACGAAGCAGGTGCGGCTCCTGTTCGACAACGATCCGGCGGGACAGCGCGCGACCTTCCGTGCCGCTGACATCCTTCTCGCCCAGGGACTTCACGCCTCGGTGGTTACGCTGCCCGACGGCGAAGATCCCGATTCGGTGGCCCGCTCGGGAGGCGCGGAGGCCATCCGCGAGTTCGTCTCCCAGGCGGTGGATGTCCTCGACCGCAAGATCGCGATGCTGGAGGAGCGGGACTACTTCGCTTCGATCGAGAAGACGCGGCGGGCTCTGGACCGGCTCCTGCCGACTGTGCGGGCCGCGACCGATCCCGGACTCCGCGACATCTACGTCGCCAGGGTGGCCGAGCGGACCGGCGTACGTCCCGAGACCCTGGTCGAGGAAATCGGCCAGCGGGCGGCACCGCCCGCGACCGCGACGCATCGGGACTACCGTCGCCACCGCCGTGTCCCTCCGAGTCCTCGGGGCATGGGTCCGGAGCAGGAGTTGTTGCGGCTCATGCTCCACCACCGGGAGTGGATCGGGAGAGTGGCCGAAAGCGTAGGACCCTCCGATTTGGAGGATGGCGCGGATCGTGTGATCTTCGAGGGGCTGATCTCCGATCCCGGGCTGGTTGTGTTGCCTGAAGGCGCATCGCCGGAGGCCGTGCGTCGTTTCGAGCAACTCAAGGCGGATCCGGGGACGGCAAGAGAGGTGGAACAAGTCTTCGCGGACGTGCTGGCGCGGATCGTGGCCAAGGTCATCAACCGGCGAATGGACGGTGTGCGGGCCAGGTTGCATTCGGCCGCGGGCTACCAGGAGAAGGTCCGGTTGACCGGTGACCTGGAGGAGCTGCGCAGGGAGAAGGCAGCGCTCCCGGGTGCCGATTGGAGCGGGTCCGCAAGAGCGTTGGTCGACATCGGAAAGACTCAGAGGAAGAGAGAAGGCGCACAGTGACCGTCAACAACGGGCCGATCTCCAGTCGCTTGCTGGAGCTGCAAACCCTTGACCAGAACATCCGCCGGACACGGGACCGCATCGATTCCTTCGGGCCGCTGCTGCAAGAGGTCGAGGAACCGTCCGTCCGATTGGCCGGCGAGGCCGAGGTGACTGCGACCAAGGTGAGGGAGCTGGAATTGGAGGAGCGCCGGTTGCGATTGGCGGCGGAGGAGAAACGAGTACGCGTGCATCGCCTGGAGGATCGCCTGAACCTGGTCAGGACGGTGCAGCAGGAGGCGGCCGTGCAGGCGGAACTCGGGCTGGTGCGACGGGCTCTGGATCAGGAGGAGCAGGAGGTCGTCAACCTCCTGGACCAGATAGCAAAATTCCAGGAGCGGTTGGAGGGGTTGCAGGCGGCCATGGACGACGCCCGCGCGGCGGTCGAGCCGCGAAGGAACGAGATCCTGGCGGAGCAGGAGGCCGCCGAGGCCCAGGTGGCGTCGATGCAGTTGCAGCGCGACAGCTTTGCCGAGGGGATCGATCCCCGCTATCGGCGCGTGTACGACAACCTGATCAGGGGTGGCCGACGCGTGGCGGTCGCGCCGATGACCGCGGACGGAGCCTGCGGGTCCTGTTTCTCCGTCATACCGCTTCAGGTTCAGAACGAGATCCGGGCCCGAGCGCCGCTGGTACTCTGCGAAGGCTGCGGCGTCATCGTGACGGGCCCGGCCGTCGACGCCGAGGCCGAGAGCGTAAGCGGGTAGCCGGCGGTCGAAACGGCCGACGCGTGCGTCCCCACCGCGGATGAACGCCCGGGGTTCCGAGGCCGGGATCCTTCCGACGTGTCCACGTCCCCTGTGGACCTTTCGCCGTCAGCCGGAACGACGGGTTGTCCGTGGGCTTCAGCGGGATCTGAAGCTCCCGCCCGCATTGTGCCGCCTGCTGGCGGTCAGGGAACGAACAACACCCGATGCCGCGAAGTCGTTTCTGCGTCCCCGCCTGGAGGATCTGCACGATCCCGCGCTGCTCCTGGACTCGGACAGGGCGGCGCGGCGCCTGACCGCGGCGGTGAAAAGCCGGGAGATGGTGGTCGTCCACGGCGACTACGACGCCGACGGCATTGCTGCTGCCGCGCTGCTCAGCGGCTGGATCCGTGCTCTGGGCGGCAGAGCCGAGGCGATCGTGCCCGACCGGACCAGGCACGGCTACGATCTCTCGAACGCGGGGGTGGACCGCGCGGTCGCCCTGGGTGCCGGGGTGATCGTCACGGTCGACTGTGGAATCGCGGCGCTCGATCCGGTGCGGCGGGCCTCCGCGGTCGGGGTGGACGTCATCGTTACCGACCACCACATCCCCGGTCCCGAACTCCCCGGTGCCTTCGCCATCCTCAACCCGAACCGTCCCGGCTGCCCTTACCCCGACAAGCGGCTATGCGGGGCGGGCGTAGCCTTCAAGCTGGGACAGCTGCTGTCCCGGCGGCTGGGGCGGTCCGCCGAAGAGGCGTGGACTCAACTCGACCTCGTGGCAGTGGCGACCATCGCGGATCAGGTGGAGCTGACGGGCGAGAACCGCATACTCGGAAGGTATGGGCTCCGGGTGCTGGCGCGCACAAAGCGGCCCGGTCTGGACGCGCTGATGACGAGCGCGGCGCTGGCCCCGGGCAATGCGGTCACCTCCGAAGCGGTGGCGTTCCGGCTGGCCCCCCGGATCAACGCTGCCGGCCGGGTGGGCGACTCGTCAAAGGCGCTGCAATTGCTCCTCACGACGGATTCCAGGGAGGCGCGGTCACTGGCTGCGGAGCTGGAGCGGAACAACAGCGACCGGCGGGAACTCGAGCGCCGCACCACCGAGGAGGCGTTCGCCGCGCTGGAGGGCGTGTACGAAGCAAGCGCCGATCGCGGCGTCGTCGTGGCCGCGGAGGGGTGGCACCCCGGGGTGATCGGGATCGTCGCGTCCCGCGTCGCCGAGCGCCTTTTCCGCCCGTCGGTGGTGATCGCGCTGGATGGAGACAGGGGCCGCGGCAGCGCGCGTTCGATCCCGGACTTCGATCTTCACGCGGCAATCACGCTGTGCGGGACGCACCTCGAACGTTTCGGCGGTCACCATCAGGCAGCGGGCATGGACATTCGCCGCGATCGCGTGCCCGCGTTCCGCGACGCATTCCGGGACGTAGCGCGCCGCCGTCTCGGCAGCGTCGAGCCGCGGCCCGTCCTCCACGTGGATCTGGAAGTCGCGCTCGGAGAGGTCGACTTCGATCTCTACCGCTACGCAACGTACCTGGGCCCACATGGCCGGGGTAATCCGGAGCCGGTCTACGTCGCCCGGGCGGTCCGCGTGGATGGAAGCCCCCGCGTGCTGAAAGGCGGACACGTCAAGTTCAGGATTGCCGATGGCGCCTCCGCGCTGCCGGCCATCGGCTTTGGCCTCGCGGATCAACTGGTCCCGGAGTTGACGGGCCGCGGGCTGGTGGACGTGGCGTTCAATCTGATCGAGAATACCTTCAGGGGCGTAACCACGATCCAGGCGAGGGTCGTGGATGTTCGTCCGGCCGAGTGAGTTGCCGGATTGCTCTTCACCCGGGAGGCCAACGCGTGCGCATCATTGCCGGGAAGTGGAAGAGCCGAAGGCTCGTTGCGGTTCGCGGGCGGAGTGTCAGGCCGACTGCCGACCGTATCCGCGAGGCCTGGATGTCGATTCTCGCCGACCGGATCAGCGGTGCCTCCGTGGCGGATCTGTTCGCCGGGTCGGGAGCGCTTGGCCTCGAAGCGCTGAGCCGCGGCGCGGCGCACGTGACGTTTGTCGAAAGGAGCCATGGCGCGATCCGGGTCCTCGAAAGGAACATCGAGACGCTGGGCGCGGGTGCGGCTTCCACCGTGATCCGCGGCGACGCCATGGCGCACGTCCGGTCGGCGAAGCGCTTTCGCTACGACCTTGCCCTCGCCGACCCTCCCTACGACCGTGGCTACACACGTGAACTCCTTGCCCTCCTCGCTCATCATCCGTTCGCTCGGGAACTCTGGCTGGAACACGCAGCCGGAGACGCGGTTCCCCCGGGCATGTCCGTGCACCAACGCAGGTACGGGGACACCATCCTTACGGGAACGGCCGCGGCCGCCGGGCGGCCCCGGCGCCGGGCGGCGTTCTCCAACAGACTGACAGGAGGCGGCGCATCATGACGATCAACCGTCCCATCGTGGCGGTCTATCCCGGCTCCTTCGATCCTGTTACGCTCGGCCACGAGGATGTGGTGCGCCGTACGCTCCGCTTCTGCGACCGCCTGGTCGTCGGCGTCGCCGAGTCCTCGAGCCAGTCGAAGCGACCGCTCTTCGAGGTGCCGGAACGGCTCGAGATCATGAAGGAGGTCTTCGCCGGCGATGACCGGGTAGAGTGCGTAACCTTTTCGGGCCTTCTTGTCGAGTTTGCGCGGAGCGTGGGCGCACGCTTCATCATCCGCGGCCTGCGTGCGGTTTCGGACTTCGACTACGAATTCCAGATGGCGCAGATGAATCGGGAGCTCTGGCATGATGTGGAGACTCTGTTCCTGACCCCGGATGTCCACTACTCCTTCCTGTCCGCCTCCCTGGTGCGCGAGGTCGCGTCGCTCGGCGGCGACGTAAGCGCTTTCGTGTCACCGGCCGTGCTGGAACGAATGCGGCACCGGTTTTCGGACCGCGCCTCCGACTGAAGCCAGCCATTCGATGGCGAAGCCGTGGGCCCACAGCGCCTTCACGCGAGTGCTGGAGACGAGGGCCCGGAAGCGTCCCCGGAAAGTCGCCTTTCCCGAGGCGGACGACGCCCGGGTCGTCGAGGCCGCGGTTCACCTGGCCCGACGCGCGGCCGTCAGGCCGGTGCTGGTCGGGCGGTGGGGAGGGGCGGAGCGCTCTCTGGACGAGCGTCGGGCCTTCGACCAGGTCGAGCTCATCGCGACGTCGTCCGACTCGCTCGATGGCGCGTTGGCCCTGCTCTCGGAGGGTGTGGTGGACGGCGTGGTCGCCGGCGCCGTCCGCACGTCCGCGGAGGTCATCCGGGCCGGGTTGAAGCGGGTGGGCCTCCGCGCGGGCGTCCGCCTACTTTCGTCGTGCTTCTTCATGGAGGTGCACGACTTTCGCGGCAATGGACCCGAGGTCCTCACCTTCACCGACGCCGGTGTCGTTCCGGACCCCGGTGCCGGCGCTCTGGCCGAGATCGCCCGCGAGGCCGTTCGCGTGCGCAGGCTCGTGGTGGGTGACGAGCCGCGCGTCGCCTTTCTGTCGTACTCCACCCTCGGCAGTGCGCGCGGCCGGTCCGTTGAACGCGTGTGCGAGGCCCTTGATCGGTTTCGCAAGCACTGTCCCGATGTGCCGTCCGGTGGCGAGTTGCAGGCCGATGCCGCCCTGGTTCCGAGTGTCGCCCGCGTCAAGGCACCCGCCGATGCCGTCGGCGGCAACGCCAACGTCCTGGTCTTTCCGTGCCTGGACGCGGCCAACATCGCATACAAGCTGGTCCAGCGACTCGCGGGGGCGCGGGCACTGGGGCCTGTACTGCAAGGTCTGCGGGCTCCGTTGAACGACCTGTCGCGGGGAGCCTCCGCCGAGGACATTGCGCATATGGGGGCCATAACCGCGCTCATGGCCGGGGAGGCGGGGTGACGAATCCCGGACGGAACCGATCGCCCGTGTTTTCCGCCGGTGCGCGCGGTCACTATCTTTGCTGCGGATCTGAGTCGATTCCGCAGGGATCGATCCTTGGGAGGGCCGCCGTGGTCCGCGTGGCCGACCCACGGACCATTCCGACAACCCGGGCCGCGAGGGGACGATGACCTTCAATGTTCGAAGTGTGGGGGACGCCACGGTGATTTCGGTCGACGGCCAGCTCATCGTCGGGAACCGGCAGGAGTTGAAGCAGAAGGTCCTGGCCGAGCTGGAACGGGGTGCGCGGCGCTTCGTCATCGACTTCACGCGGACCGGCTACATCGACTCATCGGGGCTGGGCATTCTGGTCTCGCTCTCGAGGAGCATCCGGCAGGAACGGGGTGATCTCCGCCTGGCCTCGCTGAACAGCGATCTCCGGACCCTCTTCGAGCTGACGAAGCTCGACACCCTCTTCGAGATACATGCCACGCTCCGGGACGCCCTGGCGGACTAGTGTGGTGATGCTCTACGAACCGGGGCGGTGGCTCGTCCGGACTGGTGGGAGGTGCTGGTGAACCCCCGTGCCGCCGTACTCGAGTTGCCCAACGACATCTCCGCCATCGAAACGGCCGTGGAACGTGCGGTGCACTGCTGTGCCTCCGCCCGCCTGGCGCGCAGCCGGCTCATGTTCAACTTCCGCGTCGGGCTCACCGAGGCGCTGTCGAACGCGATCCTGTACGGAAACGGCGGCGATCCGCGCAAGCGGGTGTGGGTCGAGCTGCGGGTCCAGTCGGGTGAGGTGCGCGCGTGCGTCACTGACGAGGGCAACGGGTTCGATCCGGATACCGTCCCCGACCCCCGGTTGCCGGAGAACATACCGAGGCCGGATGGGCGCGGGATCTTCCTGATGCGCGCGCTGATGGACGAAGTGCACTACAACGAGCTGGGCAACTCGGTCACCCTCGTCCTTCGGGAAGGAACCCGCGCCGCCCCATGACGCGCGAAGCCGCTTCCCGACCGTCGCTGCCGGAAAGCGTCGGAGGGATGCTGGAGGACTTCCGCGCGGGATTTGGATTGGAGATCCGCGCCTGGCACGTGGTCGGCGGCGATCTGGTTCCCGTCTTTCCCGCCGGCGCGAGCGGACCGCCCGGACCCACGGGACGGCGCTTCAGGGTGTCTGCGGCCGGAGGACCGCCGCTGGAGGTGCAGGTCGAAGCAGGCGCACCTGCAGCCGCGGAAGTTCTCCGTGCCGCGCTCGAACGCACCTCCGAACTGGCGGGGGGAATCGCGGCCTGCGAAGTACAGCTGTCGGAGCGCCGGGACGAGATCGGGCTTCTTTTCTCCATCTCCGAGACCCTCGCGTCGGTCCTCGATCTGCAGGAAGCGGCACAACGCATCCTCGAAGAGGGCGTGAGAGTCCTGGGTGCGGAGAAGGGATCGCTGTGGGTGTACAGCGCCGACGACGACCTGTTGCGTCTCGCGGCCTCCGTGGGCGGCGATGACGCGCGCGCCTGGATCCCCGTCGGCGACGATGCCTCGGTCACGGCGCGGACGTTCAGGGCGGCCAGGCCCGTGACGGAGGAAGTTCGTGCGCAGTCCGGAAGGGAAAGCGACTGCGGACGGACCGGCGAGAAGGAGGTACGCGTCGCCGTCCCGATTCGGTATGCTCCTGCCTCCGGCCCGGCGCGCACGATAGGGGTTCTCAACCTGATCGGCAGCCGGAACCACTCCCGGTCCGCGCCGGGAGACCGCAGGGTTCTGGTGGCGGTCGCCAACCAGATCGGGGCCGCCCTGGAGATGCATCGCCTGCTTCGCGAGAACATGGCTCGCGGGCGCGTCGCGCGTGAGATGGAACTCGCCCACGATCTCCAGATGAAGCTGCTTCCCAAGGTCCCGAGGATTCCGGGAATCGAGGCTGCCGCACGGGTCTTTCCGACCGAGTCGGTCGCGGGCGACTTCTACCAGATCATACCGTTGTCCGAGGGACGCATCGGCGTGATGATCGGCGACGTTTCGGGACACGGCTTCCCCGCCGCGCTGATCATGGCCCTGGTGATGAGTGCCGCGGCGATCTATGCCGAACAGGGGGCCGCTCCGGCCAAGGTGCTCGAGTACGTGGACCGCGCGATCGGCGACGAGCTGGAGTCCACCGAGATGTATCTGTCGCTCTGCTACTGCGTCCTTTCCCCGCACGAAGCCACGATCACCTATTCGAACGCGGGTCATCCCCACGCGTTCGTGGTAAGTCCGCACGGAAGACACCAGCGCCTGTTCGCCACCGACCCTCCAATGGGCACCGGCAAGCCGCCCTATGGAGAGGCGACGGTAAACTGGTCTCGTGGAGAGGACCTGCTACTCCTCTTCACCGACGGACTGTCGGACACGCTTGCACGGGGATTGAGCACTTGATTCAAGCTATCCCGGGTGCTACGATGCGGAATGGG
>JAPPGZ010000056.1 GCA_028874905.1 Gemmatimonadota bacterium
AAGGGTGAAAGGGTGCGGTAAGAGCGCACCGGGCCGCTGGCAACAGGGGCCGCACGGCAAACCCCACCCGGAGCAAGGCCAAATAGGGGACAAGGGGTCGCCTGCCCCGCATGAGTCCCGGGTAGGCCGCTAGAGGTTCGGAGCGATCCGAATCCCAGACAAATGATTCCGGCCCGCGTTGTCGCGGGACACAGAACTCGGCTTATGACGCCCGTCCTCCTGGATCATTCCCCTTGACCCCGGATCGGCCGTCTTGGATCATTACTGCTCTTTGCGCCCGTAGCTCAGCTGGATAGAGCGCTGCCCTCCGGAGGCAGAGGCCAGAGGTTCGAATCCTCTCGGGCGTACTCAGCCGGACTCGGGCGCGGGCGGATCGGTCTGCGGCGCCGGCTTTCGCGGTGGCCTCCGCAGCTTCACCGGCTGACCGGCCCTGATCCGCAGGTTGAGGCCCTCCACAAAGATCGAGAAGCCCATCGCGAAGTAGATGTAGCCCTTCGGGATGTGCTGTCCGAATCCCTCGGCGACCAGGGTCATGCCGAGCAGGAGCAGGAAGCTCAGGGCCAGCATCTTCACCGTCGGGTGATTGTTGACGAATCGCGACACCGCACCCGCGGCGAGCAGCATCACCGTGACGGCGAGGACGATGGCGATGGCCATCACGGCGAAGTCCTCCGCGAGCCCCACGGCAGTGATCACCGAGTCCAGCGAGAAGACCATATCCATGATGGCGATCTGGACGAGGATGGCCCCGTAGCTCGCCGCGCGCGCCTTTCCGCCGTGCTCCTCGTCCCCCTCCAGTCGATGGTGGATCTCGCGGGTGGCCTTGGTCAGCAGAAAGAGCCCACCGACGATCAGGATCAGATCGCGTCCCGAGAAGGCGTGGCCCACGAAGCTGAAGAGCGGTGCCGTGAGCCGCATGATCATGTTGATCGTGCCCAGCAGCGCAAGCCGGGTGATCATCGCCAGCAACAGCCCGAGACGACGCGCGCTCGCCTGTCGCTCCCTGGGCAGCTTGTCGGCCAGGATCGATATGAAGATGATGTTATCGATCCCGAGAACGATCTCCAGCACGGCCAGGGTGGCCAGGGCAACCCAGGCTTCCGGACTCGCAATCCATTCCATTGGCGGGGCCTCTCGGTGGTTGGTGGTCTTCTAACTTACTCCATCGTTTCCACCAAACTTCATGGAGGAACTCATGGCGGGCTACTCGGGAACCCGGCTCGCGCGAAAGCTGGGTATCGCGGAGGGGCACCGCGTCGGATGGGCGGGCGGCCCGGACGACTTCGCGGCGGCGCTCGATCTCCCGGCCTCCGTGATCGTCGACCAGGGCTTTGCCGGACCACGTTGCTACGATGTGATCGTGGTCTTCCTGCCGGCGCTGGCGGCGGTCGCGGGGACCGTCGAACGCTTCAGCCGCCAGCTAAACTGGAACGGCGGGCTCTGGCTGGCCTGGCCGAAGCTGTCAGGCAGACTGGCGGGCGACATCCGCGAGTCGGACGTGCGGCGCGCGGGTCTGGCGAGTGGCCTGGTGGACAACAAGATCTGCGCGATCGACCGCGACTGGTCAGGATTGCGCTTCGTATACCGAAAGGAGGATCGACCCAGGTGAGGAATTTCGACACGGAGGCAGGTCGCGGCACGGCGGGCGCCGCCAATGGCGCCCACGGCACGCGGATCGGGCTGGAATCGCTGATCGAGGCATGGGATGGCCTGAGCGTCGTCTCGTCCTATCACCCGGAGACCCGGAGCTGGATCTTCGTGGCGCTCCACGACAACACCCTCGGCCGCCCCACGGGCGGATGCCGCTTGAAGAGCTACCCGTCGCCCGCCGAGGCGTTGCGCGACGCGATGAGGTTGGCCGAGGGAATGACCAGCAAGTGGGCAGCCATCGACTTGCCGTACGGAGGAGGGAAGTCCGTGCTGGCGGTGCCCGGGCCAATCACGGGTAGGCCGCGCCGAAGCCTGTTCAGGCGGTTTGCAAGGGTGCTGAACGCTCTGGACGGAGGCTACAGCGTCGGCGAAGACCTCGGGACGACCCGGGACGACATGACCTTCCTGGCAACCCTGACGAGAGCGGTCGCGGGCAGCCGTGACGGCAACACGCCGCCGAACCCCAGTCCGTATACGGCGGTGGGGGTCCACGCGGGGATCGCAGCGGCGGTGAACCATCTCGACGGCAGCCCGGATCTGGCCGGGAAGTCCGTGCTGGTCCAGGGTGCGGGAGACGTGGGGCGCGTCCTGGCGCGCCTGCTGCGCGACTCCGGCGCCCGCGTGCTCGTCTCCGACATCGACGGGGAGCGCGCGCGCGCCGTCGCCTCGCGGTGCGGCGGGACCGTGATCGATCCCGGTGCCGTGTACGACACCGAGTGCGACGTTTACGCCCCGGGCGCGGTCGGCGCGACCGTCAACGAGCGCACGATTCCGCGCCTGCGCTGCCGCGTCGTGGCCGGGCCCGCCAACAATCAGCTCGAAGTGCCCGAGGACGCGGAGCGACTTTGTGCACGAGGGATCCTCTACGCGCCCGACTACGTGATCAACGGCGGCGGCGCGATGTCGTTCGGTCTCACGGAGCAGGGAATACTCGATCCGGGCGACCTGGAGTCGCGCGTCCGCTCCATCGGTGGATCGCTTGCGGCGATCTTCCGCGAGGCCGACGCCGCGGGATGCTCTCCGGTGGTTGCCGCCCGCGAGCGGGCCTTGCGGGCGCTAGAACGAAGCTGACCCGCGTGCAACCGTCCTTCCGGCCCGCAATGTCTCCCCGGGGGCAGGCCCGGCGCGGGCCCGGGGGTGGCGGGCAGGCGGCGGCGCGGTGACATTTCGGAAGCGATAGGAGACGGCGGAATGTGGAACGCAGGAAGATCGAGGGCTGCGGCGGCCCTGCTGCTTGTGCTTGCGCCGGGAGTGCTCGAGGCACAGACAGGAAACGCCGACGACGCGGCGTTTCTCCGCGCGGTGGGCGAGTACTTCGGCACGCCCGCGGGCGAGGTCGTGGTTCTGACCCGGTGGAACCTTTCCACCGCCGAGATTCCCGTGGTCCTGCGCTTGGCAACCCGGGCGGGGGTACCCCCCGACGTCGTGGTGGCTCAGCGGAGGCGCGGCGCGGGCTGGCTGGAGATTGCGCGATCCTACTCTGTGCACGCGGGTGATTTTCACGTGCCCATCAACGGCTCGCCGGGCTTCCTCGCCGGGGCGTATGAGCGCTTCAGGGCGCGTGTCGCCTCCGAATGGCGCGATGTCTCTCTCTCGGACGAGGAGCTGGTGGGGCTGGTCAACGTGCGCTTCCTGTCCCGCTCCCTGGGCGTGCCGGCTTCGAGCGTGGTGCGCGAGTTGAGCGGGGGCGATGTCGTTGCCGCGTACACGCGCCTGAGTGGCCGCGACGGACCGTGAACACGCGGCCGCGGAGCCTTCCACGTTGAGCGCGGCCCGCTTCGTTCCTCTCGAATCATGGATCGAGCGCTCGCCCGCCGAGATGACGGTGCGCGCGGCGGAGTTCCGGGCCGATGTGCAGCGCCGCCGAACGGTCAGGGAATACAGCGACCGACCCGTACCGCGCGGCGTGATCGAGGAGTGCATTCGAGCGGCCGGGACTGCCCCGAGCGGCGCGAATCATCAGCCGTGGCACTTCGTGGTCGTTTCCGACCCCGAGGTCAAGGCCCGCGTCAGGCTCGCGGCCGAGGCCGAGGAGCGGGCGTTCTATCGCGGTGGCGCCCCCAGGGAATGGCTCGACGCACTCGCCGCGCTGGGAACCGACGAGCACAAGCCATTCCTGGAAACCGCGCCCTATCTGATCGCGATCTTCGCCGAGCGGTACATGGTCGGCAGCGACGGCAGGAAGCTGAAGAACTACTACGTGCAGGAGAGCGTCGGCATCGCGACCGGCATCCTGATCACGGCGCTGCACCATGCGGGCCTGGCGACGCTGACCCACACACCTTCGCCGATGAACTTCCTCAACGAGATCCTGGGCCGGCCCCCGAATGAGCGTCCGTTCCTGCTGCTCGTGACGGGGTATCCCGCGGACGAGGCCCGGGTCCCGGCGATCACCAAGAAGGCGCTCGCGGCCATCGCGACCTTTCGCTAGTACATCCTTTTCAGATAGAATCCGTCGCGAAGCCGACTTGCAACTTCCTCGGACCGGGCGAACCCAGGAACACTGAATGGGCGTCGATCTCAAACCCCAGACATCTCCGGAGGCGATCCGCGTGTTCACGCGGGCGCTCCTCAGGGACCTCCAGGCGCTGGAACGCCTCCTTGCGGACGGCCGGATCGAATCCGGCGTCCGCCGCTTCGGCGCGGAGCAGGAGTTCTTCCTCGTGGACGAGGCCTGGCGGCCTGCTCCGGTGGCGGTCCAGGTCCTCGATGAGCTCGACGACGAGCCGTTCACCACCGAGCTGGCGCGCTTCAACCTGGAGGCCAACCTGTCTCCACGGCTTCTCGAAGGGTCATGCTTTTCCGACATGCACGCGGAACTCGACAGCTATGTCACGCGCGTACGCGACGCCGCCCGGCTGCACAACTCGGAGGCCGTGCTGACCGGCATCCTTCCCACGCTCACCAAGTCGGATCTCTCTCTCGACAACATCACGCCCAGGGAGCGTTACTACGCGCTCAACGAAGCCATGAACCAGGCGGGGAGCGGATTCCGACTGCGGATCAGGGGCACGGACGAGCTCATGATCCAGCACGATTCGGTGATGCTCGAGGCCTGCAATACCAGTGCACAGGTCCACCTTCAGGTGTCAGCGGACGAGTTCGCCCACTTCTACAACGTGGCCCAGGCCGTCACGGGGCCCATACTCGCCGCGTCGGTCAATTCGCCCCTCCTCTTCGGCCGCCGGTTATGGGCCGAAACACGGATCGCGCTCTTCCAGCAATCGCTCGACACCCGCGGGGCGGACCTTCACATGCGGGAGATGAGTCCGCGCGTGCGGTTCGGGGGCAGCTGGCTGGAGAAGTCGGTGACCGAACTCTTCCAGGAGGACATCGCGACCTTCCGGGTGTTGCTCGCGATGGACGTGGAGGAGGATGCGCTCGAGGTGCTGGACGCCGGGGGCGTGCCCAGGCTGAACGCGTTGCAACTCTTCAACGGCACCGTCTACCGGTGGAACAGGCCGTGCTACGGCATCTCGAAAGGCAAGCCGCATCTGCGCATCGAATGCCGGGCCCTTCCGGCGGGTCCTTCCACGCTGGACGAGATGGCGAATACGGTGTTCTGGATCGGGACCGTGCTGGGGGTTGCCGAGGCGGTGCCCGACCTTACGGAGCGCCTGGAGTTCGACGACGCCAAGGCCAATTTCCTCGCCGCCTCGCGACTGGGACTGCGCGCCGGGATGGCGTGGCTCGACGGAAAGAGCGGCCCGGCCGACCGGCTGATCCTGGATACGCTGCTCCCCTTCGCCGCGGACGCATTGAGCCGCTACCCGGTATACAAGACCGAGGTGGACCGCTATCTCGGCGTGATCGAGGAACGCGTTTCGGCGGGGGTGACCGGGGCCAGCTGGGCGATCCGGTCCCTGAGCAACCTCAAGGGCGCGGGCACCAAGGGGGAGCAGCTGGCGGCGCTCACCTCCGCGACCGTGCGCCAGCAGAAGAAGGGACTGCCCGTCGCGCGGTGGGAGCCCGCCGAACTCAGCGAGGCCGGAGGCTGGAAGCACAACTACATGCGCGTCGAGCAGTACATGACGACCTCGCTGACGACGGTGAACCAGGACGAGCTCGTCGAACTGGTCGCCTACCTCATGCACGTTCGACAGATTCGTCATGTCCTGATCGAGGACAACGAGCACCGGCTGGTCGGCATCGTGTCCTATCGTTCGATCCTGCGCCTGATGGCCGAGGGCCGCACACAGGCGGAGGCGGAGAGCATTCCGGTGAGCGAAATCATGGAGCGGAGTCCGGTGACGGCCTCGCCGGATACGACGACGCTCGAGGCGATCAACAGGATGCGGAGCAACCGGGTCTCGGCGCTTCCGGTGGTCCAGGACGGTCAACTGGTCGGGCTGGTGAGCGAGACGGACTTCATGCCCATGGCCTATCATCTGCTCGAAGAACGACTCCAGGAGGATTAGCAGCCCGTGGACAAGATCCCCCCGGCATTCGACCGGCGATGCATCCGGGCCGGACCGCTTCGCTCTGCGTTGCTCCTCGGGCCCGTAGCGCTGCTACTGGCCCGTCGTCGCGCCTTGCCGGCCCGGCGCCTCGCCGCTCTCGGTACTCGGGCGGCTTTATCCACGGACTGCTAGCAGCCCGTGGACAACATCCTCCCGGGATCCTCGGACCGCTGGTGACCGACGGGTTGGTGGGCGGGCCCACGGGCCGGGCAACCTGGCTTTCGCGTCTCAGCGTCATGGAGCGCGTCACGGGCGTCGGTTCGGGCCCGCTGCTTCTGTGCATCGGGGGACTGCACGGCAACGAGCCGGCCGGAGTGCGGGCGCTGGAGGCGATCGTCGAGGCGGTTGCCGCGCGCAGGCGGCTCCTGAGGGGCGAATTCATCGCCGTCGCGGGCAACCTGCAGGCTCTCGCGGCCGGGCGCCGCTTCCTCGCGTACGACCTGAACCGGGCGTGGACACCGGCCGGGGTCGCGGCGGTGAGGTCTCTGGACGCCGCAAACGGCAGCGCTGTGGAGCCGGAGGACGTGGAAATGCTCCGGATCCTCGACGTACTCGACGAGGTGGCGGCGCGGCGCCGGGGTCCCGTGTATGTTCTCGACATCCACACGACCTCCGGAGGCGGAGGGGCCTTTACGACCGCGAGCGACCTGTCCCACAACAAGCGTTTCGCGATGGCCATCCCGGCTCCCCTGGTCATCAAGCTCGACCAGCACCTCGAGGGCACCTTCAACAGCTACATGGACCATCTGGGGTACACGGCGGCGGTCTTCGAATGCGGACAGCACGAAGAGGCCGAATCGAGAGTGAGGGCGGCCAGCGCGGTCTGGCTGGCAATCCACGCGGCGGGTCTGCTGGACTGGGGGGACGCGCCCGAGGCGGCAGCCGCGTACCGGGCGCTCAGACAAGCGTACCGGGGGCTGCCCCGGGTGCTCGAGAGCACCTACCGCCACCCGATCGAGCCGGCCGATCGCTACCGGACCCGCCTGGGCTTCCGCAACTTCCAGCGCGTGCGCGCGGGAGACATCGTGGGCGACGATCGCCGGGGTGAAGTGGCGGTGCCGAAGAGCGGCCGGCTCCTGATGCCGCTCTACCAGGAGCAGGGAGAAGACGGCTTCTTCATCGTGAGGGAAGTCGCCGGCATAACGAGCGGAAAGGCGGTGGGCGCGCCAGCGGAGGCTGCTCCGCCGCACGGCTGAGCCCGTGTGCGGCCGCTTCAGTCTCACCGTTGAAGTCGATGCCGTCGCGAGCGCGTTCCGTGCGGAAGTCGCGCCGCCCCTGCGGCACCACCCGCCCCGCTACAACATCGCTCCCACGGAGGACGCGCCGATCGTGATTGCCGCGCCGGGCGGGCGGCGGGCCGGCCTCATGCGGTGGGGCCTCGTCCCGCACTGGGCGGAGAGCCCGCGCGTGGGGGCCCGCATGATCAACGCGCGGTCGGAGACGGTGGATCGCCGCAGCGCCTTCCGCGAGTCTTTCCTCGCGCGCCGCTGCCTGGTGCCCGCCGACGGCTTCTACGAGTGGGAGAGCCGTCCGTCCGGAAAGCAGCCGTACTGGGTTCACCTGGCCGGGAGCGAAGTGTTCGCCATGGCCGGAATCTGGTCGTCCTGGCGCTCGCGGACAGGTTCCAGACTCCTGACGTTTTCGGTTCTCACGCGGGAAGCTCCCGAAGCCATCCGCTGGCTCCACGACCGGGTCCCGGTCATCCTTCCCCCGCACAGCTGGGACGACTGGCTGGCGCAGGGGACCGCATCTTCGGAGCTGCAGGCCATCCTGGGCGCCGCCGAGCCCCCGGAACTGAGTCTGCATCCCGTCGCCCGGTCCGTGAACCGCGCGGGCTACGACGAACCGGACTGCGTGGCGGCGATAGATCCGGACGATGTAGTGCCGTGACCCGGGAACATCGCGGCTATTCGAACACCGATGAACAGCCTTGATGTCGGCTGTACTATACCGCGCCTGCCGTCGCGAAGACCGACCCCAGGCGCTCCAACCCCTTCACAAGCTCGTCCTCCGGCAGCCCGAACCCGATCCGCATCGTCCCCTCGATCCCGAAATGGGCACCGGGTACGATGAGCAGACTGTGTTCGACCCGAAGCCGCTCGGCGAGTTCCATGGACCCGGTCGGTTCGTGGTAACGCACCATGCAGATCGCGCCCGCGTCGGGGGGCGTGCAGCTGAACAGGCCTCCGTGCGCGTCCATCCATTCGCTCATCACGCCCAGGTTGTTGCGGATGATGCCGCGGGTCCGTTCGAGAATGCGGGGACGCACCTCCGGCGAGAGCGCGGCGGTGGCCAGCGCGTCCGAGAGCGACGCGGGTGCGATCGTCGTGTAGTCCGTCCGGGCCCACAGCCGTTCTGCGACATCTTCGGGTCCCACCACCCACCCCAGGCGCAGCCCGGGCAGAGCGTAGGCCTTGGACATCGTGTTCGTCACCAGAACCTTGTCGTAACGGCCCCAGAACGACGGGACCGGGTCTTCGCCCACCTCGGCGCCCCGATACACTTCGTCCGAGAGGATCCACGCGCCGTACCGGTCCGCCAGGGCGACGATGTCGTCCGTTTCGTCCAAAGTCAGGGCGACCCCCGTGGGGTTGTTGGGGTTGGTCACCAGGATGAATCCGGCTCCTGCCCGCAGTGCCGCCTCCAGCTGGTCGAGATCGGGACGCCAGCCGGTCTCCTCGCGAAGGTGGAAGGGCAGGTACCCCTCGTGGAAGTTCTCGATCAGCCCCGGAACCTGCATGTAGTTGGGCAGCATGACCGCCACCGGCCTGCCGGCCGCCGCGAGCTCCCAGAATCCCACGAAGTTCGCCTCGGCTCCGCCGGTGGTGACGACCACGGAGCGGTCCGACGCACCCGGGTATAGCGAGGCGATGAGCGCCCGCAGCTGGTCCGAGCCGTTCGACTGCCCGTATCCGAGCCGAACGTGCGCCAGATCCGTCGACCCGCCGGCCATGGAGAGCAGTTCCCCGACCGTCAGGGGATGTACGCCGCTCTCCGACAGGTTGAATGCCACCCGGTGCTCCCAGGTGGATTGCCACCGCTCCATTTCGAAGGGAGTGAAGCCCACGCGCATGCCTGCCTCCGTCTTGTGTGGCCTGATCAATCGCTGGCAGCCCGCGGACTGTGCTCGTGCAGGTTCATCCACGGACTGCTAGAGTGTTGTCGCACGCAAGGGAAAGATGGCGCAACCCGTGGGCGAGGGAAACGGCGCAGCGCGCGGCGGAAACATGATCGAGATCGAGCAACACATGCTTGCCAACGGGCTCAGGCTCGTACTGGCGCCCGACCGGACGACGCCGGTTGTGGGCGTCAACCTCTGGTATGGCGTGGGTTCCAGGAACGAGGCGCGGGGGCGCACGGGATTCGCGCACCTCTTCGAGCACATGATGTTCCAGGGGTCGGCGAACGTCCCGAAAAACGGGCACTTCCATCACATCGAGAAGGTGGGGGGCACGGCCAACGCCACGACATGGTTCGACCGCACGAACTACTACGACACCGTCCCGTCCCACCACCTCGACCTGGCCCTGTGGCTGGAATCGGACCGCATGGGCTGGATGTTGCCTGCGATGACCGACGAGAAGCTGGAGAACCAGCGCGACGTGGTCATGAACGAGCGGAGGCAGCGATACGACAATCAGCCCTATGGGGACTGGGACGAGAGGATGCAGTCGCTCCTCTTCCCGGCGACCCATCCGTATCATCACACGGTCATCGGCGCCCTTGAGGACATCGCCGCGGCCACGCTCGAGGACGTGCACGAGTTCTTCGCCACCTACTACCTGCCGAACAACGCCGTGATTTCCGTCTGCGGCGACTTTGACGCCGACCATGCCCTCAGCCGCGTGAGGCACCACTTCGAGGGGATACCTGCGGGTCCGCCCCCGCCCCCCGTCCCCGGCACGGCAAGGGTCCCCTTCAGCACCGGGGAGACGCTGCGCACCGACGTTCACGCGGCGGTGCCCCTGCCGCGGATCTACATGGCCTCGCGCGTGCCGCCCTTCACGGCCGACGCCTTCTACCCCGGGGAGGTGATTGCCAACTGCCTCGGCTCGGGGCGTTCGTCGCGGCTCTACGACCGCGTGGTGCGCTCCCGCCGGGCGAAGTCGGCCAGTTGCCATCTCCTTCCGCTTACCACCGGCGTCACCATCTTCCTGGTCATCGCGACGGGCTTCCCCGATACCGCCATCGACGACCTCGAACGCGCCGTCGCGGCGGAGATCGACGATGCGGGCACGCTGACGGAGGAGGAGGTCGCACGGGCGGTGGTCGGAGCGGAGACGCGCACCCTCAGGGAGCTGCAGCGCGTCGAGACGCGGGCCGACCTGCTCTCGATGTACGCGACCTGCTTCGGCGATGCCGCGCGCCTGAACGACGACCTGTCGCGGCTCCGCGGCGTCACCGTGGAGGAGGCGCGCGAATGGGGCCGCAGGTTCATGCATCCCGCGAATCGGGTCAGCGTGCGGTACATCCCCGGTGGACCTGCCACCACCGGCGGAGCTGCCACATGAGCGTCGGCCGGTCTCCGCCTTCAGCCGGTCCGATCCGTCCCTACGAGTTCCCGAGAATCGATCGGCGACGCCTGAGCAACGGGATGGATGTGCGCCTGGTCTCGCAGGACACGGGTCCGATCATGACCGGGATGATCGTGCTGCGCGCCGGCGAGACCGCCGTCCCGGCGCGTGATGCCGGTCTGGCGGCCCTGACCGGCGACGCGCTTGAAGGAGGGACCTCGCGCCTTTCGAGCAAGGAGCTTGCGCGCGCGCTGGAGGATGTCGGCGCGAGCTTCGGCGCGGCGACCGGGTGGGACTCGACCACGGTGGCGGTCTCGTGCCACGCGGAACACCTCGCGCGGGCGATGCCGCTTCTGGCTGAGATGGTGCGGCGGCCGGCTTTCGAGGAGGCGGAGTTCGAGCGCTACCGACAGCAGCGGCTCGCCACCGCGGTGCAACGGCGGATGAACCCCTCGGCGCTGGCAGTCGATGCGCATGCCCGGTTCGTCTTCGCGGACGGCGCCACCTACGGCAGGCCACTCGGTGGAGTCGAGGCCTCGCTGTCGCACCTCGGTGCGGACAACGCGCGCGCCTTTGCCGGCTGTCGCTACGGTCCGGCCGAGGCGGCGGCCGTGATCGTGGGGAATCTCGATCCAGCCGATACCATGGCGGTCGCGGAGGAGAGGCTGGGTGGCTGGCAGAGGCGCGTCGAAGCCCTTCCCGAGCCGAACGCCAACCCGCGTCTCCGGGATCGCGCCGTTCACGTGGTGAACCGGCCGGGTTCCGTCCAGTCCCAGATCCGCGTAGGGCACGTGGGGGTGGACCGGGCGGTGGACGACTATTTTGCAACGATCGTGCTCAATCTCATCCTCGGCGGCTCGTTCTCGTCGCGGCTCAACCTTAATCTGCGTGAACGGCATGGCTTCACCTACGGGGTGACCTCGTCGTTCGCCCCTCGCCGGGGACGCGGGCCATTCGCAGTTTCCACGGCCGTCGAAAACGCCGTGACCGGCGCCGCCACTGCCGAGATCTTCCGGGAGATCGAGGGAATCGTGGCGAGCGGTGCGGATCGAGATGAGGTCGAGACCGCGCGCAACTACCTCGCGGGCGTGTTTCCGCTACGCCTGGAGACGACCGGTCAGATCGCGTCCAGAATCGCCGGGATGATCGTCTACGACCTCGGCGACGACTACTACCGCAGTTATCGTGAGCGGGTCGAACGGGTGACGAGGGCGGACGTCGCCGCCGCGGCACGCAGGCATATCCGTCCCGCCGAACTGTGCACGGTCGTGGTGGGTGACGCCGCGGAGGTTGCCGGGCAGTTGGAGCGGCTCGACATCGGCCCGGTGCACGTCCACGACGAGATCGGGCCGGGGGCCGGCGAATGAGCGAGGACCGGCGGGCGCTCGTTGACACGTCGCTCATTCACGACGGCCGGGTAGTGCACCTGAGCGTCGACACCGTTTGCTTCCCCGACGGCTCGGTCGGGGAACTGGAACTCGTACGCCACCGCGGCGCGTCCGCCGTCCTGCCCGTGCTTGGGAGCGAGCACGACGCGGATCCGGACGTCCTCCTCGTGCGCCAGTACCGGTACGCCGCCGGCGGTGACATCTACGAGGTTCCGGCGGGGATCATCGAGCCCGGCGAGACCTGGGAACAGTGTGCCGAGCGTGAGCTGGAAGAGGAGGCGGGTGTTCGCGCGGACAGGCTGGTCGCGCTGACCACGATCCACACCACGCCCGGATTCACCAACGAGGAGATCCACCTCTACGCCGCCTTCGACCTGGTGCCCGGACGCGCGCGGGCCGACGACGACGAGTTCCTGGAGGTTGTGCGCCTGCCTCTTTCCGGGGTTCTGGAGATGGTGCGCACGGGAGAGATCACGGACGGCAAGACCCTGGTGACGATCCTGTACGGAGCGCGCTTCCTTCTGGGCGGCCGGGCCCGGGACCCGGCGGAGCCCCCGACAGGATAACGGCCGACTGCACCCGCCCTGTCTTTCCAGCGGGAATCGGGTGTCACCGGCCGAGGACACGTCCATCACCGAAACCCTGTCCCCAGGCAGGTTTTTCGTTTGGCACGGTTCCTGCTCCTTCAAGTGCGGCAGAGTACCCTGCGTCCGGAATCAGGGTCGGTTTCACTTCCTCAGGTCCATTGAGAAGGAGCGTGGTCAGATGGCACGAGCCAAGTCGCTGCCGGTGGAGCGAGACGGGGTCCGCCGACCTGTTTCAGCCAGGGAAGCGAGACGACAACTTGCCGTCCTCGACGACAGCCAGGTTGTTCAGTGCTTTCTCGACGGCGAAGAGAGCGCGTTTGCCGAACTGGTGCGCCGCTACGACAGACGCCTCCAGAATTTCGTACACCGCACAGTGGGAGACCGCGAGCGGGCCGAGGACCTCGTCCAGGAGACCTTCGTGCGCGTCTACAGACACCTGCACCGATTCGACCAGGCGAGAAAATTCTCGACGTGGATCTACACGATCGCCGGGAACCTGGCCAAGAATGAACTGCGGAACCGTGCCAGGAACCCGCTGGTACTCTTTCAGACGGTCACGAGAAACTGGGATGCGGACTTCCGGCCGCTCGAGTGGGAAGACCCCAAGACACGTCCGGACGACCTGTATCGCCGTCGTTTCCTGCGCGAGAAAGTCAACGAAGCGGTCGGCGAGTTGCCGGACCACCACCGGACCGTATTCGTGCTGAGGGAGTTGCAGGGCAAGACGTACGAGGAGATTGCCGACATCACCGGATGCAACCTGGGCACGGTCAAGAGCCGGTTGAACCGCGCCCGCAACAGCTTCGCGCGGATCATCGGGCCGATGGTCGACTGACACCGGCGTCCAGCGACGGCGGCCTCGCCGCCGACCAGCGGGAAGCGCGGTGCCGAGTGCCTCGCACTCCGGTGGGAGTTCTCGTCCCGGGGAACCTTCTGCGCCGCCCGGCTGTATACAATTCCGGAAGCGGCGCGAGACTGACACATCCGGCCTGCGAGGAGTCTGCCTTGCTGGGACCGGGATCTCCGTGCCTCTGGCGGGACGGTCGTTTGGCGAGGATATTGGTTGTCGAACCGACCAGTTGGGAATTGATCGACAGGCACCGGATTTCGTGAAGAGCAAGATCTCAATGTTCCGGCAAACGGGGCGTGAAGCGCGGCACGGAGCATCTCGCGAGTGCCGGCGCTTTCTCGACGGCTATTCGGACTATCGCGATGAGCGGCTCGAACCCGGGGCCAGGTCCCGCGTGATTGGCCACCTCGAAGTTTGCGCCCGCTGTGCGCGGTACGACCGGGTCATCCGGAGGGGGGTTCATGTCTTGCGCGCGGAACAGCCTGGGACCGCTGCGCGTCCGACTCGGATCGCCGCCGTACGCCACCTGGCTCTTGCCGAGGAACGCAGAACTCGGGCGCTTGGTGCGGCGGGTTCCGGCATGACGCTCGCCGCCTCCGTGATTGTGACGGTACTGTTGACCGCCGCGGCCTGGCTCCCGTTCCTGGCGTTGCCGGCGCCCGAGGTGGAGATGCCTCCCGTCATGGCCAGCGCGCCCACCGTGCCGGCGATGCCGTTCCTGTTTTCGCTGCCCGGTCCGTTCCCCGCCCAGCCGCCGCGAACGGCCCCCGTCGAAATTGCGCGCTCCATGCTTTTCGAGTACGGACACACGCCGGCCCGCCCCGTGTCCCGCGAGGTCGAGACGGGCCTGGATCAGTACTAGCGGCCTCTTGCGGAGCCGTGCATTGACTGCGGGCCGCGAACCCGCGCCTCGGGCCCGACGGTGTCGCTTCCCCGGTCCTTGAGCGCCTCGGGCAAGGGGGGCGTGTTCTTCCTCCACGGCGGTGACGAGTACCGGAAGGCCGTTGCCGCCAGCACCCTCGTCGAGCAATACGCCGATTCAGCGACGCGAGACTTCAACCTCGATGTGCTTCGAGGGTCCGAGACGTCCGTGGAGAGGCTTGCGTCGGTGATCTCCACCCCGCCGATGATGGCCGATTGGCGCGTTGTGCTGGTCAAGGAGGCGGAGGCGCTGGCGTCCAGCCCGGCGGCGCGCAAGGTGGTGCTCGAGACTGCGGGCAGGCCGCCCCGTGGGCTCGTGCTGATCCTGCAGGCCACGGTACCGAAGCAGTCCCGGGCGAAGTTCTACAAGGATCTGGCTCGAATCGCGCAAGCGGCGGAGTTCAAGCCGGTGCCCGCCGACGCGATTCCGGCCTGGCTTGTGTCCTGGGCGAAGGGGGAACTTGGCGCGACGATCGAGATCGAGGCCGCACAGGCTCTGGCGGGAGCCGCGGGCACGGACCTGGGAGTCCTTACGCAGGAGGTGCGCAAGCTCGCCGAGATGGTGGGGCCGGATCGGCCGGTGGATTTGGATGCCGTGCGAAAGGGCGGGCTCCATCTGCCGCAGCAGGACCGCTGGGCATGGTTCGATCTGGTCGGCAGCCGCCAGATCGACGCTGCCGTCAGGGGGCTTCCGGTTCTGCTCGCACAGGGAGAGACCGCCGTGGGCCTGGTGATCGGCCTGTCAACCACGCTCCTGCGCATCGGTGTCGCCATCGAGGGAGGCGTTCCCGCCCTGCAGGACTCGCTGCCACCGTACCAGCGCTTCCTCACCCGCAGGATCACGGGGCAGGCCCGGCGCTGGACCCGCGCGGACCTGGCACGGGCGCTTTACGGACTCCGCCGCCTGGATCAGCTGCTCAAGGCCAGCGCGATCTCCGACGAGGTCCTTCTCGAAGAGTGGCTGCTCGGCCTGCAGGTGCGTCGGCGGGGCTCCGCGGGGGCCGCGTAGCAGTCCGTGGACGCGGGTGCCGACATCCAGTTGAGTATTCGCGGGATGCACTGCGCCGCCTGCGTGACCACGGTCGAGCGGGCTCTCGGCGCCGTCGACAGCGTGGGCGAAGCCAGCGTGAGCCTCGTGGACGAACTCGCCACCGTGAGTCACGAAGGGGCCGCGCCCGACCCGGACGCGCTGGTGGAGGCGGTCGAGCGCGCGGGGTACGGGGCGGAGGTGCTCGCCGGCTCCGGCGCGGTGCTGGAGGCGGCCGTCGAACGCGACCGGGACAGGGGTGCCGAGCAGGCCGACCTCATGAGGCGCTTCCGTGTCGGCGTTGCGTGCGGTCTTCCCGTGGTGCTGATCGGGCATTGGGAGATGATCCCGGGACTTCCCGCGCTCGGCGGGGACATGCTCCGCGCGGCGTGGTGGCTTTCGGCGCTGCTGACGCTGCCGATTCTCGCGTACGTCGGGCGGGGGTTCTTCACGGGTGGCTGGTCCGCCGCGCGCGCGCGCAGTTCGACCATGGACACGCTGGTGGCGCTGGGCACCGGTGCGGCGTGGCTGTACTCGACAGCCGTGGTGTTCGCTCCCCAGCTCTTCCCGGCGGGGAGCGGCCGTCCCTTCTTCGAGGCGGTAGCGGTCGTGATCACCCTGGTGGTCCTGGGACAGGCCATCGAGGCGAAGGCGAAGGGCCGGACCGCCAAGGCGCTAAGGGCCCTGTTCGACCTCGCTCCCGAGACGGCCGACCGCGTCGCCGGCGAGGACGTCGAAACGGTTCCGGTGGCGGAGGTGGTGCCCGGCGACGTCCTCCTGGTGCGTCCCGGCGCGAGAGTTCCCCTGGACGGCCGGGTTCTCGACGGCACGAGCGAAGTCGACGAATCCATGCTGACCGGCGAAAACGCGCCGGTGGACAAGGCTCCGGGCGATGAGGTGGTGGGCGGTACCGTCAACGGCACGGGTGCGCTGACGGTTCTCACGACCCGGGTCGGTTCCGACACGGTCCTTGCGCGCATCGTCGCCATGGTGAGGAAGGCACAGGGGACCAAGCCGCCGATTCAGAGGACGGTGGATCTCGTGGCGGGCTATTTCGTACCGGCGGTGGTGGTCGTCGCCGTGGTCACCTTCGGGGCCTGGTTCCTTTTCGGGCCCGAGCCTCGGGTGAACTTCGCGATGGTGACGGCCGTCGCCGTGCTGGTGATCGCGTGCCCGTGCGCGCTGGGGCTCGCCACGCCGATCTCGATCATGATCGCGATCGGGCGGGCGGCCCGGCACGGCGTCCTCATCCGCGACGGCGAATCGCTGCAGCGCGCGCGCGACATCGACACTGTGGTTCTGGACAAGACCGGTACGCTCACCCTGGGCAAGCCAGTGGTGACGCATGCGGACACGGCGCCGGGCGTCGGCATGGAGGACCTCTTGGCCGCGGTCGTTGCGGTGGAGGCGATGTCGGAACACCCGGCCGCGCGGGCTATCGTGGCGTATGCGCGGGAGCGAGGGGTACGGGCCGGGGAGGCGGCGCACTTTGCGGCACACCCCGGGCTCGGAGCCTCCGCAGTGGTCGCCGGCAGGCGGGTGCTCGTGGGTTCGCCGAAGTTTCTCGCGAGCGCGGGGGTCGCGACCGCGCCGTTGCGTGAGCACCTCGACCGGGGTGCCGCCGATGGGGGGACCCCGGTCGTGGTGGCGGTCGACGGAGCGGTGACGGGCGTGTTCGCGGTGGCCGACACGGTTCGTCCCGGTGCCCGGGCTGCGGTGGAACGCCTGCGCGCACGGGGGGTGGAGGTGAGGATGCTCACGGGCGACGAGGAATCCGCGGCCCGGAGCATCGCGTCGCAGGTCGGCATCGATCATGTGCGTGCCCGCGTCTCCCCGGAGGAGAAGGCCGCCGAGATCCGCGAGCTGCGCGAAGCGGGGCGCGTGGTCGCAATGGTCGGCGACGGGATCAACGACGCTCCCGCGCTGGCTACCGCCGATGTCGGCGTCGCGATGGGCGGCGGAACCGATGTCGCCTTGCAAACCGGTGACGTCGCCCTGCTCGGGGACTCGCTGCGCGGGGTCGGGACACTGCTCCGCATCTCCGCGGCGACCCGGCGCAACGTTGCGCAGAACCTGGTTGGCGCCTTTGCGTACAACGTGATCGGCATCCCCGTTGCAGCAGGCGTTCTCTACCCGTCGCTCGGCATGCTGCTCGACCCGATGATCGCCGGAGCGGCCATGGCGTTCAGCTCCGTCACCGTCGTGGCCAACGCGAATCGGCTACGCCGCGTCGACCTCGGGTAGTGTCGTGCCCCCGTCGATTCGCCGGCGGGCCTGCAGAACGGCGTTGATCGCCGATCATCGCTGCGGTATCGTACTCCATCCGTGATCCTGTTCCCGGCCCCCAGGCAAAGCTTCTGAACCGCGGCCTCGAGACACCGCTCATGCGCCAGTGGCGCGACGCGAAGTCACGCCATCGGGACGCCCTCGTCTTCTTCCGGGTGGGTGACTTCTACGAACTTTTCTGTGAAGACGCCGAGGAAGGGGCTCGCCTGCTCGGGCTGACGCTCACGTCGCGAAACAACGGCGCGGCGAGCCGCGTCCCTCTGGCCGGAGTGCCCGCGAAAGCGCTCGACGAGTACCTGGGGCGACTGGTCAAGCTCGGCAAACGCGTCGCGATCTGCGAACAGGTGGAAGACCCGGCAGAAGCCAGGGGCATCGTGCGCAGGGAGGTCGTCGAGACTGTAACGCCGGGCACCGTGGTGTCGGACGACCTGCTGGAAGCATCGCGGAACAACTTCATCGTGGCGCTGATCCCCGGCGAGCTTGCCGCCGGTCTGGGGGCGCTGGACGTGTCGACGGGCGAGATCGTAGTGCTGCAGGTCGGGCCCGACGAACTCGAGGACGAACTCGACCGGCTGGAGCCGCGTGAACTCCTGATGCCCGAATCCGGCGGAGAATGGGGCGACGTCGGGGACGGAGCGGTCCGCACGATCCGGCCCGATTGGATGTTCGATCTGGAGGCCGCCCGTGAGGAGCTCTCCAGACGCTACGGTGTATTGTCCCTGGACGGATTCGGCTTCGAGCGCGGCGACGAGCTGCTGATCCGGGCAGCCGGCGCGCTGGTCGCCTACGTCGAGGAGATCCGCCCCGGGTCCATGGAGCATCTGCGGCCCCCTCGCATCCAGCGTCCCGAGGCGGTCATGACGCTCGACGCCATGACCCGGCGCAACCTGGAGCTGGTCGAACCGCTGCGTCCGCAGGACGGCGATGCGTCGCTGCTGTCGGTGCTCGACGCCACCATCACGCCCATGGGCGCCCGCCTGTTGCGCACCTGGCTTCTCAGGCCCCTGCTCGACGCCGGGGAGATCCGGGACCGGCTGGCCGGGGTGGCGGAGCTGTTCGACAATCCGGACGCTCGAGCCGAACTCCGGGCGGCGCTTGGGTCGATCCGCGACCTGGACCGCCTCGCGACCAAGGTAGGGACTGGCCGCGCCTCGCCGCGCGAGGTGCTGGGACTGGGGCTGTCGGCGCGCCAGCTTCCGGCGGTCGCACGGTGCGGCGACAGGTTGCACACGCCTTTGCTCGACGGCCTGTGCGGCGGCTTCGATACCCTGGAGGACGTGGACGCGCTGATCACGGATGCGATCTCGGAAGACGCTCCTCCGACGCTGGGCGACGGGGGCGTGATCCGGGAGGGGTTCAGCGCTGAACTGGACGAACTGAGGGCGGTCAGAGACGGCGCGCGCGACTTCATCGCCGGGCTACAGGCCCGAGAGCGCGAGCAGACGGGAATCGCCTCGCTCAAGGTCGGCTACAACAAGGTCTTCGGCTACTATCTGGAAGTCACAAAGGCCAACCTGGAGCGTGTCCCGGAACACTTCATCCGCAAGCAGACCCTGACCGGGGCCGAGCGGTATTTTACGCCCGAACTGAAGGAGTGGGAGGAGAAGGTCTTCGGGGCCGAGGAGAAGATCGGGCGTCTCGAGCAGAACCTCTTCCTCCGGGTGCGGGGCGAACTGGCACTCGCGGTCACGCGGATCCAGGAGGCGGGACAGCGGATCGCGGTGCTCGACGCCGTCGCGGGCCTCGCCCAGGTGGCGGAGGTGCGCGGCTACGTGCGTCCGGAGGTGACCACGGGCTTCGACATCGACATCAGGGCGGGGAGGCACCCGGTCGTCGAGACCATGATGCCGCGCGAGGACTTCATCCCCAACGACCTGACGCTGGACGAGGACGGGCGGATCGTGATCCTGACGGGCCCGAACATGGCCGGAAAGAGCACGGTGCTGCGCCAGACCGGTCTGATCCAGCTGATGGCCCAGGTGGGGTCGTTCGTGCCGGCCGACAAGGCCCGCCTCGGGGTATGCGACCGGATCTTCACGCGCGTAGGCGCTTCCGACAACCTGGCCCGCGGGCAGTCGACGTTCATGGTCGAGATGAACGAGACGGCGGCGATCATCCACGGCGCCACCGAACGGAGCCTGGTCCTGCTCGACGAGATCGGCCGGGGAACCTCCACCTACGACGGCGTCTCGATCGCGTGGGCGGTGACCGAGCACCTCCATGAGCGGGTGGGGGCGAAGGCCATCTGCGCGACCCACTACCACGAATTGACCCAGCTTGGCGATCTTCTTCCAGGCGTCAGGAACCTGAACGTGGCGGTCAGGGAGTCGGGCGAGACGATCGTCTTCCTGAGGCGGCTCGAGGAAGGTGGGGCGGACCGGTCCTACGGGATCCAGGTGGCCCGGCTCGCGGGTTTCCCCCCGCACCTGATCGCGCGTGCGATGGAACTTCTCGCCGAGTTGGAGGGAACACACACGGGTGGCGGTTCCGGTCTCGGCCGTCGAAGTGAGGTGACCACTTCTTCGGAGTTGGTCCGGGACCAGATGTCGCTGTTCACGGTGCAGCATCCGGTGGTGGAGCGGCTGCGCGCTCTCGAGCCGGATCGCATGACTCCGCTGGAGGCGCTCAACCTGTTGCACGCCCTCCAGGCCGAGGCGAAAAAGGGATAGAAGGACAGAGAGGATGGGTGACGTTTGATCGAGGTCAGGCCGACAAGGGGTGCGCGCGGCGGTCCGGGCACGGGAAGAGTGCGGGCCGGGGCGCGCGGCCCCGGTCGGGCACGTGCCGGCGCCATGCGTGGACTCCTGGCGACGTGGCTCGCCCTGGGGTGCGGCGGAGACCAGCATATCGAACGGCCCACGCCGCTGTTTTCGGACAGCCCGGTGGAATACCCCCTCGAGTTGTGGGACCAGGACGTCGAGGGCAGCACGATCGTGCGTGTGCTCGTCAACCGGGAGGGAGGCGTGGACAGCGTAGCCGTGTTGGAAAGCAGCGGTCATGCGGCCCTCGATTCGGCCGCCGTACATGGAGCCAGAAGCATGGAATTCGAGCCCGCACGGCGGGCGGGGGAGCCGCTCAGGGTGTGGGCGCGCGTGCCGGTACACTTCTCGAAGAGCGGCGAGCCGCCGGCACAACCACCGCTCCGGAGACAACGGTGACTCCGGTAACGGACAGCGGTCGGCGCCACGCGAGACCGTACGACGATGTTCTCGACCTGGTCGGGTGGACGCCCCTGATCCGGCTGAACCGCGTCACCGCCGGGATGCGCACGTCCGTGTACGGCAAGGCCGAGTTCATGAATCCGGGCGGATCGGTCAAGGACCGGATCGGGATCGCCATCATCCGGGCCGCCGAGGCCCGTGGGCTGCTCCGGCCGGGCGGCACCGTGGTCGAGGGCACCAGTGGCAACACGGGACTCGCGTTGGCGATGGCCGCCGCGTCGCGCGGATACCGGTGCATCTTCACCATGCCCGACAAGATGAGCCGGGAGAAGGTCAAGCTGCTGCGGGCGTTCGGTGCCGAGGTGGTGATTACCCCGACCGCCGTTCCACCGGATCATCCGGACCACTACGTCAACCGGGCCCGGACCATCGCCGGGGCCACTCCCGGCGCCTTTCTGGCCGACCAGTTCTACAACCGGGACAACCCCGAAGCGCACTACCTGACCACAGGCCCCGAACTGTGGGAGCAGACGGATGGCCGGATCACGCACTTCATCGCCGGTGCGGGGACCGGCGGGACGATCTCGGGAACGGCGAGGTACCTGAAGGAGAGGGACCCGGGGATCCGGGTGATCGGCGTCGACCCCGTGGGATCGGTCATCTCCGGCTACCACCAGACCGGAAAGGTCGGTACCGGCGAGCCCTACAAGGTCGAGGGTTTGGGGAACGACAAGATCCCCGGGACGCTGGACGTCGAATACATCGACGAGTACCGGACGGTCAGCGACGCGGAGGCATTCGCCATGGCGCGCCGGCTGGTGCGGGAGGAGGGGCTCTTCGTGGGTGGGTCGACCGGCCTGATCGTGCACGCGGCGCTGGAGGAGTCGCGCCGCCTCGACGACCCGGATGCCCTGGTCGTGGCCATTCTCTGCGACTGGGGAGAGCGCTACCTCACCAAGCAGTACGACGACGAGTGGATGCGCAACAACGGCTTCCTGGAACGAAAACAGGCCACCGTGGCGGAGATGGCGGCCGCCAAGCTCGAACGGCTGCCGGGTCTGCTCACGGTGACGCCGGAGACACCGGTGCGCATGGCCGTATCGACACTGTCCACGCACAACGTGTCGCAGCTCCCGGTGGTGGTGGCCGGCGAATGCGTCGGGAGCGTCGCGGAGCGCGAACTCATGGGGGCGGTGCTGGCCGACCGCGCCGTCCTCGAGCAGGAGGTTGCATCGGTGATGGGGCCGCCGTACCCGGTGGTGGACGAAAGGGCCGACGCCGACGCGGCCACGCGGCTGCTGACGCGGGGCGCTCACGCGGTGCTGATCCGATCGAACGGTTCCCTCGAAGGGATATTGACCCGGTACGACCTTGTGCGGTCGCTGGCGGCATCGCCATGAGCGACGCCGGTGGCAGCGGGGAGGGGGGGCGCGGGAGGGAGTCGCGGGTGCGTCCGATGCGAGTGGTGGTGCTCCTGGGCGGCAGCTCTGAAGAACGCGGTGTGTCGCTTGCGAGCGGCTGCCAGGTGGCCGCGGCGCTGCGCAGCGCGGGACACGCGGTGACCAGCATCGATTCCGCTGTGGGGCCCCTTTCCCCCGCGCTCGAACGCGGGATTCTGGAGGCGGGCATCGGCCGCGCCGATGTGCCCGAGCCTCCCGCAGGCGCACCGAACACACTTCCCGACGCTGCAGTTGTCACATCCGAGCCCGCGCTGGCCGAGGCCGATGTTGTTTTCCTCGCCCTCCACGGCGGAGCGGGAGAGGACGGCACGATTCAGACCCTGCTCGAGGTGTCCGGGATTCCATATGCCGGAAGCGGCCCCGTGGCGTGTGCGCTGGCCATGAACAAGGACCTCACCAAGCGGCTCCTGCGGGACGGAGGCGTGCCGACCCCGGACTGGATCGCGGGGGAAGAGGCCGGGGATGTCGTGTCCGGGCAGCTGGGACTGCCCGTGATCGTCAAGCCCGTGTCGGGCGGCTCCTCGGTGCGGCTGACGCTGGCCCGGACGGCCTTGGAGGTAGACGAAGCGACGGTGGTGGCGGCTGGCGGAGGAGACACGGTGATGTACGAGGCCTACGTGTCGGGCGGTGAGTTCACCGTCGGGATCCTGGACGGTGCGCCGCTGCCGGTCGTGGAGATCCGGCCGGTGCGCGAGCTGTTCGACTTCGACTGCAAGTACGAGACGGGCATGGCGGTGGAGATCGCGCCCGCGCGGATCGGTCCGGGGCTGACCGGCACGCTGCAGCGGATGGCACTGAAGGTGCATCGGCTGCTTGGAATGGAGCACTTCTCACGCGTAGACTTCATGGTGGACGGGGACGGGAATGCGTGGTGTCTGGAAGCCAATGCGCTTCCCGGTCTGACGGGAAACAGTCTGCTGCCGAAGGCCGCGAAGGCGGCGGGCATCGAGTTTCCGCAGCTGTGCGAGCACATCTGCAGATTGGGCTCGCGAACGGGAAGCCGGAATCGGCGGTGAGATTGCGTTGCGCCCGTCCCGGCGGAGCGCGAATTTTGCGTTGGGCTGCCGAACCGAGACGGGCAGGAGGGAAGCCGTGAGATACGTGAACCAGTCATCGTCGTTCGGCGGCCCCTCGGCGCGCTTCCAGGTCACGCAATGGGTCAGGATCCTGCTCATTGCCAATGCGCTCGTCTTCCTGATCGGGCTCGCGGTGGGCCGAGGCCTGATCATTGATCTGTTCGCGTTCTCGCCTGGTCGTCTGGCGGACCGGCCTTGGGGCATGGTGACGTACATGTTCGTGCACGCCGGCCTCTGGCACCTGCTGATGAACCTGCTCTTCGTGTTCTTCTTCGGGCCGCCCCTGGAGGAGCGCTGGGGATCGGACATGTTCATCAAGTTCTATCTCGTGTGCGGACTGGGCGGCGTTCTGCTCAGCTTCGCATTCTCCGGCGCCACGATCGTGGGAGCGTCGGCGGCGTGCTATGGACTGATGCTTGCATTCGCGTTGGCGTGGCCGGAACAGCCGGTCTACATCTGGGGGATGTTCCCCGTGCGCGTGAAGTGGCTGGTGGCGTTTCTGGTGGCCCTGAGCTTCGCGAGCGCGATCGGGCCCAGCCGCGACGGCGTTGCCCACCTGGCGCACCTGGGGGGCGCGGTGGCTGGCTTCCTGCTGGTGAAGAGCGGGTGGATGCCGTCGTACGGAGGCGGGTTCGGAGCGGTGGGGCAAGGCGGCACGGCGGGTCGGCGTGGCGGTCGCGGCGGCACGCGGCGTGGCGGTCGCCCGTGGGGTCGCAGGCGGAGCGGGTCGGGGAGAAGCGCGACCGGGGCGAGCGGTTCTTCGCGATGGCGGGGCGGTCCGCGTGGGATGTCGCGTGGCGGGGAGGCGGGGCCTTCCCGGCAAGGGCGGCGGCGGCGAGACAAGGACGCCGGGTCGGGACGCATCGCGGCCGCGTTCGAAGAGCGGAGGGCCCGCCAGCGCGCGGCCAGGGAACGCGCCGAACTCGACCAGGTCGACGCGGTTCTCGACAAGATATCGGCCAAGGGTATCGAGTCGCTGACCGCGGAAGAGCGCGAGCTCCTGGACCGGGTATCGAGGCAGACGAAGGCCAACTAGCGGGCGCGAAATGCGGCGTCCCCCTCGGTCGCCTTACGGTCCCCTCCTTGACCCGTGAGTGGCGCGGTTTCTACAATCCGCAACCCTTCGCCAATCGCGAAGGTGCCCGATCCCCGGAGGATGGCGGCCCACCCAGGGGCGTCGTGCGGTCCCGGGCGAGCGGGATCAGGCAATCAGCGACAGGAGGTGGCATGGCCGCGGCCAAGTCTTTCAGAACGGAACAGATCCGCAATGTGGTAGTGCTCGGACACGGCGGCTCGGGGAAATCGACGCTTATCGACGCGGTGTGCTTCGCATCCGGGACCTCGCGCCGCAAGGGCAACGTGGGCGACGGGACGGCGCTGACGATGACGACGCCCGAGGAGACCGGTCACGGCATGTCGATGCAGCTCACGGTCGCGCACGCCGTCTGGAACGGAACGAAGATCAACCTGCTCGACACGCCGGGATACATGGACTTCGTCGGAGAGGCGACCGCCGCCGCGCGGGTGGCCGATGCCGCGGTGGTTACGGTGAGCGCAACATCGGGCGTGGAGGTGGGGACCGAGATGGTTTGGCAGCTCTGCGAGGATCGGGGCCTGCCGCGCATGGTGTTCGTGTCCATGATGGACAAGGTGCACGCCAACTTCGCCAAGGTTCTGGACGAAGTGAAGGAAACGCTCGCCCCGGGGGCGATCCCCGTGGAGGTTCCGATCGGCGCGGGAGACGGATTCCGGGGGATCGTCAACCTGTTCACGGGCAAGGCCCACATCTACAAGCCGGACACGATGACGGGCGAGTACGAGGAGGGACCGGTCCCGGATGACGTCGCGGACGAGGTCGAGGAGTGGACGACCGAGCTCATGGAGACGCTCGCCACGACCGACGAGGACCTCCTCGACCGCTACCTGGAGGGGGATGAGATTTCGCCGGATGAGCAGATCGAGGCGTTGGCGCTGGCGGTGGCCGAGGGCGAGGCGATCCCGGTGTTCTGCGGGGCGGCGGAGCAGTCGTACGGCGTGCGCACGCTCGCGCAGAAGATGGTCGAGTTGCTCCCGCATCCGGGCCAGGGCGGGGACATCGATGCCGCGGGGGCCAATGGCGACTCGGTGCGTTTGCGCGCGGCGGACGACGAGGGGGTGAGCGCCCTGGTCTTCAAGACGAGCGCCGAGCCCCATGTCGGGGAGTTGTCGCTCTTCCGCGTGTATTCGGGGATGATCGTGAACGGCACCGAGCTGCGGAATACCACGCGCAACGCGAACGAGCGGATCAATCACCTGGCGATTCCGCAGGCAAGGGAGCGTGTGGAGGTCGAGGCGCTGCACGCGGGCGATATCGGCGTTGTCGCCAAACTGAAGTCCACTCACACCAACGACACGCTTTGCGGTACCGGGCACTCGGTGACGCTCGAAGGTGTGGCCTTCCCGAGTCCGGACATCTCCATCGCCGTACGTGGTGCAGCGCGCGCGGACGAGGACAAGCTGGGCGAGGCACTGGGCAAGCTGCAGGAGGAGGATCCCACCTTCGTCGCAGCGTTCAACCCGGAGTTGCGGCAGACGATCGCGCGCGGGATGGGTGAGCTCCACCTCGACGTGCAGTTTGCACGGATGAAGCGGAAATACTCGGTTTCGGTGGAGACCGAACGCCCCCGGATCGCCTATCGGGAGACGATCAGGGCGTCGGCGGCGGGACAGGGGCGCTTCAAGAAGCAGACGGGCGGCCGCGGCCAGTTCGGTGACTGCTGGATTCGCCTGCGCCCGCTGGGTCGCGGCGAGGGCTACGAGTTCGTCAACTCGATCAAGGGCGGCGTGATCCCGACGAAGTATGTGCCGTCCGTGGACCGCGGGATTCAGGAGGCTGCGGGGAAGGGCGTCGTAGCCGGGTATCCTCTGGTCGACTTCGCCGCCGAATGCTACGACGGTTCGTACCACTCGGTGGATTCATCCGACATCGCGTTCAAGGTCGCCGGATCCTACGCGTTCAGGAACGTCGCCGAGAAGGCGAGCCCGGCACTTCTGGAGCCCATCATCGAGGTTACGGTTACCGCGCCCGACGAGTACGTGGGCGACATCATGGGAGACCTGAACGGTCGCTCGGCGCGGGTGCTCGGCATGGAGCCCGAGGGCGGAAAGACTTCGGTCAAGGCGCAGGTGGCCGAGGCGGAGCTGCACAAGTACGCCTCGGCTTTACGCTCGATCACCCAGGGCAGGGGGCACCACAGACGCAAGATGCTCGGTTACGACTTCGTCCCTGCGGCGCGGGTCGCGCAGATCGTGGCCGAGGCGGAAGAGGGGGACGATTGACCGGTCCCGGCCTGTGCAGCTGCCGCGCGCGCCGCTACCGCGTATAGATCAGCAGCACGCCGTTTCTTCCCCGGTCGCCGTATAGCAGGCCGGCCTCCAGGGGCGTAATGAACTGGATGCTCTTGACGTCCTGCGGGTTCAGTTCGTGGAGGAAGAAGGAGGGGTCGGGGACGGGACCGTCGTTGATGCGCACCTCGACCATGTTGCACGAATTGGGGTTGCTGCTGCTTCGGGCCCGGAGCATCTCGATGCATACGCCCATCTGCGGTTCCCCGAACACATTGGCGATGTAGGTCTCCGTAACGGACAGGCCGGGCATCCGCGCCGCTCGTGCGAGCGAGGCGAAGTCGAACATCCGTGGTATCAGGGAATCCACCTGCGCTTCGCTCAGTCCGGAAAAGCGCGTGCCCGGCGTTGTGGTGATCCTTCGATCCCTCCGGCGTCCGGTCACGACGAGGGGTTCGAGGACGATGGCCTCGGTGGCCAGCAGTACTTCGAGCCCGAGCGCCTCGTTGCTGAAGACCGTCAGGGAGTCGATACGCGTGGCGTAGCCCAGGTTGTCCGTCTGGATGATCTGCCTGCCGGGGGGGATTCCGGTAAATCCGAACCTGCCTTCGGCATTCGTGATCGCGTCGTGGTTCGTCCCGACAAGCCGAACCTGGGCTCCCGCGAGCGGCGCGCGGGTCGCGTAGTCCATCACGGTGCCGTTGATCGTGACCGGGTCGGATATGTGGATGGTAATGTCCATCACGTGCGGACCCGGCCGGCCGATCTCCACGGGGAGCGTCGCGTTGGTGCCGAAGGTCGCCGTGATCGACAGTTCCGTGTTCGCGTCCAGTCCGCACAACCTGAATTCGCCTGAATTCCCGGTTCGCGCCTCCGCGACCACACGTTGCCTCTGCATGACGCCCACCCGGTCCCCCAGCGCGACGACCCGCGCACCGGGCAGTGGCACCGAGGTCAGCGCGTCGGTGACGATCCCGCCGATCGAGGTGTTGCCCAGACCGGTTTCGGCCGAGCACCATGCGGCCAGGATGGTCTCCCTGGAGGGGATCGCGAGATAGGCTTCGGCGACGCTCTCTCCGCGGACGACGACCTTTTGCGTCGAACCTGCCACGCCGAGCGTGCCAAGCCTCGGGTGAAAGAACATCACCGTGTGCTCGCCCTCGGGGACGCTGTCCAGACGGAACTCCCCGTTCTCGCTCGTGCTCCCGATTGCGGACGTTCCCATGACGGCGACACGGGCCTCGGACAGGGGGGAACTCGTGGTGCTGTCGAACACCATGCCCAGGATGGTTCCGGTGGGTCCGTCCGCATCCTGCGCGGCAAGGGCCGCCGACTGCGTGAATGCGATCAGGACGGCAGCGAGCACGTGGGGTCTGCGCTTGGTCATCTTGCCTTCAATGTAGTGCACTCCGGACCAGCCTGCGCGGCCGGTTTCGAGCGGTTGCGGGACGAACTGCGGGCCGTACCCGTTGAACACCTCCACATACTATATCGTTCCAGGCCGCAAAAGATGACACCGCGCTGAAATCCGGGCCCGTTCGGCGGGATCGAGGGCCGCTACGGTTCGCTATATTATCCCATCGGACGCCTGGTCCGCATCCCGGGGTTGCCGGGTCGTTTTCCTACGGAGGGGAGCTGTGGCGGGACACAGCAAATGGTCGCAGATCAAGCGCAAGAAGGCGGTCAACGACCAGAAGCGCGGTCAGATGTTCACCAAGCTGATCCGCGAGCTCACCGTAGCGGCACGCGAGGGGGGCGGTGACCCCAACTTCAACCCTCGGCTCCGGCTTGGTGTCGACGCGGCGAAGTCCGCCAACATGCCGCAGGAGAACATCGACCGGGCGATCAAGCGCGGCACCGGCGAACTTGAGGGCGTGACGTACGAGGAGATCGTGTACGAGGGCTATGGTCCCGGTGGCGTGGCGCTGTACATCGAAACCCTGACCGACAACCAGAAGCGGACGGTGGCCGAGGTCCGTCATCTGCTGGACAAGAATGGCGGCAACCTGGGGACGGCGGGCTCCGTGGCCTGGCAGTTCGACCGCAAGGGGATGATCTACGTCGAGGCGGCCGAGGTAGACGAGGACGCGGTCTTCGAGGCCGCCGTCGAGGCTGGCGCGGACGATGTGACCAGCGAGGCGGGCGAATACGTTGTGACGACCGATGCGGGTTCGCTGCACGAGGTGCGTCGTGCCCTTGCGGGGGCTGGACTCACAGTCGCGTCGGCGCAGCTCGCGATGGTCGCGAAGAACGCAGTGGCGATTGCGGGAAGGACGGGTGAGCGACTGCTGAAACTCCTGGAAGTGCTGGACGACCACGACGACGTGCAGCAGGTGCATTCGAATGCCGACCTCGACGAGTCGGTGCTGTCCCAGGCGCTGTGAACAGGGGTGCCGGTCCAGGCGGCTGCGTGCTGCTCGGCATCGATCCGGGCACGGCGGTCACGGGGTTTGGAGCGGTGGTGGTAGATGGCCGGCGCCGCGCGGAGTTGCTCGAATGCGGGGTGATCCGGACTTCGCCGAAGGCGTCCCTGGTGGTGCGGCTCCTTGAGATCCACGAGGGCGTCGAGGAGTTGATCGCGCGATTGAGTCCCGCGGTCGTGTCGATCGAGGGCGCGTTCCAGGGCAAGAACGTGCGGAGCGCGATGACCCTGGGACAGGCACGCGGCGCGATCATCGTGGCGGCGGCCCGTTGCGGCGTCCAGGTGGCCGAGTACACGCCCCGCGCGATCAAGCGGGCGGTTACGGGTACGGGGTCCGCGACGAAGGAACAGGTCGCGTACATGGTGCGCCGGCACCTGCGTCTCCGGTCGGACCCCAAGCCGAGCGACGCAGCCGACGGAATCGCGGCCGCGCTGTGCCACGCGTACACGGGCCCGGTTCCCGAGGGTGCGGCTTCCTCCCGGATGGCCTGTTGATCAGCCGGATTCGCGGCCGGCTCGTCGGTCTGGACGTCGACCGGGTCGAGGTGGACACGGACGCGGGGGTCGTATACGAGGTGCATGTTCCACTCACGGTGTTCAACCGCCTTCCGGCCCAGGGTGCCGAACTGGAACTGCTCACCGCGTATATCGTGCGCGACGAGACGCCGAGTCTGTACGGATTCCTCGACATACGCGAACGGACCCTTTTCCTGCGGCTCCTGACCGTGCAGAAGGTTGGTCCACGGCTGGCTCTGGCGATGATGAGCGCGTACCAGGCCGGCAGGCTTGCGCGTGCCATCGCCGAGGAGGACGCCAAGGTCCTCATTCAGGTAAGTGGACTGGGCAAGAAGACGGCGGAACGAGTGATCCTGGAGTTGTCCGACAAGGTCCGCGACATTGCAGTGGCGGAGGCTGGAGACGAGCCGGACGGGGGCGCGGCCGGCGAGGCGGTGGCTGCACTGATCAGTCTCGGGTACTCCTTTACCGAGGCCGACGCGGCGGTGCGCGACGCTTCCAGCGGCGGCGGTGCCGACACGACGGAAGAACTGGTGCGGCGGGTCCTCGCAGACCGCGCGTCCGGCCCGGGATCGTAAGGGGGGGATCGCTACAACGACATGGCACGACGAACGGAAGTGACGACTCCCGAGATTCTCCCGCAGGAGACGCGGGCCGATGCATCGCTGCGACCGGAGCGGCTGGCGCATTTCGTCGGTCAGGACAGCGTGAAGGAGGGGTTGCGGATCTCGATCGAAGCTGCAACGAAGCGTGGCGAGCCGCTCGACCACATCCTCTTCCACGGACCGCCGGGACTCGGAAAGACGACGCTGGCGATGCTGCTGGCGCGGGAAATGGCTGTGAACATCACCAACACCTCGGGCCCCGTGATCGAAAAGCCCGCCGACCTGGTGGGGGCCCTCACCAACCTTCAGGCGGGGGACATCCTCTTCATCGACGAGATACACCGTCTACGTCCCGTGGTCGAAGAGTTCCTGTATCCGGCCATGGAAGACTTCAAGGTCGAGGTGAGGTTGTCGGAAGGCCCGAGGGCGCAGACCATGACCATGTCGGTCGAACCGTTCACGCTGGTCGGAGCGACAACCCGTTTCGGCCTGCTCACGGCCCCGATGAGGGCCCGATTCGGCATTACCGAGCGGCTGGACTTCTACCGGGCCGGCGATCTGGCCCGCATCATCGAGAGGAGCGCGAGGATCCTCGGTGTGGAGGCGACGCGCGCGGGCGCGGTGGAACTCGCGAGACGCGCGCGCGGGACTCCCCGGGTAGCCAACAGGTTGTTGCGGCGGGTGCGCGACTTCGCACAGGTGCGGGCGGATGGGGTGCTCGACGCGTCGGTCGTGCGCGATGCCCTGGAGTTGCTCAACGTGGACGAGTACGGACTCGACGGGATGGACGTGCGGATTCTCCTCACCATCATCGACAACTTCGGGGGCGGGCCCGTGGGCCTCAATTCGCTGGCGGTGGCGTTGGGTGAAGATGCCGGGACGATCGAAGAGGTCTACGAGCCCTTCCTGATCCAGGAGGGCTTCATGATGCGGGGTCCACGGGGCCGGGTTGCCACGGGCAAGGCGTTCACGCGATTCGGGCGTCCGGTTCCCGACGAGGGTGGTGCGGGGCCCGAGGATGGGCCCGCGGCGGGGCAGCCGACGCTGTTCAACTGAATGACCCCGTCGCCGTCGCCCGGGACCGACGCTGCCGTGGCGGTCGCGACCTCCGAATTCGACTACGAGCTTCCGCCCGAGCGGATCGCCCGGTATCCGGCTGCCCGCCGATCCGACTCGCGTCTGCTGGTTCTCGGTCGCCGCTCCGGCGAGGTCCGGCACCTGCGCTTCCGTGACCTGCCCGGACTCATGGACGCCCGGGATCTGCTGGTGGTCAATGACACACGCGTGTTCCCGGCCAGGTTGCAGGGGTGGAAGCCGACGGGTGCCGCGGGGGAGGTCCTTCTGCTGAGGCCCGCGAGCGGGGAGGACGACCGTGTGTGGGAGGCGCTGGTTCGGCCGGGCCGAAAACTGAAGCCCGGCCGGCTGCTGATCGTGGGGCCGGAACTCTCGGTCCGGATCGTCGATGTCCTTCCGGACGGACGGCGGATCGTCCGGTTGGAAACGCCGCTGGCGGTCCGCGACGCGGTCGAGAGATTCGGCCGCGTTCCCCTGCCGCCGTACCTCGAGCGCGATGAGGAACCCCTCGACCGCGACCGGTACCAGACAGTCTACGCCCGGCGCGAAGGCTCGGTGGCGGCACCCACTGCGGGGCTCCATTTCACACCGGAACTCTTTTCGGACCTGGAGGCGCGCGGAGTGCGAACCGCATCGGTGACGCTGCACGTGGGCACCGCGACGTTCCGTCCCGTAGAGGCTGAGGACCCATCCCGTCACGCCATGGAGGCGGAGTCGTTCGACGTGCCGGAATCGGCGGCCCGGGCGTACCGCGATTGCCGTCTGCGAGGCGGTCGCGTGTGGGCGGTCGGGACCACCGTCGTGCGTACGCTGGAGAGCGTGGCCGACGGTCGTTCGGAACTGCGCACGGGCCCGGGGACGACGGACCT
Source organism: Gemmatimonadota bacterium (assembly GCA_028874905.1). GTDB lineage: Bacteria > Gemmatimonadota > Gemmatimonadetes > Longimicrobiales > Gaopeijiaceae > Bin94. The sequence continues at coordinate 32,191 of JAPPGZ010000056.1, forward strand.
GTTCATCCATCCCCCGTACGAGTTTCGGGCGGTCGACTGTCTGATCACGAACTTTCACCTTCCCCGTTCCACGCTTCTGATGCTTGTGGCAGCCCTCGCGGGCCTCGACCGGGTCCGGGCGGCGTACAGCCAGGCGATGGCGGCCGGCTACCGGTTCTATTCCTATGGCGATTCGATGGCGGTGATCCCGTGACGGACGAGGATGGCGCACGCCTCGTGTCGGACGCGGTGCACGGGGCATACTACCAGCTTGACGCCGTGGACGGGCGCGCCCGGACCGGTCGTCTCGTTCTGCCGCGCGGTGTGGTGGAGACGCCCGTCTTCATGCCCGTCGGCACTGCCGGCACGGTCAAGGGAGTATCGCCGGACGAACTGGAGGAGGCGGGCGCCACGATGCTGCTGGCCAACACCTACCACCTCTATCTGCGTCCCGGCGACGAGGTCGTAGCGACCCTGGGTGGACTGCATGACTTCATGCGCTGGAAGGGCCCCATCCTCACCGATTCCGGCGGCTACCAGGTGTTCTCCCTCGCGTCCACCCGCGAAATCGGGGACGACGGGGTCATGTTCCGCAGCCACATCGACGGGAGCGGCCACCACTTCTCGCCGGAGCGGGTGATCGATATCCAGCGGCGGTTGGGTGCCGACGTGATGATGGCCTTCGACGAGTGCGCATCCGGAGGGGTTACGTGGCGGGATGCGGCCCGCGCCAACCGCCGGACCCTCGCGTGGCTGGAACGATGCCGCGCACGCTTCGAGTTCACCGAGGACGGTGCGCGCACGCCGCAGGCCCTGTTTCCCGTCCTGCAGGGCAACGTCTATGACGACCTCCGCGCCGAGCAGGCTGAAGCCGCGATGGCCCTTGGCGAGTGGCCGGGGTACGGGATCGGGGGCCTGTCGGTGGGCGAGGGAAAGACCGACATGTGGCGCACGCTTGAGCTGCTGGATTCGCTGTTGCCGCGCGACCGGCCCCGATACCTGATGGGGGTTGGGTACCCGGACGACCTCCTGGAAGCCATCGCGCGGGGCTGCGACATGTTCGACTGTGTGGCCCCGACCCGCAACGCGCGCCACGGGACTGCCTGGAGTCTTGACGAAGGCCAGGTAAACCTGAAGGGCGCCCGCTTTCGCGTGGACCGGTCCCCAATCGATCCCGAATGCGATTGCCAGGCGTGCCGGGGATATGACCGGGCCTACATTCGTCACCTGCTCGTCTGCGGAGAGCGCCTCGGCCACCGGCTGGTCTCCATCCACAACCTTCGCTTCCTGATTCGGCTGGCCGTCGCTTCACGGTTGCGCATCCGTGAGGGTACCTTTAGTGAGTGGTCCCGGTCATGGCTCGAGCGCTACCGTGCCGCCAGGGCCTCCCCGAACGCTTCCTGACCCCCGTTCAGAGGACGAAGACACTTGTCACTGTACACGGCTGCAGCCTCGGCGCACGTGCTCATGCCATCGCCCCCGCTGGTCCCCCGCGAGGGCGGCAACAACATGACCGTGTTTCTTTTTCAGATCATTCTGATGATCGCCATCTTCTACTTCATTCTGATCAGACCCCAGCAGAAGGAGCGGAAGCGGCACCGACAGATGTTGCAGACGCTGGCGAAGGGTGACCGCGTGATGACCAACGGCGGCATCATCGGGGTGATCGTCCATGCGACGGACACGGAGCTCACGATCCGGAGCGGCGAGAACACGCGCCTCGTAGTCGACCGCGGGCACATTGCGCGCAAGACCGAGGACGAAGGCGCCACGAAGTAGGCCGGTCCCGTGGCGGTACTCGAAGTCGAGACTCTGGGTGCGAAAGTCCTTCGTGAGAAGGCGTCTCCGGTCGACACGGTGAGCGACGAGATCCGGGCCCTGATCCGGGACATGTTCGAGACCATGTACGACGCGGAGGGGATCGGTCTCGCGGCGCCCCAGGTGGGCATCTCTCAACGGATTCTGGTGGTGGACGTGGCCGACGAGAGCGAGGAAAGGCACGTACACGCCCTTGTCAATCCCGTCATCGTCGAATCGAGCCGCGAGACCGGCACGGAAACCGAAGGGTGCTTGAGCATTCCCGGGCTTGAAGAAACGGTGACCCGTCCGCTGCAGGTTGCGGTCGAAGCGCTGTCTCCCGATGGCGAGCCGGTGCGGATCGAGGCGGACGGGTTGTTGGCCAGGGCGCTGCAACACGAGGTCGACCACTTGGACGGCGTGTTGTTCATTGACCGGCTTTCGTCGCTGAAGCGAGGAATCCTCCTCAGGAAGTGGCGAAAGAGCACGGGCCGGAGCTGAAGTAGGCAGCCCGTGGACAGAATCCCCCCGGCATTCGAGCGGCGTTGCATCCGGACCGGACCGCTTCGCTCTGCGTTGCTCCTCGGGCCCGTAGCGCTGCTACCGGCCCGTCGTCGCGCCTTGCCGGCCCGGCAGCGGGCGACAGTTTTCGCATCTGATTGTGGTGGTTGTGGTTGCATGCGTGGCGGGGTCTGATTCCCTCTGGTTGGTACCCGCTACTTGCTACTTCGGGAGCGCGCCCCGGCGGCGGTTGTCCAACGCCTTCCGAAGCTGTCCCTCGTCGGCTTGCTGATAGCAACGTAGGACCGTCTTCGCCGTCTTCCAACCGCCGAGGTCGCACAGCACCTTGAGAGGCTGGTCCATGAGGTCGGTCGCGAACTTCCTCCTCAGCGAGTGCCAACCCCTGCCGCGCTTGGGTTCCAGCCCGGCGAGCTTCTGGGCCTTGGACCACCACGAACGCACCCGCGACGATCCAACGGATACCGAAGGATTACCGGGCGCGGGCAGAACCGGAGCGTCGCCGCCCCGGACCTTCCTTACTCGGGCCTCGCCGAGTGCGGCCAGCGCGTCGGCGGTGACGGGCGTCGTGTGCTCGTAACCCGTCTTCTCGTGCTCGGCCCGCCACCGGACGACTCCGGCATCGAGGTCGATGTCGCGCCAGCGGAGCTTTCGGATCGCTCCGATCCGGTGGCCCGTTTCGTGCGCCAGCACGAGCGCGACGTGGAACCGCCAGTCGACCTTATGGGACACCGTCAGAAGCGCTTGGTACTCGTCCTCGTCGAGGACGACCCGCGTGGGATTCTTCTCCTTGGGCGTCCTCAGCCCCCTGAGCGGATTCCTTTCAAGCAGCAGCCTTCCCCGCTCGTCTCTGGACTTCGCGGCCCAGTTGAAGATCGCGATCAGGAGCTTCAGGTCGTATTCGACCGTCCGGTCGGACACCGGCCTACCGCTCGGGCCGACCCTGCCCTCCCTCCGCGCCCGGATGAACCGGTCCCAGTCCCGCTGCGACAGCGTCGCCGGATCGCGATCCCGACCGAAGAACCGGAGGAACATCTCCATCGTGGTCCGGTCGTGCTGCCGGGTGTGCTCGCCCTTCGTGGGCGTCACCTCTTCCCCGTAGATTTCAAAAAGCCGTTCCAGCGTGAGCGGCTCGGGCTCGGCGTCCTTCCTGCCGTTGGGCTGATGCACCGCGAAGCCCGCGGCGGCCTCGTCGGCCTGCCGCTTCGCGCGCGTCCAATCGCGGTGTTTCAGCGACCGGCTCAGCCTGCGCCCGTTCTCCCGCCACTCGATCTGGTAGAGCCCGGTTTTCGGGTCCGGGAACACCCTGACCCGGTTCCTGCCCCATTCGCCGGCGCTGTATCCGCGCCGGACACGTTTCGTGCGTGCCATCATTCGATTCCTCTCGGGATGATGGACTGCACGATCTGCACATTTGTAATCTCGCGCGCGCGAGGCGTCCTGACCAGTGCCGGATCGTCCGGCACGGTGGGCTTGGCCTTCCGCCAAGCGCCTGGGCAGGCTCTCGACGGATGCCCGGCCGGTCGGACCCCGCTTCATATCCGGCCCTCCTTCCGCAGCCGCCAGTAGCCCTTGTTCCTGGGCAGGTAGTGGGGCTTGAGGTAGACGCGGGTGGCCGGGAGCGACTTGACGCCGTCGTAGGGCAGGCAGACGGCCTGATAGTTGTCGAGCAGCGTGAACTCGCGGGGGGTGAACACGGGCTGCATGCTCCGCTGGAACGACTTGCTCGCGCCGATGGTGCCGCGTCCGCCACCGGCGCGGCCGGACAGAAGCGAGAACTCGGGCCTTCCCGTGGTCTCGGTGAACGTGTAGGACGGCTGGGTCTTCATGACCGAGCCGCACATCTCGGACGCGATCCGTGCCGACGACTCGTCGGAGAGCGACAGGAAGATCCGCGTGCGGAGCGTCTGGACGAGCGTGCGCCACGCCTCTCCCGAAGGCAGCACGGAACGAAGCGAGGAGAGCGATTGGGTGGCGACGATGGGGATGCAGCGGCATTGCCGGGTCAGCGCGAACGCCTTCTCGTCCCCCGACGGATCGTCCTGCCCGACGGTGGCGAAGGCTTGGTATTCGTCGCAGATGAACACGGCGGGCCGCATGTGCCGCTCGGGACGGCGGGCGGCCTCCGCCGGACGCCGGAGCAACGCCTGCATCCAAGCGTTCTTGAGCAGCACGCCGATGGCGCGGGCGAGCGCCGGGTTCGCCCCGGCGGGCATGTTGAGCGCCAGTACCTTGCCGTCCTCGATCAGATCGGCGAGCGGCGGCAGCCTGCGGCGGAGCCCCGGCAAGGGCGGGACGGCGGCATCGTCCCGGTCCGGTCCGGCTTCATCCGGCTGCGCGGCATCGGGCGGCGGCGGACAGAACACCCCGGCCACGTCCGGCTGGTCGAACAGCGAGAGGAAGACGCTGATCCCCTCGACGATCGAGGTGCGCAGCTTCGCGTCCAGCGCCATCCAGTCCTTCCGGTACCACCGCTCGACGGCCTCGACCTGCTCGCGGAAATCGCCGCCCGCGCCGGTCCCGTCCGCTTCGGTCGTGAACTCGATCTTCCGTTCGGCGAGCCGCTTCCGAAGGCCGGTGTCGAGGCGGCATGCCGCGCTGGCCGTGCCGGAGACCGGCTTCCACGCCCAGCCTCCGAGTGCTTCCTTGTGCTCGGCGAGGTCCGTGTTGGCAATCACGGCGCGCTGCGGACACACCCGGTCGGCCATCGCCTTGGCCTCCCCGATCTTGTCGGCGAACAACTCCGCGTCCACCGTGCAGCGGTAGATGTCCCGGAGCGTGACCCACCCGCCCGGCAGGAGCCTGTGAAGCTCGATGATCCACCGAACGAGGTTCGTGTATGCCTGTTGCCAGAACGGTTCTCGGGACTTGCCGAAGAGTTGGTTGATGAGGGATGCAACGCCGTAGGCCAGCGAGTAGGAGTCGAGGAGCGGGTCGTCGAGCGGGTTCCACTGCCACGAGCCGCCGAGTCCGATTTCGAGGTAGTCGTCGCTGCGCCCGGCATCGTCGAGGATGCTCCGGACCTGATGGCAGAAGTCTCCTTTGACTTCGAGCACGAGCGCGCCCGCGCGGCGCTTCGGATCGTCGGCCCGCCAGTGAAGCAGCTGGCGGGCGAACGGGTACATGCAGGCGGTGGTCTTGCCGGTGCCGACGGCCCCGACGACGAGCACGCCGGTGTAGAGGCCCTTCTCGGGGATGACGAGCCAGGAGGGGCGCTCGCTCTCGCGCGGTACGACCGGGTGATGCTGTTCGCCGACGACGAGAGCGGGCGCGTCGTCGCCGGGCGAGGTCGGCCACTTGGGCAGCCTGCCCCGGCGGACGATCCGCACGAGCGGCTGGAACCAGACCCTCCAG
>JAPPGZ010000100.1 GCA_028874905.1 Gemmatimonadota bacterium
ACCGGCGGCTGACTCGTCGGCACCTTCGGAGGCGTGCTGGAGGCACGCGGGATCGATGCGTCGGGAGGCAGACTCACGGCGGAAGTGCACGGCAGCGTCGGCAAGGAGGACGGCGTTCTGGTCATTCGGCGAATTCACTGTAAATACCTGCTGAAAGCGGCCGACGCGGACGGGCAGACCGTGCAGCGGGCTTTCGACCTGCACCCCATGCGATGTCCCGTCTACCGGACGCTGCATCGATGCATCGAGATCACCACGGAGCTGGCGATCGTGTAGCCGGCCCATCCGGGCCCGGGCTGGACCGCCGCCGGTGGCTGAGGCTTGCCGGGGGTGCGTTGGCCAGCGGCTGGGCCGCGGGCTGTTCGACCGCGGGAGCCGCGCGTTGGGCGTGGAGCGCACCGACCCGGGCGCGTGTAACGCCAGCGCTGGTTTCGCCGGACCGGGTCATCCGGGTCGTCGCGGGGCTGCGTCCCTATCGCCCCGAGGGCTTCGTGGTGCGCGCCGAGCCGTTCGGGAACAAGCTTCTCGTCCACAACTACGGCCACGGCGGCGGTGGCGTGAGCCTGTCCTGGGGAACCGCCGAGATGGCGGCGGACCTTGTGGACGCCAGCGGCGAGGGCGAGGTCGCCGTCATCGGAGCCGGCGCGGTCGGGCTCGCGACGGCCCGGCTGCTACAGCGGCGCGGTCGCGCAGTCACCATTTACGCGCGGGACCTGCCGCCGAACACTACCTCGGACATCGCGGGCGCGCAGTGGTCGCCGACATCGGTCTCGGACAGCCTCGACGGGCTGTTCGGCGTCCAGTTCGAACGGGCATCGCGCCTGGCGCACCGTCACTTCCAGAATCTCGTCGGGCCCGACTACGGCGTCCGCTGGATCGACAACTACTTCCTCTCCGACAGCCCGATGCGCGTGCCGGACTACCAGTCCCGCATCCGGGACCTCTACCCCGAATGGGAAGACCTGGAGGGCGACCGGCATCCCTTCCCTACGCGGTACGCGCGTCGCGTCGGCACGATGTTCATCGAGCCGCCCCGGTACTTGCGGGCTCTGCTGCGCGACTTCCGAATCGCCGGCGGACGCATCGTCGTGGGCGAGATCGCGGACCTGCGCCGGTTGGCCGCGCTTTCCGAGCCCGTCATAGTGAACTGCACGGGTCTTGGCGCAAGAGCGCTCTTCGGCGACCATTCGATGGTCCCCGTCAAGGGACAGCTCGTGGTGTTGAGGCCCCAGCCGGGCGTCGACTACCTGGTCGTGGGAGGTGGCCGGTTTTCGACGGAAGGGAGCCAGTATATGTTCCCGCGGGATGACGGCGTTTTGCTTGGAGGCACATTCGATCGCGGGGTTGAGAGCCTGGAGCCGGACTCGGTGCAGACCGAGCGCATCTTGCGCAACCACCGTATGTTCTTCCAGGCCATGGAGGAAAAAAGGAGAGCGGTGAACCTTTGACGCCCCGCCAATCGTAAGGCTGCTTGTTCCGCATGCGTGAGTTGCCGACATCCGGCCGGAAGAAACTGAACCGAAGGGACGAAGGTCATGGTCCAGATCCTCAAGACCATCGCGCGCGCCATACTGAGCTGGCTTCTGAAGAAGATCTGACCGGGAGCGCCGAGGTCCGCGCGCCCCGTCTATCGCTGATCGCGGCCTGCGCCGTCGCGGCGTTCCCGTCTGCGATTGCCCTCCCCGCGACCGGCGCCCAGTTCCCGCAGGCCGTCAACGGCGAAGACCTCGCTGACGCGCCCGGGGAAGCCATCTACGCCGCCTCGTGCGCGAACTGCCACGGCCTCGACGGGACCGGTCTCGCCCCCTCGCTGCTCGCCTTCGAAGAAGAGGTTCCCGACTTCACCGACTGCGACTTCGCCGCCCGCGAACCGGACGCGGACTGGATCGCGGTGGCTCACGAAGGCGGTCCCGTCCGAGGCTTCAGCGAAATGATGCCCGCCTTCCGCGGCGCACTGACCGAGGAGCAGCTGGCACGCGTGATGGGCTACATCCGCACCCTCTGCACCGACGACAACTGGCCGCGCGGCGAACTCAACCTGCCGCGTCCCCTGCTGACCGAGAAGGCCTACCCGGAGGACGAGTGGGTGGTGGAGCTGGGTGTGGATCTCGAGAGCGACGGTGGCACCTCGGCAGCGTACGTGTACGAGCAGCGGTTCGGTCCGCGCAGCCAGGTGGAGATCGTCATTCCCTACGGATGGCGGCGGACCGGCGCGGATCTGCATCACGGTCTGGGCGACGCCGTGGTGGCCGTCAAGCACGCCCTCTATCACGACCTCGAGGTCGGTACGATCTTCTCAGTGGGCGGCGAGGCCATACTTTCCACCGGCGACGAGAGCATCGGCCTGGGCGCCCCCGGCAGCGCGCTGGAAGCCTTCGCATCGCTGGGCCAGATCCTGCCCGGAGACGCTTTCGTCCAGGCGCAGGCCGGCTACAAGGTGCCGCTGTACCAGAGCGGGGCGAACGAGGGATTCGGCCGTTTCGTGCTGGGACGGACCTTCACGCAGGGGCAGTGGGGGCGCGCATGGACGCCCATGCTGGAGATGCAACTCGAACACCACTTCGAGCCGGGTTCGGAGCCGCATTTCGACCTCTTGCCCCAGGTGCAGATCGCCCTCAACACCAGGCAGCACGTCCTGGCCAACGTCGGGGTGCTGGTGCCGGTGGGGGGCGATGACGGGCACGGGCACGCGCGACCCGTCCGCCTGGTCACCTACATCCTGCTCGACTGGTTCGACGGCGGGTTCTTCGAGGGATGGTAACGATGCGCAAGACGGTGTATTCGCTCTGCCTGACTGCCAGCGTGCTGTTCGCCATTGCCGGCGTCCCTTCGCAGCCTGACGTAACGTCAGGGTTAGCGGAAAAGTACGACGGAGCCGCGTCCCTGCGCGGCCGCTCCGTGTTCCAGGCGGCCGACACCGTCACCACAGGCGATCCTGCCGACCACTTCCGCACGGCCGACCGCTGCATCGCCTGCCACAAGGACGTCACGGCCTCGGACGGCATCGACGTCTCCATCGGCTTCGACTGGCGCGCCTCCATGATGGCCAACGCCGCGCGCGACCCCTACTTCCAGGCGGCCGTGCGGCGCGAGATCATGGATTATCCGGAAGCCGCCGCCGAAATCGAGGGGGAGTGCGCGCGCTGCCACATGCCCATGGCCACCACCCAGGCGCTGCAGGAGGGGCGCACCGGCCAGGTCTTCGCCAACCTGCCCATCGGCGCCGCGGAGGGACCCTGGGCCGACCTCGCCGCCGACGGCGTCTCCTGCTCACTCTGCCACCAGATACAGCCCGATGGACTCGGCACGGAGGAGACCTTCACTGCCCGCTTCCACGTTTCAGCTGAAACGCCTCCCGAGGGGCGCCCCGTCTTCGGCCCGTTCGAGCCCGACGAGGGCGGCGTCGGCATCATGCACTCCGCGACGGCATTCCGCCCAACGCTCGGCGAGCACGTCACGTCGTCGGGGCTGTGCGCGTCGTGTCATACGGTGATCACGCACGCTGTGGGGCCCGCCGGCGGCCCCGCCACACCCCCCTTCCCCGAGCAGTCTCCCTACCTGGAATGGCAGGCGAGCATCTACGCCGAAGGCCGCGAGCGCGAGCACAGCTGCCAGGACTGCCACATGCCCGAAGTCGGCGAGGACGTGCCCGTCACCCGTGTCCTGGGCCGTGCCCGCCCCGAGGTCTCCCGCCACGTATTCCGCGGGGGCAACTTCTTCATGCTGCGCATGCTCAACCGCTACCGGGCCGAACTGGGCGTCACAGCACTGCCGCAGGAAATGGAACTCGCGGCAGAGCGCACCGCCGACCACCTCCGCACCGCCACCGCCACGGTCGAACTCGAGGGGGTGGGCGTCGGCGGGGGACGCCTGGAGGCCACGGTGACCATTCGCAACCTGGCCGGCCACAAGTTCCCGACCGCCTATCCCTCGCGGCGCGCGTGGGTGCGGTTCACGGTCACGACGGAATGGGGCGAGCGCATGTTCGAATCGGGCGCCCTGTCTCCCGACGGCCGCGTCATCGGCGACGACCACGACGCTGACGGCACGAGCTACGAGCCGCACTACACCGTCATCACGTCACCGGACGAAGTGCAGGTCTACCAGGGCGTCATGGCCGACGGCAACGGCGGGGTCACCACCGGGCTCATGTCCGCGCATCAGTGGGTGAAGGACAACCGCATCCTCCCCGACGGCTTCGACCCGGCCGTCGCCGACGCTCGTGTGCGCCCCGTCGGCCTCGCGGACGGCGACCCGGACTTCACCGCGGGTTCCGACAAGATCCACTACACGGTCCCCGTGAACCCGGCCGACGGCCCGTTCATCGTCGAGGCCGAACTCTGGTTCCAGCCGATCGGCTACCGCTGGGCGGAGAACCTGGCCGCCTACGACGCGGTGGAGACGCGTCGGTTCGTGCGGTATTACCGGGAGATGGCGGAGGGATCGGCCCTGCTGTTGGCGCGTGACGAGGCGGTGAGCGACGCGAACTGAGGGGAAGACGGTCACTCCTCCAGCTCCACCCGCCCCGTGAACTGCTCCAGTGCCTCCGGGTTGGCCAGAGCCTCCACGTTCGCGACCGGTTCACCGTGCACGACCGCCGCCACGGCCAGTTCGACGATCTTGCCGCTCCGCGTCCGCGGAATGTCCTCGACCTGGACGATCTTCGCGGGGACGTGCCGTGGGCTGGCCTGGGTTCTCAGCACGGTGCGGATTCGGTCCCGCAGCGCCTCGTCCAGCCGCAGCCGCGACGCCAGGCGGACGAAAAGCACCATGCGCGTGCCCTCGCCCCAGCGCTGGGCCACGGCGAGCGCTTCCGCGACCTCGTCCATGCCTTCGACCGGTCGATAGACCTCGGCCGTGCCGATCCGCACGCCGTGCACGTTCAGGGTCGCGTCGGAGCGGCCGTGGATGACGTACCCGCCCGCGGGCGTCTTCTCCACGTAGTCGCCGTGGTGCCAGACCCCGGGGAACCGCCCGAAGTAGGTGCTCAGATAGCGGCTCCCGTCATCGTTCAGGAACCCCAGCGGCAGCGACGGGAATGGCCGGGTGCAGACGAGTTCGCCCTTCCCCTCATCCATCGAAGACCCGCCGGACGAGAACACGTCGACGGCCATGCCCAGCGCGGGGCCCTGGATTTCACCCGCGCGGACGGGCCAGCCGGGGATCGCGCCCAGGAAGCACGCGCAGAGGTCGGTGCCGCCCGAGATCGACACGAGGTGGATGTCGCGCCTGACGTACTCGTATACGTATTCGAACCCCGCGGCGGCCAGCGGCGAGCCCGTCGACAGGAATGTCCGCAGCGACGACAGGCCGTGCGTCCCGCGGGGGCTGACGCCGGCCTTGCGGAGCGCCTCCAGATAGCCCGGCGAGACCCCCATCAGCGTCATGCCGGTGCCGTCGGCGAAGTCGAAGAGCGCCTCGTTGCCCGGGTGCACGGGCGAGCCGTCCCAGAGCAGGATCGTCGCCTCGGAGGCCAGCGCCGAGACCAGCCAGTTCCACATCATCCAGCCGAGGGTGGTGAAGTAGAAGACGCGGTCGCCGGCCTTGATGTCGCAGTGCAGCCGGTGCTCCTTCATGTGCTGCAACAGCACGCCGCCAGCCTGGTGCACGATGCACTTGGGCACTCCCGTGGTTCCCGAGGAGAAGAGGATGAAGATCGGGTGATCGAAGGGAAGCCTGACGAATTCGACGTCGCGGGCCTCGAAGGGACGGATGAGGGTGTCGAACGCTACCGCGCCGGGGATGCGGGGCGCCTGGCCACCGGGCGGCGCGCTCAGGTTCGGCACCGCCACCGTACGCTCGACGGTGGGCAGCCCTTCCAGGATCTCCGGTACGCGGGACAGCGTCTCGTAGCGCCGGCCGCGGTAGCTGTAACCGTCCGTGACGAACAGGAGGCGCGGGCCGACCTGGCCGAAGCGGTCGATCACGCCGCGCGCGCCGAAGTCGGGTGATGCGGTAGACAGAACCGCGCCGATCGAGGCGGCCGCGAGGAGGACCACGACGGCTTCGGGCACGTTGGGAAGCAGCGCGGCTACCCGGTCGCCGGGGCCGACACCCGCGTTGCGCATGGCCTGGGCGAGGCGCGAGACGAGGTCGTGCAGCTCCCGCCAGCTCACCACCCGGCGCCGGCCGTCCTCGGCCCAGGCGATGATGGCGGGGTCGTCCGTGCGGCGGCGCAGGAGGTTTTCGGCGAAGTTCAGCCGCGCGTCCGGGAAGTAGCGGGCGCCGGGCATCCGGTCGCCGTCGACGAGGACGCGACCGCCGCGCTCGCCGACGATGCCGAACCAGTCCCAGGCCGCGCTCCAGAAGGCGTCCTGGTGCTCGATCGACCAGCGCCAGAGGGCGTGGTAGGGGGCGGGAGGGTCCTCGGCGGCGCCACCCTGGCCCGCCAGCGCGGCCGCGAGGCCTTCCGCAGCGCTTCCCGCCCTGCCGTGTTCCGCCAGCCAGGCCGCGAAGCCCGCGAGGTCGCTCGCGCGGGTGCGCTCCCGTGACGGGATCCAGAGCGGCGGCCTCGCTGTCACGGCTGCGAAAGAGGCGCGGGTCTCGCGCGCGCCAGGGTCAGGATTGCGAGGAAGGCACAAAGGGTCGACGCAATGGCGGCCGTGGCGAGCGTCCCGCTGTGGAAGATGCTGAGCGCCGTGCCAGCCGCACCGCCCAGGAGGAACTGCAAGCTCCCCGCAACCCCGGACGCGGTTGCACGAATCCCGGGAAAATACTCCAGATAGCACGCGGCAGCGTTGCCCGTGATCATGCCCAGCACACCGGACGATACCATCAGAAGCGCCACGACAATCGGCAACATGGGTGTCATCAGGGTCACATGTGCGAGCAGAGCGCAGGTTGCGAGGCATTGGACGATGCATGCCCTCTGGGTAACCAGATGCGCCTCATGCTTCCGGAGGAGTCGAAAGTTGACGACAGTCCCGATTACCAGTGCCACGACGTTTGCCGCGAGAAGGCCGCTGAACTGCGTCGGACTCAGGCCGAACCACACCGTGTATATGAACGCTCCATCGTTCACATAGACGAGCAGGCATGCGGTTGAGAAGCTGAGGCAGAACACGTACCCCAGTGCCCAGGTGTGGCCGAATGCCCGCCCGTAGCCCCGAGTCGCCTGGCGAACCAGAGGTCGCTCATGCGCCGTGCCGGCTTGAGGAACCGTCTCGGGGAGCCAAAGCCACAGCACGCATCCCACGGCCAGGCAATACAGCAGAAGAAGCAGGAAGGTCGATTGCCAGCCGAATGCCATCGCCAGCGCCGCCCCGGAGACCGGACCGATCAGTCGCGGGACCGCCTGGACCGCGCTGATGGCACCGAGCATGCGTGCCCCGTGTTGCCGTTCGAAGAGGTCGCCGACCACGGCGCCGATGTTGACGAACGCGACCCCCGCTCCCAAGCCCTGCAGCGCCCTGAACACGATGAACGGCTCGAAGGACCCAGAGAACAGAATGCCGGACGTGCCAATGGCAAAAATTGCCATACCGGTCAAGGCACTGCTTCTCCGGCCGTACAGGTCGGCGATGGGAGCACCAGCGAACTGCCCCAGGCCCAGCCCCAGCAGAAACACGCCCAGGGAAACCTGGATGCGCGGAACATCCACCCCGAGAGCCAGCGCGATTTCCGGAAGTGCGGGCAGGTACAGATTGATGGCCAGCGGCACCACCATGGTCAACATGGCGAGAGCGACAAAGAGCCTGCGGGTTCCCCGTCCGAAAACGGCCCCGCGGCCCTGCGCCGCCTCGCTCAAGACAGGCGCCGGAACAGCAGGCTGGCGTACACTATCCGCGCGCCCGGGCCCTCGCGCTCACCCGCCCGACACCGACGCGCGCTCCCTCTTCTGCTCCTCCACCATGCGCGCCACGTCCTCGAGGAGCTGCCTGGCGTCGTAGATGATCCCGTCCTTGATCGTGTACCTGATCCCGCCGATGCGCTCCTTGACGCCCGTTTCGGGGTTGAGGCGCTCGTGGCCCGTGCCGTACAGCACCTTGAGGTTGTCGATCGGGTTCTCGGGCGAGATCACCAGGTCGGCCAGCAGGCCCTCGCGCACGATCCCGAATTCGGGCATCATGCCCTTGGGGTCGAAGATGGCCTCGGCACCGTGCATCGTCGCGCCGCGGATAACCTCGAGCGGATGGAATCCGGCCTCCTGCAGCAACTCCATCTCCTCGATGGTGGAGAAGCCGAAGAGGTTGTAGATGAACCCGGCGTCGGAGCCGATGGTGACGCGGCCGCCCATGTCCTTGTAGTCGTCCAGCAGGTCCATCCACACGCGATAGAAGTTCCTCCACCGGATCTCGTCGTGGGTGGTCCAGTCGTAGTAGTACGAACCGTGGTTCTCACGGCTGGGCTCGTAGAAGTCCCACAGGCTGGGCAGCGTATAGCGCTCATGCCATTCGGCCGTGCGGGCACGCATCACGTCGCGGCTGGCCAGGTAGGCGGTCATGGTGGGATCGAGGATGACGTCGTACGACAGGAGTTCCTCGAGCATCGCGTTCCACTCGTCGCTTCCCTGCGGGTGGATCAGGTCCCACTGGGCCGCGACCTGACCGAAGCGGTGCTGCTCATTGGCGTAGTTCATGTCGGACGGCCAGGGCTGGACATCGTGGTCGTCGTACAGCGCCTCGAAGAGCCCGTAGAAGTGCGTGACGGTGCCGAGGCCGAGGCGGGCGGCGTCGATGGCGTTCATCTGCGCGACGCCGAGCTGCGCAAGGTGCGCCACGCTGCCCATCCCGAGCTGGCCCGCCTCGTCGAGGAGCGCCTCCATGATCTCGGGCGCGTAGGCCACGAACTTGATCCCGTCGATGCCCTGGTCGTGCGCCCACCGGACCCAGTCGCGGGCCTGTTCCGGAGTGAACACGGGACCCCGGTCCCAGCCCTGTCCCGGACGCTGGTAGACGAACATGCGCGGTGCGGTGATCTCGTTGTTGTTGGCGCGTTCGCGTTCGGAGAGCGAGAAATCGACCGGGCCGTATTCGATGCCGCGGCCGGCCGTGACTCCGTGCGCCAGCCAGAGCTTGTAGACGTACTCGGCCTGCGGGGTCTTGGGGAGGCCGCCGGTGTGCAGATGCATGTCGACGAAGCCGGGCAGCACATACATGCCGTGTGCGTCGATCTCGTGGTCGCCGGGGGCGGGGCGGCGCGACTCGTCGATGGGGAGGCCGGGGTAGCCGACGCCTGCGATCTGCGTGATACGGTTGCCTTCGATGACGATGTCGACGGGGCCGCGTGGGGGCGCGCCCGTGCCGTCGATGACGATCGCGCCGCGGATGACGAGGCGGTCGAAGGGGCCATCGCCCTCGGCGCGGTCGGGTGCCGGTTCGACGAACTGGGCGGCCGCGGAGGCGGGGAGGAGGGCAAGGGTGACGGCGAGGGCGAGGACGCCGAGACCGGCGATCAAGCGGCGGAGAATCATGGCACGGACTCGTTCAGATGGCGTACGGTGATGCGACGACAACAAGCTGGGCCGGCTCCGGCGGCTGCGCCAGCGCGCGGCACGGTGCGGAGGGCGCAACGGAACCTTACAATGCTCTGTGGAGTACTGCGCGTAGGTCGGATCGCCCCGCCCTGCTGGATCCTCCCAATGCGAGCCCGCACGATGACAAAGCCGCGCCCGATTCACTCGCTCGTCCCCTCGCTGGCTGTGCTGTGTGCGTTCGCCGGGTTTGCCTCTCCGGCCGACGCACAGCAGCAGCAACCCGTGTGCAAGGACGATGAGGCCCGGATCGTTGGAGTAATCGTCGACGCCGACACCGAGACACCGTTGGCGGGTGCGCACGCGTCGATTGAAGCCTCGGACTGGGGATCGCTGACCACCGACAGCGGTCGCTTCCTGCTGTGTGGAATCGCGGCGGGCATCCATGTGGTTACCGTCGAGAGGCTGGGATACGAGACACTGGAGTCCCCGATCGAGGCCAACTCGTCGGGTGAGCCGGTCGCACTGCGAATGCGCCCCGACCCTGTGCTCCTGGAAGGCCTCGAAATCGTGTCGGACCGATTCGAACGCCGGCGGCGGGCTGTGGCGACCTCGGTTCGCGCCTTCGATCAGGAGACGATCGCGAGCAGCGGCTACTGGTCGGCCGCCGACTTCGTGGACATGCGAGCGGGGGTCATAACGACGCCATGCGGCCTGAGCCGGTGCGTCTACTACCGGGGACGGAGGGTCAGTCCGACGGTGTACCTCGACGAATTCCCGTTGATTGGGGGGTGGTCACAACTGGAGACCATTCCGACCAGCCAGCTGTACATGGTCGAGGTCTACCGCAGGGGAGCCCATATCCGGGCCTACACCCACCACTTCATGAAGCGGGCTGCAACGGTTCGGCTGGCTCCCATGATGATCTGGGACTAGTGCGACCACCCAAGCCCCTCTCTCAGTTCGCCCACGAAGCTGCGCAGTCCACGGCGCACAACCGAGCGGAGAAAGAGACCGGCCAGCAGTAGCAGGCCGACCCGTTGGAGCAGGCTGGGCACCTCCTCCGTGAGGGCCGCCAGCGACGGGACGGAAAGGGCGCCAAAGGCGGCGTTGACCGCGACCCCGGACGTGACCGCCAGCAACACCATGGCCACGGCGAAGGAGATCGCGGCGCGTCTCCCGTGCAGGCTGCTCAGCAGCCCCAGCGTGGAAACGTTGGTGGCCGGTCCCGTGATGAGAAAGGCGATGCCGGCACCGGGAGACAGGCCGGTTGCAAGAAACGCCGCGACCAGCGGCGTGGCCGAGGCAGCGCACACATAGGTCGGGAAGCCCAACAGGGCGAAGAGGAGGACATCGGCAACGGGCGGCAGACTCCCCAGCCAGCCGCTCTCCAGGAATGGCGTCACCAGGGCGGCCACACCGAGCCCGAGGAGGATCCAGGGTGCCGTGTGATCGACCACCTCGCCGGTGCCGGTCCTCAGCGCAGCGGCAAGACGGCGGGACGCGCCCGGCCGCTCACCCTGCATGCTTGCCGATTCGGGGGCACGTTCGGCCGCCCTCAGCCGGCCCCCGACCCACCACCCCACGAGCAGCGCAACGAGAGCCGCCGTGCTCAGGCGAAGCAGGGTCACGTCGGGTCCCAGCAGGGGAATGGACAGCAGGACCGCGTCGAGCCCCAGTTCCGGCGTGGCGACGAGGAAAGCCATCGCGGCGGCGGGTGGGGCGCCCCTCTTGATCAGGCTCCTGTACAGGGGCACGACACCGCAGGAGCAGATGGGGAACGGCAGCCCGATGAGCATCCCCCGCCCCGCCTGAGACATCGCCCCGCCGCGCTCCATCCAGCGCACGGATCGCTGGGGCAGGAACGCGCTGAGCAACCCCGCGCACAGGTACGCCAGGAGGAGCGCGGGTGCGCTTTCGGCAGACAGGACGTACAGTCGGGAAAGGAACGCGGCGGCCCCGTCTGCCGGAGCATCCATGCGCAAGGTATGGACGGACAGCAGCAACGCCACGGCGACGGCCGCCCCCCAGCCTTCTTGGCGCCGGTCCAGCGGCCCGCCCACCACCTCGCGCTGATGCATCGCCACATGGACGAGAGACCCTCCCACGACCGCCTGAAACAGTCGCACTCCTCCGGCACCCGCCATGCTCCATTCGCCCGCCCCCGCGAGCGCGTGCCCGACCACGGTCGCAGCCATCAGCAGGACCAGTGCACCGGTCGCGGCCCGCCTGTTCTCCTCCCTGGTGACAAGCCACCACACGGCCAGGCCCACCGGCAGCCGATGCAGAATGGCAGCCAGAGGGAGCGAGATGGGCGCGTCGGGAGAGAGAGTCGCCAGCAACGCCCCGTCCAGCGCCGCGTGGAGGGCAACACCGGAGAGACCGGCCAGCAGTGCCCACCGGTGGGTCCTCCCGCCCGTCCACCGGGTGGTTCTCTCGGCTGCAATCGGAAGCGCAAACCCGGCCAGGAGAGCGAGGAGGACACTCCAGTCCCCCTCTCCAATCGCCGATGGTACGAACTCCAGGAAGATCAGTCCCGTGATGGCGGCCATGACGAGACCGTCGAGCATCGGGGCGAATCCGCGCCGACGCCCTGCGCACATTTCCAGCACGGGACCCGCTGCAAGAGCCAGAACGGCGGCGATCAGCCAGGACATGTCACCAAGGGTCAAAACGCTATCTTCGTTTACACCGGAAGGCTATTTTCGGGGAATGCTTCCACGCTAATCTGCCCGGCTCTCTCCGACAGACCGCGAATCCGCGGTTCGATCTGAAAGCTGACGAAATGTCGAATCCGACCTCCGAACCTATCGCGATCGTAGGCATCGCGTGCCGCTTTCCCGGCGCCGACGACATCGGGGCCTTTTGGCGGCTGCTCGAATCCGGCGGTAACGCGGTCTTGGAGGGAGTGCCCGGTTCGGGAGTCGGACGGTGGGGACAGATTTTCGGGGACCGCGCCGTCCAGAGTGAAGCCTGCCGCTTCGGGGCCTTCGTAGAAGACATCGATCAGTTCGACGACTCGTTCTTTCGCATTTCGCCGGTTGAGGCCCAGTTCCTGGATCCTCAGCAGCGCATGATGCTGGAGGTTAGCTGGCAGGCTCTCGAGGATGCCGGCATCAACCCCGAACGATTGAAAGGCAGCCGCACCGGCGTCTACAGCGGGATCAGCAACGACGAGTATCGGATGCTGGTCGTGGAATCCGCCAAGCCCTCCGAGGCTGCCGAGAGCCTCTACGCCCTCAGTGGCACCAATCTGAACGGCACCGCCGGACGGGTCTCGTTCGTGCTCGGGCTGACGGGGCCGGCGAAGGCCGTGGACGCGGCCTGTGCATCGGCAATGGTGGCAATCCACGACGCGGTGGCGGACCTCCAGCAAGGCAAGGCCGATGTGGCGATTGCGGGCGGCGTGCAGGCCATCCTCAACGGCCGCATTTATGAACTGCGCGCGGACGCGATGATGCTGTCCCCCGATGGACAGTGCAAGACGTTCGATGCGTCTGCGGACGGCTACGTGAGGGGCGAGGGATGCGGGGTGGTGATCCTGAAACGCCTGAGCGATGCGGAGGTCGACGGCGACCGGATCTGGGCGGTGATCCGCAGTGCGGTGATGAACCACGGCGGCACCGGCATCGGGTTGACGGTCCCCAATACCCCCGCGCTCGAGCAGGTGATGACGGACGCGCTCGCCCAGGCGGGCGCAGCACCGGCGGAGGTGGACTACCTGGAGGCACACGGCACCGGGACCGCGGTCGGGGATCCCATCGAACTCAACGCCGTGGCCAACGTCTACGGACCAGGACGCCCTGCCGACCGCCCGATCCTGATCGGCTCGGTGAAGACCAACGTCGGTCACCTTGAGTCTGCGGCGGGGGTCGCGGGTCTGATCAAGGCCGCGCTCGTGGTGAAGCGGGGGGTAATACCGAAGCACCTGCATTTCCACGACCCCAACCCCGAGTTCGACTGGAACCGGGCGCCGCTGCAGGTGACTTCGACCATGATGGATTGGCCGGATCACTCCCGACGGCCACGGCTGGTGGGAGTCAACTGCTTCGGGATCTCCGGAACGAACGCGCACCTCCTCGTGGAGGAATACCGTCCGCCGAAGGTAACGGCGCATCTGGAACGCGCAGCGGGCTCAGCGGGTTCGGCTACGCACCGGTCCAGTCGACTCCTGCCTCTCTCGGGCAAGGTGGAAGCCGCCTTGCAGGAGCTGGCGGGACGCTACCTGTCCTGGCTCGACAGACGAGCCGGGGAACTCCCTTCTCACAGCGACGCCTCCGATCCGCTGCTGTCGAACATGGCTTGGACCGCAGGCGTGGGCCGGTGCCACTTCGACCACCGAGCCGCCGTTGTCTTCCACGACGTCAGGTCGCTGAGGGATCAGTTGAAGTCGATGGCGGAACCGGGTCGCGAGGGAGGTGCTAGGGCCCCGGCAACCCGGGTGGCATTCGCGTACACCGGGCAGGGCAGCCAGTGGTCGGGCATGGGGCGGACACTCTACGAGACCGAGCCCGTGGCGAGATCGATCATGGACCGCTGCGAGGCCGTCTTCCGGAAGGAACGGGCAGCTTCCCTGCTGGACGTGATGTTCGGCCGGGTCGGGAAGGAACAGGGTGACCTGCGCGACACCGCCTGGGAGCAGCCGGCTCTCTACACTCTGGAATGCGCACTCACGGCGCTCTGGGCGAGCGTGGGCGTGCAGCCCGCGGTGGTGTTGGGGCACAGCGTCGGGGAGATTGCCGCGGCCCAGGCGGCGGGCGTGCTAAGCCTGGAAGACGGGATGCGATTCGCGTGTGTGCGGGGAGCGCTGATGTCGAGCATGGAGCCGGGTGCCATGGCCGCGGTCTTTGCACCGGCGGAAAGCGTTCAGGCTGCTGTTGAAGCTTGGAATGCAGCTTCGGACGGGGTCGGTGTGAACATTTCCGCTGACAACGGCGCGCACCAGGTGGTCAGCGGACCGGCGGCGGGAATCGAGGCGGTCTCAGGTAAACTGGAGTCGGAGGGGTTCCGGGTGAGGCAGCTGAATACGACCAAGGCGTTCCATAGTGCTCTGGTCGAGCCGATTCTCGAGGAGTTGGGAGCGTCACTCGACGACACGGAGGTCGCCCAGCCCACTCTTACGGTCGTGAGCAACCTGACAGGCCGGGCAATGGAGCCGGGTCAGACGCTCGACGGAGGTTACTGGAGGCGCCACGCCCGGCAGGCCGTGGCCTTCGCTGGTGGAGTCGGAACATTGGCGGATCTCGGGGTGGACCTGGTCATCGAGATCGGTCCGCGCCCGGTCCTGGCTCCGATGGCGCTGTCCGCGTGGCCCGAGTCCGCTGCCACACCCGCGCCGCGTGTGCTGTCCAGCCTGCAACCGCCGTCCGCCGATGCGTCGGCGACGCCGGGCTCGGGCTCTTTCATTCAGGTGGTTGCGGAGGCCTACGAGGCGGGCCTTCCGGTTCGCTTCGAGGGATTGTTCGCAGGGGAATCACGTCGGCGGATCTCGCTCCCGAGCTATCCCTTCCAGCGCACGCACCATTGGCTGGACGCGCCGAAGCGGCGGCGCGGAGGAGCCGGACATCCTCTATTGGGAGACCGGCACGAATCAGCCCGAGGCGAGATCACCTTCGAGACCGAGTTGTACCCGTCGGACCCTCGGTGGCTGAACGATCATCGTGTGTTCGACAGGGTTATCGCCCCCGGTGCGCTCTACGGCGCGATGGCGGCGTCCGCAGCCTTCGTCGAGAGCAGTGGCACCGTTGTAGTGGAAGACTTCCAGCTCCATAACGCACTGGTGTTTCCCGACGAGGACCGGACCGATGGAAGCGGCGAAGCGGGGCGCCGGCTTCAGTTGGTTCTCGATGAATCCGACGAGCCGTCACGACTTGTCCAGATGTACTCCAAGGGAGGCGAAGGCGATTGGATCCAGCACGTGGAAGGGCGCGTGTCGTCGGGCAACCAGGTGCCGGAAGCCGACGAGCGACTGGATCCGGACAGGCTCAAGTCCAGTCTTTCACCCGTGGATGTGGACCGCTACTACAGCGCCAGAGCCGACACCGGCGTAGATCTCGGCCCCTCCTTCCGCACGCTGACAAGGGCGTGGTCCCGACCGGGCGAGGCGCTCAGCGAGGTGTCCTTGCCGGAGGGTCTTGCCCGCGACGGTCTGGACGTTCATCCCCTGGTGCTGGACGGTTGCTTCCAGACTGTAGGGGTGGCCCGCGATCTCTCCGGCCCACACGGCTCGGTGACGTACCTGCCCTTCGGCTGGGAGAGATTCTGGCTGACGCGCGGGCGTCTTCCGGACCGTGTGACGTGCCATGTGCGCTTGAGCGAGGACTCGCGGGACGCCGACGCGGACCAGGACGACGCACCTGAGGTCCTGACCGCGGAACTGCGCATCTACAACCAGAGCGGCGTGCAGCTGGGCGGCCTCAGCGGCTATACGATCAAGCGCGCGACTCCGGCAGCGCTGCTCTCGGCAGTCGACGGAGTCAAGGACCTGCTGTACGAGGTCCAGTGGCGCGAGCGCGCCCTTCCACAGGGCATGCCATCTGCCGACTTCTTCCCCGGCCCCGGAAGCGTCAAGGCCGGTGCACAGTTGTTCACGGGCTACCTCACGGACGCCGGAGTCGATCCCGACGACCGTGACGCGCTGCTGGCGGATCTGGAGACCTGGTCGTGGTCATACGCGCTGGCGACGCTGGACCGCCTCGGATGGCGCCGTCGGCCGGGTACGCTCGTGGATGCGGAGGAGCTGCGTGAGCAGCTTGACGTAAACGCGGATCACCAGCGGCTCTTCCGCCGAATGCTTGAGATGCTCGTCAAGTCGGGAGTGCTGCGCGAGGAGGACGACGGTGGCTTCGCCGTGCTTCTGGGGTCGGAGGATCCGTGGCCCGAAGCGTTGCCGCGCGACCCGGATGACTACGCGGACATCATGAGGGACCGCTATCCCGGCGGACTGATCGAGGTCGGGCTGTTCCGTCGGTCCGGGGGCGCGTTGCCCGAGGTGCTGCGCGGTCGCGAGGATCCGCTGACGCTGTTGTTCAGCAGCGGGGAGCCGACCGCGGCCGACCTCTACCTCAAGGCACCGGTGGCGCGCGCAGCGAACGAGATGCTGGCCGAGGCCATGCGGACGCTTGTGGCGACACTGCCTGAAGGCCGTCGCTTGAGGTTGATCGAGGTCGGAGCGGGGACCGGGTCAGCGACCGCATCCGTTCTTCCCAAACTCCCGGAGGGACGGTTCGACTACGTCTACACCGACATCTCCGCGGGTTTCTTCGCCGAGGCCGAGGCGCGATTCGGGGACGGCGGGGGATGCATCGAATACCGTCCGCTGGACATCGAGAAAGATCCGGTCTCCCAGGGCTTCGACGCTCACGGCTATGACGTGATCATCGCGTCCAACGTGCTGCACGCGACCCGGTATCTCGAAGAGACGCTCGCCCACTGCCGGAGACTTCTCGCCCCGTCAGGGCAGATGATCGCGCTCGAGAACCTCAGTGGCCTCGGCTGGATGGACCTGACGTTCGGTCAGCTGGACGGCTGGTGGCGGTTCGCCGACGACTACCGGCCGCATCACGCCCTGGCGTCCCCCGCCGTGTGGCGGCAGGCGCTCGCCGATGCAGATTTCGAGGCGGCGGAAGTGCTGGGCGTGGATGAGTCGGACTCGTCACGGATCCCGGACAAGGGCGTGATCGTCGCGCAGGGCCCGGCAAGGGTGACAGAACCCCCGGGTGTGTGGATTCTTGCGGCGGACCGGGGTGGTCTGGCGGCTGGGCTGGCGGCCGAACTGGCGGCAAGAAACCAGACGGTCCTGCTGGCAAGCGACCAAGGACCGAAGGACGCGATACCGGACGCGGCCCGTCCTGGCGTGTTCCGCGTGCGGGTGGACATGGCGCGCCGCGAGTCGTGGCAGTCGGTGGTCGAAGGACTCCCGCGCGACACGGCGCTCTGCGGCCTCGCGCACTTCCTGTCGCTGGACGGACACGGCGCAGGAGCGACGACCGACGAGATCGGTGAAGACGTTGCGAGGGTGGGCGCGAGCGCGCTGGCCATGGTGCAGGGCGTGGGCGACGCCGACGCGACACCCGAGAAGGGGGTCTGGTTCGTAACGCGCGGGGCGCAGGTGCTTGAGCGCGAACGCGGCGGGCAACTGTGCGGGGCAGCGCTCTGGGGCTTCGGCAAGGCGGTAGCCCGGGAAGCCGGGCATCTGAAGCCCGGAATGATCGATCTGGACCCCGGCCTGGGCGCACGCGCACCGGACCTCGCCAACGAACTGATGTATCCTGACAGCGAGAACCATATCGTTTTCCGCTCGGGACGCCGTCAGGTCGCTCGCCTTGTGCGCACTGGCGACGGAGCCGAGCGACTGACCCTGCCCGACGATTCGGAGTGGGTTCTGGCGCCGGATCCAGCCGGAGTCTTCGACCGGCCGTATGTCCAGCCGTTGCCGGCACGCGCTCTCGAGCCCCGGGAGGTTCGGGTAGCGGTCGCGGCCGCCGGGCTCAACTTCTGGGACGTCTTCAGGTCGCTCGGCTTCATCGAGGAGGGGCTCCTGGGAAGGGAGATGTGCGGCCACATCCTCGACATCGGGTCCGAGGTCACCACCGTCTCCGTGGGCGATCAGGTGGTCGGGCTGGGGTTCGGTGCCTTCGGGCCCCGGATGATCACACACGAGGAGCTGGTGGCACACGCACCCGCGGGCATTTCGGTGACCGGGCTGGCAACGGTGCCGAGCGCTTTCGTGTCCGCCGCGCTGTCCTTTGAACTGTCGGGGCTCGAGGCCGGCGAGCGCGTGCTGATCCACGCGGGCGCGGGAGGGGTAGGCCTGGCAGCCATTCAGCTCGTGCAGGCGGCGGGAGCGGAGGTCTTTGCCACTGCCAGCGCGCCGAAACAGGCCTATCTCCGGTCTCTGGGCGTCAAGCACGTCTTCGACAGCCGCACCACGGCTTTCGCCGCCGAGATCATGAAGGCGAGCGACGGCGCGGGCGTGGATGTAGTGCTCAACAGCTTGACGGGCGAAGGCTTCATCGACGCCAGTCTGTCCTGCCTGAGGGAAGGTGGCCGGTTTGTCGAAATGGCACGCCGCGACATCCTGAGTGAGGACGAAATGGCCGCCGTGCGCCCTGACGTCGGGTACGACATCCTCGAGCTGGATGTGCTCAAGAAAACCGACCCGCAGTGGGTGGGAAGGGTCCTGCGGGGGGTGATGCGACGAGTCGCAGCCGGCGAGCTGAAACCGATTGTTCACAGCAGGTGGCCGTTGGCGGAGGCCGGCGCCGCACTGAGCTTCATGCGTGCGGCCCGGCATCTGGGAAAGATCGTCGTGACCACGCCACCGTTGGAAAGCGGACGGCTGCGGCAGGACCGGACCTACCTGGTGACCGGCGGCCTCGGCGGAATCGGCTGTGCCGTGGCGGGCTGGCTCGCGGATCGGGGTGCAGGCACAATCGTGCTCAATGGGCGTCGTCCCCCGGACAGCGAGGCAGAAGAGACCATCCTGGAGCTTCGGGAACGCGGCGTAAACGTGCGTGTGGAGCTCGCAGACGTCACCGACACCCGGGCGGTCGACAGGATTCTGTCACGGATAGATCGGGAATTGCCACCACTCGGAGGTGTGATCCACAGCGTCGGCGTGCTGTCGGATGGCGCGCTGACAAACCAGAGCTGGAGCAGGTTTGAAACGGTGCTCCGGCCCAAGATCCTCGGGGCCTGGCACCTGCATCGCGCGACCCTGGACCGTGACCTGGACATGTTTGTGCTGTTCTCCAGCCGCGTGGGAGTCATGGGCAATCCCGGGCAGGCCAACCACGCCGCCGCCAATGCGTTCCTCGACCAGCTTGCGGGCCACCGAAGGGCGCTCGGGCTGGCGGGACAGGCCATCGCATGGGGGGCCTGGTCGGAGATCGGCGAAGCCGCGGAACAGCGGGAGCGGATCGACCGGCAGCGATCGGCGCTCGGCGGGCGCTGGTTCACCCCGGCGCAGGGGTTGAAGGCCTTCGACCGGCTGGTGCGCGAGGACGTGACCCATTCCGTGGTGATGTCCATGGACTGGTCAGTTTTCGAGGAGGCCGTGGAGGAGCGCCCGCCCCTGGTGGAAGACCTGCTGTCGGCGGCCGGCGAGGCCGAGGCCGACAGCGCGAGCGCCCCCAGGGATCTGCTGTCGCGCGTCAGGGAAGCACCCGCGTCCGAGCGAGAGAGCCTCGCAGTGTCCTTCCTGCAGGGCGAGGTCCAGGCCGTCTTGCGCCTGCCATCAGCGCCGGCGCCAGCGGTGGGGTTCTTCGACCTGGGCATGGATTCGTTGATGGCGGTGGAGTTGCGCAACAGGCTCAACCGGGCGCTTGCCGGCGTCTACACGGCACCCAACACCCTCGTGTTCGATTACCCGGACATCGCCACGCTCGCCGGCCACCTGGCCGAAGAACTCGCCCAGGACGTCGACGCGCCCGCTCCTCCGCCTCAACCGGAACCGGCGCCGCAGCCGGCTGCCCAACCGACACAGTCCGACGACGATGCGATCGCGATCGTGGGCATGGCCTGCCGCTTTCCCGGTGCTCCCGACCTGGCGGGATACTGGCGCCTGCTCGAAGACGCCGAGGATCTCGTCACGGACGGCCGCCGGGATCCCGGTCCCTGGCACGGCGTGGCCGGAAACCCCGGCGAAGGCGACCCCTTTTCCCGGCGCGGAGCATTCCTGGAGGACATCGACAAGTTCGACGCCAGGTTCTTCGGGATTCGACCGATCGAAGCGCGAATGATGGATCCCCGCCAGCGGCTGCTGCTGGAAACCACCTGGCACGCCCTGGAAGACGCGGGCGTGGACCCTGAACGGCTGAAGGGCAGCCGAACCGGCGTCTATGTCGGAACCGGCAACGGTGACTACAGGGATGTTGTCGTTGCGGGCGGCGAGACCCATGGATACCTCGGCACAACCATGAGCGTCACCGCCGGGAGGATCTCCTTCGCGCTGGGCCTCGCCGGTCCCGCCGTGCCGCTGGACCTGGCATGCGCGTCGTCGCTGGCGGCCATTCATCAGGCCGCCTCCGCCCTGCGGCTGGGCGAAGTCGACGCGGCACTGGTCGGAGGCGTCAACGCGATCCTGTCGTCCGAGATTACGACCTACATGAGGCAGGCCGGCATGCTGTCCACCAGGGGGCGCTGCAGCACCTTCGATGCCGCAGCGGACGGATTCGTGCGAGGCGAAGGGTGCGGCGTGGTGGTGCTGAAGCGCCTGAGCGAGGCCAGGGGGGACGGGGACCGCATCTGGGGCGTCATTCGGGGATCCGGTCAACCAGAACGGCGCCAGCGCCGGCCTGACCGTGCCAAACGGCCCGGCGCAGGAGCGGGTGATCGAGGAAGCCCTGGACAGGGCGGGAATCCGGCCGGCCGATGTGGACTATCTCGAAGCCCACGGGGCGGGGTCGGACCTGGGAGATCCGATCGAAGTGCAGGCGGCAGCGGCCGTGTACGGGCGCGGGCGGGATCCGGACCGTCCCCTGCTGATCGGTTCCGTGAAGACGAATATCGGACACTCGGAATGTGCGGCGGGTGTTGCCAGCCTGATCAAGGCCGTCCTGGCAATGAACGAGGGCCGGATACCCCGGCAGCTACACTTCCACAACCCCAGCCCGCACCTGCAGTGGGACCGCCTCCCGGTACGGGTGACCGACGAAGTCACGGAATGGCCATCCCACCCCGACCGTCCCCCGCGGGCTGGCGTCAGTTCGTTCGGGATATCGGGAACCAATTCCCACGTCGTGATTGAAGGGAACGGCGCAACCGAAGACGGCTCCACGCCGGCCGGCGACCCGGCTTCGCCGGCGGGCTCCCCACAGGCCGTCGTGATCGCTCTAAATGGCCGCGCGGCTGCGCTGCCGGCACCTGTCGGCGAGTACAGTCCACGGACGACTCGCATCCTGCCGCTCTCGGCCAAGTCGCCCACAGCACTCCAACGGCTCGCAAGACGCTATCTGGCCTGGCTGGACGCGTGCCTCCCAAACGGGTCCACGGGAGACGGAGCATCGGCCTCGCTGCTGGCCGACCTGGCCTGGACGGCCGGCATTGGCAGGAGTCACTTCGTCCACAGAGCCGGCGTGGTTTTCCGCGACAGCGAGTCCCTCCGCGAACGCCTGAGCGTGGTCGCCACGAAGAGCGACCCGGCAGGGCTGCGTGCCCCCCGCCCGACATCCAGCACCCCGCCCAGGCTCGCTTTCGTGTACACCGGGGAAGGAAGCGAGTACGAGGGCATGGGCCGAAACCTCTACGATCGCGAGCCGGTCGTGCGCGCCATCCTGGACCGATGCGACGCGGTGTTGAGGGAAGAACGGGACGGAGCGTCCCTGCTCGATGTCATGTTCGGCCGGGCAGGCGCAGGCGGCACCCTCCGTGCGCCGGAGTGGGAACAGCCAGCGATCTACGCACTGGCAGCGGCCGTCACGACGTTGTGGGCCAGCGTCGGGATTCGTCCAACCGTGGTCACGGGACAGGGAACCGGCGAACTGGCCGCGGCATGGGCGGCCGACCTGTTCACGCTGGAGGACGGGCTCCGGTTGGCTGCGGCTCGAGGAGCTGACCTTGCGCGCCCCAAGACGCGGGTGGCAGCGGCAATGCAGCGTTCGGACCCGTCGGAGGATACCCTGTCCGATCTCGAAGCGGCTTTGAAGGAGGTCGAGTTCTCGCCTCCGTCGCTATCGCTCCTCAGCCAGGTCACGGGGCAGCCGTTGGACCCCTCAAGAGCACCTGATCCCGACTATTGGCTCGAACACGCCCGCGCCAGCCAGCCCCTCGACCAACTTGCGAACAGGCTGGAGGCACTGGATGTCGACATCGTCCTGGAGATCGGGGCGCAATCGGCTGGGAGCCCGGTCCCGCTGAGCGCGTGGCCCGAGCCGGCGGAGAAGCCGCATTCCGCCTTCGACGAGTCCGTAGCGAGAGCCTACGAGGCCGGGGTCGAGGTCTCCTTCGCCGGACTGTTCGCCGGGGAAACACGGCGCCGGATATCCCTGCCCGCCTACCCGTTCGAGCGAAGGCGTCACTGGATCGAAGTGGACCGCTGAACCCTCAGATCAGCCGCTTTTCCTCCAGATACTCGCGCATGGTCTCAACGCACTCCTCAGGCTTCTCCAGCTGCAGGAAATGCGTCGTTTCCGGGATGAAGTCGTAGTCGATGCTCTGAATGTGACTGAGGTTGAATGTGGGCAGATAGGCGAAAGGCAAGGTGGGGTCCGACCCGATGACCTTGGCTGGACAGGGGAGGTTCCCGAAATCCACCAGGAAGGCATAGGTCCGTATGTATGCGATGATCTGCGCCTCGTATTCCCGGGGGCACCGAAGCTCGTAGCCATCTTCGCCGGGAGATTCGGTCAGAACGGTTCTGGCCATGAGTTCCGATGCGCCGGGAACCGCTCTGACCAGCAGCGGCAGGTAGCTCAGCAGGTCGGCAAAGTCACTTCGGTGGCGGAATCGATGGGTGCGACGCCGCGTCATCCCGGCGGAACGATCGGCCAGGGCATCATAGTCGGGGTCGCCCGGACCGGGTCTGTACAGGGGCGGATCGAACAGGACCCAGGCGGACAGGGTCCCGCTACGCCCTACGGAAAGCTGGGGCGACAGCAGAGTGGTCAGCGCCGAGAGCGAATGAAAAACGCCGATCGTCGGCCGATCCCCATATCTGTCCGCCACCGCGTCGATGACCTGCTCCTGGTCCCGGACCAGATTGGGGACATTGTGCTCGTCGCGAGCGCCGACCTTGTTCCACCCGTGGTTTCTCAGATCGTAGACGAGCAGGTCGAAGTCATCGACAAGCAACGACCAGAACGGGTAGTAGAGATCGATCGCAAGCCCGTTGCCGTGGCACAGCAGGAGCCGTGGTCCGGCGGGGTTTCCATGGCGGCGCACGATCGTCGTGCTGCCATCGTCGTGGCGCACGCGGCACACGGAACGCGGTCGGGGCACCTCCCAAACGGCTCGAGAACTCACACCTGGGCACCCCTTCGGTTCCTGCGGGCGGAATTGGAGACTGCACGACCGCCCGGGCAGGGTAGTCGTGCAGAAAGCAGGGTCAGCCGGTCTTCGCGTCGAGGTGTGCGATCAGCTTGCCGAAGGTTGCTATCTTGTGACAGTCCTCCGGCGGAATCGACACGCTGAACTCCCGTTCCACGATCCTTATGAAGGCGACCGCGTCAAGGAGGAGACTCCCGAATCGGCGAAGCTTCCGTCGAGGCTCGGCTCGCGATTCAGATCCAGGTGCTCGTCGATCAGTGCTCTCAGTCGGCTCTCGGTTCCGGCCATGGGGTTGCTGGTCCTTGCGTTGGGGGGTGGAAAGGTGTCGAGAATTGGACGGTCAGAATGGTCAATCGGTAAAATACTGTCCTGCACGTACGCCAATGTCAAGAATCCTGGACCTCCACCAGACGACCGAGCAAGGTCACCATGACGCCCACGCCCGCCGCAGCCCTGCCTGCCGGCCCCTCCGTCCGCTACCAACCCGACGAGACGCCACCGCCCCGGCTCTCGATAGGCATCGGACTGCAACTTGCCGTTCTCAATATCGCCGCCGTGATGCTGATTCCAATGGTCGTAATGCGGGCTGCCGGGATGTCCGAAGCGTATCTGGCATGGGCCGTGCTCGCCTCGGTAACGGTCTGCGGCCTGACCACGATGGTCCAGGCGTTTCGCGCCGGCCGCGTCGGGGCCGGACACGTGATGGTCATGGGCACCTCCGGGGCGTTCATTCCGGCCTCCATCATGGCGCTTGTCGAAGGTGGCCCCCCCCTGCTGGCCACACTCGTCGTGATCTCGGCCCTGGTTCCGCTGGTACTCTCGTGGCGCTTGTCCCTGTTCCAGCGGATCCTGACTCCCGCCGTGTCGGGGACCGTGATCATGCTCATCCCGGTCACCGTGCTGCCGTTCATCTCCGCCCTTCTCTCCGACGCCCCCGAGAGCATCGGCGCCACCGGCGCGCCGCTCAGCTTCCTGGTGACCGTAGTGGTCATCGGCGCCCTGGCCCTGAAGGCAACGGGACCGCTGAGGCTTTGGGCACCCGTCATCGGCGTGGTCGCGGGCTCGGCGATCGCTGCCTACCACGGCCTCTATGATCTGGAGCGCGTCGCCCAGGCCGAGTGGATCGACCTGCCCCGGCCCAGTCCGCCCGGTCTCGACCTCGCCTTCGGCCCCGACTTCTGGACGCTACTCCCCTCGTTTCTGCTCGTGGCCGTGATCGCCGCCGTTCGCACGATGAGCAGTTCGGTTGCCGTTCAGCGCGTGTCGTGGCGCCGGAAGGATCGCGCGATCGACTTCCGCGCCGTTCAGGGCGCGGTGGCGGTGGACGGCGTGGGCAATGTCCTCGCCGGGCTGGCCGGGACGGTCCCGGGCAGCGCCACCACCACCAGCGTCCCGCTGACACAGCTCACCGGAGTGGCCGCCCGGGCCGTCGGGATCGTAGCGGGCGCGGCGTTCATCGCGCTGGCCTTTCTCCCGAAGGCATTCGCGGCCATCCTCGCAATACCGGACCCGGTCTTCGCGGGCTATCTCGTCATTCTGCTCGCGATGCTCTTTGCGATCGGCATGAAGATTGTCCTGCAGGAAGGGCTCGGCTATCGCGAGGGCCTGATCGTCGGCATCGCCTTCCTGGCCGGCGTGGGCCTTCAATACGGCATGATCTTCCCGGAACAGGTTTCAGGGTTCGCGGGGGGGCTGTTCGCGAACGGCATGAATGCCGGGGGCTTCGCCGCAATCCTCATGACCCTGTTCCTGCGCGTCACCGCTCCGCGCCGCACCCGGATCGAGACGTCGGCCGACCTGTCGGAACTGAAGACGATCAGGAGTTTCCTGAGCGAGTTTTCGTCGCAGAGCGGCTGGGGGCAGGCAATGGCCGATCGGCTCGCGGCCGCGACGGAGGAGGCGCTGCTGACGCTCGACGACGGCGTTGCGACGACCCGGCAGGACGCGGCGCGGCGACGACTGCTGATCGAGGCACGCAGGGAAGCGAACAGCGCGGTGCTCGACCTCTTTGTCGCCCCCGGCGGCGAGAACCTTCAGGACAGGGTCGCCCTGATTGCGGAGGTGGAGGACGACGCCCCGGTCGAGCGCGAGGTCTCCCTGCGCCTTCTGCGCCACCTCGCGTCGTCGGTGAGGCATCGACAGTACCACGACACGGACATCGTGACGGTGCGTGTGGAGGCCCGGTGACTCGCCCGCCGATGCGCACGATCGGACGAATCGTTTCCGTCCGCGGACGACTCGTCTCCGTCCTCGCGCTTGCCCTGGCCGCCTGTGGCGGTGAAGCAGCGCCTCCCGTGCCGGCGTCACTGACCGTTGTCCCCAACGCCCTCTCCTTCGCTTCCCTGGCCGACACCGCCCGCCTCACCGCGACCGTGCGCGACGAGAACGGAGAGATCATGCAGGGGGCCGCGATTACGTGGGTCTCGCAAGACGCGGCGGTAGCGCGAATCACACCCTCCGAGCGCGCTCCCTACGTGCTGGTCACTTCCATCGCAAACGGCAGCACGCGGATCACCGCCACAGCCGGCGGCGCGAGCGGCACCGCGACCGTGCAGGTCGAACAGATCGCCACGAACGTGGAGATCACGGCGCCCACCGACTCGCTCGTGGTCGGCGACTCCGTACAGATGACCGCCCATGCAACCGATGCGGTCGGATCGGAGGTCGTCGGCGCCCTCTTCTCCTGGGAATCCAGCAACCCCGGGGTCGCAACCGTCGACGACGATGGCTGGGTGCGTGCCCGCGCCCCCGGTTCGGCCGAAATCGCCGCCATTCTTGGCGAACTCCGCGCCTCCGCGGCCCTGACCCTGCTGCCGCTGCCCGAGCGCAGGGTGCTTCATGCGATCTACGAGGCCAGCGGCGGCGCCTTGTGGAAGGACAACACCAACTGGCTCACCGACGCCCCCCTCGCCGAATGGTACGGAGTACACCTGAACGACGACGGTCAGGTCATCCATCTGCTGCTCACCGGCAACGGACTCATCGGCACGATACCACCCGAGATCGCCAGCCTGAGCCATCTGGAGGCACTGCACATCGGTCTCAACGACCTGACCGAGGCCCTGCCACCCGAAATCGCCCACCTCAAGCGGCTCAAGTCCCTCGACCTGACGTACAACGCGTTCGACGGCCCCATACCGCCCCAGATCGGGAGCCTCGAATCCCTCGAATGGCTTGGCGCGTTCGGAAGCGGGTTCACCGGCGAGATCCCGCCCGAAATCGGCAACCTCCGCCAATTGCAGTCCCTGGATCTATGCTACAATCGCCTGACCGGGCCCATCCCCCCGGAGATCGGCGACCTCGCCAGCCTGAAGCGACTCGCACTCTGCGGCATCGACGCCAACCCCACCGAGGGCAACCGCCTGAGCGGCGAAATCCCCCCGGAAATCGGCAAGCTCACAAACCTCAGCCTGCTGAGCCTGGGCGCCAACCGCCTGACCGGGCCCATCCCGCCCGAAATCGGCAACCTCACCAAACTCGACTCGCTTCTTCTCTACAGCAATGAACTGACCGCCATCCCGCCCGAAATCGGCAAACTCGAGAGTCTCCAGTGGCTCGTGCTATACGGGAACCGCCTGACCGGATCCATCCCGCCCGAAATCGGCGATTTACACAATTTGCGTATTCTGCACCTCGGCTGGGGATGGGCGAGCGGCCGCAACCTGCTCACGGGCTCCATACCGGCGGAAATCGGCAACCTCACCCGCCTCCGACACATGGACCTGGGGGGCAATCAGCTCTCCGGGCCCATACCGGCGGAAATCGGCAACCTCCACTCGCTGACCAACCTCGAACTGGGCTCCAACATGCTCGAGGGCGCGATCCCGGCCGAGATCGGCAACCTGACCCGCCTGACCTCGTTCGCCGCCTGCCCGAACAGCCTCGAAGGACAAATCCCGCCAGAATTCGGCAAGCTCGGGCGGCTCACGCAGCTTTTCCTCTGCACCAACCAGCTTTCGGGTCCGATGCCCGCGGACCTCGGCGAACTGCACAGTCTCCGCCAGCTCATCGTAGCCGGCAACCGCCTGACCTCCGCGGTGCCGGCGTCGATGGTCTCGCTCCGCCAGCTCCGCGAGTTCTACTGGCAGAACAACGACGGACTGTGCGTCCCCTTGCTGACCGAATTCGACTCCTGGCTCGCCCGCATCCCCGCCCATCGCGGTGACCGCTGTTCTCCGGCATCGGCGCAGGCGGCCGAGTCGCACGAACCCTTCGAGGCCATACGTACGGGTGCGCATAGGCATGTGACAACAGAGCGACCCCTGTCGCCCCGCCCGGTCCCGGACCTTGTCCGCCGACGGTAGTGTATCAGGGGAGGAGGATTACGGACTTCACTGCCCCGCCCGCCGGATATCAAATGGCCGCCTTTGCCAGCGCATTGCCGATCGCCGCGGCTGCGGCGGCTGCCCTCCTCGTTTCTTCCTCCGCCGTGGCCGCGCAGGCCGACCCCGACGAGGATGTCGCGTTCCACCTCGTGGGTCAGGTCGTCGACATTGCCACCGGCGCACCGGTGCAGGGCGCCCGGGTGTCCGTAGCAGCGTCCGCGTGGATGTCCCTGACCAACTCGCAAGGGCGTTTCATCCTGCATGATCTGGATCCCGGACCGCACCGGCTGTCGGTCGAGCAGCTGGGCTACCGCACGCTTGTCGTCCAGGTGCGGGCCGGGACGGCGGCAGCCCCGCTAAGGCTTGGCATCGAACCGGATCCCATCGTTCTCGAAGGTCTCGAGGTGGTCGGCAGGCGTTTCGAGAGACGGCGACGCGCCACGGGCCTGAGGGTCAGCGAATTCGACCAGCACGACCTGGCGGCCAGCAGCAGCACCTCGACGGCGGAAATGCTCGAGGAGCGCATTCCGGTCCAGCGCACCCGGTGCGACGACGGGGGGTTCGAGTGCGTCTTTACGCGCGGCGGACGCATTCGTCCCGTCGTCTGCATCGATGAAACCCCGATGATCGATGGCTGGAACGCGCTGGCGGCCTACCGTCCTCAGGAGTTCCACATGATCGAGGTCTACGGGCGAGGCGGTCTTGTCCGCGCCTACACCCACATGTTCATGAAGCGCGCTGCCCGGATCCGGTTTCTACCGGCCCCGGTGGGCTCCTGCTAGCGTCGCGCATCTCCGCCGCGCGGGCATGCGCCTCGAGCCCTTCCATGCGGGCGAGCGCGGCCGCGTCCCTGGCGAGCAGGTCACGCTCCCGGCCCGGTTCCAGCCGGAGCCAGGTGGGCCTCCGCAGGAAGGACAGGACGGATAGCCCGCCGGTAAACCGCGCCGTGCCGCCCGTCGGAAGCGTATGATTGGGGCCGGCGCCGTAGTCGCCGAAGACTTCCGCGACGGACTCCGTGACGAATACTGCACCGAATCTGTCCAGCACTTGCGCCCATGCCTCCGCGCGGCCCCCGTGCAGCTGGAGGTGCTCGGGTGCAAGCTCCTCACAGCAGCGCAGGGCTTCGGCCTCGGGGGCGACGACGGCGAAGCCGTTGTGCAGGGCGGCGATTGCGGTCTCTGCGGTGGGCAGGCTGGCCAGTTGACGCTCAAGCTCGCGCTCCACCCTGGCGACCAGGTCCCCGGACGTGGTGATGAGGACCGGGAGCGCGGCGGGGTCATGCTCGGCCTGTGCCAGCAGGTCGGCGGCGATGAGCGCAGGGTCCCCATCTTCGTCCGAAAGCACGGCCAACTCGGACGGGCCGGCCAGCAGGTCGATGCCGACGATGCCCGACAGAAGGAGCTTCGCGGCGGTCACCCACTGATTCCCCGGCCCGACGACCACATCGCACCGCGGCACCGGAGGGACGCCGTACGCCATGGCCGCCACCGCCTGTGCCCCACCCACCCCCAGCAGCCCGTCCACCCCCGCCACAGCCCCCGCCGCCATCACCTCGCGGGACGGTTTCGGCGAGGCCAGCCACACCTCACGAACCCCGGCGACCCTGGCCGTCACGGCCGTCATGAGCACGGACGACGGCAGCGGGAACCGCCCTCCGGGCGCGTAACACCCCGCCACCCGGACGGGCACCACCCGGTCGCCGGCCGTCCCCCCCTCGACCGGCACGGACACCGGCGCGGCCGCTTCCATCTGGGCGCGCGCGAAGTGCTCGATCCGGCTGGCGGTGCGCTCCAGCACATCTCGATCCGTCCGGGGCAGCGAATCGAGGGCAGCTTCCATCTCACCGGGAGTCCTGACCAGCGCCCCACCGGCATCGAGACCGTCCCACCGCTCGGCGTACTCGCGCAGTGCGTCCTCGCCGCCTTCGCGCACCGACTCGATGATCTCCAATACGGTCGGAATGATCGCGCGCGGCACGGCGGGCTGGCGTTCGCGGCCCACGTCGTCTGCGGAGACCCGTTTCAGGCGCACGCGAGGCTGCCCGCTGCTCCGGCCATGAGCAGCCCGACCCTCACGCACACACCGACCCTCACCCACCACCCGCTCCCTTGGGCTCCGACGCCGCCCTGCGCTTGACCTTGAGGCTTCTCCTGTCCAGTTCCCGCTCCACATCGGCCAGGTTCGCGCCGGCGCGCTCCAGCGCCACGGTCAGGAAGTACATCAGGTCCGCGGCCTCCTCGACGACACGGTCCGCGACGACCTCCCCGCTCGGCCCCGCGCCCGCCGCCTCCCCCAGTTCGCCAGCCTCCTCCAGCAGCTTGCCGCGCAGAAAGTCGCCGTCGCCGAGCAGGCGGCTCGTCAGCGACCCCGGAACCGCCTGGGCCCGCCGCGACTTCACCGTCCGCTCCAGCTTGCGGAGCCCGTCGGCCGGGCCGAAGCAGGTCCAGTCACCCCCGTGGCAGAACCCGGTCCCCGCCTGCCGCACCGCGAACCGCAGGGCGTCGCGGTCGCAGTCGGCCTCGATGCGAAGCAGCGCCTGGGTCGCGCCCGAGGTGGCACCCTTGCGCCACAGCCCGCGCGAGCGCGAGTGGTACACGCCGATGCCCTCGTCGATTGCCGTACGGACGCTCTCAAGGCTGGACCAGACAAGGCCGAGCGCTCCACCCCGCTCGTCGCACACGACCGTCGGCCAGAGTCCGTCGGCTCGCTCGCTGCGCAGCGGGGCCGTGAACGCCTCGGCCAGTCCCAGGTTACCGCGGTACAGCGCCATCCCCACCTGGGCGTCGGCGCCAGCAGCATCCAGCCACGCGACCTCCGCCACCGTGGTGATACCTCCGGCGACGGTCAGGCACGACGTGCCCGCCGCTTGCACCAACGGCGCGATCTGGTTCCGGGGAAAGCCGCTCTCTTTCCCCTCCCCCTCCACGAAGGTCACGAGGAAGCTCCCCGCGAGGCCGCTCAGCTCGCGCATCCCCTCGTAGATGGTGCGGCCCGTGCGCTCGGTCCACCCCTTGACGACCACTTCGCCCTCCCACGCGTCAAGCGCCGCCACGACCCGGTCGCGCGGCAGCCCCTCGAGCACCTCCGGGACCGCAGCCGTGCCCAGAACCACCTTTACGGCGCCGCGATCGAGCCATGCAAGCGCCCCTTCACGGTCACGTATGCCGCCGCCCACCCGGCACGGCGCGATCGCACACAGCTCTTCCATCACGGCCGCGTTGGACCCACGCCCCAGCGCCGCATCGAGATCCACCACCGCGACCTCGCCCACCCGGCCGAAGCGTTCGGCGAGGGGACGCGGATCGCCCGCCTCCAGCACCTTGCGGCGGCCCTGCACCAGCTGTACGGCCTGACCGTCCATCAGATCGATCGAGGGAATGATCACGGTGCGCACCCCCCACGCCCGCCCGCGACGTGCTCCCGCGCCCTCCCCACCGCATAGGAGTACCCGGGTCGCACCGCCACGCCGAGCCCCGCCAGCGCCCCCTTGACCTCTTCCACCGTCCAGTTGCCCTGGTGGAAGATCGACGCCGCCAGCACCGCATCGGCCCCGGCGCGAACGGCGTCGGCCATGTGTTCGGGAGAGTCGGCGCCCCCCGACGCGACGATCGGCACCTGCACCGCGGAACGCACGGCGCCGAGCAGGGTGAGTTCGTAGCCGCTGCGCGTGCCGTCGCGATCGATACTGGTCAGCAGGATCTCTCCGGCCCCGCGCTCCACCGCCTCACGCGCCCACGCCACCGCGTCCCGCGCGACTGGCCTGGTCCCGGAAAGCACGACCACCTCGTAGCCGCTGTCCAGGGCAACCGTTCCATCCGGACGTCCCACCACCCGCGCCCCGGGGTCCCCATGGCCCACGACACCCCACCGCCCCAGCGCGTCGAGCGACACCACCACGCACTGCGACCCGAAGCGCGCAGCCAGATCGGTCAGCAGCGCGGGGCGCCGAAGCGCGGCGGTGTTCACGGCCACCTTGTCCGCACCCGCCTCGAGGAGCGCCGCCGCGTCCTCGATCCCGCCGATCCCGCCTCCGACGGTAACCGGCACTGAAAGCCGGGCCCGCACGGCGGCCACGGTGTCGAGACGGGTGCCGCGTCCCTCTGGCGTGGCCGTCACATCCAGAACGACGACCTCGTCCGCCCCCTGCTCCTCGTAGGCCAGAGCCAGCGCGGCCGGGTCGCCCTGATCCTCCAGACCCCTGAACCTGACGCCCTTCACGACCCGTCCGTCTCGGACGTCGAGGCAGGGAATGATGCGCACGGGGAGCATCGCTCAGGCCTCCAGCCAGCGCGTCAGGAGCGCCTTGCCGTAGTCGCCCGACAGCTCGGGGTGGAATTGGCAGCCGACCACGGGGCCGCGTTCCACCGCAGCCAGAAAGCGGCCTGCGTACTCGCACCAGACGGGCAGCCAGCCGGCGGGAGCGGCGGACAACCGGTATGAGTTCGCGAAGTATGCGTAGCCGCGCGGCACGATTTCGCACCGGGCGTCCGGGGTCACCAGGTTCCATCCCATCTGGGGGACGCGCCAGCCTTCATCTCCGCTCTCATAACTGCCGACGACTCCGTCGAACACGCAGAGCCCGGCGACGCCGGGCGCCTCCTCGCTGCAGGTCGCCATCAACTGCATGCCCAGGCAGATGCCGAGCGTAGGCCGGCCCCGCTCGATGCGTTCCCGCAAGGCATCCTCCAGGCCATGAGAAGCGATGGCGCGCTGGGCCGCCGCGAAGGCGCCCACGCCCGGAAGCACAAGCCGCTCGGCCGCGGCCACATCGCGGGCGTCATCGGTAGCGCGAACCCGGCATCCCAGGCGCGCGAATCCCGTCATGACCGAGGCCAGGTTGGCTGTGCTGGTGCGTACGACGGTAACCGCCGGGCGCCGAGGCGTCACAGGACCCCCTTCGTGGACGGGATGTCGCCGCCGCCGGTCGACGCCAGCGCGGCCTTCAATGCCAGCGCCGTCGCCTTGAAGCATGCCTCGATGCGGTGGTGGTCGTTGGCGCCCCGGATCACGTCAACGTGCATCGTCAGACCGGCTGCCTGGGCGAAGGAGAGGAAGAAGTGCGGCACCATTTCGCACGAAAGTCCGCCGACGCGATCCCGCCGGAGGTCGAGTTGTCCGGCGAAGAACGGGCGGCCCGAGACGTCGACCACGGCGCGCGCCAGAGCTTCGTCCAGCGGCGCATACGCGTGCCCGAAGCGCGCGATGCCGCCGCGGCGGTCGCCCAGCGCCCGCGCGACTGCCTGACCCAGTGCCAGTCCGGTATCTTCGACGGTGTGGTGGTCGTCGATCTCCAGATCGCCGTCGCAGCTTAGCTCAAGCCACCACCCCGCGTGAAAGGCCAGCGCGTGCAGCATGTGATCGAAAAAGCCGATCCCGGTCTTGACGCGTATGGTTCCCGGCTCGCCCGCCGGACCACCTGGCTCGCCCGCCGAATCATCCGCCCGCCCCGCCTCACACCCGTCCAGATCAAGGCGCACCTCGACCTTGGTCTCGCCGGTCTCGCGCCGAACGCGGGCAACCCGCGCCCCCGCGCCCGCGGAAGCCGATCCGCCGTCTCCGCTCCTGCCTGTGTCACCCATCGAACAGCCCTCCAAAGTCACTGTCAGCGTTGACGACACGGGCGGCTCCCGCGTCCTCGAGCGCGGACCACACGGCCGTCGCCGCCTCCTCGGTCTGCCCCGGCGGCACGACGCCCACCGGCACCACCCCCGCCCCCACCGCCGCCCTCACGTCGTCCGGAGTGTCGCCCAGCATCCACGCGGTCCGCGCTTCCAGCCGTTCCAGCGCAGCTCGCACGGGCGCCGGATCGGGCTTGAGCGGCGCGTCCTCGCGGCAGATCACGGCACTGAAACATCCCCGCACCCCCTGCTCACGCAGGAAACGCCGGGCATCGGCGCGCGGCCTCCCGGTCACGATGCCCAGCCTGAACGACCGTGCCAGCCCTTCGAGCAGCTCGCGCGACGGGATCAGCGTCTCGTGGCGGCGCAGTCCCGGCGCATCATCGGTGCCCTGGTAGATCTCCTCGAAGCGCGCCGTCACCTCCTCCAGCGAGGCCTCGACGCCAGCGCCCGCCAGCACCCCGTGCGTCACCGCCCAGTCGTCGTTGGCGCGCCCGGCCGCCTTCACCGCGCTGATCACGTCGTGTCCGGCCTCCACCCCAAACGACGCGCACGTCCGCACGATCGTCTCCCGGTACGACCGCCGCACGTCGGCCAGTACACCGTCCATGTCGAAGAGCAACGCGTCCGGCCCGGGCGGCGACCCGGCCACGGTGCGCGCCGCGCCCACCCCCCCGGCGCCTCCCGCGAGACACTCCAGCGCCCGCTCCACGCGGCGAAACTCGCCGTCGTCACGCGGCACCGTGATTCGCACGTACTCCGGCAGGTGCGGAAAGTAGCGCACCAGCACCCCCTGCGCCGCCATCCCTCGCAGGATCCAGCGCGCGTCCGGAAACGACGAGAACACGAAGTTGGTCTGCGACGGCTGCGGCACTCCGCCGATCCCGCGAATCACCGCGGCCAGCCTTTCCCGCCGCTCCCGCACGTATTCGACGAACCCCCGCATTTCGTCCACACCGTTTCGCAGCCGGTCCCGCGCGATCGCGATCGACGGCCCGGTCAGCGCGTAGGGTCCGCCGAAGCCGCGCAGCGCGTCGATCCGCTCCTTCGCGGCGACCGCGAAGCCCACGCGCAGCCCCGCCAGCCCCCACGACTTGGACATCGTGCGGATCATCACCACGCGCGGGGTCTCCAGGAGCGCCTCCGTGTGATCCTCGTCCGCGAACTCCGCGTACGCCGAATCCACCAGCAGCACCACCTCCTGCGGCAGCGCACCGGCAAGGCGCAGCAGTTCCCGCGTCGTGAACGCACGTCCCGTGGGGTTGTCCGGCGTGAGCACCGCCACCACACCCGTCCGCTCGTTCACTTCCGCCAGGATGTCGTCGTGGGGCAGCGTCCCCCACTCGTATTCGACCGGCACGAGCCGCCCCCGCGCCATGCGCGCGCACGCCGGAATCATCTCGAAGGTGGGCGTGGGGAAGACCATTTCCTGGTCGGGACCCAGAAACGCGCGAAAAACGCGGTCGATCGCGTCGTCCCCGCCGGTCGTGGCCAGCACGTTGGCGGTGTTGGTACCGAGGTAGGCCGCGTACGCCTCCTCCAGCGGCCGGGGGTCCGCGTACTTGCGCAGAATCCCGGGCCCGACCCGTTCGAGCACGTCGAAGCACTCCCGCGGAGGCGGCTCGCCCTCGTTCATGCTGAGGTCGATAACGTCCCTCGTGGCCCCGCTCATGGCACGATCTGCTGCGGTTCCGACACGACCAGATCGGTGCCGCCCCGCACCTTCACCTCGAGCAGCAGCGCCGGCAGCGCCGTCCTGGGCACCGCAGCACGCACGGCGTAGGCGCTCTCGCCATGCAGCCGCGACACTGTGGGTTCGCGCATGCAGGGCAGTATCGAGACGACGCCCTCGAAGTCCTCTTCCGACACGTTCAGCTCCAGCATCACCCGCCGCCGCGCCTCCAGCACCGACTTGAGGAGGAGGACGAGGTCGTCGATCCGGGCCCGGCTGTCCGGATCGTCCAGGGCTGCCGGGTTGGCGTAGAGACGGGTCGAGGAGAGCATCAGCGTGTCCGCGACGACCAGGCCGTTTCCGCGCAGCGTCGCTCCCGTCGCGGTGTTGTCGACGATGAGGTCGGCATCCTCGGGCGGGAAGACCTCGGTGGCCCCGTAGGACCGCACCACCTCGGCCTCGAAGTGCTGGTCCGCCGCCCACTGCTCCACGAGCCGCACGTACTCGGTCGCCACGATCAGGCGGCGTCCGGCCGGAAACGCCCCGCCGTCAAGCAGCGCCGCGGGCGCCGCCGCGACGACCTTCACCGGGTCGAGCCCCGTATCGAGCAGCTCGACCAGGTCCGCGTCCAGCTCGGCCACCCAGTCCGCCCCCGCGAATCCGATGTCGCGCGACCCGGCACCCAGCATCTTCACCACGTTCTGCGGCTTGAGCAGCTTGGCCTCGAAGCCGGGCCACGAGAGCACGGGCCGATAGTTGCGCGACCCCAGCTGGACGTCGATCCCCGCCTCGGCCAGCAGGGCGAAGACCCCGCCCTGCATGTGTCCCTTGGGCAACCCGATGTGGATCGTGGGGCAAGCATTACCGCTCATTTCCGGTTGTCGTCTCCTCGCTGGCCAGCCCCGGAACCGGCCGGCGCACAAAAAAGCGCCGACCCCCCCGAGGAAGCCGGCGTTTTGGGTATTCCGTGCTTTCGTACGGCTACACCGTCACGCGGCCGCCTCTCCCGGGTGGCCGTGATGATGATGCGTCGCGTAGCAGGCACAAGTGTTCATAGGGCCCTAATTGTCACAAAGACCGCCGCTGGATGTCAAGCGGACCCACCGGAGCCCGCGTCGAATACGGGGCCGCACCGGGTACGGGCAGCCGCGACGCTCCGGGCGAGGGCCGCGTCTGGTCCCGGCCGCGTCCCTTGATCGAATGCTATATAACCATGTACATTATCTAATGGATAATCTATGTTGAACCACATCTATGTTGAACCACATGAAACCAATCCAGGTCACATTCGACGAGACCCTCCTTGCCAGGCTGGACCGGCACCCGATGGTCCGTGAGCGCGGCCGTTCGGCGGTGTTGCGCAAGGCCGCCTCGGACTTCCTGAAGCGCCAGGAGGCCGAGGAGATCGACCGCCGGTACCGTGCCGGCTACGCCGACCCCGCCAAGGGAGACTGCGAACTGAGGGACTGGTCCGGGGAGCTCAAGGACTGGGCCGCCCAGGGAGTGTGGCCCGAAGAATGAACGGCCGTCCACGGAGGGGCGAAATCTGGCTCTACGCCTTCAAGCCGCCGGACAAGCGGCGCCCGGTGGTGGTATTGACACGTGAATCCGTGCTCCCGCTTCTACGCACGGCCATGGTGGCGCCGGTGACCTCGACGATCCGGGGACTGCCCAGCGAGGTGCGGGTGGGGGTCGCCGAAGGCCTGAAGGGTGACTCGGTGGTGAATCTCGACTGGGTGCAGACCGTCGAACAGGGGCGGCTGAAGCACTACCTGGGATCTCTTGACGACGACAGGATGGCGCAGGTCTGCCGCGCACTCGCGGTGGCCACGGGCTGCGACTAGCCGCGCCCTCCGGTCGAACCTCCCCTCAGCCCCGCTCAAA
This sequence comes from Gemmatimonadota bacterium, assembly GCA_028874905.1. GTDB lineage: Bacteria > Gemmatimonadota > Gemmatimonadetes > Longimicrobiales > Gaopeijiaceae > Bin94. Next base: position 36,898 of record JAPPGZ010000100.1, read on the forward strand.
CCACACACACGAGGCGTCGATTTGTCGCCGGCGCGGTGGCGCAGTAAGCTTTTTCGTCCAATCCGACACCCAACGCGCACGCCCCAACCCCATGCGCCCATGAAGATCCCGCGCTCGCACTACCTTCCCCGAACCCGCAACGGCCGGATCGCGACCGTAGCCTTCATCGTGGCGATGGCGCTGGCCCAACCGCCGATCGTCCATGGCCTGGTCAACCGGACCGAGCCGTGGATCCTGGGGATGCCCTTCATCTTCGCGTACCTGCTCGCCGCGTACGTGGTCGGGATCGCGGTCCTCATCTGGGCGCACCGGAAGGGGCTGTAGATGGAACCCTGGGTCGTCTCAACCGGGCTGATCTTCATCTACCTGATCGCGACCATCGTGATCGGGATCCTGGCCAACCGG
>JAPPGZ010000062.1 GCA_028874905.1 Gemmatimonadota bacterium
GTCGTCCTGGTAGAAGTAGCGGTGGTCGGGGGTGAGCCAGCCCTGGTGAATGTAGGCGGCGTTGGGGGACGAGGCGCGGGCGACCGCGACCGGGTTGTCCTTGTCGGTGACGTCCGAGATCTCGAAGAAGGCGCCGTTCGAGTTGAGGCATAGTTCGTGGCCGCGGTAGCGCTCGTCGGGGCCGTCGTAGGTGACGCACTGGGAGTCGTGGGTGCCGCGCTCGTGGGTGGCACACCCGACGAACACCGGATTCTTCGGGTCGCGGATGTCCATCATGTGGAGGCCGCCGCCGCAGGACTCGCCGCCGCCGCGGTTGCCGACCGCGTACGCAAAGCCGCTCTCTTCGTTGATGACGATGTTGTGCGAGCTCGCGATGCCGCGGTAGTGCGTGTCGGGCTCGAAGAGCGCCGGCATTTCGTCGGGGGCGACGTCGCGCAGACGGGTGAGGTCGAATACCTGCATGCCATGCTCGCCGGCTCCGTCCGCGACGATGTAGGCGTGGTCCCTGTACGTCTTGATGTCACGCCACAGCTGTGAGGGCGGAGTCCCCCACGGCTTGGGCAGGTCGCCGACCAGCACCGGGTTGGAGGGGTCGGTGATGTCGATGAAGGAGGTGCCGTCGTTGCGTCCCACCAGCGCATACTCCTGGCCGGTGACGGGATCGGTCCAGCCCCAGTTGTCGTTGGTGCGCACGCCGCGGGCGCGAACGCCGGCGCGCAGGATCGAGTTGGGGATGAAGGACAGCAGCTCGACCTCGCCGCAGTCGAAGGGGCCGACCGCACCGTCGCTGCAGCGCCGTTCCTCGCCGAGAAGCGCGCCCAGCGCGTCGGGGGCGCTGACGAGCATGCCGGCGTCGTGCCAGCCAGGGACGGGCGGGGCCGTTGGGGGGTCGGTGGGGGTCGGGTCGGTGCGGTCGCCCGGGGCGGGCTCGTCGCCGCGTTCGTAGAGGTGGACCGAGCCGGACTGGTGATGCATGCCGGGCGCGCCGATCGCGATAATGTCGGCGGTCGCGACGATCAGGCCGCCGAAGCGGTCCTGTTCGACGGTCGCCTCCTGGGGGAGCTGGATGCGGTGGGGTGAGGCGGCAGCGTCGGCAGCGCCTGCGTACACGTACACGGAGCCGGTCTCGTAGCCGCGCAGGGTGGGAGCCCCGACCCAGATGTCGCTACCGGCGGCGGCCAGCGCCGCGCCGAAGCGGTCGCCGCTCTCGCCGTTCGGGAGTGCCAGCGTGTTTGCCTCGGGCGTCCACCGCGCGAGGTCGTCGCTCCAGGAATGGACGAATACGGCCCCACGGCTGTCGTTGGTGCCGGGTGCGCCGACCAGGACCCTCCCCTCGGCGGCCGCGAGGGCCGACCCGAAGTTGGCGTTCGCCTCGGCGGCCGCGTCGAGGGCGCCGACCTCTTCCCAACCTGCCTCTCCCAAGCGGAAATGATAGACGCGGCCCGCGTTTTCGAGGCCCTGGGGGTCGCTTGCGGGGGCGGTCCACCGGGGTGCGCCGATCAACGCCCCATGGGGAGTGAGAAGAATCGCGGTGCCGAATCCGTCCCCGGCCGTGCCGTCGGCGGGCTGGAGGGTGGCGCGCTGGATCCACTGGCCGGAAGTGCTGCGCTCGTAGGCATGGACCGCGCCGGGGACTTGCGGCGCCTCGGGTTCGTTGCGCTGTCGCGCCTGCGGGTCCGCGGCCGGGCCCGGAGCGCGCACGAGCAGCCAGTCGCCCGCTGACGCCAGTGCCAGGCCGAAATCGGTTCCACAATAGCCGTATTGACCGCATCCAGGGTCGAGGCCGGCGACCCCGTCGCCCTCGACCGTGCCCGCGGGCTGCCAGGCCCCACCGTCCGCGGGGCGCTCGAAGACGTGCAGGGGGCCATTGCGCTGTCCGACGAAAAGGGTGTTGCCGTTCTTCGTCAGCACGGTTCCGAAGCCGTCGGCCCGTTCGGAGTCCGGGGCGCGCAGAAGGGCGGACTGCCGCCACTCGCCGTCCGACTTCTCGTAGATGTAGACGGCCCCGGAGCGGAAGTTGGGGTTGGGTTCGGCGATGAAGATCTCGTCGCCGTCGATCACGACCGAGTTGCCGAAGGACGGGGACTGGGCCGCGAGGGACGAAGCGGACGGGGCCAGGATGGCGAGGAACGCGAGCAGAGATCTAGTCGACTTCCGGATCATGATGTTCTCCTGTTTGTCCACGGGCCGCTAACGGTTCACTGGCCGCGGGCCCGACCTCCAGACCTCCTCGTGGATCCACGGGCGCGCGCCGTAGGGCCGCTCGGTGGGCCAGAGTTCGTCAAGGGTCATTCCGTCGTAGACGATGCCGCCCTTCATGACGAGCATGATGTCGGTCGTATTGCGGATGTTGTCGAGGGGATTGGAATTGAGGACCATCAGGTCGGCGAGCTTGCCGGGCGTGAGGGTACCCAGGTCTTCCGAGGCGCCGAGGAAGTAGGCCCCTTCGACGCTGGCCAGCTCCAGCGCTCCCATCGGCCCCATCGCGGATTCCGCGATCCAGACCTCCCAGTGCGATGCAAGACCATGCTGTTGGCCGTGCGCGCCAATGGCTCCGTGGGCACCTTCGGCCATCCAGTCCACCAGGACCTGGGCCAGCATCGGATAGCTGTAGTCGGTGAAGGGGCGCTGGAAGACGCGGCGGGCGTGCGGCACGAGCTGCTTCCACGGCATCCACAGACGCAGCTTCTCGTCACGCCACACCTCGGTCTCGTGGAAGAACCACTCGTCGTTCCACGGCCCCGGGCCGCCGACCACGAAGGTCGGCGAGTAGACGGTTTCGGCGCGCCCGAAGAAGCGGGCCGCGTCCGAGTACATCGGCACGTAGCTGATCGGGTGCTCCCACGCGGTCTGGCCGTCCATGATCATGCCCATGTTGAACGCCAGGTCACTGCCCTCGGACGTGACCATGAGACCCCGCTTGCGCGCGATGTCCGACACCCACTGGCGCTGGTCGCGGCGCGGCTGCAGGTACTGCTTGAGCGACACCGCGCCCCACGACTGGAGCCGCGCGATGTTGTCCTCGGCGACCTCGTAGCTGGTCAGTTCGTTCTGGCGGACGGCGTCACCGCGGTAGAGCGGGTCGCCGGTGGTGTAGGTGCGCGGACCGACCAGGACCCCGGCCTCGATCATCTGGGCGGCCGGGAAGACGTCCTGCGACCATTGGGAATTGTCGAGGTTGCTGGTGACGCCGTAGGCCAGCGCGACAGCCATTTCGAAGGCGTTGGGCGGGATGATGCCCCGGTACTCGCGGAAGAAGTGCGAGTGCATGTCGATGAAGCCGGGGATTACGGTCTTGCCGGTGCCGTCGATGGTGTGGTCGGCTCCGGTCGCGTCGCATTCGACCATTGTCCCGACGCAGGTGATCCTGCCATCCGTGGCGACGAGCGTGCCGTTTTCGATGACCTGCCGGTTCTCGAGGGTGACGATGCGCGCGCCGGTGATTGCGACGGTGCCCATGCCGAGCGAGCCGCGGGGAACTTCGAGCGCGATCTGGAAGGTGTCGGTGGTCTCGGTCGCGACATCGTGCGTGTAGTAGCTCGCCGCGCTTCCGAACTCGACCGTGTTGGGGTCGCGCCACCCGGGGAAGATGCCGCCGCGGCGACTGAGCTGCCGCACCGGAAGTTTCCCGCCCTTCTTGGCGACCGCGACCGCGCCGCCGATCCCCGCCGCCCCGCTCGGAACCGGGACCAGGTACGCGTTGTCGCCCTCGTTGAAGGCGGCGTGGCGCCCGTCGGGGGAGATCATGACCTCGTCGGCCCATGGGAGGACGAGGTGGATGCGCGGGTCCGTGCCGTCGCGGGCCACGGAGCGCAGCCGGGTGGAGTCGCCCATCGTGCGGTAGAAGATGCGCCCGTCCGGGCCGAAAGCGCCCCGCACGAACTGGGTGCGGGTGGGCAACGTGTTGCTCGGGACGCGGACGACGCGCTGCCCGGCGGACCCCATGCCCGCCTCGTCGCCGGTTTCGGCGCCCCCGCCCGGTCCGGCGGCCGGGAAAAGGACCAGGTCGTACCACGGGTTGTGCGCTACCGAGCGATAGCGGACCGTGGCGCCCGACCCCCGGGTCGCCAGGATCTCGGTGCCGTCCGGGCTCCACTGGGTGTGGGCGTACTCGCCGGGCTCGGCGCTGACCTGCCGCGGGCTGCCGCCGTCGGCGCTGATGGTCATCACATGGCCGGTGCCGGTCTCGTCGACGGTCGTGTAGGCGATCGACCGGCTGTCGGGCGACCAGGAAGGCGAGTACTCGAAGCGCTTTTCGGCATCGGAGGTGAGACGGCGGGGCGTCTCATCCGGCAGGTCCATGACCCAGACGCGGCCGGCGGCCGAGAAGGCGAGCCGCTCACCATCGGGCGAGCCGGTCGTCCAGCGCGTGAACGCGATGGGGACGGGACCATCGTCGATGCGGAAGGCCTGGTACGCCTGCTCCGAGATCACTCGGTGGACTCGCGCGGTGAAGGGAATGGTCGAGACCTCACCGCTGCCCACATCCAGTCGCCGCAGCTTGCCTCCCTGCGCGATCACGATCGACGCGCCATCGGGCGCCCACGAGTAGCCCGGCAGCATGCGGATCGTCTTCATCCCCTCTGTCATGTCCTGCGCGATCGGGTCCATGACGATCCGCTCGGCGCCCGTCTCGAGGTCGCGGACCCAGAGCGCGGTGCTGGGGCCGAACTCGTGGCCCTTCCACTCGATCGTGGCGTCGGGGAGGCGGCGCGCGAAGGCGACGTGGCGTCCGTCCGGCGAGATCTCGGCTGCGAAGCCGCCGCCGCCGGACAGCCGGTACTGCCGCGAAGGCACGCCGCTGGTGACCTTGACCACTTCACCCGTCTTCAGGTCCATGCGGCGCAGGTTCATGGTGCCCTGCAGGGCATCGCGCACGAGCCGGTCGTCCAGCAGAGCGCCGTCGATGTTGTCCAGCGCCCACGGCACGGTCTGCCCCGGTGTGCGCACGTGGTAGAAGACGTAGCGCCCGTCTTCGGACACCGACGGCCACGACGCCGAGCCGTCGTCGTTGGACACGACCTCGACGCCCGTGCCGCCGTCCTGGTGGTACATCCAGATCCCGCCGCCCTGTGCCACCAGGATGTACTCGCCGTCGGCCGTCCACTCGGGCATCGTCACGCGGGTGTCCATGCTGGACTGTACCTGGCGCGGGTTCGAGCCGTCCGCGTCCATGACCCAGAGGTTGGTCTGGCCAGCCCGGTCCGAGATGAACGCGATGCGCGTGCCGTCGGGAGAGTATCTGGGATGGTAGTTGACCGCGACGCCGCTCTCCTGCGTGAGGCTCTCGGCCTGCCCGCCCTCCGCGGGGACGCGGTAGACGTGCGCGAGGAGGTCGAAGACGATCCACCGTCCGTCGGGCGACATGTCCACCGACATCCAGGTCCCCTCGTCGGTCTCGAAGTCGATTTCGCGGGTATCGCCCCGCGCGAGGGTGACGTCCCAGTCGGAGTCGTCCGTGCCGTTCGCGTCCTGTGCGAGCGCGGGGCCGGGGAGGGCGGCGGTGGCCGCCGCAAGAGCGAGGACGACCGCGAGGGGAGCGATGGCGGCGGCGCGGGACATGGGTGCCTCCGAGGCTGGAGCGGAGCGGTGGGACACCCGGTCAGAATAGGGGGCGGTGGCGCGGTGGGCCACCGCACGGCGCACGAGGACCGGAGCACGCAGGGGGCGCCGAGGAAAGCTCCCGCGGCAGGACTCGAACCTGCGACCCGACGGTTAACAGCCGTCTGCTCTACCAGCTGAGCTACGCGGGAAAAACGATGGAGCCACGGAAGATCGCCCGAGCGGGGTCCCCGAGTCAACTACAATTCGGGTCGGCTACACGTTGAAACGGACGTGCAACAGGTCGCCGTCGGCCACGACGTAGTCCCTGCCCTCTACGCGCATCAGTCCGGCTTCCTTTACCGCCTGCTCGGACCCGTGCCGCGCGAATACTTCGTATGGGATGACCTCGGCACGGATGAAGCCTCGTTCCATGTCGCTGTGGACGCACCCGGCGGCCGTGCGTGCGACCGTACCCCGGCGGACCGTCCACGCCCTCACTTCGTCCTTTCCGATGGTGAAGAAGGACACCAGATCCATCATGGCGTACGCCGCGCGGATGAAGCGCGCCAGCGCCGGCTCCGACAGTCCCATGTCCTCCAGGAAGTCCGCCTGGTCCTCGGGGTCGAGGGCAGCGATCTCGCTCTCGACGCCGGCTGACAGGACCATCGCTGCACCTCCCATTTCGCGCGCCTCCGCTGCCAGGGCGGAGTCAAGCGCTTCGCCGGCCCGCTTCTCTTCCACGTTGAGCGCCACGAGCAATGGCAGGTCGGTCAACAGTCCGTAGCCCTTCAGGAACCCCCGGTGCAACTCCGTCTCCGCGAGCAGGCGCAGTGCCTGACCGTCTTCCAGGGCTGCCGTCATCGTCTCGAAGGCGTCGATCTCGCGAATATCGGCCCGCTCCTTCCGCGCGCGGTCGAGACGGCGCTCCACGACCGCCAGGTCGGCAAGAACGCACTCGTCGTGGAAGGCGCGAAGGTCGCCGAGCGGGTCCGGGTCGGTGTCGAGCGCGGGATTAAGGAAGTCGCGCAGCACGAGGCACAGTGCTTCCCGGTCCCTGATCTCCTGCAGGCTCTTCGGCGACAGGTACCGGGCTCCGGCGCCGTGCTCGCCCGGGACATCGCGGAGGTTGATGGTCGCGTACGTGGTCTTCTTCGGCGATATCACGCCGGAAAGGAAGTCCAGGCGAGCGTCGGGCACGCGGACCGTCCCGACACGGATCTCGCCTCCGTAGCCAACGGGCACGTCGAGGCCGGTCATGGCGTTGAAGAGCGTGGTCTTCCCGGAGCCGGCAAAACCGGCGAGTCCGAATCGCATCCGTAGTCGTACCGCCTGGCAGGATTCGTGCGCTTGCGAGGGCGCGGCGTTGCTGAAACGTTGCATCGCACGGCAGATGGCGGAACCCCGAAAGGTGTGAAACGCAGGAGCGTGCGAATGACGGAAGACCCAGGGTTGACGTGGAAGGCGAGCACCGGCGTCTCGCGCCGTGGCTTCCTGGCGACCGGTGCTGCCGGTCTGGCAGGCGCCTCATTCGCCGGGTGCGCCGCCGCATCCGACTCCGACGTCTCCGGCAGGCGTCCCGCGTTAACTCGCCCCGATGGTGTGGAGGACAGCGCCTGGGCGCACATCCGCGAACACTTCATCCTCGAACCCGGCACCGCGTACATGAACAACGCCAGCCTGGGGATGCCGCCGGCGTCGGTCGCGGAGGCAGTGGGCGCCGGATATGAGGCCCTGTCGCGGGAACCCCTGCAAGGGAAGAACGAGTTGGGCGCGTTCATCGCGTCGGACGTGGTGCCGCGCATGGCCGCCTACCTGGGCGCGTCAACCGACGAAATCGTGCTGACGCGCAACGCCAGCGAAGCGCTTCACATGGGGACGGTCGGCATTCGTCTTGAGCGCGGCGACGAGGTTCTGGTCACCAGCCAGGAGCACCCCGCCGGCCGCCGTCCGTGGGATTACCGGGCCGCGCGGGACGGGATCAATGTCAACACGGTCTTCATTCCCAGCCCACTCGAGAGCGGGGGGCAGGCGGTGGCGCTGGTTGAAGAGGCGCTTACGCCGGCCACCCGGGTCATCGCCTTCTGCCACGTGACCCGGGGCGGCCATCTGTATCCCGTCCGCCAGCTGTGCTCGCTGGCGAGGGAACGGGGTATCGTGAGCCACGTGGATGGCGCGCAGGCCGTCGGCATGCTGCCCGTGGACCTGCAAACGCTCGGATGCGACACCTATTCCGCGAGTCTGCACAAGTGGCTGCTGGGACCAATGGGAACCGGGGTGTTCTACGTCCGTGCGGGCGCCCGGGACCGCGTTCAGTCGGCCTTCGCGCCCGATGGGGAGGGCAGCATGGTCGCGTACCAGCCGCCGGGCACGTCGAGTCTCCCCTTGCGGGCGGCCCTGTCCGCGTCGCTGGACCTCGCTGAAACGATGGGTCCGGGAAACGTGGCCGCGCGCACCCGCTACCTGTCCGACTACCTGAAGTCCCGCCTCGGGGCAATGCCGGGCGTTACGATTCTCAGCGGCCCGAGCCCCGCCACTTCATGCCCGGGCTCCACCATCTTCGAGCAGGATGGCGTGGACGCCGTCGAGGCCGTGAGCCTCGTGGCCCGGCGCGACCGGATCCACATCGACGAGCATCAGCGCGATGGTCACAACGCCATCCGGATCTCTACCCACGTCTACAACACCACCGCCGAGATCGATCGTCTGGTCGACGTCCTCAGGGGGCTCCCCGCCTGATTCGACCTTTCATCCACATGCCAAGGAGCTGTCCCGATGTTCCGTCTACCGGCCGCCCGCACTTTCCCGACCGCCCTCACGCTCGCCGCCACCATGGCGCTGGCCGCCTGCAATATCGAGCCGATCCCGGACGAGTCCGCTTCCCAGGTTCCGGCCCCCGACTTCACACTCGGGTCCGAGAACACCCACAATCGCTGGAGCGCCACGATCCCTCCCCAGCTCACCGTTCCGTCCGGCGCCGTCGTCGAGGTGTGGACCAAGGAAGCGTCGGACGGCCAGATCACCGAGTCGACGGTCGTCGATGAGCTCGCGGACGTTGATTTCGGCCTTATCCATGCGCTCACGGGACCCATCTACGTTGAGGGCGCCAGCCCGGGCGACCTGCTGGCGGTCACGGTGCACGATGTCCAGGTGGAAGGGTGGGGATGGGCGACGATCCTGCCCGGGTTCGGTTTCCTCGCCGACGAGTTCACGGAGCCGTGGATTCGGGGCTTCCCCATGGAGTCCGGCGCCACCGAAGTCGCCTTCAACGAGAACATCACGATCCCGCTGGAGCCCTTCGCGGGCGTGATGGGCGTCGCTCCCGCCACCGATTCCATGCTGGTGACGATCCCCCCGCGGGCCAACGGCGGCAACATGGACAACCGGCACATGAAGGCCGGCGCCACCGTGTACTTCCCGGTGCAAGTGGAGGGCGCGCTCCTCTCGATCGGCGACACGCACGCCGCGCAGGGCGACGGCGAGGTCTCCGGCACCGCGATCGAGGCTCCGATGCGGCTCGTGCTGGAGATCGAGGTGATGGAGAACACCCGCGGGATCGCCGAACCCCAGTACGAGACCGACGACTACTACGCCGTGACCGGCTTCGCCACGACCATCGACGAGGCGGCCCGCAAGGCAACCCGCTACATGATCGACTACCTGGTAGCCGAACACGGCCTCACCCGCAACGAGGCCTACGTGCTGTGTTCGCTGGTGGGGGATCTGAAGATCTCGGAGACGGTTGACGTGCCGCACATGCTGGTCAGCATGCACGTGCCGAAGGGGATTTTCGGGACTCAGTAAGGCTGAGAGGCGACTGCAGGTACGAGCGCGGCTCCGGGCAGGCCACGGACCGTATCCGCCCGAATGGTGTCCTCGGGTGAAGTCGTGGCGGAGTCGGTTTCCGCGCCCGGCTCGACTTCGGCACCACCAGGGTCGGCCTCTGCATCCCGACCTGCTTCGGCCGCAGACTCACCTTCCCCGTCCGTCTCCGCCTGACGGGTCACCATCCGCACCTCGCCGCTCGCGGGGTCGATGGCCAGGACCGTCCGGATCATCGCCCGATCCGACAACATGCGGATGTTGGGCGCCAGTTCGGCGGGACGCATGAAGTAGCGCTGACCCACCAGCTCGCCGGGTCGCAGGTGGTGCTCGACGACGACCAGGTCCAGACCGTCGGCGGCGGAATCGCGGTCGAAGTCCAAGAGGATGCTTCCTTCGGGCGTGCCCCAGTACGTGATCCGCTCCGGGCGATCTCCGCCGCGAACTGGCTTGCCGTTCACCGCAACCAGGGGCGAGCCCTGCGCGGGGAGGCGGAGCAGCAGCATCTCGGCGCCGACTTGCGACGAGACGCTCACACGAACGACCCCGTCAGCCACCGTGGTGTCGCTGACGACGGCGACAAGCGGAGCGGGCAGGTCGACCGGATCCGCCGCTGCGAACGCATAGGGGATTCCCTGGGGGGTGAGGTCGCTCTGCAGCACATCCCCGAAAGTGCCCACCGCGGCGGCTGCCCACGCGATGCCCGGGTCGGAAGCGTCCCGCATTGGGTCGGTGCCCCAGTAGGCGGAACCGGATTCCCGGTCGAGGGCGTATACGAGCGTCGAAGGGGCCGGGCGGGCGGCAGAGGGCGTCGCAGTCGACATTCCAAGAGCGAGGCAGGCGCCCGCGAGCACCAAACCAGCGACCGGCGCCCACCACCCGTTTGGCTCCCGCACCACCTCGAGCGCAGGAAGAACGAGGATGATGACAAGCCAGGCGAGCATCACGATCGCCGGAGCCAATACCAGACCCATCGCAAGCCAGACGCTCTCGGTGAGAGGGACGAGCACCGCAACAGCGGGCAGCGTTGCCAATAGCGCCACCAACCAGCGCAGGATTCCCATCCGCCCGTCGCCCGGCAGCCCCACCACCGCAAAGGCTCCGATGCATCCCGCCAGAACCGGCCATTGAAGGTTGACCGCGGCCATCGGGAACATCACGGTGGTCAATGCCGCCAGCACAGTTGGAACGAACAGGGCGCCCACCACCAACTCGGATGGAGAACACCACCGGCGAACCAATGGAAGCGCGGCCACAACCAACGCGAACGCGAAGGCCACGACGGCCAGCACGTACCAGCCTTCGCTGTGGAAGGAACCCGCGTGCAGCGCCCCGACTTCAACGTGCGCCCCAACCCGCCAGCGGAAAAGGTAGTTGGCCGCCATGGCCGTCACGACCAGGCAAACCACCGACGCCACACAACCGAGCAGCATTCGCCCCAGGTGTGCCCCACCGCGTTTCGCCAGGAAGAACGCCAGCGTCCAGAACGCGGCCACCGCGAAACCGAGAACCCATATCCACAGCCGGCCGTACGTCACCAGACCCAGGTACCTGATCGAGATGTAGCTTACGTCCGGAGCGTTTACGGCCATCAGCCCGGCATCTCCGAAGTGCCGAAGCATCGCAAGCGCGTGCGTACCGTGGTGCTGCAGCGTCGCCTCGGAGAGGTTCTCGGGCGAATCGTAGGTCTGGTGGTATACGTGCGGCCGACCGACCCCGGCGAAGTTGAGTCCCTGCTTTCCGGCCTCCTTGAAGGGTGTGAAATCGGTGTCGTTCGGCATGCGCTGATAGATCTCGAACGCCACCGAATTGGCGGACGGATACGGATCCGCCTGTCGCAGCGCCTCGATCACCCAGCCGTTGGCCGCACCCGTCTCGAACATCATCGAGGCACCGCCGCCGCCGCGCATCTCGAACGACAGCACGACCGCTACGTCCTGCATCCACGGGTGCTCGTCGACGAAGGCGCGCGCGCCGAGAAGGCCGACCTCTTCGGCGTCGGTGAAGAGCGCGATAAGGTCGTTGCGCAGGCCGGGACCCGCAGCCAGCGCCCGCAGCGATTCCAGGATGGCGGCCACCCCGGAACCGTCGTCGGCCGCGCCGCGTGAGATCTCCCGGCTGTCGTAGTGGGCGGTTACGAGGACCGCCCGGCCATCCGGTTCGGATCCGGGAATACGCGCCAGCACGTTGCGCACGGTGGCCGCGGTCAAGGAGCCTCCTCCTCCTGTGATCGACGTGGCGGTCTGGACGGCCGGCTCATGCCCGAGGCGTCGGAGTTCCTCCAGCAGGTACTCACGCACGTCGGCATGCGCCGGGGAACCGGGCGGATGCGCCTCCGCAGCGATTCGGTGCACATGCGCCATCGCACGGGCCGACGAGAAGACCGTATCCGGCGCGCTTGCCGGGACCGGGTCCGGCATCATGCCGCCCGCGCGCGACAGCCAGGCGGCGACAAGGAGAATCAGCAGGGTCACCGGACCCCGTAGTCCCCTCCACGGGGCAGGGGTCACATCCGTCTTGCCGGCTGCGACCGCCCTCTTGTCGGCGGCTGCCGCCTTCCTGCTGCTGGGTGCCGCGCCCGCGGTAGTCCTTCGGGCCGCTCCGGTCTCGCGAACCGCGTCATCCGGCGGGACGCGCCGTGTGCGCTTGTCCGCTGCGGCCCGCCGCGACTCGGCTCCAGAGCCTGCTACCGCCTCGCCGACCGGTGTCCGACGCGGCTTCGAGGCCTCTGCCGGCTCCGCCGAACGGCCTCCCGCACCCCCGGAGTCAGCCAGCTCCGGCCCCAGGTCATCCGACTCCGATTCGCCGCCCCGCTCCTCGGCCTCCTTGGCGATCTCGCGCTCCAACTCCTCGATTTCATCCTCGCTGATCCCCAACTCCGCAAAGGATGGAATCCTGGGCAGCTTGTCGTCACTCATGGTCCTGGTGTCCGCTGGATTTCTGGCGTCCCCTGGCTCGCACTCCCCGGCCAGTCACTCTACGGTAGACTACCCCGACCGGGCTTCAAGGTGACTACAAAGGGCCGTCATCCCACGGTCCCCACAAGGCGTAGGTCCCGCTCGGCCGGCGGCCCCCGCGCTCCCGGGAACCCTGGACGTTGAAGAACAGCACCTGGCCGTCGGGGCTGAAGCACGACCCCGCGAACTCACCCGGCTGTGGCGCGCCCTCAGGCCGTGGCGCTCGCACGAGGTTGACGATCTTCCCTTCGCGGTCGAGCCCCCGAACGAACTGGTCGTCCTCGCCGTCCTCGCACATCACGAGTCCTCCACGCGGACTCAGTACGATGTTGTCCGGGCTGTCGAGGACCTCCTTGGAGGGCGACTCGAAGACGAGGGTCAGCTCGCCGCCGTCCATCGACGTCGGCCGGTAGTGGAACACCTGTCCGGCCCGTGCATCGCCGCCGTTGGTCGACACCACGTAGATGCCGTCGTCGCCGTGGAACGCGCCCTCCAGGCGTGCGAACCGCGCCGCGCCCCTGGCGACGCCCTGCTTGAACACGGCAAGCCGGTCCGCCTCGGCGTTGGCAGGGTCCGGATCGTCGATATCGACCCAGTGCGTCCGCAGCACTTCGCCCGGCGTCTGGCCACGGGCAGTCAGATACTCCGGCTGGCCGGTCACCGCCATCATCTGCAGCCTGCCCCCCGCGGCCAGCACGCCCGGCCGGTCAGGGATGAACCGATAGAATCCGGCCCCGGGGAGGCGGTTGGGTACGTACCACGTGTCCTCGGTCTCATAGACGATGCCGGTCGCCGGATCAACGGCAACCGCCTCGTGAATGAAGCGCCCCATTTCCCTCAGCGGCACGGGATCGACCGGCCCCTCGGCATCCGCGGGCACTTCGAAGATGTATCCATGCGGCCTGTGGAAGCCCGCCTCCGGCCCGTCCGTTATCTCCTCGCACGAAAGCCAGCTCCCCCAGGGCGTGGGACCGCCGGCACAGTTCACCCGTGTGCCCGCCAGCGACACGAACTCGTCCACAAGCTCCACCGCCAAATCGCCGTTCCGCTCCGAAACGCGCACCTCCAGGGAAGTCGTGCCCCCCGCACCCCTCGCATCGTAGTAGGGCGCCCCGATCGCCTGCGCCCCGTCGGCAGCGTCGACCATCTCGTGATTGCGGATGAGGCGTATGTTCCCGTTGGGAAGCGGAAACGCGGCCATGCCGTCAAAGGCGTTCGGGACCGTGAGGCCATCCCGCACCGACGAAGACACTCCGCCCGAACTGATTCTAATGCAGCGGAAACTCTCTGGAATCTCCAGTTCGGGACAATCGACGCTTGTGACCAGTTCGCCATAGGGCTTGATAAAGGGACTCGAAGCGGCGGCCTCGCCCCGGGTGGTTCCGGCGTGCAGGTATTCCTGCTGGGCGCCGGCGCGGCCGTGTACGGCGAGCCCGGCGAGCGAAGGCGTCAGTATTGCCCCTCCGCTCGCGGTGGCGAGCTTCTTGAGGAAGGTGCGGCGGGCTATTGTCATTTCGGAGACTCGCGTCCTTTGTCGGTGAAGGGCGAACGACATGACGGCCGGCGCGCGTGCAAGACACCGGCACCGTTCAAGCTGGACAGTCGGAAAATACCCTGCAAGAAGCGCGGTTGTTTCGGAAAGCGTAACGAGTCCGTACCTTTCCTACCCGCAATCTTGACCGGCACCAGCACATTGAATTGTATCGGCAAGCGCCACGATGCGCCCGGGTGCCCTCGCCGTAAAAAAAAAGGCAGGCAGAGGAATGCTCATACAAAACCGCCGCGATTTCCTGAAGACGACCGCGGCCGCCGCCGGAGCCTTCGGCCTCGGCGCGGCTTGCGCCCCATACGGAGACCAGGCAGACGGCTCCCCCGCCCCCATGACCATCCTGGTACTGGGAGGCACCGGATTCATCGGCCCCCACATGGTCGAGTACGCCGTGTCGCGGGGACACACGGTCTCGCTCTTCAACCGCGGCCGCACCAACACGCACCTCTTCCCGGACCTCGAGAAGCTGGTAGGCGACCGGGACGGCGACCTCGGCGCGCTGGAGGGCCGGCGCTGGGACGCGGTCATCGACAACTCGGGCTTCTTCCCCCGGCATGTCCGCGACTCGGCCACGATCCTCGCCGACTCGGGCCGCTACCTGTTCGTGTCGTCCATTTCCGCCTACAAGGACCTGACCCCCCACGGCATCACCGAGGACTACGAGGTAGGGCGGCTGGAGGACCCCACGGTCGAGGAGATGACCAACACCACCTACGGCCCCCTCAAGGCTCTTTGTGAAGAGGCCGTCCAGGAGATCTTCGGCGAACGGGCGAACATCGTCCGGCCCGGCTACATCGTCGGGCCCGGCGACGGCAGCGACCGGTGGACCTATTGGCCCGTGCGCGTGGCGGCGGGTGGCGACATGGCCGTGCCCGGCCTTCCCGACGATCCGGTCCAGTTCATCGACGCCCGCGACCTTGGCGGGTGGATGGTGCGCATGTTGGAGAACGAGGTTGGCGGCGTGTTCAACGGAGTGGGTCCGGTCGAGTCCGTGAACATGCGTCAGATGCTTGAGGCGTGCCGGGACGTGAGCGGCAGCGACGCCGCGTTTCACTGGGTCGACGCAGACTTCGTCGAGGAGCAGGGCTGCATGTTCCCCATCTGGAACCCGGTGACGGGTGACTGGGGTGGCGCGCATCTGGTTGACCACTCCCGTTCGATTGCCGCCGGGTACACGAGCCGGCCCGTCGCCGACACGATCCGCGACACGCTGGCCTGGTGGAACGCACTGACCGATGAGGACCGGCCCGGCGGCGCCATGCGCAGCGGGTTGCGCAAGCGGCCCGAACCGGGTTCCGAAATGCGACCGGGTCCCGCTACGATCGAGGAGATGATGGAAGTCGAGGCGGCCCTGCTGGAGGCCTGGGCGGCGCGTGCCTAGGAACAGACGAGGAGAAGCTTGACATGGAGGTGAACTGGTCGAGGAACGAGGGTGTGCTGGTCGCGAAGCCCGTGGGGCGCATCTTCAGTTCGAACTACCTGGAATGGCAGAGTGCGCTCGAGTCCGGCATCAAGCCGGGTGACACTGCAATGGTGGTGGATTTCGAGGAGGTCCCCTACCTCAGCAGCGCCGGACTGCGCGTCCTGTTGACCACCGCCAGGCAGTTCGACGGACCCGACCATGCGTTCGGCATTTCCACCCTCACCCGCGCGGTGCGCAAGGTGCTGGCCGCCAGCGGCTTCGATCAGATGATCAAGGTGTACGAATCCGAGGCCGCAGCCGTCGCCGCGATCAACGGAAACCGCTCCTAGTCAAGCCTAGTCGGGCCCGGACCCGGCCTTCCAGCGGTCGTATCGCATCCGGAGCGTAACGACGGGATTCGCGTTTTCGCCCTCTTCGATGTTCTCGTCACTGACGTCGATGTAGAGCGAGTACTCACCGTCGTTGAACGACTCCCCCTCCGGATCGTCGGGATTCGCAACGAGGATGTACGCCACGTGCGAGGTCTTCCCGTCGCAGGGAACGTGGTCGAGCACCGGCTCCGATTCACAGGTACAGCGACCGTCGCCGCCCGCCGCATCGGCGGCCTCCATCGCGGCCATGACCCGGTCGGCCATTGTGCCGCCCTCGGACTTGAACGCCTCGACCGCCAGGTGCACGACGTCATCCGAAGCCAGGATGTTGCCCTGCACCGAGAAGTAGATTCCCGCATCGGGAACGCTGTCGGCCACGGCCAGCGACGCCTCCCGGTTGCCGCTCCCCGAGTGGCCCGCACAGCGTCCCTGCAGGTCCACGATCCCGAACTGGCGGCTTTCGAAATCCGGATCCTCCGAGAGCATCTCGATGATCTCTTCGGGTGCCGTGCCCGCCCTGAGTTCCCGGTAGATCAGCTCCTGGTTGGCACGCGTGCGATCAACTCCGGCCTGCGCCGCCGCGACCGCCACCCCCGGCACCACGATGGCCTGGATGTCCATCAGGTCCCTGGCCGGGAAGTTGGGGAACCGCCCCTGTGCGACGCACGTCGCCGACGCGATCACCACCTGCCCGGTGCGCGTATCGATCGCAATGACGGACCAGGTGGCGGAGAGCAACGCGGGGAACAGCGCGAGCACAACGAGCGAAGCGAGCAGGCCGCGGGCTTGCCGTCCCAAACCGTAGCGGGTCATCATAACCTCCGTTTTGGCGTTCTTGAGCCGACAAACGTTCGAGAACGGAACCGGTCGCGCAAGGCGGCCTTGCACTCACACCGGCCGGAAAGCCGCCACGCTCGGCTCTCCGGCCAGGGAGCAGCACAGGTGTCCGACAAGATTACCCGCAGAGATTTCGTCGACCACGGGTCCAGGCTCGCCATGGGCGCGATGATCGTGCCCCGCCACGTGCTGGGCGGCTCGGGATACCAGGCCCCGTCCGACCGCCTCAACATCGCGATCATCGGGGTCGGCGGGCAGGGCACCGAGAATGCCCAGGAGTTCGGCACCGAGCACATCGCCGCGATCTGCGACGTGGACTTCGGCGTGGTACACAGACGCGTCCAGGAGCGCATGACCGACGGCGACGGCAACCCCCGCGAGAAGGGCTACCGCTGGCGCGACCAGTTCTTCGAAGCCCGCCAGTACACAGACTTCCGCGAGTTGCTGGATCGCGAGGCCGACCTCGACGCCGTCCTGGTCGCGACGCCCGATCACCTTCACGCCCCCATCGCGAAGGCCGCGATGGAAGCGGGCAAGCACATCTTCGTCGAAAAGCCGCTGACCTACACCGTCCACGAGGCCCGCGCCCTTGCCGAGATCGCACAGCGCACGGGCGTGGTCACGCAGATGGGGAACCAGGGCCACTCCGGCGACGAAGCACGGCTCGTCAACGAGTGGGTGCAGGCCGGGGTCATCGGCGACGTGACCGAGGTCCACATCTGGACCAACCGGCCGATCTGGCCGCAGGGAATCCACCGCCCGGAGCGCTGGGAGGAGGGACTGAACCCCGGCTGGTACCAGCAGTGGCACCAGGGCGCGATCCTGTCCGTGGCCGCGGACGTCATGGACGCGGGCTACGCCCTGCCCGAGGGCATGGACTGGGACCTCTACCTGGGACCGACCACGAAGGAGATTTCCTACCACCCCATCTACCACCCCTTCAACTGGCGCGGCTGGGTCGACTTCGGGGTGAGCGCGCTCGGGGACATGGGCGCACACCTGGTGGACCACCCCTACTGGGCCCTCGGCCTCACCTACCCCACCACGATCGAAGCCACCTCCACCCCCTGGGGCGGTCCGCAGGAAGATCCCGCTTCCTTCCCGCTGGCCATGCGCGCGCACTACGAGTTCCCGGCCCGCGGCTCCATGCCGGCGCTCGACCTGCACTGGTACGATGGCGGCCTCATGCCTCCGCGCCCGTCCGCTCTCCCCGACGACGTCGACCTCAACCGCACGGGCGGCGTCATGTTCATCGGCGACCGCGGCATCCTCATGCACGGCACCTACGGTCGGAACCCCCGGCTCTTCCCCGAGTCGCTCGCCGCCGAAGCCGCGGAGGTCCCCCAGACCCAGCCGCGCATCGAGGAGACCCACCAGATGAACTGGGTGAAGGCCTGCAAGGAGGGCGGAGAGGCGTCGTGCCCCTTCGACTACGCGTCCCGCCTCACCGAGGTGATGCTGCTGGGGATCGTCGCGCTCCGGACCGGACAGGGGAAGAAGATCCGCTACGACGCCGACGCCATGCGGGTCACCAATATCGAGGAAGCCAACCGGTTTCTGACGCGCGAGTACAGGGCGGGTTGGGAGGTGTGAGGTCCGTGGGCGTTGACATGCCCAGTATATTTATTATCGTATATTGCCGATAAACGATAACCCTTCAGACGGGAAGCCAGGAAACCATGGGAGTCGCCAGGACACGTGGGACCGGCTTTGCTGCCGAAGTCGTACGGACCGCGCGTTGGGGGAGGGCGCTCGCGCACCCCGCCCGCGTGACGATTCTCACGTTGCTAGCCAAGCGTCGAACGTGTGTGTGCGGCGAGATCGTGGACGACCTCCCCCTCGCGCAGTCGACGGTCTCCCAGCATCTGCGCGTGCTTCGCGAGGAGGGTCTGATCACCGGCGAAGTGGATGGAACGCGTTCCTGTTATTGCATCGACCCGGAACAGATCCGTGCAATGATGGCCGACTTCAGTCGGCTCGGTACCAGCCTGGAGCGGGAAGCCGCGTGTGGCTGCTGACCGGATCAATGCGGGAACGATCAACACGTCAACCCAAATCATGGAGGACACGATGACAAACGTCTGCGGATGTTGCTGCGGTGGCGGTTGTTGCGGCGGCCCCTGCTGCTGAGCAACTCCGGCGAGCTGCAAGGGGGTCGGTCAGCCGGATCGGCCGACCCCCAGGGGCTTGCGACAAGCCCATCCCCGCCCCGATATCTGATGAACAGTTCCCAACCCGGAAACGTGCAATCAGGAAACCCGACATGACTCACACGCGCCGCCGCTTCCTCGCCACCTCTGCCGCCGCCGGCGCTGCCGCCCTTGCGCCCGGTCAGGTCCTTTCCGCTGACGGTTCCCGGGCCAGCCCCCGGGTCGACACCGCCCCCTCGCCCTCCCCCGCCCCCAACCCCCTCAGGATCCTCATCCTGGGCGGCACCGGGTTCATCGGCCCGCACCAGGTGCGGTACGCCATGTACCGTGGCCACGAGGTCACGATCTTCAACCGCGGCCGCACCGCCCCCGATCTCTTCCCCGGCGTGGAGGCGCTCATCGGCGACCGCGACGGCCAGCTCGACGCCCTGCACGGCCGCACCTGGGACGCCGTCATCGACAACAGCGGCTACGTCCCCCGGCACGTGCGCGACTCGGTGGAGCTCCTGCAGGATTCCGTCGGGCGCTACCTCTTCACGTCGACCGGATCGGTCTACAGCTTCGACCAGGACGAGATCACCGAAGACGGAGTGCTGCTGCCCATCGAGGATCCCGACAGCGAGGACGTGAACCGCTACTACGGACCGCTCAAGATCCTGTGCGAGAACGCGGTCACCGACGTCTTCAAGGAGCGCGGCACCGTCCTGCGGCTCCACGTTGTGGCGGGACCCGGCGACACCACCGATCGGTACACCTACTGGCCCGTGCGGATCGACCACGGCGGCGAGATCATCGCGCCGGGCAGCCAGCACACCCCCGTCCAGTACATCGACGTGCGCGACCTGGCCGAGTTCATGATCCTGTGTCTCGAGCGCGACATCGGCGGCACCTACAACACGGCAGGGCCCGCCCTGGACCCGACCTCGATGGCCGAGTTCCTGTACGGCGTGCGCGCCATCACCAGCACGCCGCTGTCGTTCACCTGGATCGACGAGCAATTCCTGGCGGACCGGGAAGCCCGCTTCCAGCTGTGGTATCCGCCCACCGAGGGGCCGATCCGAGGTCTGTCACGGGTGCGGTCCCACAAGGCGGTCGCCGCCGGCCTCAAATTCCGGCCGCTGGCGGAAACGGCGGTCGACACGCTGCACTGGTTCAAGTCGCTGCCCGAGGAGCGGCGGAACGCCTTTGAGCTCAACGTGGAGCGGGACCAGGCGATCCTTGAGGAATGGAAGGCCCGGTAGGGTCCCCATAGAACCGCCACGCCGCCCGGAAGTCTCGCGGCGGCGCCTGGCCGAGCAGCCGCGCCCGCACCATCTCGATCGGCATGCGGCCGCCCTGCAGGATCGTGTCGTGTAACTCGCGTTCGGTCATCTCGCCGCCGCCGACCAGCTGCTCCTGCAGCGTGCGGATCTGCAGGCCGCCCAACATGTACGCGGCCTGGTACAGCGGTGAGTAGTTCCCGTTGAAGGAGCGGCGCACCTCCGCTGTCGCGTTCGCGGGCTCGTGGCCGACCCGGTCCACCAGGAAGGCGATCGCCTCGTCGGGCGTCATCTCGCCGAGGTGGAAGCTCAGCGAGAAGATGATCCGCGCGGCCCGGTGCATGCGCCAGAAGAGCATCCCGATCCGGTCCTCCGGCGTCGACGGGAACCCCATGTCCCACAGCCGCATCTCCCAGTACAGCGCCCAGCCCTCGCCCCAGAACGGCGTGCGGAAGAGGTTCCGGTGCGAGTTGTAGCGCTCGGTCATGAAGCCCTGCAGGTGATGCCCCGGGATCAGCTCATGGTGAACCGTGGCGCGCGCGAAGTGGATGTTGTTCCCGCGCATGCTCATGCGCTTTTCGTCGTGGGTCATTTCGTCGGTCGGGAACGAGACGCGGATGACCTCGCCACCCAGGAAGAACGGGGCCACGCGCTGACGCTCGGGTGACATCATCTCCAGCCGCCACACCTCGTTTGCCAGCGGCGGCAGCGTAACCAGGTCCCGCTCCTCGAGGAAGTCGACCGCCTCCTGCGCCAGCTCCACGATCAGTTCGGGCTGCCGGCCAGGCTCCACGTGCAGCGTCTTCACATGCTCCAGTGCCGCCCGCCAGTCGTCGCCGTACCCCAGGTCCCGGGACGCCTCCAGCATGCGGGCGTCGCACCACGCGAACTCGCGTTCGGCGATTGCGATCAGCTCTTCGGGCGTGTACGGGATCATCTCATAGAGCAGGTCCGCCTCCATCCCGTCCCGCCCGATCGGGTCGCCCACGATCGGTTCCTCCGCGCCCTCCGGCCACCCGACGATCCGCTCGCGCAGCGTCAGCAGGTAACGGTCCAGCGCGTCGTCGGCCTCCCCGTACGGCTGCTGGGCCCACCAGGTGAAGAGGGGGTCGTAGCCCTCGTAGTGGCGGTACCACGCGCCGAGAGCCCGTGCGTAAGACTGAAGGAGCCGCACGGCCCGCAATCCGGTGATCGGCGTCGGTGTGGGCTGCCCGTCCCCGTCATCCCCAGCCCCCCCGGCGGTTGCGCGGGACTTCAGCGCGCGGTCGGCCGCGTCCACCGCTTCGGCCAGCGCTGCCAGACTCCCCGCGATCGCCTGCCCTTCGACCTCCCTGCGCGAGTGGCGGAGGTCGAGCAGGGCGACGATGTCGTCCGCGAAGGGGAGCAGCGGGAGCACCTCGGCCACCATGCGCCCCTCCCGCTCGAGCAGCTCCCGGCGGTACCGCACCTCACTGCCGAGCAGAACAAGATCGATGCTGCCCTCCACGTCGCCGGGAGCGACCCGCAGCGCGTCCAGCTCCTTCGCCCACCCGGCCAGGAATTCGCGCATGCGTTGCTGCCGCGCCGCAGAGTGCGGAATGTCGCCCCACCTGCGCTCCAGTACACCCAGGTCGGAGCTGAACCGCTCCACGACCTGCGCGAGGCTGGATTCCTCGAAGGCGGCGACGCCCTCCAGGCCCGGCGTCGGCGCGCCGGCCTGTCCCGATGCCGTTCCCGGCGCGGCCACCACCGCTGCCACTGTCCACAGAAGCCGTCCAAGGCGACGAGTTTTCACGGTTCCCTCCTCTTAGCGTACATTGGACGCCCCCCCGGGCCGCGCTCCTGCGACCCCCGTGACGATCGTCCACTTGGACTCTGGACCCATGCAGGTATTCGGGCAACACGAAGCGCAGACGCTGGGGCAGCTCACGCGGGTCGCCCAGAGGGCCGAACACGCCGCCCTGATGGCCGACGGCCACCTCGGGTACGTCATGCCGATCGGCGGCGTCGCGGCATATCGCAACCAGGTGAGCGTGGCCGGCGTGGGGTTCGACATCGCGTGCGGGAACGCCGCGGTCCGCACCGATCTCGGCCTGGACGACCTGGCTGATCGTCCCGGTGGCCTCCGGCGCAGCCTCGAGCGCATCGGCGACGAGATTCAGGACGGCCTCACCTTCGGGATCGGCGGCACGAACAAGTCATCCGATACCCCGGCGGACCACCCTCTCTTCGAAGACCCGGCCTGGAAAGCCGTGCCGTCCCGGCACCGGGCCGCGCTACGCGACAAGGCCCGCAAGCAGCTGGGCACGGTGGGCTCGGGCAATCACTACGTCGACGTCTTCGCCGACGAAAAGGACCGCATCTGGGTCGGCGTCCATTTCGGGTCGCGCGGCTTCGGTCACACCGTTGCCTCGTCGTTCCTCGCCATCGGGCAGGGGGCCGAGTGGGGCACACGCGTGCCCGAGGCCGAGGTCATCCTCGACCTGGACGCGCCCGTCGGCCACGACTACTGGCACCTCATGAACCTGGCGGGCCGCTATGCGTATGCCGGTCGCGAGTGGGCGGTCCGCAAGGCCGTCGAGATCGTCGGCGGCGCCGAGGTCGAGCTGGTCCACAACCACCACAACTTCGCATGGGAGGAGGAGCACTTCGGCGAGACGTTCGTGGTGGTGCGCAAAGGGGCGACGCCGGCGTTCCCGGGTCAGCAGGGGTTCGTGGGCGGCTCGATGGGCGACGACTCGGTGATTCTGGAGGGGGCCCGAGGCGATACGCCCGGGTCAGCGGCCGCGGAGCTTCAAATGACGGCCCTTTATTCCACCGTCCATGGTGCGGGCCGCGTCATGAGCCGCACTGCCGCGCGGGGAAAGCGCCACCGCCGCACGGGCAAGGTGCTGAAGCGCGGGAAGGTGTCTCGGGAGATGATGAACGACTGGGTCGACCGCAAAGGCGTTGTCCTTCGCGGCGGCGGAACGGACGAGAGCCCTCATGTGTACCGGAGGCTATCCGACGTGCTGGCCGCCCAGGGGGACACGGTCAACGTGTTGCACACGCTGCGACCACTTGTGGTGGTGATGGCGGGCGCGGGATGGTAGGACGGATCAGCCAGGCTCGGAAGGGGACCTGCATGATCAGTGCCGCCAGATCCGTTCAACAGCCAACTGGTCGCGGCGATGCCCTCACCCGCACCCGCAGCAGGCCGTCGGCGCGAGTCACCGTCCTCGCCCTGTTGAGCGCGTGCGCGCTCGGTTGTGCCAGCCGTATCGTGGAGGCGGGCTCAGCAACCGCCGAGGGCGAAGCCGTCCTGGCGGCACTGGAACATGTGGCCGCAATGAAGTGGGGCGAACGGTCGACCATCCTCATCGAGGGGAGGGCAGCCGTTGCGTACGACAGTGAAGAGCCGCTCTCCGAGTCCACTCGCGGCTTCCTGGACGAGGCCTTCAAGGCACGGGGCTGGCGTTGGTCCACGGAAGACCCTCTGGTACCCACGGGGAATTGCAGCTTCCCTGATGGCGACTGTCGTTTGAAGGACCCTACGGAGCTACATCTCACCTTCTCCGCCAAGCCCTGGCCCGGAGAGGACGACTACCGTGGGGAAGACCCGAATCTCTTGCAGTGGGACAGATTCGTTGTGGAGCCAGTGGCGGGACAGGAAGGCTACAAGGTACACGTCAGGTGGCTGGGCAGCTTCACTTGGCGCGGAGGGCATCAGGCCGAACTGGGAGGCGAGGGACTATTGGTCACACGAGGGAACGACGGGTTGGTGGTCGAGAGCGTGATGCAGTGGATCACGTGAAGTTGCCACCCAAGCGGTCGAAGCACTCGATCACTCTTGTCCCGCCACTACGACCCCGCCGCTGCCCTCCCCGCCATCAGCGCCGCTGAGTCGCTCACGATGATCATCCGGAAGCCCTGCTCGAGGCGCTCGGCGATGTCGTCCACGCTGGCGGTGATGCCGCACGGCACCTGATGGGCCTGGCACGCGGCCAGCACGCTTTGGATCGCAGCCTCCACCGCCTCCATGTCATCCCCATAGGACTGGCGCAGGTCGTCGGGACCGGCGAAGACCACGCTGACGCCCTCGGTGCCAACGATCTCGTCAACCCTGTCCACCCCGGCCCGGGTTTCCACGATGAGCATGCTGAACCGCGAGCCCGAGGGGTTGCCGGGCCAGTGGTCGTCGCCCATCGCGGCAACGGCGACGGTCGCCTCCTCGGCCGATTCCACACGCGGGAAGAAGATCGCCGCCACACCCTCGTCGAGCGCTGCGGCCACGTTCGCCCCGGCCGCCTCCACACCGTCGCGAATCGGCGGAACCCTCAAGACAAGAGGGTCAAATGGACCTGACTCAACGGAGTGGAATACCAGGTCGAGTTCTTCGCCCTGTTCCGAGAGCGCGCCCTCCTCCGGGGTCGTCGCTCCCGAGAAGACGGCGAAGACAACCTGTCCGCTTGCGATCAATTCCACCACGGCGGACGGGTTTGGTGCGGCGGACTCCGTCTCGGCAGACCCCATCGCCGGGTCGCCGGCCTGCTCCGGAGCAGAGCACGCGATGGCGGCCGCAAGGGGCGCGATGAGGGCCGTCGTCAGGGCGCAGAGCGGAGTGCGTGGCTGGGTGACGGGCATAGGGTTCCTGGCCTCGGCTGAATTGTGATCTGGATACGCGATTCAGGACTGGAAGGTACCCTCCCTACCCTCGAATCTCCGCGTCAATTCCCTCCTCACCCTCCCATCTGCCAACCACTGCCGCCGCGCACGAGTCGCTGTAGACGTTGACGGCCGTGCGGGCCATGTCCAGCGGCCGGTCGATGGAGAGCATGGCGGCGACGATCAGCATCGCCTCGGGATTGTCGCCGATTCCGATCGCGCCCAGGATGATGAAGATCACCACCAGTCCCGCAGACGGAACCGCCGCGGCCCCGATCGACGCCAGCAGGGCCGTGAGGACGACGACGACCTGGGTCGCAAAGCCGATGTCGGCTCCCAGCGCCTGCGCGATGAAGAGCGCGCCCACGCACTCCATCACCGCCGTTCCGTCCATGTTGACGGTGGCGCCCATGGGCAGCGTGAACGACGACACGCGATCGGACACCCCGACCTTTTCCTGCACCGTCTTCAGGGTGACCGGCAGGGTGGCCGCGGACGAACTCGTCGAAAACGCCACCAGCAGCGGCTCCCTCATGTTCATCGCGTGCTTCCAGGGAGATACGCGCGCCCAGAAGTACAGCAGGAGAGGCAGCGTGATGAGGAAGTGGATGGCGAGACCCGAGGTCAGCCCCGCGACGTATTTCGCCAGGTTGCCGAAGGCCAGCAGACCCGTCTCGTCGACCATGGTGACCATCAGCCCGAAGACCCCGATCGGGAGCAGCCTGATGATGCCCGTCGTCAGGGCCATCATCGCCTGGAAGAGCGCGCCGACCAGGTCCGTGATCTTTGTGCGCGGACCTTCCGGCAGGGTCGTGACGGCCGCTCCGAAGACGATGCAGAAGAAGATGACCATCAGCATGTCGCCGGCCGACGCCGCCCCGATGAAGTTGTCCGGAACGATGGTGTACAGCAGATCGACGAACGACTCCGGCGTAGCGAGATCAGGGGGCTCCGCTCCGGTGTCGGTCACCGGATACCCCCGTCCCGGATTGATGATGTTGAACAGGAGCAGACCGGTAAGAGCAGCCAGGAGGCTCGATACCAGGTAGTACCCCAGCGTCTTGCCGAACATCCGGCCCACGGTGCGCCCGCTGCCGGCCGATGCCACTCCCGAGATGATGGAGGCGATGACCAGCGGGACGATGATCATTCGCAGGAGGCGCATGAACAGGCCGCCCACCCAGCCGACGTTGTCCGCGACGGCTGCTCCCCCTGGAGACAGGCCGATGCCGATGCCCAGTATCATCGCGATCACTACCTGCCAATGAAGACGCTTGTACCAGGGGTTGTCGGGATTGTATTCCATGGGTCTCTCTTTGGGAGCAGGAGGCTGGAAACGGCGGGCTCGGAGCCCGGCGCGGACGTCCGCAGGCATTTGCCAAGGCGGGAAGGTGGTGGCCGCGATTCCCATCCGTCAAGTTGAGGGGGTCGCCCGGGAGAACACGCGCGAGCACAAGTGCAACGCAAGGAGGAAGACGATCGGGAGTTCGCCGGCCAAGATCTGGTGCTGCGCCGCCGCGGCCGTCGCTTGCGGGCTGGCAGTGCCTCTGCGCCCCGCAGTTGGCCAGGAGCCGACGAGCTTGCGGGTCTACGAGTCGCCGTGGACCGCTTCGCCCCCCGCAATCGACGGCGACCTGGGCGACCCCGCGTGGCGTTCCGCGCCCTGGACCGAGGCCTTCGTGGACATCCGAGGCGAGGACTGGCCGGCACCCGCCTGGCCAACGCGCGCCAAGATCACCTGGGACGACGATCACCTCTACATCGCGGCCGAACTCGAGGAGCCGCACCTGTGGGCCACGCTCGCCGACCGCGACGCCATCCTCTACCGCGAGCACGACTTCGAGGTCTTCCTCGATCCCGACGGGGACGCGCTCGCCTACTACGAACTCGAAGTCAACGCGCTGGGCACCGAGTTCGACCTCTTCCTCGACCGACCCTACAACCGGCGGGGCAAGGCCAACATCGGCTGGGACATGGCCGGACTCCGCACCGCCGTCCGCCTGGAGGGCACGCTGAACGACCCGTCGGACAGGGATTTGGGATGGAGTGTGGAGATCGCGATTCCGTGGTCGGCACTGGTGCCACCGGCCGCCTTTCAGCTCCCGGCTGCGGACGAGGCTGGCGTCACCGACACTGCCACCACACCCGAACGCATCTCCCACCCCTTCAGGCACGGTCGCTCGCCCCACTCCGGGGATACCTGGCGGGTCAACTTCTCGCGGGTCGAATGGCCCCTTCACATCGCTGACGGCACCTATCGCCGGGCCCGCTTGCCCACACGCGACGACCCGCATCCAGAGCACAACTGGGTCTGGTCGCCGCAGGGCGAGATCAACATGCACATCCCGGAGCGCTGGGGCCTGGTGCGGTTCGTGCGGGGAGCCGACCGATGAGAGAGAGTCCGCGGCTGGCCCCGGACCCGCCGATGAAACGGCGCGAATTCCTCAGGGTCGCGGGCGGGGTGCTCGCCGCCGCCCCCGGGACTACCGCCCTCGCAACCTGTTCTCCCGAGGGTGACGTGCCTCGATCTCTCCCCGAGGCGGACAGGCCTCGATCTCTCCCCCTGGCCGACGCACAGCACCCCTTCACCGCCTGGACCTGGGTGCACGGCGACCGCGACTACGACGCACCCGAGTGGCAACGCCGTTTCGCCAGGCTGCGCGATGCGGGCCTCGACGCCGTGCTGGTCGGTGGCGGTGACATCGATCTCGTCTCCGGGGCCGCCCAGGCCGAGGGCCTCGAGTTCCACCGCTGGTTCTGGACGCTGAACCGCAACGGCGACCGGTGGGCGCGGGAAAACCACCCGGAGTGGTTCACGGTCAGCCGCAACCTCGAATCGTCGCTCGAACATCCGCCCTATGTGGGCTACTACAGGTGGGTGTGCCCCTCGCGCGAGCCGGTGAGGGAGTACCTCCGCGGCCTCGTCGGCGAGCTGGCCGCAAACCCCGCGGTGGACGGCGTTCACCTCGACTACGTGCGGCACTGCGACGTGATCCTCCCGCGCGGCCTCTGGGAGACGTACGACCTCGTGCAGGACACCGAGTTGCCCGAGTTCGACTTCTGCTACTGCGACGTGTGCCGCGAACAGTTCGCCGCGCTCGACGGCAGGGATCCGCTCGACATCGCCGACCCGCCCGCCGACGAAGCGTGGCGCCGCTTCCGCTGGGACAGTGTCACCGGAGCGGTGAGGGAGCTCGCGCGCGAGGTGCACGGGCACGGCAAGCCGATCACTGCGGCGGTCTTCCCGACGCCGACGATCGCGCGCCGCCTGGTCAGACAGGCGTGGGACGAGTGGCCGCTCGACCGCGTATTCCCGATGCTGTATCACAGCTTCTACCTCGAGGACATCGGCTGGATCGGCCACGGCGTGCGCGAGGGCGTGGCCGCGCTGGGGTCAAGGCCCTTGAACGCGGGACTATACCTTCCGGCGCTCGATCCATCGCAACTCTCCGCGGCTGTGGCCACAGCGCGGACAGCGGGCGCGTCCGGCGTGTCTCTCTTCGAGATGCACGGCCTGACAGAGGAACACCTCTTGGCGTTGCGGGACGCTCTCGGCTAGTGTCGTGTCCGACTACTGCCGTGTCCCAGGAACCTCCAACTCGAGAGGCGCACCGATGAACAGATCCGTCCAACTCCTCGCATTCGCTCTTGTTGCGGCGCTGGGCGCGTGCACCATTGCCTACGAGGACGACGACGCGGGGGGCGCCAGCCGTCGTCTCGGCTCCGCTATTTCGCAGGAACCCCTCCGCTTCGCCGTAGCCCGCTTCCAGCACGAGACCTGCACCTTCTGTCCCGGTGGCGACACGGAGGTCGACGACTGGCTGCGCTACAGCGAGCCCCTCTCCGGGGAGGCGCTGCTTTCGGGCGGCGGCTACGTGGGCGGGTTCGTCAAGCGGGCGAGGGAGTTCGGCGACGTTGAACTGGTGCCTCTGACCTCGCCGGTCGGGGTCTTCGGCGGGTCGTCCAGGAGCTGGAACACGAAGGAGGCCTTCGACCACTTCCTCGATACCATGCTCGCCGAAATGCGGGAGCAGCTCCCCGTCGACGGGGTCTACCTGGCTCTGCACGGGGCGATGGCGGTCCGCGATGTCCCGCGCCCCGAGGCCGAGATCGCGCGCCGTTTCCGCGAGGTGGTCGGGCTCGGCGTCCCCATCGCGGGAGCCTTCGACCTGCACGGCAACGAGGACGGCGAGTTCCTGGAACACGCCGACTTCTCCTTCGTCACCAAGCGCTTCCCGCACTACGACGCCTACATGCAGGG
The DNA here is from genome assembly GCA_028874905.1 of Gemmatimonadota bacterium. Taxonomy (GTDB): domain Bacteria; phylum Gemmatimonadota; class Gemmatimonadetes; order Longimicrobiales; family Gaopeijiaceae; genus Bin94. Next base: position 28,794 of record JAPPGZ010000062.1, read on the forward strand.
CGAGCGTGCGGCGAGGGCGCTCAGGCTCGCGGCGCTGGGCGAATACCGGTCCACCACGGCCACCCGGAAGCCGGGCGTCATCACGGCCACCGTGTTGCAGTGGACGGGGCAGTCCCCCGCGATGGACATCATGGAGCGGGCGCGGCGCTGGGAGGCGCGGGAGAACGACGCGTACGTGAGCGTCTTCTATGGCTATCCCTGGTCGGACGTGCCCGACGTCGGCGCGACCGTGCAGGTCATGACCAACGACGACCAGGCACTCGCCGACCGGATCGCGGACGACATGGACGACTTCATCTGGCGCGTGCGAGAGGACTTCGCGGTGGGAGGCTACCCCGGACCGGAGGAGGCCGCGGGCATCGTTGCAACGGCCATCGCACGCGGTGAGATCCCCGTGGCGGTCGGCGACTACAGTGACCGTCCCGGCGACGCCACCCACATCCTGGGCGCGTTCGAGGCGGCCGGGATCGGCAACGTGCTGTACGGCACGATCACCTCGCCCGCCACGCTTGACGCCCTGGGTGCCGCGAACGCCCGGCCCGGCGACCCCTTCGACATGGAGATCGGCGGTTTCACGCCGTCCGGCGGCTCGCCCCGGCGCATCGTCGGCACGGTGGAGTACTTCGGCGAGGGTTTCGGCTACGACGCCATCGCCGCGGTCTCGTTCGGCGACGGCAACGTCGTCTTCCTCACGCCGGCCTACGAGCAGGTGCTCTACCCGGACGCCTTCCGCTACGGCGACATCGAGCCCGACGACTACGATGTCTTCGTCGTCAAGTCACGCGTCCACTTCCGCCGTGGCTTCGACGAGACCGGCTACGCGCCCACGATCGTCATCGTCGATGCCCCGGAGCCCTTCGTCGGTACGACCTTCCTGGACGCGTTATCGTATGAGCACGTGAATCTGGGCGAACTGTATCCATATGGTACGCCGCCGCACCGACGGTAACGCTGAAAGGCCGAATGAAGATCGACCGCGAGCAGGTCCGACACTGGAAGCGAGTCCTGTCTCCCTACTTCGGCCCGGACGATCGTCGGAGCGCGTGGCAAATGGGATACACCGCCGTCCTCTTCGCAGCGGCCTGGGCGCTGATGTACTTGAGCCTCGGCGTCGGCTACTGGCTGACTCTGCTGCTGGCGATCCCGACCGCGGGCCTGGCGATGCGCCTCTTCATGTTCCAGCACGACTGCGGCCACGGATCCTACTTCAAGTCGCGGCGGCTGGCATGCATCACCGGTTCGGTGATCGGGGTGCTCACCCTCACCCCCTACCACTACTGGCGAAAGACGCACGCGATTCACCACGCCCACTCGGGCGATCTGGACGTACGCACATTCGGAGACATCGTCACGGTGACCGTCAAGGAGTACGAGGCGATGTCCTTCCTGCAACGCTTCGGATACCGGTTCTACCGCAATCCCTTCATTCTCTTCGGTCCCGGCGCGGCCTTCCAGTTTTTCATCAAGCACCGGTTTCCGTGGGACACGCCGAGAGGGTGGAAACGGGAATGGCTTTCCGTGTGGTGGACCAACGCCGCGCTGGTCGCCATTCTGACCGGTGCCTGGCTGACCATCGGAATCGGCACTTTCCTGATGATCCAGCTGCCGATCACCCTGATCTCCTGCTCGATCGGGGTATGGCTTTTCTACGTGCAGCACCAGTTCGAAGACGCGTACTGGCACTGGCGCGAGGACTGGAACTACTTCGACGCGGGCCTCCACGGGTCCTCGTTCCTGCGCCTGCCGAAGGTTCTGCAGTGGTTTACGGCGAACATCGGACTCCACCATGTCCACCATCTGAGCGCGCGGATCCCCAACTACCGGCTCCAGCGTTGCCACGACGAGAACCCGGAGCTGTGGCAGGCCCCGACGATGACGCTCTGGGACGGACTCAAGACCCTGCACCTGGCGTTGTGGGACGAAGGAAGACGGAAGCTGATCTCGTTTCGCGAGTACCGGCGGCTGCGGACCGCGGGGGTGCTTTCGTGAGCTGGTCGAGAGGATGGGTCCGCGGAGCGGTCGGTCTGCTGGTCGCCGTGACCGCGCCCATGGCATGCGGAGACGATATGACAGATCCTGAGGGCATCGAGCAGGCCCAGTTCGCGGCCTCGCTGGGCATCAACCTCGCCAACTTCACGCGTACTTCATCCGGCCTCTACTACGAGGACATCGCTCTGGGCTCCGGTGACCCGGCCACCGCCGGCCAGAGCGTGCGCGTCGCCTACACCGGCTGGCTGATCAACGGCGCCCAGTTCGACAGCGGCGAGTTCGCGTTTCTCCTCGGCGCCGGCCAGGTCGTGCCCGGCTTCGACGAAGGCGTAGAGGGCATGCGCGTCGGAGGGATTCGCAGGATCATTATCCCGCCGGAGTTGGGGTACGGGAGCCGTGGCAGTGGACCCGTACCCCCGAACGCGATCATGATCTTCCGGATCGAGGTGTTGTCGATCGGGTAGGGGCGACGGTTGGCCTGAACGCACCCGGGTTTGACCGGTTGTCGCAGGGATGACAAACTATATCGCAAATGCGATACAGGAGATTCCGATGAAGTCACGGAGTTCGATGCTCCACGTCCGGATGGACACGGAGATGAAGCGCAAGGCTACGGTGGCGCTCGCGGCCATGGGGATGACGGCCTCGGAGGCGGTGCGACTGTTCTTCCACCGCATCGCGGTCGATCAGGCCTTTCCGCTCGAGCTCAAGGTGCCGAACGCGCAGACCCGCAGGGCCATGGCCGAGTCAGAGGAAATGATGAGAGCGGGGACGGCCCGGTTCGCCAAGGCGGATGACATGTTTGCGGAGCTTGAAGAAGCCAGCGGCCAGTAAACGGACACGCCCGCCTCGCCGCGTCGACTTCACGCGGGGCTTTCTCAAGGACTGGGAGCGGCTTTCGCGGTCGGGGCGATACGACATGCACCGGCTCAAGTCGGTCATGCTCGACCTCATCGCCAACGAGGCCCCGCTTGGTTCCGAACGGCGAGACCACGCGTTGAGGGGCGAATGGGCGAATCACCGCGAAGGCCATATCGGCGGCGATTTCCTTCTGATCTACCAGGTCGACGATGCGCCGAAGCCGAGCGGCTCGATCAACTTCGTCCGCGCTGGTACCCACGCCGAACTCTTCGAATAGAGCGCCCGACACCGACACGACCGCCCCCCGCTACACCCCCACCAACTCCCCCAGCACGAACACGTCGGTGAGCAGCGCCCGCACATGGATCGACGCGTTGAGGTTGTCGATCAGCTGGGACGAAACGGAAGTCTGCGCCGCGACAAGCCGCACCAGCGCGCGGGAGGCCGCCGCGTCTCGCCGGAGTACGCCCAGCGCTGCATCCACGGCCTCTGCCGGGCTGGCACCGTCGCCAGGATCCGCCGACGCTGTCGCGCCGCCCGCTCCAACCTCCAGCAGGCGCCGCCGGAACGCCCCGTCCAGGCCGTCGAGCGCCTCTTCGAAGCCGCGCAAGTATGTGCGCACCTGTTCCCCCGCCTTGCTTGCGGAGTCGTCCGCCAACCCCTGAGCGGCGTAGGCGAGGAAGAACTCGTAGCCCTCCTCGATCGCGTCGATCCTTCGCTTCAGGTCGTCGCTCATCGGTGCGGCAATCGGGTCAGGCGCTCGGCGGGCCGGCCGGAGCCGTCAATCGCCCTCGGCCTCGGCAGCCTGCGTACCCGCCTCCGGGACCGTCCAGCGCGCGGGATCGTGGTTCTCGAGGTAGCGGTCGCGGTCGATCCAGCCGTTGATCATGGACCAGGTCATCCAGCGCTTCTCGGGGCGGATCGCGAAGTAGACGTGCGCGATCACGAGGAAGATCAGGCCGATGCCGCAGACCCCGTGGATCACGTAGATCCAACCCCAGGTGGCGTCGCTGAACATGTAGGTCCGCTCGGCCCAGAGGAAGTTGTCGATGCGGAACATCATCAGGACGCCGGTGACGACGGCGCCGAGCGTGGCGACCATGGCGACGTGGTGGAACATCTTCTGATCGACCGGATACTTGCCGGCCCGCGGGCGCTCGGCGTCGGCCTTGCCCAGCGCGGCCTTGAGACCCTGCTTGCCCTCTTCGATGTCGCGGCGGTCGATCCACATCGTCCAGAAGTCCTGCTTCGCGAAGACGTGGTAGATGTGATAGATAACCGTCAGGATCAGCAGGACCCCGGCAATCCAGTGAATGGTGACCCAGGGGAACTGGATCCCGATCACCGGAAAGAAGGCCGTGATCAGCAGTGCGAACATGGTCGCGCTCATCGACCAGTGGAATCCGCGTGCGCCGGGCTTGTGACGCTGGAGCTTTTCGGGCAGACCCTCCGCTTCGTCGGGGTCGACCTCGCCCGTGCCGACCTTCTTGGGCACCATGAGCGCGTGCACCACCACGAAGACGGCGCCGATGATCACGGCCGCCCAGATCAGATCCCACGAGACACCGATCGGGACGTCCTCGCCCCAAGGGTTCAGCGCCCGCCGAAGGAATTCCATGGTCTAGTCTCTCCGTTGGATGGCACGCGATACTAAACCCGTTTGTTTAGTATCGGGCGATGTCTGGTATCAGGCCGCGTCCCGGATCGACCGCCTCACCAGGTTCCGCGTGAGGGCAATCTTGTAGTCGTTGTGCCGGAGCGCGCGGGCGTCCTCGACCGCAATCTCCCCGGCCATATGTCCGGTCTCGTCACTGGGCTCGCGTCCGCGAATCGCAGCCTCGACCGCGCCCATGCGCACCGGGTAAGGGGCGATGCTGTTGACGACGATCCGCGCGTCCTGAATCACGCCGCCCTGCACGCTGAGCGTCGACGCCACGCTCACCAGCGAGAAGTCCCACGACTTGCGGTCGCGGATCTTCTCGAAGTACCAGCGCGCGCCCTCCCACGGGGCGGGCAGCACGACGCGGGTGAGGAGGTCGCCGGGCTCGAGCACGGTCATCCGCTCGATGTCGATGTCCGGGCCGATGAAGAAATCCGCGGCCGGGTAGGTCCGCTCGCCGGACGTGCTCACGACCACCATCTCGGCGTCGAGGGCGACGAGTGCGGGTGCGGTGTCCGAGGGGTTGACCGCGACGCAGCGGTCCGCGCCCACGATGCAGTGTTCCCGGTTCATCGAGCGCCGGGTGGCGGCGTAGCAGATGTTGCCCCCCGCGCGGTAGCATGGCCACCCGCTCCGGTAGTACCAGCAACGGGTATCCTGCACGATGTTCCCCCCGAGCGTGCCCTGGTTCCGGATCTGCGGCGTGGCCACGAGGCCGGCCGCGTCGGCCAGGAGCGGATACCGGCCCTGCACGTCGGCATGCTCGGCCACGTCGGTGAGACTGGTCATGGCCCCGATGTCGAGCCCGCCGTCGGCGGCGCCCGTGATGCCGCGGATCTCGTCCACGCCCCCGAGGTCGATGACCGCCGCGGGGCGCTTGATCCGGTCCTTGAACCAGTCGAAGGTGTCCAGTCCTCCGGCCAGCACCCATCCATCGCTTCCGTGCTCGTCCATCAGACGCACCGCGTCGTCGACGCCCGCCGGCTGATAGAGCTCGAACGGCGGGATCATGTCACGAATGACAGCCACTTTGATTCTCCTTGGTCAGACGTGCGTGTTCAGACGTGGGTGTCCAGCAACCCGTAGGGACGGGGCCGGCCTTCCAGCTCCGCCAGGATCATGTCGGAGGTCAGCGGAGTCCGGCAGAGACACATTCCGCCCATCGCGTCGGCCACTGCGCAGACGTAGGCCGCTTCACCGGCTCCGACCGGCGGCTCGCCGATCCCCTTCGCGCCGACCGGCGTGTGCGGGTCCGGCAGATTGACGGCCGCGAACCGGGGGCTCCTCGGCACGTCGAGTATGCCCGGCGGGCGGGCTGTGTAGAACCGCTTCGTGAACGGGATGCCCCACTTGGGATCGAAGACCCAGCGCTGGCTCTTCGCCATCCCGATCCCCTGGAAGACGCCGCCGTTGGTCTGTCCCGCGAGGCTGCGCGGGTGCATGACCGTGCCGCAGTCGGTGGACGATGCGAGGTCCACGATCTCGACCTCGCCGGTCTCGATGTCCAGTTCGACCTGCGCGAAGGTGGCGACCCAGGTGAAGACGGCGCCTTCGCGGGGGTAGTTGTCCCGTGCCGCGGCGATGAGGCCCTGGCCGGCGAGGCCGGCGACGGCCGCCTTGGTGGCGTCGTTCAGGTCCTCGGGGACGACTTCGCCGCTGAATTTGCCGCCCCGCGCCATCGCGCGTTCCGCCGCCTGCGCAAAGCTCAGGCCGGCCGCGCGGTTCCCGGCCCGGAAGACGCGGCCGTCGGCGACGCGGTAGTCGGCCGGCGAGCCGCCCAGTTCGCCTGCCGCCAGCTCCTGCAGCAGGCCCACCATGGCGGTGGCTGCCGCGTGGTTGGCGCGCGTGTGGGCGTGCGTGGTCTGGCTGCCCGCCTGCACGGTGCTGAACGGAAGGTGCTTGCTGGTGTCGCCCCAGACGATCACGACATCGTCCCACGAGAGGTCGAGCACGTCGGCCGCGGGGCGGGCGGTGTCGGAGATCGAGTGCGTCCCCAGGTTGCCGATCCCCTGGTGCACGTGGAGCTTGCCGTCGGGCCGGATGACCAGGAGGCCGTCGCGGCCCGCGCTGCCCGCCGTGAATGGGCTGAGGCCGATGCCGACTCCGGTCACCTTCGTGCCGTTGCGCTGTCCGGAAAGCTGTCTCTTCTCATCCCAGTTGAAGAGCTCGCCGCCCAGGTCGAGCGCCTCGCGCACGTAGGCGCTGGTGAACGGTGCCTGGTTCTGTCCCAGCCATCCGTCGTGGCCGGGGGCGTTGATCTTGCGGATCTCGAGGCGGTCGACGCCAAGTTCGCGCGCGCCCTTGTCCACCAGAGGCTCGAGCATGGCGACGATCTGTGCGCCGCCCGGCGCCCGCTGTGCGGAACGCGGCGGCGTGTTCGTGTAAACAGGGACGCCGCGGAAACGCATGTTCTCGGGCTGGTAGGTCGCGGTGGCGACGGTGGCCGCCGTGCTGAAGTCGCTGGCGCGACCGTACGGTCCGCCGTCCTGCACCAGGTAGAGGTCCAGCGCGGTCATGCGGCCGTCCGCGCGGAAGCCCATCTTCGCCCATCCCTGGAATCCGGCGCGGGCGCGTCCGATGTAGTTCTCCTCGTAGCGCGTGATCCGGAGCATGACCGGGCGGCCGATCTTGCGCGACATGACCGCGGGAATCGCCATGCTCGGGACGCCCGCGATCTTGCTGCCGAAGCCGCCACCGCAGTACTCGCCGATGAACACCACATCGTCGGGCTCCACCCCGGCCATGCCCGCGACGGCACCCCGGGTGCGCTCGGTCGACTGAGTGGAGCCGTGCAGGAAGAGCTTGCCGTTCTGCCAGTAGGCCATGCAGGAACGCGGCTCCATCGGGTGATGCGTCACCGACTGGTGGACGATCGTCTCCTCGACGATGACTTCGGCCTCGGCGAACGCGGCGTCGACGTCGCCGATGGTCCATTCGGCGGCGGGCTCGCCCATGGGCAGCCGGTCCGGTCCGGCTTCGTCGAAGACCGAATCGGGCCACTTGATCGTGAGCGGCTCCGGGCGGCCGCCGACGTTGCCGTCCAGGCGCGCGTCGGGCCCGCCCTCGCGCAGGCTCTCCAGCGGGTCCAGGACGAAGGGCAGTTGCTCGAAGTCGACCCGGATCGCCTCCACTGCGGCCGCCGCGGTGGTCTCGTCCACAGCCGCCACCGCGAGGATCGGCTCACCTTCGTACTTGGGCTCGTCGGTCAACGCGGCCTCTCCTATGCCGCTCTCCTGCAGCGGCAGCTCCGACGCCCTCAGAATCCCGAGAACCCCCTCCATCGCCTCGGCCCTGCTGGTGTCCACGCTGCGAACCCGTGCATGCGGCATCGGGCTCAGCAGGAGTTTTGCGAACACCATGCCCTCGGCGCGGAAATCCTCGGCGTAACGCGCCCGCCCCGTGATCTTCGCCCGAAGATCCGGTGGAGAGATGTCGGTGCCGATTACGTTCTCAGCCATCTCGATTCTCCTCTCAGGCGCGGGAACGGGACAGCTCGGCCGCCCGCATCGCCGTGTTCAGGATCTTGTCGTAGTCGCCGC
>JAPPGZ010000035.1 GCA_028874905.1 Gemmatimonadota bacterium
TCGCACGCCCGCCACATGCCCACGCACATCTTCATCCAGCACGGCATGTGGGACCTGGTCTCGGGGCATAACCAGTCGGCCTACGATGTGGCGGTCGAACTCTGGGAGCCCGGTGACGCGCTCGGCGATGCGGTGCACTCGCTGGACTGGGGCCAGTACGGTGACCTGCAGCGCGGCGACTACGAGAAGGCGCGCCTGTGGATCGAGCGCATCGCGTCCATGGCCGAGAACGAGGGCTTCGAGGCCGGCGGGGCGCGTGGGGTGGCCGGGGCGGAGCGGGCGCGTGGTGCCGTGCCGCTCCTGAAGTCCCGCTACACGGTCGAGACCGAGGAATGGGACGTGCGGCCCGTCACCGACGACATGCGCACGAACGAGCTGCTCGCCACCGCGCTCAGTGCTGCCCGCACCGGTGACCAGGAGACGGTCGCGGCTGCCGAGAAGGTGCTGGCCGACAAGTCCGACGGCTCCGGATACGACCACGTCATGCACATGCAGGTCAGCGCGCTGCTGCATCACGGGATGGGTCACGCCGACATGGCCACCGACTTCATGGACAAGGCCGTGGAGACGGTCGAGGCCATGTCGCCGCCGCGCGGCTCCGCCAATCCGGTCAAGCCCGTTCACGAGCTCTACGGCGAACTGCTCCTGGAACTCGACCGGCCCGAGGACGCGGCCGAGATGTTCGAGACCTCGCTGATGCGCATGGCTGGCCGGCCGCGCTCGCTGCTCGGGCTGGCCCGCGCCAACGCCGCGATGGGCAACACCATGGTCGCGCTCGAGAACTACTCGAAGGTGGCCGCGCTGTGGGAGGGCCGGGACGGCATCGCCGGGCTCGACGAGGCGCGGGGCTTCGTGGAAGAGCAGGCTGCAGGCGGCGGGAGCGGGAGTTCGAGCCGGTAGGCTGCCCGGGGGGCTATTGCAGCCCGATTGCCAGGGCGATGGCAATGGCCCCCAGCCCGAGCGCGACCAGCCCGAGGTAGAGCGGGAACGCGTGGCGGATCCAGTCCTCGTACCGGATTCCCGCCGACGCGAGGATCGCCATCAGCGCGCCGTTCGTGGGGGTGAGCAGTTCGCATAGCCCCGCCCCGTACTGGTACGCGAGCACGGTGACCTGGCGCGACATCCCCAGCAGGTCCGAGAGCGGCACCAGAAGCGGCATGGTGAGCACGGCCTGCCCGCTCATGCTCGGCACCGGCACGTGAATGACAGCCTGCGCCGCCGCCATGCCGAAGGTGGAGGCGAGGACGGGCAGGCCTTCGAGCGGCGTGAACATGGCGTGCACGATCGTGTCCACGACTCGCCCGTCCTGCAGCACGACGAAGATCGCGCGGGCGAAACCGATCAGGAGACCGGCGTAGGCCATCGAGCGGAAGCCGCGCACGTAGGCCTCGGCAGTGCCGCCGATCTTCATCCCCGATAGCAAGCCCACGATCACACCCATGATGAAGAACGCGGCTGACAGTTCGTTGAACCCCCAGTGCCAGAACATCATCCCCACCACCACCATCGCGAACGTGGCCGCTACGAGCGCGAAGATGCCCGGGTCGGCGGCGCGCACGCCCTCGGTAGTCCCGGCACCGTCGGCGCCCTCTTCCCCGCGTTTGCCAGGTCCCCGTGTCCGCCGCGCGTAGCGCATCGTCATTCCGATCCAGAAGGTCAGCGCGATCACCAGGAAGACGATCCGGAAGCCAGCGCCGGACATCAGCGGCAACTCCGCCAACTGTTGCGCGATGGCCACCTGGAAGGGGTTGATGGGACTGAAGGCCGACCCTACGAATGCAGCCCCCGCGCTCATCGCCACCGCCACCATGGGCTTGAAGCCGAGCCTGCGGGTGAGGATGAGGAGCACGGGGATCAGCGGGATGATCTCCTCCTGCATGTTCTCGACCACGCCCCCCGTCGCGAAGAACAACGAAACGATCGGGATCACGAGCAGGTCACGTCCCCGGAGCGACCGGATCAGCGAGGTGACGCCGCGCTTGAGCGCCCCGGTCTCGTCCACGACAGTGAATGCGCCGCCGATGAGGAAGACGAGGAAGATGACCTCGGCAGCGTCGGCCATCCCGCGGGGGAGCGCCACGATGGCATCGAAGAGGCTGACCGGGCTCGGCTCGACCTCGTGGTAGGTGCCCGCGACGACAACGCTGCGTCCGGTTGCCTCGTCGTCGCGGCGCTCGTACTCGCCCGCTGGCAGGACGTAGCTGGCTATCGCCGCCAGGATGACGCAGGCGGTGAGAAGGACCAGCGGGTGCGGGACCGAGAAGCGGAATCGGCGTGCCATGGGTTACTCCCTGCCGGGCCGGTTCACCTGTGCGGGCGCGGGAATCACCCGCACAACGTTGCCGTCACCGTCGATCATCATGACCGGCCCGCCCACGAAGTCCCCGTGCAGGTCGATCGTGTGCACCGGCCCCGCGACGTCTGCGGCGTCCCCGGAGGCCAGCGTGAACGAGTCCGTGAGGGACGTGTCGACGCTGTACCCCATGTCCGCAAGCGCCTGGACCGTGATCGCGCTCAGTGGATTGGTCGTCCCACTCCGCAGGCTGGACGTCATGATTTCAAGACCCAGAACCGACTCCCGCCAATGCCCGGTATCGTCGCTACTCTGAACAGGCACCTTGGCGCCCGAATAGCCTCTGCCTCCGGCCGCGTTGAAGGCGGCGGTGGCGAGCGTGCCGGCGAAGTGCGGGTCCGGGTCGGACCCGGACGTGCCCCGAATCAACCCCGACCAGCTGGGTGCCTGGCCGATCCCGAGGACATGTCCGATCTCGTGGAGCGCCACGGACGCCAGAAGACCGAGCCTCTCAAGATTGTCGAGGTCGGCTTTGTCGAAGACGATGACACCGACGGCCGGCGTATTGCTTCCCGTGCGGAGTGCGCAGAGTCCGGCGGTCGCCGCGACACTCGGGGACTGCGACCCATCGATTTCGCCGACACCCACGGCAATCACGATGTCGTCCACGAATGTGCCGACGGATACGGTGTAGCTCACTCCTCGGAGCCTGCATGTGAAGGCCGAGTTCGCGGTCACATCCGTGAAATCCGTGGCGGACAGGATGGACTCCCAGCGCGAAGCTGCGCGGCCAACCGCGGTCCTCACGGCTGGCGTGGCGGAGGAGAGGTACTCGATGCTGAGGCTGAAGCCGCTGCCCCCGCCGCGGCCGGTGACTCTGAGCCGCGAGGTCTGCGTGGCCGTGAGACCTTCGGGGTCGGCGGCCGTCAGCGTCAGCGTCGTCTCCCCGACCGTCACACCCGTCACCGTCACCACGGCGCCCGAGACGGAGGCGCGGGCGATCCCGGGATCGGCGGTAGCTCCGGCGTAGGTGAGGGGATCCCCGTCCGGATCGGAGAAGTAGCCCGAGATCCGCAACCTACGGGTCTCGTCCCTGACGATCGTAAGGTCCGGGAACCGCCCGACCGTCGTCGGCGCCCGATTGGCTACGATCACGGTGAAGCTCTGCTCGGCCGTGAGACCGCCGGGATCGGTAGCGGTGATGTGCACCTGGGTCGTCCCCGTCGCTCTTGCACGCAGAATGACGCTGGTCCCTTGCACGGTAACGCCGACCACGGTGCTCGAACTCGCCCTCGCCGTGTAGGACAGCACGTCTCCGTCCGGGTCGGCGAAGTGGGCGGAGAGGTCGACGGTGTTGGGCTGCCCCGGCCGGACCGTCTGTTCCGGAATCGGAGTGGTCACGGTTGGCGCGCGGTTGGGCACCGTGACCGTGAAGCTCTGACTTGCCGAAAGGCCGCCGGGATCGGTGGCGGTTACGGTGAGCGTGGCCTCGCCCCGCGCTCCGGCCTCGATGGTCAGGGTGGTGCCGGTGACCACGGCCTTGGCCACGTCGCCGTCCGTCGTCTCGGCCGCGTACGTGAGGGCGTCACCGTCGGGGTCGCTGAAGTGCCGACCGAGGTCGAGCGGCGTCGTTTCGCCCTTGTGGAGCGTCTGCGCGGGAATCTCCTCGGCCACGACGGGGCCCCGGTTGGGCACGGTGACCACGAAGCTCTGTGTTGCGGTCAGGCCTTCGGTGTCGGTCGCGGTCATCGTCACTTCCGACTCCCCCTGCCCGACAGCGGTGATTGCGAGCGTGCCCTCCGCCACCGACACCTTGAGCACCACTACGCCGCTGTCCGACGCCTCGGCGCCCCACGTCAGCGCGTCGCCGTCGGGATCGATGAAGTGCCGTGCCAAAACCAGCGTGTCGGCCTCGCCTTTGAACAGCATTTGCGCCCGAATCGTGTCGCCCACGATCGGCGGCCGGTTCGGAACGGTCACCGTAAAGCGCTGCTCCGCCGACAGCCCCTCGTCGTCGGTGGCCATCACAGTGATCTCCGCTTCGCCCTTGGCCAGCGCCGTCACGACCACAGCGCTCCCCGTCACTTCCGCCGAGACCACCGCACTGTCCGACACGGCGGCCACGTAGGACAGCACGTCACCGTCCGGATCCGCGAAGAACACGGCCGCATCGACCGTGTCCGCGCTACCGACCTCCACGATCCGTGCGCCGATCGAGTCGACCGCGACAGGAGGCCGGTTGGGCACCGTCACACGGAAGCTCTGCGTGGCCGAGAGGCCGCCCGGATCCGTCGCCGTCACGGTCACCACCACGTCTCCCTTCGCCATCGGCACGATGGTCAACACGGCGGCTTCCACCGTGGCCGTCAGGCGGCTCGAGTCCGAGACCGCCACCGCATACTCCAGCACCTGCCCGTCGGGCTCGCCGAAGTACCCCGATACGTCGAGGGTTGCCGAGTCGCCGACCATCAACTCGCGGTCGGGAATCGTGCCCATGGCCGTCGGCGGCCGGTTCGGCACCACCACCCGGAAGCTCTGTTGCGCCTTTAGCCCCGTCGGGTCCGTGGCGATCATCGTTACGACCGCGACACCCGGCGACACGGCCGTCACCGTTACAGTGCTTCCTACCGCGACCGCGGTGGCCACCCCGGGGTCCGAACTCGCGACCCTGTGATCGAGCATCTCCCCGTTGGGATCGTCGAAGCACAGGTTGACCGTGACCGACTCGCCCACGGTGAGCGTCTGCTCGGGGACCGATCCGCACAACACCGGCGGCTGCGGACTATCGCTTGCGAAGACCCAGGCCGTGGCCGCGACGGCGAGCGCCGCGGCGCAGCGTGAATGTGTTGGTCGGATCGCTTGCTCAGCTTCCGGGATCGTGTGTGAACTCGTTCTCGGTCTTGCGACGGATGCGTACCGGGTCCATCCCCTCTGGGGCGATCGTAACCTCGCCAACGACGCGGTAGGTGCCCGCGGGCGCGGGGCCGGGGGTTCCGTCCGCGCGATCCGCAAGGTCCTTATAGCCGCAGATCGCGTCCTCGTCCGGCATCGTCGGCTCTTTTCGGGTCCCGGGTACCCGCACCCACCCGGTGCCCTTTCTGATCTGCCACTCGGTCCAGTGGATTGTCTGTATCCCCAGATTACTGGCGAACACGTTCACTAACGCTAGGCTGAAGCATTCGGTGAGCTGAATCGTCCCCCCCAAGGCCGTGACCACCCCCCTGTCGTTGATCGCCAGCCCCTCCCACACCTCATAGTCCTCCGCGGCCACGAACACATCCACCTCCTGCGCAACCGATAGGCCCCCCGGGTCGCTGGCCGTCACGGTCAGCGTCACCATCTGTACGCCTTCCTCGCCAGCCGACATTCCGGTGGTGGTAACCACGGCACCCTCCACGGAGGCCGTAGCGATCGCCGCATCGGAGGTCTCCGCGGAGTACGTCAACTCGTCCCCGTCCGGGTCGCTGAAGTAAGCGGACATGTCGAGCACCACCGCGCTGTCCACAATCAGGTCGTGCGCCGGAATCGAGTCGACCGCTTCGGGCTCATGGTTCGCCGCCGGCTGCACGGTGACCGAGATGTCCTGCTTGGCGGACAGCCCTTCGGGATCGGTGGCCGTCACCGCCACGGTGGCGCTGCCCGCCGTCATGGCCGCGATCTGCACCGTGTCACCCATCGCCAGCGCCTCGGCGACGCCCGTGTCCGAGCTCACGCCTTCGTAGCTGAGTTCGTCGCCGTCGGGATCCGTGAAGTACATGGACACGACCAGCCTGACGGTGTCACCGACGGTCAGCGTCTGCGACGGGATCGCGTCGGCTACCTCCGGCGCCCGGTTGGCCTGGGTGACGGTCACCATGAAGTCAAACTCGGCGGAGAGGTCCCCGGGATCCGTGGCCGAAACCGTCACGGTGGCGCTGCCGGCCGCAACGGCCATGACCGTCATGGTCGACTCGGAGACCGAAGCGGTGGCCACGGCCGCGTCGGAACTGGCTGCGGCGAAGGTGAGCGCGTCTCCGTCGGGGTCGGTGAAGAACTCGGCGACATCGGCGGTCAGGGTATCGCCGATATTCAGGGTCTGGTCTTCCAGCGTCCCGGCGACCGTCGGCGCGCTGTTCACGGCCTCCACGGTCACCGCCATCGTCTGCGTGGCGGTCAGGCCGCCGGGGTCGCGGGCCGTGATCGTTATGGTCGCGGTGCCGGCCGCCACACCCGTGGTGGTCACCTGGCTGCCGGATACGGTCGCGGTGGCCACGCCGGCATCCGAGGTGGCAGCCGAGTAGGTGAGCGCGTCACCGTCGGGATCGTTGAAATTCGATGCGACGTTCGTCGTCTCCGTGGCTCCGACGGCGACGGTAATGGCCGCGATCGAGCCCACCGCGACGGGTGCCCGGTTCGCTGGTGGTGGGGGCGGGGGCGGTGGCGCGGTCGTCCCTCCGTCGCCGCCGCATGAGGCGGCCAGGGCCACGGTGGCAAGGGCTGCGAACAGACTCGTGGTCGTGCGAAGGCGCGTCATGCGACAATTCCGGCTAGGGTTGCGACAATTTCGGCGAATTCTGGATCGATTTGGCTACCAAGTCTAAGACGCTGGCGGGATTCGGGGCAAACCGGACTCGCGGGCGGGCTCACTCGCTGATCCCCACCCTCCCCCGCACGTCCTCCAGCATGGCCGGCGAATCGTATCCAACCCCGTCCTTGAAGACAATCGTCACGTTGCGGATCACCGAGGCGTCCGTCGTCAGATCGCCGCTCATCACCACGAGGTCCGCGATCTTGCCGGCCTCCACGGTCCCCAGGTCGTCGAACACGTCGAGCACGCGTGCCCCGTTGGCGCTGAGCACCTGGATCACCTCATGGGGGGCGAACCCGCCTTCCGAGAGCAGCTCGTAGTTGCGCTGGTCACCGTAGCCGGGAAGGGCCCCGCCGTTGCCCGTGGGGTCGACGCCCGCCGCGAGCACGCCGCCGGCATCGTAGAACGCCTTCTCGTAGGCGATGGCGTTTCTGAACTCGTCCGGAGAGCGCCCGATCTCGTCGACCTGGGCCTTCGCCGCCAGGTAGTCCTCGCGCACCGCGGGCGACATCGCGTCCAGGGAACGCTGATCCCGCGTGGGGCGGCCCTGGATGAAGAGTTCGTAGACGGCCAGAGTCGAAGTCATCGCCACGCCCGCGTCGATCATGGCCTGGAAGGTCGCCTGCGCCTCCGGCCCGTTCACGTCGATCGCGGTGGCATCGTCCCAGAGCCCCGGCGGACACTCGTCCCTGCCGCGCCCGGGCGTATAGTCGCTGTTCGTGGCCAGGCCGTGCTCGATGTTGTCGATCCCGAGCGCGACCGCCTCGGTGAAGCTGATCGAGCACAGGTGTCCGGTCACCTTGATCCCCTGACTGTGGGCCTCGTCGATGGCGGCGCTCAGCTCCTCTGTGCGGATGTTCGTGTACGCCTTCAGCCAGGTCGCGCCCTCGGCGGCCCAGTAGCGTACGAACCGCCGTGCCTGCTCGGGCGACTCCAGCATGGTCATCCCCGAGATGCCCCCGCCCGCCGTGATGTACGGAGCCGTGATGTGGATGCGCGGCCCCGGCGTCCTCCCGGCCTCGATCTCGGCCCGGAGGTTGAGTTCCGCGTACGGCTGCCGGCTGCCCGTCGTGCGCACGGAGGTGACCCCGCTGCCCAGGTACAGCCGCGGCGCGCTGTAGGTGAGCTGTGCCGACCGCCCTCCCGCCGCCGTGTAGAAGAGGTGGTTGTGCAGCCCGATCATCCCGGGGATGACCGTGTGCCCGGACATGTCCATGACCTCGGCGCCAGACGGGATGTCAACTTGTCCGTCGGGACCGACGGCTCCGATGCGGCTGCCCTGAATCACTACGGTCTGTCCGGTGCGCGCGGGCGTGCCCGTTCCGTCGATGAGGGTTACGCCGGTCAGGGCGACGGTTTCGGCGTTTACGACGGTGTAGCTGGCTGCGGCGGACCCCGGGTCGGGGCGTTGGGCGGTGAGGCTGGCGGCGGTGAGCGCCGCGACGGTGCCGGCACCTGCGGCGACTGTGGCGATGTTCCTCATCTTCATTGTACCGTCTCCCTGGTGTTGCGTCGGAGCACCGTTTTGGCGGTTTTCGGGCCGTCCGGTTTGCCGAGTCTCTGCCGAGCATCGGTTCCGATCCCGCAAGAATCTGGGCCTTGATCCACCAAGCGTGCAACCGAGCGAGGATCCGCCGGGCTATCGGCGGTTGCGGACTTCCGGTGGCCACGATACCGTCACGCGCTGTGACATGAAACCGTGTATGTCGGCCTCGCGCTCGCCGTTGGCGTCGCAGCTTGCGTCGCATGGGTTGCGCCGTACGGGGACAGGGCGGTTGAGCCGCCACAGCCGGAGGGCATCGCCGTGAGGTATTCGAAGCACTTCGTGCTGATCGCGGCCATGTTGGCCGGGACAATCTGGGTCTCGGGCTGTGGGGACGGGGCGGTCGGACCTTCCCCGACCCCCGACCCCCCGCGACCGACCACGCTGACGGTCACGCCCGCGACCGCGCAGCTCACAGCCCTGGGCACCACCGTGCAACTCACCGCGCAGGTCCGCGACCAGCACGGACAGGCGATGGTCGGGGCCACCGTGACCTGGGCCAGCGGCGACGCAGCCGTGGCAACCGTGAGCTCGTCCGGGCTGGTTACGGCTGTGGACAACGGGAAGGCCTCGATCACTGGCACGGCAGGCTCCGCCGCCGGGACGGCGACGGTGACGGTGGCCGACTTCACCGCGCTTCTACGAGCATTCGCGGACCGCCACGGGATTGGAGCCGCGGCGCTGGGGGTCATGAGAAACGGTGAGATCGTCAACGAGAGCGCGGTCGGTTTCATGGATGCCGAGCGTCAAGTCCCCATTCGGCAGGACGTAGTGATGAGGCTTGCAAGCGTTTCCAAGCCCATTACCGCCGCTGCAATCCGCACGCTTGTAGACGCCGGCAGGTTTGCACTGGATGACCGGGTTTTCGAGTTGGGGCAAAGCGAAGACGGGCTGCTGGAGCTCGATCCATTCCCGGAACTGGGCGATCCCCGGCTCGCGGAGGTAACCGTGCTGCATCTGCTTCGGCACCGGGGTGGCTGGGACCGTGAGACCGCGGGGGATCTCACCTATCGGGAAATCGAGATCGCGCAGGCGATGTCCATCTCAAGCCCGCCCGGCCGAGAGAACACGGTGCGCTACATTCTCGGCCAGCCGCTGCAGTTCGCACCCGGATCCCAACGCGCCTACTCCAATATCGGCTACCTCGTGCTTGGCCTCATCGTCGAAGCGACATCCGGCCAGGACTACATGACCTATGTCCGTGAGAACATCTTCACACCCCTTGGTGTTCCGGTCGAGGATGTCATTCGGGGGCGCACCTTCCCCGAGGCCCGCAGCGACCGGGAACCGTGGTATGACGCCGAGGGGCTTGCCCGGAACGTGTACGATCCGTCCGGGCCTCGTGTACGATGGCCGGATGGAGGATGGGACCACGAGGCCAGGATCGCTCAAGGGGGCCTGGTCGCGTCCACGCGCGCGATACTGGCCTTTCTCGATGTCTACCAGGTCGCCGGAGACGATATCGGTCGCCGCCGCAGGGGGGGAGAGAGCGACCAGTGGTGGTGGTATCATACCGGCAGCCTCTCGGGAACGAACACGCTCGCCCTTCAGCGCGGGAACGGAATCAACTACGCGGTTCTCTTCAACCGTCGCGCGTCGCGAGGGCAACGCAGCTACGTCGAGTTGTTCAGAGAAGCCATGGAGGAGCAACTCGCCAACCTGGCGGGCATGGCAATGGCGGATGCTGCAGCAGGGTGGGGCCCGCGGCGATGGACGGGCCGCGACCCTAGTTGATTCCCACCCGCCCGTTCACATCGTTGAGCATGGCGGGCGAATCATAGCCGATGCCGTCCTTGAAGACGATGGTCACTTCCCGGACCACAGCGGGGTCGGCGGTCAGGTCGCCCCGCATCACCACGAGATCCGCGATCTTGCCCGCCTCCACCGTGCCCAGGTCCTCGAACACGCCCAGCACACGCGCGCCGTTCGCGCTCAGCACCTGCACCGCTTCCTCCGGCGAGAACCCCGCCTCGATGAAGAGCTCGTAGTTGCGCTGGTCGCCGTAGCCCGCCAGCGCGCCTCCGTTGCCGGTCGGGTCCACGCCTGAGGCCAGAACGCCCCCGGCGTCGTGAAACGCCTTCTCGTAGGCCATCGCGTTGAGGAACCCGGCCTCCGGACGCCCGATCTCGTCGATCTGCGCCTTTGCAGCCAGGTAGTCTTCCCGCACCGACGGAGCCATCGCGGCCAGCGTCCGCGCGTCACGCGTCGGCCGCCCCTGTACGAACAGCTCGTAGACGGCCATCGTCGACGTCATCGCCACGCCGTTCTCGATCATCGCATCGAACGTCGCCGCCACCTCGGGCCCTTCCACGTCCACCGCTTCGGCGTGGTCCCACAGATCCGCCGGACACTCGTCCTTCACCTTGTCCGGCACGTAGTCGCTGTTGGTTCGCAGTCCGTGCTCGATGTTGTCGATCCCCAGCTCGACCGCCTCGATGAAGCTGATCGAACACAGGTGCCCCGTCACCTTGAGTCCCATCTTGTGCGCCTCGTCGATCGCCGCGGCCAGATCCTCGCCGCTGATCGTGGTGTAGGCCTTCAGCCACGTCGCGCCCTCGGCCGCCCAGTAGCGCACGAAGCGTCGCGCCTGCTCGGGGCTCCTGAACCGGGTCATGATGTTCAGGCTCTCGTTCCCGGTCATGTACGGCGCGGTGATGTGAATCCGCGGCCCCGGCTGCAGCCCGCGCTCGATCTCGTCCTTCAGGTTGAGCTCGGCATACGTCGCCAGACTCCCCGTCGTCCGGATCGTTGTGACCCCCGAACCCAGGTAGAGCCGCTGGCCGGTGTAGCTCATCGGATGCATCCGGCCGCCCGCAGCCATGTAGAAGAGGTGGTTATGGAGGCCGACCATCCCGGGCATGACCGTGTGGCCGTCCAGATCCATCACCTGGGCGCCGTCGGGGATCGCCACGTCGCCTGCGGCGCCGACGGCGGTAATGCGCGTGCCCTCGATCACGATGGTCTGGTCGCGCGCGGCGGGTGCCCCGGTACCGTCGAGCAGGGTGACCCCCTGCAAGGCCACGGCGTCCACGTCGACGGCGACGTATGCGGCTGCCTCGGAGCCCGGGGCGGGGCGCTGAGCCTCGGCGGGCTGGACCGCGGCGGCGAGCAGGGCGAGCCCCGTGGCCACGAGGATGGCAGGCCCGCTGGCGCCCCGGCCGGCAGGTGTGTGCGTGTGAGCTGTCATCGGGTGTTCTTCCTTCCGGTGGGTCGGCGTTGTCGCGGCGAACTCGCTCCGGTTCCCGCCTGCGCGTTCCGGTTTCCGCCTGCGCTCAAGGCATTGTGGTTCGGGTGCGGGGTCCGCGCCAGTGGGGCGTGACTCCGGGCGGGCGGGACGGTATCATGCCCGGCACCCGAGACGGAGGGCGGAAGACGGTGAGTACGCGAGATCTGCAACCGCGGCGACCACGGACGGCGGGACGACTGGCCACGACGGCGGCACTGGCCGTCGTGGTGTCGGGATGCGCCGCGAGCGACCCGGGTCCCTACGGCATCGGCGCGACGATCGAGGTCGGTGCCGCCCCGCACGGCATCCGCTTCAGCGCGGACGGCGACACCGCATACGTTGCGCTCAGCGGCGAGGGCCAGGTAGCGGTCGTCGACCTCACTGGCCCGGCGGTGGTCGCCCGGTGGGACGCCGGCGCGACCCCCCTCGACCTCATCCGCGCCGGAGACGGCTGGCTCGTCACGCAGTTCACGGACTCCACGCTAATCGCGCTCGGCGCGGACGGCCGGATCGTCCCCGGCGCGGTCTGGAACGTCGGCGCGGGGCCGTCGCTCTTCACCCCCGGCACGGTGCGCGGCCAGACATGGGTCACGAGCGAGTTCGCCGATCGCCTCTCGGTCGTGGACACGGGCACCGGAGTCCCCGTCACATCCCACGAGACCGGCGACCGACCCTATCCCGCGGACGTGATGTGGGACGGTTCCCACGCGTTCGTGCCCAACATGGACGCAGGCACCGTCTCCGTGATCGACCTGCTCAACGCGGAAACCGATGCCACCGTGGAGGTCTGTCCGGGTCCGCCGGGAGGGGCGCTGACCCCCGATCAGGTCACCTACATCGTAGCCTGCGGCGGCTCCGACGAGCTGGCCTTCATCAACACGGCGTCGTTCGAGGTCACGGGGCGGGTCTCGGGTCTCGGGCCCCGCCCCTTCTCGGTGGCCGTCCCCGGTGACGGACGTTACGCCATCATCAACAACGCGGGTGGAAGCACCGTCTCGGTCGTTGACCTGGAGGCGCGAACGGTCGCGCAGACCATCGAAGTCGGCGCGCAGCCCATCGTCGTCCGCGTCCACCCCGATGGCGAGCGCGTGTTCGTGGCGAACGAGGTGGCCGGCACGCTGGTCGAGCTGGTGCCGGACGAGTCACCGGCGAGCGCGGGCCCGGCCGAGGCTTCGCCGACCGGGGCCGCCGCGGCCGCGCTCAACGAAGTCGTCGTCGTGGGCGTCATCCACAGCGGCCACAACACGAGCGACCTGTTCAGCCTGGACGTGTTCCGCGACATGGTCCGCGAGATCGACCCGGACTACTGGCTTACCGAGATCCCGCCCAACCGGTGGGAGCGCGCCTGGTCGGAGTACCAGGCGACCGGTACCGTGGAGGAGCCGCGCGTGCGCCGGTTCCCCGAGTAGATGGAAGGCCTCTTCCCGCTGTCGCGCGAACTGGACTTCGTGGTCATCCCGACGGCGGGCTGGACGGAACCGATGTCGGACTTTCGGGCTGCGTATCTGGATGCCTACGCAAATGACCCGGAGCGGGCGGAGCAATGGGCGCGGTACCGGGCGGCCGCTTCCGAGTCGGCCGAAGCGCTCGCCGCGGGTGGCGCCGGCGACGACCCCCGCTGGATCCACACCGACGCCTACGATGAGGCGTACGACATCCGCATGCAGGTGTACGCCCGCCTTTTCGACGAAGACCTGGGCCCCGGCGGCTGGGATCCGATCAACGCCTCGCACTGGGCGAACATCGAACGCGCGCTGGACGAGCACGCCGGCGAAGGCGTGCGCTTTCTGCTGACCTACGGCGCGGGTCACAAGGGTCCGTTCCTGCGCGAACTGCGGAACCGGGACGACATCGTGCTGCTCGAGGTGGGGCCGTTTCTGGACCGGCTGGGGTTGCCGTGAGCCCCTGCCGCGCGTTCCGGCAGCCAGGCCCCGTCGCGCTCGCCGCGCTGGCCACCGCGACCCTTCTTGCAGGCGCACCGGGCCCCATATCCTCGCAGGACGCGCCGATTCTCATCCGGGGCGGCACGGTCCACACTGTCACCAACGGCACACTGCAACCGGGTGAGATCCTGATTCGGGACGGGGTCATCGCCGCGGTAGGGACGTCCGTCGTTGCGCCGCCCGACGCGCTCGTCTACGAGGCGGAAGTGGTGATCCCGGGTATGATCGACGCACATGTGCATTTCGCTTTGGACCCGATGAGCTGGTCGCGGCCCGATGAGCCCGTCACCGCCGAGTGGAAGGCGGTCGAGCACCTCGACCTCGACGACCCCACGATCCAGGTCGCGCTTTCCGGCGGGGTGACCTCGGTGATCACGCGCTCTGGCAGCGGCGTCATCTCCAGCGGGCAGTCGGTGGCGCTCAAGATGAAGCGCGAGCCCGGCCCGGACATGATCCTGAAGCCGTACGTCGACCTCAAGATGGCGGTGCGGCCGCTCGTCAAACTGCGGCCCGGCGAGACGCCGCAAACGGTCATGGGGTGGTACGCCAGCGCGGACGACCATTTCCGGCGGGCGAAGCAATACCTGGATCGGCAGGAGGCCCACGCGTCCGGCCTGGGCCCGGCGCCCGAGCCCGACGAGCGGCTGGAGGCCCTCGCGGCAGTGATACGGGGCGACGTCATGGTGCACGCGCACTCGCACTACCCCAGCGAGGTCATGATGGTGATGCGGCTGGCGCGGAAGTACGGCTTCATCGACCGGCTGGCGCTTGCCCACGCGGAAGAGGTGTTCCCGATGGTCGAGCTGCTCGTGGGCACGAAGATCATCCCGGTGATCGGCCCGATGATGATCGTGCAGTACTTCAACGATCCCGAGCCCATCAACCTGCTCGAGGTGCTGCTCGACGCGGGCGTCAACGCCAGCATCCAGACCGACATGTCGCGGCAGCACTTCAAGGACTTCCGCGAATACGGGGCCTTTCTGGCGCGTCACGGGCTGACTGACCAGCAGGCGCTGGAGGTGATGACCATCAACGGTGCGCGTGCGATGGGGCTGCAGCACCGCGTGGGCAGCATCGAGGCGGGCAAGGATGCTGACCTGGTGCTGCTCGACGGCCACTTCCTGGACCTGACGGCCGACCGGATCGAACGGGTGATCGTGGATGGCCGAATCGAGTATGAGCGCGCCCGTTTGCCCCAGCCGGACGAGCCCCGCGCCGTGGGGCCGTTCGGGCCGGTGACGGGGGCGATCGGGCCTGACGACGAGAGCTTCGCGATCACCGGTGCCCACGTCTTCACCATCAGCCACGGAGCGATCGAGAACGCGACCCTGGTGGTCCAGGACGGCCGGTTCACCGTGGTCGAGGCCGGGGCCGATCCGCCTGCCGACGTGCCCGTCATGGATGTCGGCGGCCGCGTCGTCATGCCCGGCACGATCATCGCGCGCGCCTTCCCCAACGACTGGATCGGTGACCTGAAGTGGCAGGTGCAGAACGACGAGCTGACCGGGCCGGTCGTGCCCGAAATGAACGCGCTTTACGCGGTCGATCCATGGTTCCCGTCGTACCGGGTCAACACGAACATCGGCGTGACCGCGATCCACGTGACGCCGGGCACCGCCAACCTGATCGGCGGCAGCGGAGTCGTGATCAAGACGCCCGGGATGGATTTCGAGAAGATGGTGCGGCGGGAGCCGGCGAGCATGGCGTTCTCGATGACGTTCGAGGCGCACAACCGCTGGGACCTGACGGAGCCCACGGTGATCATGCTGACCCTGGACTCGGCGCGCGCCTATGTCAGCGCCCGGGGCCCCGACGCCAGCCCCACCGATCCCGGGTACAACCCCCGCATGGAGGCGCTCCTGCCGGTGCTGCGGCGTGAAGTGCCGGCGGTCGTCCACGCCGACCGGGAACCGGAGATCAGGTCGGCGATCTCACTGGCGAGCCTGTACGACCTGCGGCTCGTCGTCACCGGAGGGGTCGAGGCGCACAGGTTCGCGGACGAACTTGGGTCGCTCGGCGCGGGCGTCATTCTCGGCAACTCCGGAAGCTACGCCTCGGACATCCGTGGCGGCGGCGAGGGCTGGAGCGTCGAGGCTCCCGCGATCCTGACCCGCGCGGGCGTGAAGGTGGCGTTCTATGGCCCGGGTGCATCGCGCCGCGCCTCGCCGATCGGTCGGCTGGGCGGGGAACCGATCCTCAACTCGGCGTGGGCCTTCCGAAACGGGGTGCCCGAGGTCGAAGCGCTGAAGATGGCCACGCTGAACGCCGCGGAGATGTTCGACATGGACGACCGCATCGGCAGCATCGAGGTGGGCAAGGGCGCCGACTTCGTGGTCCTCGAGGGACATCCGTTCGACTACCGGGTGTTGCCGGCCTGGGTGTTCGTGGACGGGAAGCTGGAGTTGGCGCGGTAGGCTGGGAGCGGCGTGGTAGTTCAGGGTTGACGCGGCGAGCTTCTTGCACCACTATATTGCACCATGCACCATTCTATTGCACAGGAATCGCCATGTCACGCATACACTTCGTCGTGAAGGAGACCGCCAAGGCGCGGTATCAGGCCCAGGCCGAGCGCGAAGGCAAGTCGCTCGGACGGTGGATGCGGGAGGCGGCGGAGGAGAAGCTGGCGTCGGCGCGTCCCCGCCTGTTCACGGTCGAGGAATTGGAGCGGTTTACCGCCGAGTGCGATGCACGGCATCCGCCCGGAGCACGGGAGCCGGACTGGACGGAGGTCAAACGGATGCTCGTGGAGACGCGATATCCGGACCTGGAGGTCGATTGATCTTCGTCGACACGAACGTCTTCATGTACCACGTGGGGGCGGAGCATCCTCTGCAGGACCAGGCGCGTGGCTTCTTCCGCGATGCGCGACTCCGAAACCTCCGGCTCGTTACTTCGGTCGAAGTTCTCCAGGAGATCCTGCACCGATACGTCAAGCTGGGCAGAAGGGGCACGGCCCCGGCGGCCTTCGCGCTCGTCGACGGCAGCGTGTCGGAGGTCTGGTCTGTCGAGCGGGTCGACATCGAGTTGGCCCGCGGTCTCGCCGATCGCTATCCCGGCCTCGAAGCCCGCGATCTCGTTCACCTGGCCTGTTGTATCCGCCACGAGCCGCACGACCTGATGACCTTCGACCGCGGTCTGGCTGCGGCCTGGGAGGCCCGGCGCTAACCGCCTCTCCCGGGCGCCCCCGGTTCGGTCACCTCGAAGAGCATCCGCATCCCGGCCTCCAGGTGCTCGGAGATGTGGCAGTGCGCCATCCAGCTGCCGGGGTTGGTGATCTCCAGCAGGATGTCGGTGGTGGTTCCCGTCGGCAGTAGCACGGTGTCCTTCCAGGCGAGGTTCTCGTTGGGAACCCCGTTGCGGCTGAGCACCAGAAAGCGCTGGCCGTGGATGTGGAACGGGTGCTGCATGGCGTGGAAGGAGCGCCGCTCGTTGTGCAGGCGGATCTTGACGACATCCCCGACCTGGAACTGCCACGCGATGTCCATGTTCTCGAGGCCGGTCGAGGGCTCCCGCACGATCCAGCGCACCTCGGCGGACGACGAGTTCCAGTTCATCATCGGCATCGTCCCGCTCCACTCCACCGGGTGGAAGTAGGCGGAATCGAAGCGCATGAGCCGATCCACGACGAACGGGATGCCCGTGGCCTCCAGGGTGAAGGTGAGTTCGTGGTCGATAGGGTCGTCGAAGTGCTCGCGCAGGAGGGCGATCTCGCGTGCGGCGGGGAGATTGGTGCGCAGGGTGTCGAAGGCGGGTGACGCGGGTGAGGGCGCGGCGTCCGGCCGGGTGGCCACCCGCACCACACCCAGCCTGTCCGTCTCCTGGAAGAAGGCACCCGCCAGGTGGTCGATCCCCTGGACGCGGTTGACCAGCGCGTAGTCGCCCGGCTCCTCGAAGCGCACGTGCACGATGTAGCGCTCGGCGGGGCTCAGCACGATGCTCTCGACCCACTCCTCGCGCTCGAAGGCGCCCACGTCGGTGCCGACCACCTTGATGCGGGCAGGTGGTGACTGGCTGCCGTCCTCCCCCTCCTGCTCGAACGACAGGTTGAACGTCCGCGTGTTCGACACGTTGGTCAGGTACAGGCGGATCACCTCGCCCGCGGTAGCCTCGAGCTCGTAGTCCGGCTCTCCGTTGGTGAGCATCAGGTTGCCGAAGCGCCCCATGAACGCGTGCGTGGAGCGCTCCAGACCGAAGGGCAGCGGGTCGTCGCCGGTCATGAGGAAGTCGTCCACCATGAGGAACTCTTCCCGATCCACCGGCCCGAAATAGTCGGGCTGGCGCGGCTCGACCAGCATGTTGCCGTAGAGGCCGAGGTCCTTCAGAACGTCCTCGCGGTGATGGGGATGGTACCAGTAAAGACCGGGGTCCGCGAAGTGGATCTCGTAGCGGAAGGTCTCGCCGGGTTCGACCGGTTCCTGGGTGACGCCGGGGACGCCGTCGGACGCGTTGTCGAGGCGCAGCCCGTGCCAGTGGATGGTCGTCGGCCACGCGATCGAGTTGGTGAAGTTGACGGTGATCGTGGCGGCTTCGGGCACGTGCAGCAGCGGTCCCGGGTACTGGCCGTTGAAGCCGTACATGACGTAGTCGCGGCTGCGGATGCGGCGCCGCACCAGCCCCGCCTCGAGGTCGATCTCGTCGCCGTCGCCGAGCTGGATCACGTCACGGGGCTGCGCGAGGGGCAGCGTGGCGGGATCGACGCCCGCGCCGGGCAGGAAGGGGGCGGCGGTGGGTGGGTCCAGCGCCATGAGCGCTGGGAACATCGTGAGGCCGGGCATCATGGAGGGGCGGGGCCAGGGACCGTCGGCCATGCCCGCGTCCATTCCGGCATGCCCGTGACCCGCCATGGCCCCGCGGTCCGCGGCCGAATCCGCCATGGCCATGCCCGCCATTCCGGGGCCGCTTCCGCCCGCCCCCGCCCCGATGATGTACTCCTGCAGGTCGGGTGGCGACATGCGGGCGCTGGGCGAGGTCGCGCGCAGTAGCAGCCGTCCCTCCCACTCGGGGGCATCGGGGCGCGGCTCCGCCGTGACCAGGATCATGAACTTGTTGAGGCTGACCTCGCCGACGCTGCGGGTGCCGTTCGAGACGGGGCCGAGGTTGATGACCGTGTCGAAGAGGGGAGTCGCCAGCCACGCGACGATGTGGTCGTAGTCGCCGAGGGTGGCGGGGTCGGGGAGGCCGTCGAGCGTTAGGATTCCCTCGTACAGGTGATTTCCGGCGGCGTTTACCGCGACGCCGAAGGGCGAGTGGGGTGTCCGCAGTTCGAGGTGCCCCGACATGCCCTCGAGACCGGGCCTTGCAGTGAGGAAGACGCAGTAGAGGTCGCGGCTGGGGGTGAGCGTCGCGCCGGCGGGCGGGGGGCTGTCTTGGCAGGGTGAGCTGACGGCGTAGGCAGCGGTCGGTTCTTGAGCGGTTACGCCCGAGCCGACAACCCTGACCGCCACCGCCGCGGTCGCCACGCCGACCGCGATTGCCGCCGCACGTCTCCCGTTACGCGAGCGCATCGTCCCACGGATTGATCACGGCGATACCCGTGTTGCGAAAGTCGCGCGTGTTGCGCGTGACGAGCGCCAGCCCGCGGTTCGCCGCCGTTCCGGCAAGCATCGCGTCCGGCAAATGGCTGTCCAGGGGCTCTCCCAGCCGTCGCTTGTCCTCCATGATGCGGGCACACTCCTCGGCATCGGCCGCTGTCCAATCGAGCACACGGTCTTCGAAGATCAGCGTCATGATGTTGCGGAATCGTCGTCCGAGATCGTCTCGACGCGGGTCACGGGCGAGACTCCGGATGCCGTTTAGAATCTCCAATACCGTGATCGCGCTGACATGAAGTCCCCCGCCACCGGCGCTGTCCAGGAACCGCGCGACCCTCGGCTCCGGGTGGGGTCGCATCATCTCCGAGACGACATTCGTGTCGAGCAGCCACGACACCGCCGCTACTCCCCGTCCCGGAACTGGACCGCCCTGTAGCCGTAACCCCGGGTCGCGGGAAGTTCGACGCCATGCTCGGGACCGAAATGGCGACGAAACGCCTCGGACGGTTTGACGCGACCTGGAGATCTCTCACGTTCTTCGCGAATGAGCCGACGGACGAACTCCTCCATGGAGATACCGGCACGGTGCGCCTCGCGCCTCAGCCAGGCCTTGTCATCCGGGCGGATCCGGCGAACTGTGATCGTGGAACCCATGGACGCGGTGCCCTTCCGCTTCAAGACGCGTATACCGGGCGAATCCGGTGCTTGGACAATGTAATGCTAGCATTTTGCGCTAGCAATCAGCGATAGCCGCGTGACGCGCGGCGGCCCGGCCGCGCTCCATTTCCTACAACCCCGCCTGCTCGGCCACGTACCGCGCTGCCTCCAGATGCGTCGCGAACCAGACCCGGTCGTGTCCCTTGATGTACTCGATCAGCTCTTCCAGCACCACGATGCGCGACCGATGCCCGATCACATGCGGGTGCATGGTCAACAGGAACATCGTGCCTTCCTCGTAGGCGCCGTCGAAGTCGTCCTTCCACACCTCGAGCACATCGCGCGGATGCGAGTAGCTGGCGCCGCGCGGGTTGAAGACTGGCGCATCGTCCATGATCCACTCGACGGGCAACTCGACCATTCCGGTGGGTTCGCCGTGCGCGTTGATTTCGTAGGGACGGTCGTCGGCCATGAGCGACGAATCGTAGAAAAAGCCCATGTCCCGGATGATGTCCAGGGTGTTGGGGCTGAAGTTCCAGGACGGGGCACGGTAACCCAGCGGGCGTGTGCCGGTGACCTCGGTCATGTAGTCGACGGCTCGCTCCAGGAGGGCGCGCTCGGTTTCGGCGTCGAGGCTGGAGTTGAGCTCGTGGATCCAGCCGTGGATCGCGAACTCGTGGTGTCCCGCGGCCTGGATTACGTCGATCTGGTGGGGGTTGAGAACGAGGCTGACCGCAGGGATGAAGAAGGAGGCCGGGATGCCCTCGCGGTCGAGCAGGTCGACCACGCGGGGCAGCGCGACGCGGGCGCCGTACTGTCCCTGCGACAGGGAGCCGACCGTGGCGTCGCCGTAGCGCAGGCCAAGGACGGTTTCGTTGTCGACGTCGAAGGACAGCAGGACCGCGACGCGGGCGCCGTCGGGCCATGAGTCGGGCTGGAGGCTGCGGCCCGCCCGCACCGCGGCCACGGTCTCCATGACCCGCTCATCGGACCAGCGCCAGCCGGGCTCGTTCTCCGCACTCTCCGGGGGAGCCGGCTGGCAGGCCCACATGGCAACGGTCGCCGCGAGCAGAACGCCGCGCTTGTTCATCCTTCCATCCTCCATAGAGCGATTCCTCCGGCCTGTTTGCCGATCTCGGCGGACGCAACGCGGGTGCCGGACGCGATCTCGATGACTTCCACGGTGCCCGGATCGCCGCCGATTCCCTCGACGGACACGATGGCGTAACGGCCGTCGGGGGTAGCGACGACGCCGTGCGTGACGCGCATCTCCGAGTCTATGAGGTGAAGCAGTTCGCCCGAGTCGACGTCCCAGATGCCCAGCTTCGCGCTTCCCTTCAGGGTGGCGAGGAGCATGGAGCCGTCGGGCGTCAGGTCGAGGTTGTAGGGTGCCCCCGGGGCCTCCATACGCCGCGTGATTCGCCACTGCGCGAGGTCGATCTCGAGGATCGCGTCGCCCTTGTTGCAGGGGACGAAGACGCGCGTGCCGTCCGGATGGGGGGTGGTCCAGGTAGGGGAGCAATCCCGGCCGGGCGGTGCCATGGCCATGTGCCCCTCCATCGGCGCGTGTGCGGGCTCGTTGGCGATGAGGTCGAGGCGCCGGGTCACGTCGAGGGTGGCGCCGTCGATCTCGACGAGCTGGTTGTCCATCATGCACGCCGAATAGTGCTTCGAGCCGTCGGCATTGAAGCGGGAACCGTGCGGCATCGTGCAGGTGACTACGTCCGCGATCGGGAACATGGTCTCGAGGTCGACGATCGTGACGGTCGAGGGGATATGGTCGCCGTGGAAGTTCGCGTTGACGGCGAGGGCCAGGGCACCGTGCGGTGGGATGGCGATCGTGGCCGGGAACAGGCCGAGGTCGGCGACGCCCACGATGGTGTCGGACACCGTCTCGTACTTGACCAGGCGGCCGTTCGGGAAGCCGTGTCCCAGCGTGAGGTACCAGTACTCGCCCGCCGGGTCCATGGCGAGGCCGTGCGGCGCCTCGATCTCGGCCGCGAGCCATCCGGTGATGATGGTCTTCTCGACGACAAGGTCGCCGCCGGCGTCGTAGCGCAGCAGGGAGACTTCGTCCTCTGACTCGGCGGCCACGTAGACCCAGTAGGACTGGGCGGCGGCCTGACGGTACGCCCCCAGGGCCGTCAGCGCGACTGCGGCCAGTGCGGCCCTGGCCAGTACCAGCGCGGCCGAATGACCGGCCCTCCTGGTCACGGAATCAGCGTCCGCCGCGGCTGCAGCTTCACCGCCCACATGCCCGAGAAGTACTCGGCGAAGAACAGGTTGCCCTTGTGGATCTGCGGTCCCCACGTGAAGGGGGCGTTGGCCACCACGCCGTCGGGATCGTAGGACTTGTACACGGCGATCTCGCGGCCCTGGTGGTACAGGTTGCCCTTCAGTTCGCCCGAGATATCGAGCGCGCGCAGCCCGCCCTGGTAGAACGCCGCATACAGGCGGTCGCCGTCGATCCACATGTTGTGCGACCCGGCCTCGGGGATTTCGTAGCGCGCCACCTCTTCCGGGTTCTCGGGGTCGGTGAAGTCGACCACGTGGATGTAGCCGGCCATGAACTCCGGGGTGCGGCCGTCCTCCTGGCCGTCGAAGGCGGGCGCCCCGATCTCGTCGCCCATGAAGATGTAGAACTTCCCCGTGGGGCTCCGGTACGGGAACGCCGCGTGGGTGGCACCCCCGATGTCGCGGAAGCGTGCGATCTCCACCGGGTTCTCCGGGCTGCCGCCCCTGTCGCCGCCACCCACGTCGATGACCGCGACGCCGTCGTTCCAGTTCGACGTATAGGCGATCCCGTCCACGATCCAGATGTCGTGGATGGCGTGACCGGGCGTGTCGAGCTCGAAGCGGCCCACGCGGTGCGGGTTCGCCGGGTCTTCGATGTTGATCACGTCGAAGCGGATCCCGTTGTTCACCGCGTACACGTGGTCGTCATAAATGAAGAGGTTGTGCACGCCCCCGGTGAGCTCGTCGTCGTAGGTGGAGATGATCTCGATGTTGCGCGGGTCGGTGCAGTCCACGATGACGATCCCGTTGCGCCGGTTGGACGCGCCCTCGCGCGAGATCACGCAGAGCTCGCCGTCCTCCGAGACCTTGACGTCGTTGGTCGTGCGGGCATCGACGATGAGCGAATCGGTCAGCACCGGGCTCGCGGGGTCGGTCACATCCCACCAGTACGTGCTGCCGTGGCCGCTGTGCGTGCCCGTGATCGCGTAGTCGCGGCCATCGACGCCCTCCCAGACCCAGAGATCGGAGGTGGACACGTTGCGCACCGGCGCGTGGCCGACCAGCTGCACCTCCTCGGCAACGTGCCGCGGCAGGATCTCGACCGTGGCGTGCGCGGTCTGGCCCGGGACGGTTGCCGTGACGGTGTAGACACCCGGCTTGTAGGCCACGAAGCGGCCCTGGTTGTCGACCTCGGCCGGCGGGAAGTCGGCGGTGGCGATGACGTCGGGGTCGGAGATCAGCCCGAAGGTGACGGGGATGTCGGCCACGGTGCCGCCGCCCGCGCCGGAGGCGGTGGCCGCGAAGTGGATGACGTCGCCGGTCCGTCCGCGGGCCTGGCTGGCCTCCACGGCCATGGCCGTGACCGGGTTGTCCGTGACTTGATAGGTAATCCGGCCGACAACGCCCTCCGCGGTGGCCGAAAGCGTCACCTCGCCCGGCGCGTGCGCCGAGAAGACCCCGAACCGGTCGACCGTGGCCACGGACTCGTCCGAGGTGCTCCAGGCGACGGGCACGTCGCGCGCGTCGTCGGCCTGGTCGATCACGGTTGCCTTGTGGCGCATCGTGACGCCCACGTAGTAGCGCCCGCCGTCCTGCGAGATCTCGATGCGGTCGAGCGGCGGGAAGGCGACGGTGACCGTCATTGTGCCGCTGATCCGTGTCGGGCCCAGCGCACGCGCCATCACTTCGAACTCTCCGCCCTTGAACGCCTCGATCTCGCCGGTGGTGCGGTTGACGGCCAGACTGCCGCGCCCGCCGCGGGAGAAATAGAGGAAGGGCACCTCGACAACGTTGCCGGCGGCGTCGTAGGCGATGGCCGAAACGGAGGCCGTCTCGCCGACCTCAAGGGAGAGCGTGGCGGGGCTGACTTCCACCCGCGCGACTTCCTGGGCGGCGGCCTGCGGCGTGACGAGGGCCGCGAGCGCCAGGATCATGATGGCGGGCCGGATGCTGCTGCGTGTCTTCATGGCGTGGGTTTCCTCACTGCGGTGTTGCGTTTTCCTGCGTCGTTGCGTCGGGTCCGTGGCCAGGTGGACACGGCGAGGGAAAGATTGGCGATGGTCAGGCAAGGGCGCAACGGAAGCGCGGTCTGCAAGCTCCGCCGGGCATGGCTGGGCGACCATGCCCTTCCGGGACGGGTAGTCCCCCCTACAGCGGCCTGTTCGGGAACGCGATGGTGCGCCACATGTGCGCGACCGGGCTGTTGTCGTAGCCCAGCCCTTCCTTCGGCTGCTTGAACTGGCGCCCGATGATGTCGGTGAACTCGTTGATGTCGACGTCCATGTCGTCCTGGAACGCGTAGGTGTCGTTCACCGTGATCAGTCGCGCCTCGCCGTACCAGCGGTGGTTGCGCGCGTACTCGTAGGCCTGCTTGATGTAGGGCTCCGGCACGTAATCGTGCCCGAAGATGCGGTTGTACATCTCCGGATACTCGTACCCGTACTCCTCATCCGGGTAGAAGCGCAGCGCGGCGTGGTAGCGAATGCCCCAGGCGATGCGCTCGTCCACGTAGGGCTCGACGAGCTGGGCGCCCCACCAGCCGTGGTCGACCTTGATCAGGTTCAAGACCACGTCGTGCATCAGGCACGCGAAGACGGTGCGCTCGGGCTGTCCCGTCCTGAGCGCGTGCGTGGCGCTCTGCAGAACGTGGTTGGCGGGCGCGAAGCGCAGCTTGAAGAAGTCGAGCACCGTCGGCTTGTCGGGCAGCGGCGGGAACTCGTCCTCCCGCGGCATGAAGAGACGTCCGGTGCCGCGCGGCGACCGCGCCTCCTGCTCCTCCAGCTCCTCAAGGGTGATAATGGAGCCGGCCTCCCCGTCCAATTCCGCGCGCCGGGCGGCGATCTTCTTGTCCAACTCCTCTTCCATGTAGTGCTCGAGTTCCTCCGCCTTGTCCTCGTGAGACATGGCGGCAAGAGCACCCGCGGGGATAGTTGCGAGGAAGGTCTTACGATCGACTTCCACCATGGTGACCTCCAGCCAGGGGTCGGCGGCCCCCGCTCCGCCACCGATCCTCGGCGGCGCGCAGAGCCTTGGATCCAGGAGACATTAGTACGGCTGCAGAGGCGGGCCGGGCAAGAGGAGCGCGGCGACGGGCGACTGTCGCCGGACCGCAAGGGAAAGCCGGAATGGCGAGATCGGCTTCACAGGGGATACGATGATGTCGTGACACCGAAGGGTGGCGCGGGGACAACTACAGAAGGGACGGCTGAAGATGTGGAACCAGACACGACGTGACTTTGTGAGGAATTCAGTGCGGGCCGGTGGAGCACTGGGCGTGCTCGGTGCGTTCGGACCCCTGGCCTGCGCACCAGCGGAAGAAGGCGGGCCGGACTCGCCCGGGGCGCAGCGGATCCTCATCCTCGGAGGCACGCGCTTCATCGGCCCGTACCAGGTGAAGTACGCGCTCGACCGCGGCCACGAGGTCTCGATCTTCACCCGCGGCCGCACGCAGCCGCCCTTCTTCCACGACTACTTCGAGCGCGTGGAGCACCTCATCGGCGACCGCGACAATGACCTGAGCGCGCTTGCGGGCCGCGAGTGGGACGCCGTGATCGACAACTCGGCCTCGATCCCGCGCTGGGTGGCGATGACCACGGATCTGCTGCGCGGCCAGGTCGACCGCTACCTGTTCGTGTCCTCCATCTCGGCGTATGCCGACTTCGCCGCGGTGGGCATCGACGAGAGCTACCCGGTGGGGCAGCTCTCCGCCCCGGACGTCGAGGACATGCGCGAATACGGGCCGATGAAGGCCCGGTGCGAGGCGATCAACACCGAAGTGTTCGGCGAGGGCGCGATCAACGTGCGGCCGGGGCTGATCGTCGGCGCCGGCGACAACACGGATCGGTGGACCTACTGGCCGGTGCGGGTCGCCCGCGGCGGCGAGGTGATGGCGCCGAACTCATCCACCGACCCGGTACAGAACATCGATGCGCGCGACCTGTCCGAGTGGATCGTGCGGCTGGTCGAGACGCCCGGCAACGCCGGCACCTACAATGCCACGGGCGAGGTGCAGCAGTTCGGCGCAATGCTTGAGGAAATCCGCGCCGCCCTCGGCTCGGACGCGACCTTCACGTGGGTGCCCACCGAGTTCATGGCCGAGCACGAGGTGCGCCCCTGGGGCCACATGACCAACTGGGTGCCGCCCGAGGGCGAGACCATCGGCATGAACCAGGTCTCGGTGGCGGCGGCCGTGGAAGCCGGGCTCACATTCCGGCCCATCGGCGAAACGGCC
Source organism: Gemmatimonadota bacterium (assembly GCA_028874905.1). Lineage (GTDB taxonomy): Bacteria > Gemmatimonadota > Gemmatimonadetes > Longimicrobiales > Gaopeijiaceae > Bin94. Next base: position 26,227 of record JAPPGZ010000035.1, read on the forward strand.
CGCGAAACGGTCGAGTGGTGGCACACGCTGCCGGAGGAGCGCCGTGCGGATCCCCGGGCGGGCCTGCCGGCCGACCTGGAGGCGGAGGTTCTGGCGGCGTGGGCGCAACTTGGCTGATGGCCCAGGCGGCCTCGCACGGACTGGTGCTGGTCTCGCGGGACGCGGTGTTCGATCAGTACGGCGTCAGCCGGGTTTGGTGAGCTTCAACAGCCCGAGGTCGCGAGTGGCCTCCACGAGCCGGATGAACTCGCCCCGGTAGCCGCGCGGGTCGTCGCCCTTGCCCTTCTCGGCCTGCGTCACCACGTCGTCCAGCGTAAGATCGCCAGCGTGCTCCGAATCGCGCAGCAGCATGCCGAAGCCCGCCACCGCCGCCGCGAACCGGAAGTCCGTCGACGGCGACCGCGGCCGATCCGCTACTGCGCGCTCCAGCAGCTTGCTGCGGGTGCCGTCGGGATCCTTGTAGCGCACCTTCACGTACATCAGTTCGTCGTCGAAGTCGCTCAGCGGCGGGTCGTCGGGCTGCGGCTGGTATCGCAGAGCATCCACATCGCCGCGGGGCACCTCGACGCCGGCGGGCACGACCTCGTAGAGCGCGGTGACCGTGTGCCCGGCCCCGAGTTCACCCGCATCCTTGGTGTCGTCGTTGAAGTCCTCGTCGGCAAGCAGGCGATTCTCGTAGCCGATCAGCCGATACCCGGCGGCCCGGGCCGGGTTGAACTCCACCTGGAGCTTCACGTCCCTGGCCAGGGTGAGCAGTGTTCCTCCCATCTCCTCCACCAGGACCTTGCGGGCCTCGAGCAGCCCGTCCACATAGTGGAAGTTGCCGTTCCCGTGGTCGGCGATCTGCTCCATCTTCGAGTCTTTCAGGTTGCCGGTGCCGAACCCGAGAACCGTGAGGAAGGTACCGCTCTCCCGCTCCTTTTCGATCAGGCGCACCATCTCGGCGTCGCTTGACGCGCCGACGTTGAAGTCGCCGTCCGTCGCGAGGATTACCCTGTTGTTCCCACCGTCGATGTAGTGCTTGCGCGCCACGTCGTACGCCAGCCTGAGCCCGGCCCCACCCGCCGTGCTACCGCCTGCCTGCAGATCGTCCAGCGCCGCCAGGATCTCGCCCTTCCGATCACCCGGGGTCGACGGCAGAACGAGTCCCGCCGCACCCGCATACACCACGATCGAGACCCGATCCTCGGGCCGCAGCTGGTCCACCAGCAGCCCGAACGCCTTCTTGAGCAGCGGCAACTTGTCCGGTGGCATCATCGAGCCGGAGACATCGAGCAGAAAAACGAGGTTGCCGGGCGGCAGGTCCTCGGTGTCGATCGACTCCGCGTGCAGTCCGATGCGGACCAGCCGGTGGTCGCGCTTCCAGGGAGCCTCCCACACCTCGGTAGTGACCGAGAAGGGATGATCGCCGTGCACGTCCCCCCAGACATAGGGGAAGTAGTTGATCATCTCCTCGATGCGCACCGCGTCGATCGGCGGCCGGTCGCCGGCCTGGATGAAGCGGCGGATGTTCGCGTAGGACGCGCGGTCCACGTCGATCGAGAAGGTGGACAGTGGGGACGCGCTGACGAGGCGGAAGTCGTTCTCGTCGATGCGCGCGTATGATTCCGTGTTGAAGTCCGGGACACGGGCGAACTGGACTACTGCCACCGACAGGTCGGTCCGCGTGCGCTCCAGCGCCTCGGCCCGCGGCTGTCCCGCCCTGATCCTGAGCTCGTCCAGCTGCACCGCTGCCGGCCTCAGCACGAGGTTCAGCACGGTCGTCTGGCCCGGTGCGACCGTGACCTGCATTCGCTCGGCCGCGTAGCCCACCATCTCGACCGTCACGGTTCGCTCGCCCGCCGGCACACCCTCCAGCAGGTAGCGTCCGGCGTCGTTTGTCAGGGCAAGGCGCCCCGTCCCCTCTACCGCCAACACCGCGCCCGAAAGCGGCTGCCCGGAGTTCGCTTCGGTGACCTGTCCAACGATGCTGCCGGTCTGCGCATGGGCGCTCGGCGGCGCGAGCCCCAGCGCGAGGGCGGCGAAAACTCCGGCCAGGGGTTTCCGAGCGGCGGCTGTGACGGATCGCATCGGTCGGTCCTCGTTGCTTGGGGATTGCTTAATAGGACACCGGAAACCGGGAAAGGTTGCTCAACCTCGCTTGCGCTTCTTGTACCCTGCGTGATCTGCCAGATACTTCGTGTGCCGCCTGATCACCTCGGCCGAGAGGTCGTCGAAATGCCGCTCGACCAACGCGGATGCCACGCCGGGATGAACCCTGGACAGGTCGCTGATCACCCATCCGACCCCCGTCTGGATGAACCTCGCCCGCTCGGTGACCAGCATGCCGATCGTCTCTTCGATCAACGGGTGGTATTCGCCGTCCCGGACGACGGCCCGGAAGGGCACGATCGAGGACCGGCGCTGCCAGAGGTCGGGAGCCGTGCGCCACCCGGCAATCCGCTCCGCGACGACCTGGCCCCCGCGGACGATCAGGGGACCCAGGACGCGCACACTGAACCAGTCGGTGGTGGACCAGTCGAAGAAGACGCGGTCCGCGAAGAGTTCCTCGGCGGTGGTCAGCAACGTCGCCTCATCCACGAGCCGGAGCAGGTGCTTCTGGATGTACAGCGTACCGGCGAACTTGTCTTCCGCGTGGCCCTCACGGATCAGCCGGTCGGCCAGGCGCAGTTGATCGCCATCGGGCAGATTCTGCAGCTCGTGAGCGCTTCTCCATTCGTCCACGATCCGGGCGACGACCGGTGTTTTCACGCCCCGGTAGGAGATCACGTGCTTCAGGTAGTTCTCGAACCACGCCTTGGTGCGCGGGTCGGCAACACTGCGCAGGCGCTGCTGCAGGTCGCGGACCAGGCGCGCATGCCCGGGCTGCATCACCGTGCCGGCGTTGCGCCGCCCGTGTCGAAAAACCCGTAGTGCTCGAGCATGAAATCCCGGATGACCCGTGCGGCCTTCGTTGCGTATACGAACCGGTTGTCGGGCGTGTCGCGCACGCCGCGGTAATGATGCTCGATCTGAATGCCGCTGACCACTTCGGCGTCGTAGAAGGATCCGTATTCGCGGGTGTTGTATCCCCCGCGGAAATACGGGGCATCGCCGGGCCCGGGCGCGATGGGACTGGGCACGGACGGGATCTCCTCCTCCGCGAAGAGTCCCCCGAGAGACTTCGGTCCGCGCAGCAGGTGCGAGAAGGCGATCGGAGAGGTGCGGCCCAGGTCCCGGATGCTCGTCTCGGCGACCACCGCGAGCGAGTTGAGGGAGGCGTCGGGCCGGTTCAGCTCCTCCGAGGTCAGGAGGTATCCCAGTTCGAGGCGCTCGATGTCGTGGCCGTGACCATGGATGTCGAAGTACATGCCCTTGCCGTAGTCCGCGGCGACGGCGGTCCGCGCGACCTTGATCCACTCGTGGAACTCCTCCCATGCCTGCTCGGCATAGGGGTTGTCCTGGGCCGCTTCGACGATTTCGCGGTTGGCGTCGAGCTTGCTGCGGTGCAGGTGGGAGTAGATGACGTGCGGAGCCTGGCCGGTCAGGTCGATCAGCGCCTGGCGCATGGCCACGGTCAGTTCGAGCGAGTTCGTGTCGTTGCGAACGACGCCGAAGGTCCGGTTGGGGATCTCGTTCGGCGTCATCCTGCCGCCGTGCGACGATGACAGGATCACGGGCAGGGTGCCCGGAATGTACTCCACGTAATCCCTGCGCCCGTAGTAGCTCTGGCCGACTGTGTAGTGACTGATCCTGGCGGGGACGTAGACCTCGAGCTGGGCGGTGCCGCTCACTCCGCCGATCGTGGCAGTGACCGTGGCGATACCGCCGGCGACGGCCGAGGCGAACCCCGCTTCAGTGATGGTGGCGACCGCGGGCTTGTCGATCGACCAGCGGGCGGTGCCCGCGACGAAGAAGCCATCGGCGTCGCGCGCGGTCGCGGTGAAGCTCGCGCCGTCGCCCACACCGACCAGCAGCATCTCACCGGGATCGATGTCGACCGTGGCGATTTCCCGCGTGGAGACTGCGGTCTCGCCTCCGCAACCGAGGATGTTCAAGGCGAGCAGTCCACCGGCTGCCAGCAGCGCGCCCGGCACGAATCCGGCCTTCGTGCGATGCCTTGCCCCCGTCATCACACGCTACTCCGGCAGGCCGAACGCGATCAGCGTTCCGCCCTCGGGTCCACCGGTCGCGATCACCACGAGCTGGCGACCCTCTCTCGTGAGGAAGGTCATCGGGTTCGCGTAGCCGCGTGCCGGCAGCCGGCCCTCCCACAGCACCTTGCCGGCGGCTGCATCGAACGCATACAGCACGTCCGACCCCCCGGTCAGGAACACGAGCCCGCTGGCCGTCGCAAAGGGGCCGGGCGGACCGACCACGCCCAGCCTCGCCGGCAGTGCCACCCCAGCCAGCGCCGGGTCGCTTCGTACCTCGGGCCGCTCGCCCACGGCCTCCTGCCAGAGGATCTCGCCGGCGTTCATGTCGATGGCGGTCAGCGTGCCCCACGGCGGGTTGGTGACAGGGACGTTGCCGATTCGCAGGGTGCGGGGTGCACCCCGGTCGATCGCGTAGTCGGCGACCGTGGTTTCGGGATCGGCCGGCCCGATCGCGAGCAGGCTCGGGTCTTCGGACGACTTGACGAAGAGGACGCCCGCGCCGGGATCGAAGGCTGCGCCGCCCCAGTTCCCGCCGCCGAGGATGCCCGGCATCGTGATCGTGCCCTCCAGCGACGGGGGTTCGAAGAGGGGGCCGAACCGGTAGCCCGCCGTCAGGGCCTCCGCCTGGCTGCGCAGCTCGGGGGTGAGGTCGATCAGATCGTCGGGTGTGAATCCCTGCCGGGCGAACGGAGGTGGACGGGTGGGGAAGGGCTGCGTGGCGGCGGCGACCTCGCCGGGCACGTCGCTCGCCGGCACTGGCCGCTCCTCGATGGGCCAGACGGGTTCTCCGGTGTCGCGTTCGAAGGTGTACACGAAGCCGGTCTTGCCGGCCACTGCCACCGCGTCGACCGTCGCGCCGTCCCGGTCGATCGTCAGGAGGACCGGCGCGCCGGGAAGGTCGAAGTCCCACAGTCCGTGGTGCACCGTCTGGTAGTGCCACGCCAGAGTGCCGCTCCGGGCGTCGAGCGCCACCAGCGCCTCCGCGTAGAGGTTGTCGCCCTTCCTGTGGCCGCCGTAGTAGTCGTTGGACGGCGTGCCGATCCCGGCGAAGAGAAGCCCCCGCTCCTCATCGACCACCATCGGCGCCCAGGCGTTGGTGTGGCCCGTGTAGTCCCAGCTTCCGTCCTCCCAAGTCTCGTTCCCCGGTTCGCCCGGCTGCGGAATCAGGTTGAAGGACCAGACGAGACTGCCGGTGTGGACATCGAACGCCTGGATGTTGCCGGGCGGATCGCGCGGGTAGACGAAGCCGTCCCAGACGCCGTTGCCGATGATCAGCAGGTCCTCGAAGACGACCGGGGGTGACGTCTGCGTGTAGTGAAGCCGGTTCGTGCGCCAAAGCAGATTCTCGGTGAGGTCGATCTCGCCCCGGTGCCCGAAGGACTCGACGGGCTCGCCGGTGGCTCCGTCCAGCGCGATCAGCCGCCAGCGCGTGTTGAGGAAGACGCGGCGTCCCTCCCGCCCGCTCCACACGCCAACGCCGCGGTGCACGAACCCCGTTCCGTTGGGCGGCTGGCCCCACTCGACCGTGCGGGGGTCGTAGTCCCAGATCGTCTCGCCGGTGCCGCCGTCCAAGGCGATCACACGGTTGTAGGGGGTTGTGAAGTAGAGCGTGTCGTTGAAGGCGACCGGAGTCGTCTCGAAGTTGCCGGGCCGCACCTGCTGGCCCCGAATCGGGGCGACCGGTCCCGGAATGGGCACTTCGCCCGTCTCCCACTGCCACGCGACCTCGAGGGTGCCGACGTTCTCCTGGGTGATCCGGTCGAGTGGCGAGAACCTCGCGCCGCCGGCATCGCGCCCGTACGTGGGCCAGTCGCCGGCACCGTGGGAGGGCGGGTCGGGAGCGCAAATGCCGAGGACGAGGAGCGGGATCAGGCCGGAAAGGACCCGTAGCGGCTTCGTCTTCGACATGGTTTGCGGCAATGCGTTCGTGTGTGTGCCTGCACCTGCACCAATAGTGTGCCCGAGCCGAGCCGGGGCAACCGTGCGGGTCAATCGGGCCGAGTGGCCGGGTTGGTGTTCCGCATATCAAGTGAGTATGATTCACTGGATCATATTTTCATATGGAGTTGATCATGCGAGTGTCGGAACGCGGCCAGATCACGATCCCCAAGCGCCTGAGGGACCGCTTCGGAATGAGGCACAACGTCGAAGTCGAGATCGTACCTGCCGACGGCGGGCTCCTCATCCGAAAGCGGAGCGCGTCGGAACATCCCGTCGAGCGTGTCTACGCGATCCTCGGGCGGGGGAAGCACGCCAACAAGCCTGCGCGCAGCACCGATGACTACCTCGAGGAGATTCGCGGCAGATGATCACCGCCGTGGACACCAGCGTTCTCCTGGATGTCTTTCTGCCCGACGAGGCCTTCGGCCCCCGTTCCGCGGAGTGGCTCCGCGGAGCCTATGACGCGGGCGCGATCGTGATCTGCGACATCGTGTACGCGGAACTCGCCCCCGCATTCCCCGACCGGGCCGCCCTGGACGATGCGCTTCGTCAGATCAACGCCACCCCGTCTTCAATCGACCCCTCGATTGCCTGGGACGCTGGTCGACGTTGGCTCCAATACCGGCGAGCAGGGGGTCGACGGACGCGGATCATCACCGACTTCCTGATCGGCGCACACGCTATCGCCGCCGCCGAGCGATTTCTCACCCGTGACCGAGGCTTCTATCGGAGCCACTTCCCGGAACTCGCCGGGCGGATACCCACGGAAGGGACCCGCGCGGCTACCGAGCGCGCTCCCCTCTGAGCGAACCGCCGACCAGCAAAGCTTCGTCCACCGCTTCGACCAGGCGGTTGCGCTCCCGCACCAGCACCGGCAGCGCAAAGCCGCGCCGGTCGCTTCCAGCCGCTTCCTCGACGAGGATCCGGGCAGGGCCCAGGCCGGGAAGCGGGCCCAGGCTGACGCCCGGGTCGGGGTGGTAGTCGTTCAGCGGCACGTACATCACGCGGTGCAGGGGCCGCAGAAAGGCCACCTGGTCGACTGGCCCGATCGCTCCGCCATCGGCCCGCTCGTCCAGATCCGCCGCGACCCTGCGCAATCGCTCCATGCGGTTCCCGAGGTGCCCTTCCAGTTCCAGCGACCCGCCGGCCGCCTCGTCACGTGCCTCGATCGCCGCCGTCAGCGCCTCGACCTGCGCGCTCAGGCTCACCGGGTAGCGCGCTCCGGCCAGCATCGTCGCCAGCGCGTGCGCGTAGATGTCCGTGTCCGTCTTGAGCACGTCGGGGTCGATCTTGTCGAAGGTGTCTTCGGTCGTGTGCCACCACCAGGAGCCGCCGTCCTCGGCGAGCCGCGTGTGGTTGAACTGGAGCAGTGGAAGCCCGACTCCATTGAACGCCTGGTCGGAGTTGCGGCCCGGCCTCGTCGGAGAGATGTCTTCGCCTTGCGTGTCCGACACCACGCGGGTCGCAAAAGGCTGGAACGCCTCGGACGCGGAGGCACCGAACCGCTTGGCATCGATCTGGCCGATCCCGTCGATGTTCATATAGGCGAGCCCGCGCGTGCGCAGGTCGGTGAAGAACTCGTCGGCGAACCACGTCGAACCCGCGTAGCGCGCGTTGCTGTGCCCGGGCCACCACGCCACCACGAGGCCGTGGCGCAACTGGTCGCGCACGTCGTGGAATGCCAGCGCCATCGTCAGCATGGCCGCGTTCGAGGCGGCTTCGTCGGTCGCGCCGTGGTGCCACCCGTCGATGTGGCCGCCCAGCACCACGTACGGTGCGTCGTCGTTGCCGGCGGGCGTGATCGTGGCCACGGCCAGCCGCATCGGCTTCCACCCGGTCGCGACTTCGGTTTCGACGCGGAGCCGAACCGGTCCGGCCGTCATGCGGGCGCGCAACTCCTCGCCGGCACCGCGGGCGATCTGCGCCACCGGGACGGTCGGCAGGCGGTGATGGTTCATCAGCGACGGACTGCCCCAGGTGGAGGTCACGATCAGCTCGTTGAGGCGCTCCTCGGGGTTGACGAAGACGATCGCGGCCGCGCCCATGCGCTCCATCGCGATGGTCGGCACGTTGCGCGGCTGGCCGTCGACGATGGCCACCTTGCCGCTGAGATCCGGCAGTTCGTCGCCGAACTCCTCGCCCTCGATCACGAGGCGCTCGCCGGTGCCGACCTCGAGTCGCGGCAGGTCCGCGAGCGTTCCCATGTCCACGACCTCGCCGACGGTCCCTGCGCTCGAAGCCGAGTAGGCCATCGTGATCGCCGCGGGGGCGAAGTCGGTGCCGGGGATGGTTACGGAGGCCGAAACGGGGTCGCTCGCGTAGGCGTCGAGTTCGTGCACGACGACGGGAACCCCGTGCGCTTCCAGCGTGGCCACGATGGTGTCGATCGCGGCGTTCTCGCCGGGGCTGCCCGACGGGCGGACGTGCTGCGTGATCGCCGCCGAGAAGGTCATGAGGGCGTCGGTGGTGATCGCGTCCTTTACCGACTGCGCGAGGGCTTCGACCTCTGCGGTCGCAGGCGCCTCCGCGGGAGCCGCGCACGCTGTCAGAGCAAGCGCGGCCCACGCCGCCGAAAGGCCGGGATTGGTGGCCGGGAGTTCTTTTCTCACGCCGCAGGCTCCCGTCCCGGCGGATACCAGCAGTCCTCGCCACGGTACATCGTGTCGATGAGCTGGGTGATCTGCCAGCCGGTGTCTCCCTTGTAGAGCTGGAAGCCCTCCCAGCCGCAGTGCGAGAACTCCTCGTCGCGGTAGAACGCGTACCGGGTCCACATCTGGGCGAGACGGCCGTCGATCTGGACGGTCCAGTCCCAGACGGGCTCGTCATAGACCTCGTCCCGGGGCTGGCCGATCATCTCGATGAAGCCGTCGGCGGGCCGGAAGCTGATTCCGTCCTCGCCGGCTCGGCCCAGTCGGGCGTCGGGGTGGAATACGGCTCTCGCCATCTCGCTGTCGCCGGTGCGCATCGCCTCGAAGAGCTGTTCGACGGCTGCCACGACCGCGGCCTCTTCGGGGTTGGGCTCGGCCTCGGCCTCGGGCGCTTCGGGCTGCGGCGCGCAGGCCGCGGCCAGGAGGGCAAGAGTCACAATGGCCATGGTGGGGAATGTCATGTTGCTTCCTTTCGCTGTCGGCCCTACGCCACCGGTTTGTCCCTGAACTTGTCGAACCAGGCTTTCAGGTAGAGCTGGGTCATGATTCTGTGCGATACCGAGCGGGAACCGTGATACTCGTCCGGTATCTTGACGTGCATGGTCTCCTGGCCGAGGACCTTGAGCGCGCGGTAGAATTCCTCGGCCTGGGGCATCGGGGTGCGCAGGTCCTCGACCCCCGAGAGCAGCATTGT
>JAPPGZ010000110.1 GCA_028874905.1 Gemmatimonadota bacterium
CGAATGCCGACATGGCTCAGCGTCTGCGCACGCTCTCCAAGAGCCGCTTGGCGACGGGGAGGTGTCAGAAAGATCTGCGCTTGAGAATACAGCGGGAGCTTCTTGTGTGGTTGCGCGACATCGCGGTCGCGACGGGAGGAGCCACCAAGAGCGATATGGTTCGAGGCGCAATCGTGGCGGCGAAGGAAGATGTGCTCGACGATGGCGCAAGAGAGCGGCAGCGGCAGCTAGAGGCGATTGCCCGGGCCGTTTAGGTCCGGCTCATGTCCACCACGTGCTGGGTCCAGGCATGCCGATTTGTGGTAAGTTATTCCCGATCGGGAGTGTCGTTGCCCCACTCCCGGGCGACCACGGAATCGAAGGCAGCACACAGGCGTGGCCAGAAAGGCGTGATCCCATGAGGACCGTTCGTCCGATGATCGGGGTGGCAGTGCTACTCGTGTTGACGGCGTCGCAGAGTGCGGGCCAAGTCATTCCTGGGCCGGAGGGCCCTGTCGAGTTCATTGGGTTGCAGCAGTGGGATGCTCAGGAGTTGTTCGACGCCATCCGAGAGATCGACCCCGACCTGCCTTACACGCAGGAGGTCGGCGGTTCGAATCCGTCAGCGCCCATTACACTTACAGGATTCGGAGGTCGGATGCTCTCCAATTGTGCTCTCCAATTGGATCGCTAGTTGGACGCGGAACCGGTCTCCCTGTACGCCTCGAGAGCCTTCCTGAGCCGGTCCTCATCGGGCCTCTGGTAGCACTGGAGGACTGTCTGGGCGGTTTTCCATCCGCCCAAGTCGCAGAGCACCTTGAGCGGCAGGTCCATGAGGTCGGAAGCGAATTTCCGCCTGAGCGAATGCCACCCCCGGCCCCGCTTGGATTCGAGGCCCGCAAGCGCCTCGGCCCTCTTCCACCAGCCGCTCGCCAGCCAGCGGGTCATACACGCCGAGGGCTCCTTCGGCGCGGGCATCACCGGCGTGTCCCCGATTCCGGGGTTACGCCTCCGCGCTTCCACCAGAACGGCGTGCGCCATCGAGGTAATCGGCGTCCGGTGCTCGTACCCCGTCTTTTCGTGCTCACCGCGCCACCGGATGGAATTGGTATCGAGGTCGATATCAGACCACCGGAGTTGGCAGATGGCCCCGATGCGGTGTCCAGTCTCGTGGGCGAGCACGAGCGCCACTCTGAACCGCCAGTCCACTTCGTCGGCCACCCGGAGCAACGCCTCGTACTCTGCTTGGGTAAGTATCACCCGCAACGGGTTCTTCTCGGATGGTGCCTTGAGTCCCCGCAGTGGGTTCGAATCGAGGAGGAGTCTGCCCTCCTCGTCCCGGGACCTCGCAGCCCAGTTCAGGACGGCGAGCAGGAACTTCAGGTCGCGTTGAATCGTCCGGTCGCCAGCGGGCTGACGGTTTCCACCGATCGTTCCGGCCCGTCGTGCTCGGATGAAACGGTCCCAGTCCCGCTGCGAGAGTGTCGCGGCCTTTCGGTGCTCCCCGAAGAACCGGAGGAACATCTTCATCGCGGCCCGATCGTACTTCCATGACCGTTCGGCCTTGGTGGGCGTTACCTCTTCACCGTAGATGTCAAACAGCGTCTTCAGGGTGAGCGGCTCCGGCTCAGCTTCCGTAGCCACCGGCTCGGCGAGTCCGGCGGCGATCTCGTCGGCCTGCCTCTTTGCGCGGACCCAGTCGCGGTGCCTTAGCGACTGGCGCAACTTGCGCCCGTCTTCGCGCCACTCCACCTGCATGATGCCGGTCCTCGGATCGGAAAAGACCCGGACCCGATTCCGGCCCCACTCGCCGGCGCTATAGCTCCGGCGCCTTCTGTTCGTGCGTGCCATCATTCGATTCCTTTCTCGATGATGGACCGCACGATCCCTCTACCAGAAACCTGACGCCGACCTCGCGTTCGCGCTAGCGTGGGGCTGGCTGGCCTTTCCTGGTCCCGGTGTTTCCGGGGCAGGTGCCTGCGCGCGATTCTGGGCGCACCGGGCCGTCCGGCGTTCGGGATTTTCCCGTCGCGGACGAGGCGTCCGAGGTGTTCCCTGGTGTAGCCACTTTCCCGGGCCGCATCGGTCAGCGTGAGGGTCGTCTCGTCACGCTCCCGGACGGTGGCCTCAAGTTCGTCGGCGCATCTCTCAAGCACGACGGCCAGGTTTCCGCCCCCGTAGCGGCGGAGTGCTTCAGCCTGCTTCAGCCAGGCGTCGATCAACGACGGGACCGACGCGTGTGCGGTCGGCGTCCGCGTTCCCCGGCCCCGGTGGCTACTCCCAGTCACCGTCGGCGTCCCTGCGGAGCGCGTCTTCGAGGCCAGTATCTCCCTCGCCACGCCGTACGGATCGCTCGGCGAGATCGACGCGGCGGCCGAGGTCGGCGAGTCCAGTGGTGCGGGCGATGGCGTAGATCGCGGCCGCGACGGCCGTGAGCATGAGCGTAGCGTGGAGGAGGAGCGCGACTCCGTGCCCGGCGAGGATCGCCGGCCAATGGGGCGCGAGGTAGTCGAGGCGGGATCCGCCGAGCAGGAACGCCGACCCGGCGAGTGCGGCGGTGAGTCCCGCGCTGATCTTCCATGGCTGCATCGTGTTCTCTCTTTTCCGGAGTCAGAGTTCGACTGAGGCGGGGTCGCGGTCAGCCGGTCCCTTGAGCCAGGAGCCCTTTTCGCTTCCTCCGAGCCCTAGCTTGCGGAGCAGACCTGCCGCGGCCGGGCCATTGGCGTGCATGGCGAACCCGGCGGCGGCCTTCGCGCGCAGTGCCGGTTCGCGGTAGTTGCCGGACGCGACCTCGATGTTGACGCGGCCGGTCCGCCCCTCGGCGTCCGCGTACTCGATCTGCGCGTCCGGATAGAGCACCTTGCCGGTGTCGTCGAGTGGAAGCCCGAGTTCACCGGCGATGCGGTGACGCTCGGCGTCGGCGGCCTCCATGCCGTGCTTGAGCCGAACCGCCTCGCTGCCGCGCGCGACGGCGCTCTTGAGTTCGGCGTCGAGCCGGACGCGCCTGACGGTGGCGCCTCGTTCGGCGAGGCGCTGCCGTTCCTTTCGGAAGGCGCGGTAGATGGCAGTGTCGTGCCCGGCCTCGGCGGGCTTCATGCGGTGGAACCGGATCCGCTGTGCGGGATCCATCCCGCGCCGGGCGGCTTTCCTCCGGGCCTCGACGACACCCTTGCGGGTGAGGGAGAGGATCTTGAACGGATTGTCCTTCGGTCCGGTGGCCCGGTGCTCCTCGACCCATCCCTTGCGGATCCAGGCGTTGACGGCCCGCCGGGTGGTGTGGGGGTGGCCGCCGAAGCGCGCCTCGGCAAGGTCGCGGTAGGAGACCGCGCCGAAGACGCCGATGTCGGTCAGCGCCCCGGCACAGCGTTCGGAGAAGGAGATGGACCCGCGCGTCCGGTTCGCGGCGTATTCTCGGCGATGGCCGTCCCGCAAGCGTTGGCTGTTGCGGCTGGGTGGCGCGGCGGGGCGCGGGT
>JAPPGZ010000091.1 GCA_028874905.1 Gemmatimonadota bacterium
GAAGTTCCTGATCGCCGTGCTCAACTGGGCGTCCAAGTCCCGGGACGAGCGGGGCGAGCTGCTGCTCGCGTCGAATCCGCTGAGGGGTCTCAGGACGCCCACGGAGAAGAATCCCACGCGGGTGGTGCTCACGGAGGAGGAGTATCGGGCGCTGCTAGAAGTCTCCGGGCGGGTGGACTGGCGGTTCCATGTCGCGCTCGTGCTCGCTCACGAGACGGGACACCGGATCGGGGCCATCCGTCAGCTCCGGTTCTCGGACATCGACTTCGAGGGCGGGGTGGTGCGGTGGCGCGCGGAGCACGAGAAGACCGGATACGAGCACCGGACGCCGGTGACGGCCGAAGCGTTGGCCGTCCTGCACGAGGCGCGGGAGAGGAGTTCGGGGCATGAGGACGCTCCGGTTCTGCCCGCGCCGAGGGATGGCTCGAAGTGCGCTGGCCGGTCCTTGGTGCGAGCTTGGTGGTACAGAGCCCAGTCGTTGGCGGGGCTCGAACCGAAGCGCGGGAGGGGCTGGCATTCGCTGAGGCGGAAGTTCGCTTCCGACCTGATGGACCAGCCGCTCAAGGTGCTCTGCGAGTTGGGCGGCTGGAAGACCGCCAAGACGGTGCTTGAGTGCTACCAGCGAGCCGATGAGGGACAGCTTCGGAAGGCACTGGACGCCCGCCGGAGACCTCGAAGTTGAGGCTCACGAATCGGCGGGAGTCAAACAGCGAGAATTGAGCGCACCAATCCCGTAAGCTCAAGGAATAAAAGGAGATCCGATCTTGAACGACACCGCCGTAACGTCAGGGTCGGCCGGGGGCCGGGATTCACACCCCGGACCCCGGCTCGATCAGGCTACGCCAACTCAGCTACCGCCGAGGTTCGGGTTCGACTCCCACTCGTCGATTCCAATCTCGAAGCAGATGTCCCGCCCGGCCAGCGAGGGATCGTTCGCCCGCCTCAGGTCATTCAGCCTATGTCCCTGCAGCCACAGTTCCGCAGAGCGCTCGTACATCAGTTGATCCATCACCGCGGGACGGCTCATTTCGCCGTCGTAGGCATCGAGTCCCACGAACAAGCGGACCTCGTTGATCAGCGCCACTGCCCGATCAAGACTCCCCACTGCGATTTCGGCCTCGGCCTCCACTAGCCGGGCCTCCTGCCACGTGGAAATCGGGATCGGCGAGTCGCGAAACTTGTACTTCTCCTGCTCCACGTATTTCCGCGTTGGATCAGGACCCGTTTCGTTGGGTCCCCTGTCGATGAACGGCGTTCGTGGATCGGCGATGAAGCGCGGATCGTCGTAGAAGGTTGGATGCACACCAGCCTCCCGCCGAGTGAGGGTGCGGGTCAGGCTGGCCACCGAGTTGTTTTCGCGGCCGCTGTTCTGCGAGTAAACGGCCTCGAATCGGTATCCGGCCTGTATTGCCTTGGCATCGGAGAGGGCCCCCGCGTAGTCTCCAAGCATCAGCCGGGTGCGTGCCCGGCCCACCTGAGCCCGCATGGCCCAGTCCGGTGTACCGGCCGCAGACGCGCGGCTCATCGCCTCGGTGAAGTCCTGTTCCGCAAGCTGGTAGAATTCGGCCGGCGGCATCGCAGGCCCGCCATTGAGCGTCCCTTCGCAGAAGTTGTCGCCCATCATCACCTTGGCCAGCCCTGCCCAGGTCCGAACCTGGGCAGGCTCCACCATACCGCCACCGCCACCGAACGCCTCGTCAATCCGCCGGGCGGCGTCGTCCGCGACCCAGATCGCCCTCGAAAGGTTGTTGTAGACACCGTTTCCGTTCGAGGTACGGTCCATCAGTCCCGTTTCCACGGACCTCCAACTCGGGAAGGAGCCAGTATGGATCAGCTCGAACGAAACAAGGCCGATGATGTTGATGGCACCTGTGTACATAAGGGCCCAGTCCCCGGCAACGCCGTTGACCACCGGTGCCAGAGCCGCCTCCTGGTCGAGATCCTGCTCAAGGATCTGCTGTTCGTTTGCGACATCGAGCAACCCGCTGCACGCGGAAAGCGCAAAAGCGGATAGCGTGAGCACAAGCACACGAGTCAACAGAGAACGTTTCCTTGGGTAAGTCATTTTTCCCTCCCCGTCACATCGACGTGCGGAATGTCAACAGGAAGATCCTCGGCGGGGGCAGAGTATCGAAGTCCTGTGCCTGCCTGAGGTTCGCGGCCCCGTCCCAGTTGGTCTCGGGGTGGATCCCGGAGAACTTGCTCCACATCCACAGATTTCTCGCGGAGAAGCGGATGCTGGAGCGGGTCAGGCCGAACCGGCCCAGCAAGTCGTCGGGCAAGTCGTAGCCAACGCTGAGTTCACGCACCGTGAAGAAGTCCGCCGGCTCGTAGAAGCCGGTGTATCCCAGCGTGGTGGTGTAGTTGTACAGGGAGTCCGATGCCGGGGTCGGGTCACCGTTCGGCCTCTGCACCAGCGAAAGGTACTCGTCGCCGGTGCGCACCCGATTTGACCAGTAGCGGGAGAAGTTGTTCTTCACCATGCCGCCCCGGAACTCCGACATGCCGTCGAGCGTCAGGTTGCCCCAGCGCAGCTGCATCGAGTAGGACCCGAACCACTTGGGGTCCGTTTGCCCCTGGAACATCTGCTCGTCGGTGCGGCTGTGTCTCCGAGTCGTCGCGTCCCATCCGACGAGTTCGTAGCCCCACGCTCCGTGCACGGGATACCCTTCGCTTATCCGGTAGCCAAACCCGGAGATGTCGGCCACGCCACCCATGTCGGTGACTTCGTTCTTCGAGGTTGCGAACTGAACATTGGAAGACAACTCGAGGCTCTCGGAGCTGTAGAGGAGAGCGTTCAGCCCGATCTCGATCCCGCGGTTCTCGATCTCTCCGATGTTCGTCAACTGGTCGGCCGTAAATCCCTGCGAAGACGGGAACGGCTTGAAGAGGAGTGCATCCCTGGTCTTCTGGAAGTAGGCAGTGAACTCAAGACCGATCCGGTCGTCCAGCAGGCCAGCGTCCATGCCGACCTCGATCTCCTGAGAGCGCTCGGGGCCGAGCTCCGGGTTGCCGATGTTCCCCGGGGTCACTGCAGGCTGTCCGCCCTGCGCCGACACTGGAGCCCATGTGCGGTCCGCCGCGAACTGTGCCGGTGCCAATCCGGACTCGCCGTACGCCACCCGCAGCTTCATGGTGGGCATGATACTCGTTGGCCAGAACCCCTCCTGGGAGATGTTGTACGCCACCGAGGCCTTCGGATACAGCTGCGTGTCGAATTCGTTTCCAAAGGCGGAGTTGCCGTCCAGACGCATGCCCGCGGTCAGGAAGACCTTGTCCCACAGCCCGAGGGTCTCCTGCACGAAGACGCCGGCGTTGATCTCCTCGATGCGCCGTTCGGATCCCTGCGTCACCGACGTCGCATCGACCGACTTGACTCCGGGCGCGGGGAAGTCCGTACCACGGGCGTCCACGCGGATGGTGTTCTCGAAGTTGCCCTGGAAGCCCGCAGTCAGCTCCGACGTCAGCGTCTCGCCAATCGAGCTGGACAGGGTTGCACGGTACTCGGTCGTCACGTCGCGGAAGCTGCGCGTGTGATTGCGCTTGTTGCCGAGCTTGTTTCCCGACCCCTCGTAGGCGAAGGGGAAGAACTTGGTGAATTCGTCTGCGTACCAGTCGACGCCGCTCCGGAAGGTGTGACTGAAGTAGTTGGTGGGTTGGTGCGTCACCTCGATCCCCGACGTAGTGCGCAACACCCGCTGGAAGTTCTCCAGAGTGCTATTGGCCGCCACGCTGCCGAAACGTTCCCCGTATGGTCGCTCAGCCGAAGCCGTGTACGGCAACCCGCTCGCGAACTGCGAATAGAGTCCGTGGAGCGCGTTGTTGTCGTCGGGAACCCGTAGTCGGTTGTGCACGATGCCCGTTGTGGCGGTCACCGTCACGGTCGGGCTCAGGACGGTGGTCAGGTTGATCCTGCCGGTAATGACCTTGTTCCAGTTGGCATCTCCCTTGAGGGACGCTTCCTGCCCCTTGTAGCTCCCCGAAATGAAGTATCGGACCGCCTGCCCGCCCCCGCTGACCGAGCCGGCGTAGCGGTGGTGATAGCCGTTCTCGACCAGTTCCGTCGGGTCACGCGCCTGAAAGCCGTCGGGTCCCTGGAAGTACTTGTTCATTCTGCCGGGGAAAGTGTCCGTCGGCGTCCGTTCGAAGCCCTGCTCGACCTCGAAGTTCCATTGGGGTGCTCCACTGCGGCCTCGCTTCGTGAAGACCTGGATCACCCCGTTGGCGCCCTGCGTGCCATACAGGGTCGAGGCCGCAGATCCCTTCACGATTTCGATCCGTTCGATCTCCGAGGGAGAGATATCCTGGAGCCTCGATATGTCCATGCCCCCGAACCAGACGCCCGACTGATCGTGAGAGGCGTCGATCCGGATTCCGTCGATGTACACGACGGGGTCGCCACTGAGCGACACCGAGGTCATTCCGCGGATACGGATCATTCCGCCGAGACCGACGGTTCCAGAGGCCAGGTTCGTCGCCACACCCGCGGAGCGCCCCTGGATGAGCTGATCGACGCTGGTGATCGGCGCCGACCGGACAACATCGACGGCATTCACCGTCGAAATGGAGTTGCCCAGCTTGCGCCGGGCGGTCTCGACACCGGAGCCGGTCACCACGATTTCGTCGAGGCTGATCGCACGTTCGGTGAGCACGAAGTCGGCCACGACACCCTGCCCCACGGTCACGGTGACCTGAATCTCTTCCGGACCGAACCCGATGACATCGGCTCGAATGGTCAGTTCACCCGCCGGCACGTTGGGGATCAGGTAGCGGCCGTTGTTACCCGTGACGGTGCCGAGACCGCTTCCGGGAACCGAAATCTGCACCCCCGAAAGCGGCCGTCCTCCAACCGAACTGGTTACGAGTCCCGTGACGCTTCCCGTCGTCTGGCCGAGCGCAGGCATCGCGGCCAGACAGAGTGCCGCGAGGGCCGAAAAGCCCCGCTTGAGGGGAGGAGGAATGGATCTGGTCATACGTCGCCTCCTTGTGTTGCGGGCCGCACGCACCGCCGGTGTAGCGGAAGAGGTAACGACCCTGCGAGCATCTATCGCGATTCAACTCACCTGCGACGCTCGCCCCTGCAAGGAGCGACTTTTCAAGAAGCCGGACGTAGCTGTCGGGCCGCGGGGACCCATGCTGGATATCGTTGCGGATACACTTGTCCAGCAGGGTCAACGTACGTGCCACCGGGGCCCTGAGCAAGCCGGAAGTTGTCGCCTCCACGCATTCGCCGCCCACTCCATGGCGGACATCCGCGGCCATGTCACCATCCGCCGCGAGGTCCTTCCCAAGCCCGGAGCCAGACGGTACAGTTACGCGGCGGAGGGCGGGGGGTCGAAGCCCGCCGCGTATGGCAATCACTCACCGCGAAGAGGACCATGTCCGTATCCAACAGAATCGAAGACCTTCTGGGAGCCGAGGCCGAAGACCTTCTCACCTACCGCGCGAAAGGCTTTCCGCGCGCACAACTCCACCTTCCCGGACCCGATTTCGTCGACCGTGTCGTCGCGGGCACCGATCGCAATCCGCAGGTGTTGCGCAGCATGCAGCAGATCCTCGGCCACGGGCGGCTCGCCGGCACCGGCTACGTCTCCATCCTGCCGGTCGACCAGGGGATCGAGCACTCGGCGGGGGCGTCGTTCGCGCCCAATCCACCGTTTTTCGACCCGGGGAACATCGTCGAACTGGCGCTGGAGGGCGGGTGCAACGCGGTGGCGTCCACACTGGGCGTTCTGGGCTCGGTCTCGCGGAAGTACGCCCATCGGATCCCGTTTCTGGTCAAGCTCAACCACAATGAGCTTCTCACCTATCCCAACCGCTACGACCAGGTGATGTTCGCGAGCGTGCAGCAGGCGTGGGAGCTCGGTGCGGTGGCGGTCGGCGCCACGATCTACTTCGGATCGGATCAGGGAATGCGCCAGCTGCAGGAGACCTCCGAAGCCTTCCAGATGGCGCATGAACTGGGCATGGTCACGGTGCTGTGGTGCTACCTGCGGCAGTCCGCCTTCAACAAGGACGGGGTGAACTACCACGCCGCCGCCGACCTCACGGGTCAGGCCAACCACCTCGGAGTGACGATCGAAGCCGACATCGTCAAGCAGAAGCAGGCCGAGAACAACAACGGCTACCGGGCCATCGGCTTCGGCCGCACGCACGACAAGGTGTACTCGGAGCTGGTCCCGGGCGATCACCCGATCGAGCTGACGCGCTACCAGGTGGCCAACTGCTACATGGGCCGCGTGGGGCTGATCAATTCAGGAGGGTCGAGCGGGGCCAACGACTTCGCGCAGGCCGCGCGCACGGCGGTGATCAACAAGCGGGCCGGGGGTATGGGTCTGATCTCGGGGCGCAAGGCGTTCCAGCGCCCGATGGCCGACGGCGTCAAGCTGCTGAACCTGATCCAGGACGTCTTCCTGGACGAGTCGATCGAGGTGGCGTAGGGGGACGTGCGCGGGGTCAATCCAGGCCGGCCACGGAGCTCCGCCGCTCCATGAGCACCACGTCGCGCCAGCGCCCGTCGTGGAAACGGCCAAGGCGTTCGTGGGTCCCGAGGACGCGGAAGCCGGCCTTCTCGAAGATGCAGATCGAGGCCTGGTTCTCCGGAAAGATGCCCGCCTGCAGCGTCCAGAGGCCGAGCGACTCGGTCTGCCGGACGAGTTCCAGCAGCAGCTTCGCCCCCACGCCACGGCCGCGTGCCGATGCGGCGACGTAGATCATGACCTCGCGAACCCCCGCGTAGACGCAACGCCGCGAGACGGGACTGAGGCCTCCGAACCCGACCACCGCTTCGTCCACTTCGGCGACGATCCGGCACTCCGGGCTTCGCGCCGCGTTCCAGCTCTCCCACTCCGGCACGTCGGTCTCGAAGGTCGCGTTGCCGGACTCGATGCCCTGCCGGTAGATCTCCGCCACGGCGGGCCAATCGCCCGGAACCATTGGGCGGAAGGTGACCTTCACCGTTCGCTGCCAGCCCGGCGCACGACTTCGCCGGGTGCTTCGCCGGTCATTTCACCGTCACGCAGGACCGGCACGCCGTTCACGAAAACGTGCACCATCCCTTCGGCGAAGCGCTGGGGGTGGTCCCAGTCCGAGCGGTCGATGATCGTGGCGGGGTCGAAGATCGCAATGTCCGCGCGCATTCCTGCGGCCAGGCGGCCACGGTCGTCGATGCCGTGGAAGTCGGCGGGCAGCGAGGTGATCTTGCGCACGGCCTCTTCCAGCGACAAAACCCCTTCGTTTCGGGCGTAGTGGCCGATCAGGCGCGGAAAGGTGCCGGCACTGCGGGGGTGGCCGCCTTGCGCGTCGGAGCCGTCGGCATAGGCACCGTCGCTCGCGATCATGTTCCATGGCTGGACCATGAGGCGGCGCACGTCGTGTTCCTTGATGGCGCCCAGGGTCAGGTTGACGGGCTGCGACGACCCGATGATCAGTTCCGCGACCGCGTCGAAGGGGTCCTGGCCCCGTTGTTGCGCGATCTCCGAGAGGTAGAGGCCGACGAGTTCGGGGTAGTCGGCCGAGCTGGTGATCCTCATGCTGGTGTACCCGGTCGCCTTCAGCCACGCGAAGCCGCCGTCCACCCCGTTCTCGCTTGCGTCCCTGAGCCGGGCCCGGGCTGCCGGGTCCGCCAGCCCCGCCTGGAGTTGCGCCATCGCCTCGTCCGTCCGGCCCTGCCGCTGCATCTGCCGGAAGGCGTCGAGTCCCTCCAGGTCCGGCGGCGCCACGACGATGCCGGTCAGGCTGGCCGTCGCGGCCCCGTCGTACGGGTACTGGTCGGACACGATCACGATGCCCCGCTCGCGTGCACTCTCCACCAGCTCCACGATGTCGGCGATCACGCCCTCGTTGTGAAGGCCCACCGCCTTCAGGTGGCCGATCTTGCCCGGCAGTCGCGCCGTCTCCGCGATCTCGACCACCTCACGGTCCGACCCCACGAAGTCGTGTACCGGGTTCCGCACGTGCGAGTCGTATACGCCGCCGTACTCCGCGGCCTCCATGGCCAGTGCGATTACTTCGGCCGTCTCGGCGAACATCCCGGGTTCGTACATCAGCCCGGTCGAGAGCCCGAAGGCGCCGAGTTCCATGCCCTCGCGGACGAGACCGCGCATCTTCTCCAGCTCTTCGGGGGTCGGGGCCCGTTGCTGGTCTTCGCCCAGTACCTCGTTGCGGATGCCGTTGTGCCCGATGTAGAAGGCAACGTTGGTGCCGATCCCCTGCGCCGCGTACAGCTCCGAAAAACGGCGGATGTGCGCCGGGGCGAACTGTCCATCCGGTCCGCCGAAGACGGTCGTCACGCCCTGCCGGATGAAGCCCTCGTTGAGGTTGTTGCCGGGCAGCACAATCGCCGGCGGCGTGTGGTTGTGGACGTCGATGAAGCCGGGCGCCACCACAAGGCCGGTGGCATCGATGGTGTCGGTCGCCTGCGCGCCGCCGCCATCGGCCGCGGCACCACCCACCGTGACGATGCCGTGCCCCGCGATCACGACCGTTCCGGTACGGGGCGGGTCTCCCGAGCCGTCCACGACCGTGCCGCCGAGGATGATGAGATCGGCCGTTTCAACACCGCGCGCGCATGCGGCAAACAGAAGCACGCCGAGCAACGGCCATGCCGCGCCCAGCCGACGCCGGGGACCGGTGTGCAAATCGACGCCACGCCCGACGGTGGATCGGCGCGTCATGGTGGCCTCCTGCATTGTCGTGTAGCTGTAACGCCGCGAATCCGGCGCCCTGCGGCGGGACGTCAGCCGTTCGTGACGGAATGGACCGCGAACGGCACCCCCTGCGCGTCCAGGCATTGTGCGATGAAGTCGCCCCCCGGCACCTCCATCGGACCGTGGAGGACCTGTCCTCCCATCGCCTTGACAGACTCGGCCGCTGCGTGCGCGTCCGGGACGCGGATGTACAACAGCCAACCCGGCGGCATCCCGTCCGGCGCGTTGTAGATGCCGCCCAGGGGATGCGCACCCCTGCTGAACATCTGGTAGAAGCCGTTCGGCCCCATGTCCATGCGGTTGGCGGCTTCGAGGGCGAACACTTCCGAGTAGAAGGCCCATGCGGCGTCCATGTCGCTGGTCGCCAGATCACGCCAGGAAAACTCGCCGACGCCGGCGCGGCCATCGTGACCTGCCGCATCGCCCTCCGGCTCGAGGACGGCGAAAACACCGCCCTGCGGATCCTGCAGTATGGCGAAGCGACCCACCTCGGGGACCGCCATCTCCTCCATCACGGTCCCTCCCAGGCGCCGGACCCTTCCCAGCGTCTCATCCAGATCGGGCGTCGACAGGTAGGAAAGCCAGCAAGGAGGCACCTCCGGCGCCGGCAGGCCCATCAGGCCGCCCACCGGCATTTCGCCGTTCATCCACATCTCGTAGGGGTCGTCACCGCTGTCCCAGATGCTGGTTCCCCAGCCCACCAGGCGCGTGTAGAAATCGCGCGCCGCATCCGGATCCGAAGTCATCAGTTCATGCCACGTGAAACGTCCCAGGGGTTTGTCGGACATCATCGTTCTCCTTGGTATCTCCACCACCCATCCAATCGCGAACCTCGAATACTAAAACCCGGCGCCTGATCGGCCAATCGAAGCCGACGGCGGCCCCCACCGCACCCATAGGGTCGGCGGTGTACGGAATTCATGACCGTAGGGCCGTGATGGCCGCTCCGGGTCCAGCCGCAGGCCGTGCAGGCCGCCGAACACCCTTGCCAGTGCCTGCTCCGCCTCGATCCGCGCCAGGGACGCGCCGAGGCAGAAGTGGCGGCCCGCTCCGAAGGCGAGGTGGTCTCGCGCATTCGGACGCTCGGGATCGAAGCGGTCGGGGTCCGGGAAGTGGCCCGGATCCCGGTTGGCGGCACCCAGCAGGCAATGGACCGTCTCGCCCCGCGCGATGGACACGCCGCGGATCTCGACATCCTCGGTGGCAAAGCGCATGCAGGACTGCACAGCGGGATCCCACCGCATCGACTCCTCGATGGCGCCGGCCAACAGCGAGCCGCCAACGCGGTGCCCCGTCCCGGCATGTTCCACGCCGGAAGGTGCCGGGTCGGACGAGGCCAGGCCGGTATGCGCCACCCCGGGTTCCCCCTCCCACGAGCACTCTGCCGCCAACCTGTCCACCACCTCGGGATGCGAAAGCACCGCCCAGAAGGCGTTGCCGATCATCGACTCCGTGGTCTCGATACCGCCGAACAGGACGAGCAGCAGGTTGGCCACCATCTCCGACTCCGAGAGCGGATCGCCCCAGCCGCGCTTGGCGCCGCGACCTGGCCGGTACGGATCGCGTTCGCTCCGCAACGCCGCGATCATGGAACCCTTCGGCACCGCGCGCTCGCCCCGCAGGAACGGCGCTACGTAGTCGCGGAACTCTGCCGCCGCGTCCTTCCCCGCGGCCCTCACTGCAGGCTCGCCCGCAAAGTTCTCGAGAGCGGCGGCGAAGTGATCGTACCAGTGCAGCAGCCGTGGGCCATCGTCATCAGGCAATCCCAGCACTCGGCAGATGCTCCGCACCGACAGTGGGCGCGCGATCCGGGCCCGCAGATCGGCCCGCCCTCCGTGGGCGCCCGAATCTCCCGACCTGGCCTCCAGGTCCCCCATCAACTCGTCCAGCACGCCCTGAACCGTACCCAGCAGGGTGTCCTCCAGCTTCCCCCGCCTGAACGGCCCGATGAAGCGCCGCTTGTACCGGATCTGCTCGTCGCCGTCGGTCGTCAGCATGTGCGATCCGAAGATGTCGCGGATCGTCGACGCCGGAGAGTCGGTCGTGAAGCGCTCCCAGTCGGCAAGCACCCGCACAATGTCGTCCCGGCGCGTAAGCAGCCACATCCCGAGCGCGGGCGCCCAGGTCACCGGCTCGGTGCGCCGCAGCTCGTGGAAGACCGGATAGGGGTCGTCGGCCAGCGCCTCTATGGTAATGCGAGCCCCCAGAGGGAACCGCGCGGCCCGGTCAATCACGCGTTGTGAACTCCAGTGCCGTAGTGGTCCGCAAAACCAGGGCTCAACCGGCGGACAGACTTGTCAGGAGGCTTCCGGCCGCCTCGCCCAGGTTGGTCCGTCCCCGGTTGTAGTTGCGCAGCAACACCGCGGTCAGGCCGGTCGCCGGCTCGAAGAGCAGGTACGCCGTATACCCCGCGACCGATCCGCCGTGACCCGCAAAGACCCGGTCGTCCACGGTGTTGATCGAAAAACCGAGGCCGTAGCCCGAGTCGGGGCTCTCGGGCGTCTGTACCGACAGCACCTCGGCGCGCATCGCGTCGCCGAACAGAGGAGGACGCCCCCGTCCCATCACGCCCGCAGCGAAGGCGGCGAGGTCATCGACGGTCGAATACACGCCTCCGTTCGGGACCTTGTAGCCGCGCCCGTCGTGCTCGCGCGCGGGCCGCTCGGTATCCATTTCGCCGTCCGGGCCATTGGCGTGCCCGATGGATAATGACGATTGCAGGCGGTCGTCGATGATGAAGGTGCTGCTGGTCATCCCGAGCGGCTCGAAGATGCGCGCCTCGACCTGGTCCGTGAACGGCACCTCTGCCGCGCGCTCCAGACCGAAGCCCAGAATCCCGAAGCCGATGTTGGAATACGAATACTCCGTGCCCGGGGCTGTCTGGTACCGCGTGGTGGGAATCGACTCGAGGATTTTCGCAGTCCAGTTCTCGATGGGTCCGGCGGCCGCGTCGGGCAACTCCGGCTCGCGCGCCAGGCCGGCGGTGTGACTCGCCACCTGCCGCAGCGTCGGATTGGCGTCGGGGGGGCGGTCCATCAGCTGGCTGATCTCGGGTACCAGATTCTGCAGCGGGGTCTCCAGAGCGACCGTCCCGTCCTCGGCCAGAATCGCCATGAGAACCGCCGTGACCGACTTGGAAATCGAGCCCGTCCGGTACACGGTTCCCCGGTCGGCCCGGTATCTGGGCGCTCGGGTCGGCCCAACCGTAGGCACCCCACCAAAGCACCTCCCCGTCGCGCGCCAGCGCTGCCGCAATACTCCCGACGCCGTCGTGCTCGACATCGGCGGCGAGCCCCTCGCCGAAGCGGTCGAGCGCCTCCCGCCATTCGTCGGGGAGCTGTCCGGTCTCCGGGGCCGCACAACCCAACGCGACCACGAGGACAATGAACACGGGGAGCCACCGCGACGGCCTCTTCCACTGCAATTGTTTCGTCGACAAGATTCTTCCTCGGATATGGCATGGTGGCCGGGGCATGGTCAGGGCCGTCCACTCGACGACCGCCTTCGGTTTGCGTCCCAAGCTGCCATTGATCCGCCCGCCGTGCAATTGCGCATCCGTGGCGATCCACTGACAGTCAGAAGCACCGAACAACGACAACAAGCGAGTGCCAAGATGCGGCGACTGATGCTGGCAAGACACGCGAAGTCCAGTTGGGGAGACGTTACGCTGTCCGATCATGACCGGCCTCTCAACGCCCGCGGGCGCAAGGCGGCACCGAGGGTCGCCAAGGCGCTCAGCCAGGCCGGATTCGTGCCCGACCTGGCCTATTCGAGCACATCCGCCCGCACGCGCGAAACCTGGGCACTAATGGAACCGGCCTTCCCCGAACCGCCTGCAGTCGAGTTCCGGCGCGAGTTGTACGGCGCCTCGCCGAGAGGGATACTCGACATCATCGCCTCCGCCCCGAACGATGTCGGGACGCTGCTGGTCCTGGGCCACAATCCGTCGACCCATGCCCTCGCTGCCTACCTTTCCGAGAGCGGCCAGTCCGAATGCATCGATCGGCTCCGGTACAAGTTTCCTACCGGCGCGGTCGCGGTGATCGAACTCGCGGGCGCGAGTTGGGCCGACGCCGGGGAAGGGGGCAAGCTGCTGGACTTCTTTCTGCCGAGGCTTCTGAAATAGCGCTTGCTCCCGGCGCGGCGCGTCGCAATCGACTCCGGCCACCCGGCCGAGTGTCTCGTTCGCCCGGAACGGTCAGCCTGGTTAGGTTGCGGCTCGAGACCACCAATCCGCGCGGGAACACAGTCCCCGGGGCGCAAGGATCGAGCCAAAGGAGCCGCACATGTCATCGGCGAATACGAAGGGAAGTGCCGAGGCCATGGACAGCCTGCAGACGTCCGGCATTCCCGAGGTCGCCGAGACGCCCGAAACCATCGAGCGCGTTTTCCGCGAGGGGGTCTATCCGTACAAGGACAAGATGCCGAGCCGCGCGTATAACCGGGAAAAAGCCCTGCTGCAGGTCGAACTCCTCAAAGTGCAGCGCTGGGTCCGCAACTCCGGTGTCAAGATCGTCATACTCTTCGAGGGACGCGACGCCGCCGGAAAGGGCGGGACAATCAAGCGCTTCATGGAGCACCTCAATCCCCGCGGCGCGCACGTGGTCGCTCTGGACAAGCCCAGCGACGTAGAGCGTGGCCAGTGGTACTTCCAGCGTTATGTGAACCACCTTCCCACCTCCGGCGAAATGGTGCTCTTCGACCGTTCCTGGTACAACCGGGCCGGCGTGGAACGCGTCATGGGCTTTTGCACGGGCCAGGAATACCTCGAGTTTCTGCGCCAGTGTCCCGAAGTGGAGCGTATGCTGGTCAACAGCGGGATTCGCCTGTTCAAGTTCTGGTTCTCGGTGTCGCAGGAGGAGCAGGCGTACCGGTTCGACCGCAGAAAGACCGACCCGCTCAAGCAGTGGAAGATTTCGCCGATCGATCTGGCTTCGCTGAACAAATGGGACGAGTACACCCATGCCAAGGAGGCGATGTTCTTCTATACCGACACCGCGGATGCGCCCTGGACGGTCATCAAGTCGGACGACAAGAAGCGGGCGCGCATCGCCGCGATGCAACACTTTCTCTCGCGGCTGCCCTACCCGGACAAGGATCATTCGGTCGTAACCGGTCCGGACCCTCTTATCGCCGGGCCGGCGACACGGGTAGTCAGCCGCGACGAGCCCATGACGGGTGCGCCCGACTCGGCTCCGGGCCCGCCTCGCTGACACCCGACCTTGCGCCAACCCCCCGGCACCACGGGACCGGCCCGCACGCAACCTGCAACCAGAGTTCGATCCGTGCGCTCAGCCACTGTCGCGTTCCTCATCACGACCGCAACCACCATGCCCCTGACCGCCCAGACCACCGCTTCCACGGAATACACCCGCGAGGCGCGGGACCTCGCCGCGATCCCGGCGATCACCAACGCGTTCCGCATTGTCGAGGAACTCGACGAGTGGGCGTTGCGGCAACTCATCGAACTTGCCGAGATCCCCGCCCCGCCGTTCATGGAAGCGGCCAGGGGGCGCCGCTTCGCGGAACTCCTGACCGAGCTGGGTGCGGATTCCGTGTGGACCGACGATGTGGGCAACGTCATCGGTCTGCGGCGGGGCCGGCGCGGGGGACGCACCGTTGGCCTCGGCGGCCATCTCGACACGGTCTTCCCGGAGGGAACGGACGTGACGGTTACCCAGCGCGGAGATACCCTGTTCGCGCCCGGAATCGGGGACGACACACGGGGGCTTGTGGTCGTGCTGGCGGTTCTGCGCGCCATGGAGGAAGCGGGCATTGAGACGGGCGCGGACATCCATTTCGTCGGGGTCGTCGGCGAGGAGGGTCTCGGTGACCTGCGCGGCATGAAGCACATATACCGCGACCCCGACACGGCCCCGGATGCCTGGATCGAGGTGGACGGCGGGGGTCTGCAACGGCTCGTAGTCGACGGGCTCGGTTCGGTTCGCTACCGCGTCACCTTCAAGGGATCCGGCGGCCATTCCTGGGGCGCGTTCGGACTGGCCAACCCCGCGCACGCCATGAGCCGTGCCGTACGGCTCTTCCAGGACGCCGCCGACACCCTGACCCGCAGCGGACCCCGGACAAGCTACAACGTGGGACGCATCGGAGGCGGGACCTCGGTTAACGCCATCCCTTTCGACAGCTGGATGGAGGTCGACATGCGCTCGGTCAGCCCCGAGAGCCTGGCCCGAATCGAGCAGGTATTCCTCGAGGCGATGGACCGGGGGCTCCGCGAAGAGAACGGACTGAGACGGAGCGGCCCTCCGCTTACTGTGGACAAGGACAAGATCGGCGACCGTCCCTCCGGCGAGGGGGATCGGAAGGCCCCGCTTGTCCAGCGAGCCCTGGCCGCCACCGCTGTTTTCGGGGTACAGGGCACGCTCGGCCGGTCCTCCACCGATTCGAACGTCCCCATCGCCCTCGGCGTACCGGCGGTGACAATAGGCCGCGGTGGAATGGGCTTCGGCGCACACTCGCCCGGAGAGTACTGGGTCAACGTGGACGGGCATCTGGCCATCCAGCGGGCCCTGCTGCTGCTTGTCGCCGAAGCGGGGTGGGCGGGGCCGATTCCGTAGAGTATCCGACGGGCTGGCGCTCGCCCGCACGCCAGAGACTACTCTCGCTGCCCGGCCGGGCCGGATCCCTCACTGGCAATCAGCCGCTCGGTGAAGTCCTGGCGCTCTTCCAGGAGCGAAAGCCTGTCGTTCATTGCTTCGATCGCGTCCCCGATGCTGCGGTCCTCCATCCCGGACGTCTTGCTCTTCTCCAGCACCATGACGTCGAGAAGCGCGCCGAGTCGTCTTGCCAGCGGCCGCAAGAGGACCACCCCACCCACGGTGAGGATAAGCACGATGGAAACGATCATGGGGGCGACGAATTCCCATTCCATGTTGTGTTCTCCGTAGTGTGACGACCAGAAAGGCTCCGGGGAGGCAAGAACACCAACCCCTCCCTACGAGTCACCGCGAACCGGGTTCCACCCGAAGCCGCGCTGGGTGGCGCTCAGCCCCTCCACAACGGCAGCGTCAGACAGGTCGGACCTCCCTCGCACGGGATGCACAACGCATCGGCATTGAAGCACGCCACTTCGCAACCCGCATCCCTCATGAGCTTCACGGTGCTCGGAAACTTGTCCACCGCGATGCACCGCCGCGGCCCGAGCGCCAGCACGTTCAGGTTGAGGCCGTTCGACGCCTCGAACTCCTCGTCGCTCGCTTCCAGACACCGGATGCCGCGCTGCACCAGGAGCCGGTATAGCGCGACCGGCAACAGCCGCGGGTAGATCAGCGCCAGGTCACGGTCCAGGGGACTGATCACCGAGAGCAGGTGCAGGCAGGCATCGGTGCCCCGCCACATGGGCAGATCGAACGCATGCACTTCCACCCCAACCGGGGCCAGGATCACCTGGAGCTGGTCGATCCCCTCCCGATTGGTACGGAACCCGCGTCCTGCTGCAAGCGTTTGCTTGTCGAGCCACATCAGGTCGCCGCCCTCCACGGTTCCCGGAGGCTCGATTGCACCGATGACGGGCACCGCCAGCCGCGCATACAGCGCTTCATGCAACGCCAACTCCGGGCGCCGCAGCAACTTGCCGGGACGGAGCAGGATCGCGCCCACCGGGGTCATGAACGAGGGATCGAAGACGAAGATGGAGTCGGCGAGCCCATCGTTTGCGTCCGGGATCCATTCGATCTCCGCGCCCGAGTCCGCAACCAGCCCGGCGAACGCATCGTATTGCCGCGCGAGGCGGTCGACGTCGAGCGGGCCCGCGTAGTGCCAACGCACCGGATCGGCCTCGAATGTCGCCGGGCCGGGGCGGCGCATCGCGACGCGGCGAAGGGGCGCCACCATGCTTCCCACGCTGAATCGCGTGGAGGGTGCGGCATCGTCCGTGGACGCGATCCTGATGTTGCCGGTCATTGCAGGTCTCCGGCTGCGTCGGAAGCCTCCGCCCTCCTCCACCCGAAACAATGCGAACAGGGCATGTCCGCCGCCAGGCGCGGAAACTAGCGTACTTCGGCAGGCAGCCTCCGCACCACCACGCGGGCCACGTCGAAATCGTCAAGCTCGATGAAGGCCGCCAGTCCGTCCGGACCGAACGCGTCCGGCACCTGGGTGGCGTCCATGGCGTAGGTGCCGACGTACTCGCCTCCGGCCGTCAGCACATCGATGGGTCCGTCGCTCTCTGGCAGTTCACCCCGGCGCTGCACCCAGATGCGGCTGTCCCATGTGACGGCAAGGCCGCGGAGCACGGGGATCTCGTGGTAATACCTCTGTTCGATACGGAAGGTGGCAGTCGGGGTGGGATTGCTGCCTTCTCCGCGCTGCTGAAACTGCACCATTCTGAGACCCGCCCTGCCGGCGGCCTGGCCAGCCTCTTCGCGCGCGGCCGCGGTCCGTTCCTCGTACTCCCGTTGATCCTCCGCCGTCAGGGGTTCCGGCAGCAGGGGGCGCTGGATCACTCGTGCGACCTCCGTTGCGCCCGGCGGCGTGACCTTGAGCGCGTAGGCGGACGAATCGGAGTGTACGATGCCTCCGTCCGGCAGGGTACCCACCAGAAGCCTGGGCTCGAACCGGGTGCGCAGGCTCATTCCTCCCATCATGTCCCGAAGCTGTGCGGGAACGTCGGTTGGCAGGTCGAGTTCGCTGCGCGGAGGCAGCCATCCGTGGACCACCGTGTCCGCCTGAACGCCATCGTCGCCGAGTCCAATCCGCACGACCGGACGGGAAGTAGGAGGAGCGATGCCGCTGTCCGCACCTCCTGTTCGGAAGCTGATGCCCGGCCCTCCGCCGAAGCCTCCGACGAAGACGGCTCCGCCGCGCGGGTCGGGCTGGACGTTCCCCGAGAGCCCCGGCGTGCTGCCCGGCTCGTCGCCGGCGCGGACCATCCGCTGGAAGACCCCCGACCGGTCGAACATCTGGTAGGCGCCGTGGCCAGCGTCGCTAACCACAACGGTTCCATCCCGGAGCACGGCAAAGCCGGCTGGCCGGTTGAATTCGCCGGGGCCTTGTCCCGACGAGCCGAACTCCCGTGTGAAGCCGCCTGCGGCGTCGAACACCAGGACCCGCAGGTCGGAACCCATCGCGTCCGAGGCGTCGAACACATACAGGTTGCCCTCGGCGTCGAAGGCCACCCGGCGTATCCGGCCGAACATCTCCCAGGACTCGCCGTCGAGCACACCGACGCGGTAGACCTCCTCGAAGTCGGGTTCGATGGGCCGGTCCCGGCCCGGCAGTTCGATCACGTCCTGGGCATGAAGGGCGGTGGCGCTGAACGCGAGCGCGATGGCGGGTGAACCGAGCAAGCGGGCGGTTGTCATTGTCCGATGGCCTCCGTGCAGGTCCGTCTGGGGAACTGAAATCGGGTGATCCCGCCCATGGTGGCACCGGGCTCGGCGGTCTGTATGGACGGTCCCGTGATTGGACGTGCGACCGCGCTGGCAAGGTTGTCCGCCAAGGCCGATGTCGCCGACGCGCCACGCTATCATTTACGCCATGATGCTCTTCTCTTCCAGCCGCGAACGGAACCTGTGGGCGTGTGCGGCGGCCGTGATGGCAGCGATCTACTCGACGCTGGGTCTGGCGCGCTCACTGGCCGATGCCCTGGCAGGCACTGGTGTCGGTGAGGGTCTGTTCGTCGTTGGTTGCTTCGGAGTGTTGGGCGTGCTGGTGACACGAGGGTTGACTGAAAGGCCCGGCGGGGCCGAGATGATCGTGGCGCTCGGCATCGCAACGGCCTACCTGCTGGTGTTTGCGCGAATGGCCGTTCCGACCGAGCGCAGTCACCTGATCGAGTACGGTATCGTTGCCGTGCTGATCCAGGAGGCGTTGGCGGAGCGGGCCGCGCAGGGTCGTCGCGTGCCGGTGCCCGCCGTGCTCGCCGTCGTGTCGACGGCCCTGCTGGGCACGCTGGACGAATTCATTCAACTGCTCGTGCCCGGTCGTTTCTTCGATCGGGTAGACATACTGTTCAACGTGCTGGCGGCGGTGATGGCGGTGGCCGCAAGCGAAGCACTGGGTTGGACGCGCAGGAGGTTCCGGCGGAGTCCGTAAACGGCCTGAATGACGCGGGCAGCCTGCTCCGCGGACGGGCCGCTGACCTGCCGGCGGCGGCGAGTATCCCGTCGGTACGCGAACTGGCGCCGAGCCCCGCCATATGCCATCCTCCAACGCCAACCGTGGCTCTCCACCCCCGATTCAGGACCATGACCGTATGCTCGAGTTGCCTGGTCGCCCGTCCGCGCGACGCAATCCCGTCGTACTCTCCCTCCTTGTCAGCGCCGGAGTTCTGGTGACGGCGGGAGCCTGCGAGACCCCTGATTCCTCGGCCCAATCGAACGCTGTCGCGTCACGGCCCACCGACGTTCACTTCCCGGCCACCAATCGCCCCGACGTGCGAGGTGTCACTGGCGCGGTATCGGCGGGCCATCCCCTCGCCGCGGCCGCGGGCTACGACATCCTGCGCCGGGGCGGCAACGCGATGGATGCGGCGATCGCCATGGCCGGTGTGCTGGCCGTGGTTCGGCCTCACATGAACGGTGTCGGCGGTGACGCGTTTGCGCTCTACTACGAGGCGGAGAGCGGTCGTGTCCACGCGCTGAACGGCAGTGGCCGAGCCGGTGTCCTGGCCACGCCCGCGCTGTTCGCGGAACGGGAACTGGTCGAGGTGCCAGGCAACGGACCCCTCTCCGTTACGGTACCCGGGGCTGTTGCCGCGTGGGTCGACGCCACGGACCGCTTCGGCACCCTGCCCGTTGGGGAACTTCTTGCTCCAGCGATCCGGTACGCACGGGACGGATTCCCGGTCTCCACGCGGCTGGCCAGCGACATTCGAGCCCAGTCGGGCGCGCTGAACGACCATGCCCGAACTCTCTACATGCCCCATGGCGAGCCGCCGCCGGTCGGGAGTCTTCTGCTCAATCCGGCGCTCGCATCGACGCTGGATCTGATCGCACGAAACGGCAAGGACGGCTTCTATAGCGGGCGCGTGGCGGAGCGGCTTGCGGCTTTCATCGAGGCGGAGGGCGGGTATGTGCGAGCCGTCGACCTGGCCGCACACACGACAACCTGGGTCGAGCCTCTGCGGGGCGATTTCGAGGACTACACCATGCTGGTTCTCCCGCCCAACACCCAGGGGATCGCCCAACTTCAGCTGTTCGAGATGGCCAGGTCTTTCGACATCGCCGAAATGGGCCACAACAGCGCCGAGTACCTACACCTCCTGATCGAGATGAAGAAGCTGGCCTTTGCGGATCGGGACCAGTGGGCGGCGGATCCGGAATTCACGGACATTCCGCTCGATGACCTGCTGGATGGCGCATATCTCGGGGCGCGTGCGGCTATGGTCGACCCCGACAGAGCGGCCGAGGAGCGCGCGCCCGGAGTGGTGCCCGCCGTGCTGGCTGCCAGGCAGTCGCTCAACGACTCCGGGGACACGGTCTACCTGACCGCCGTCGACCAATGGGGCAACGCGGTCAGCTGGATACAGAGCCTGTTCGCGGGCTTCGGCTCGGGGCTGCTGGAGCCGGAGACAGGCGTCGTGCTGCACAACCGCGGCGCCCTGTTCAACCTGGAATCCGGCCATCCGAACGTCATCGGTCCCGGCAAGCGGCCCTACCACACCCTGACCCCCATGATGGCGATCCACACCGACGGCAGCTTCGCCTTCACCGTCGGGACCCCAGGCGGGGACAGCCAGCCGCAGAGCCTGCTGCAGATCGTGAACAATCTCGTGCACTTCGGGATGACCCCGCAGGCCGCGATCGAGGCCCCCCGGTTCCGCAGTTACAACGGGCTGCGGGTCGCGTTCGAGGACCGCGTCCCTGCTTCAGTGCTGGGGGGCCTGGACCGACTGGGCCACGACGTGGAGGTGGTGCAGGGGTGGACCGCGACTTTCGGCGGGGCGCAGATGATTCTTCGCGACCGCGACGGCACGCTTACCGCGGCTTCCGACCCGCGCCGCGAGGCCTACGCAATCGCCTACTGACGGGCGCATTGCCTTCTGGCGGGCGGCACCGTCTCAAGCGGGACGGCGCAGCTCCACGGGTTGGCCGTGCGGCGTGCGGCGGTACGCTTCCGCCCATGCATCCTTGCGCTCGGTCATCGCCGCAAGGTCGATCAGATCGCGGCCGGCAACCAGCCGCTCCAGCGCAGCGACCCAATGATGGTAGTATCGGGATCCGTCGTCCGGGTCGCCTCGCGCATCCGCAGCCGATATTTCGTCCGCAAGCGCCCGGGCCCAGGTCTTCCAGGAGAAATGCCCCAACTCCGAGAGCTTTACCGCCAGCGCAAAGGCCTGGGCCTGCCACGGCGCCTCGAAAACGGGTCCTTCTTCATCCCGGGGCAATGGCGGCAGTTCCTCGAGGCGCTCCCGGCGGGCATGTGATGAAGTCTCCATCACGCCAGCTCCAGGTATTCTTCCCACAGATCCACGTATACGGCATCCTGGACACCACCCGACCGGTCCCCCCAAAGCTCCCGGCCTTCAAAACGAACCGAATAGACGTGCTGGGGATCGTCCAACGGCAGTTGGCCGCGCTCATCGCTGTCCTGCAGCGCGTAGACTCCGTAGTCCTCGACGACCCTCCCGAGACGACCCCTCACGTATCGCGGAAGCCGGTTGTGGCCACGCGGGTTGAGGTTCCGCACACGCACGCGGTCGCCCGGCGCAAGGCGGGCAGGCACATCCCGGTTCAGAAGTCCGAAGCCAAGGGAGCCATCCACGGGAGGAAGCAGTTCGGGGCTGGACTCGTCGGGGTCGGGTCTGCCGGATTCGACCTCGGGTCCGGTTACCAGGCCTCCGGCGAGCAGGCGCGTGACCACCATGTGAAACCAGCGCTCGTAGTACGACATCCGCAGGTAGTCCGCGGGCGGAATGCTCTCGAGCACGAATCGGAAGCCGGGCAACCTGCGCCCGCGCAGCCAGGGCTTCACCACCCGGGTGAGCGCGTACACCCGCCCCTCCCACGGGTGATGGAATACCGGCTCGTCGTCTTCGCGCACGACAGGACCAAACCCGTCCATGCCGCCCATGTCGTGGATGCTGTTCACGAGTCGCTCCGCTGCGGTGCCGCGACCCTCGCGACCCCGATCATGGCATCGCGGGTGACAAGTTCGGCCAGCTCCTCCTCGGTCATGCCCTCGGTGCCGCCGGGGCGCTCCGGCAACACCAGGTAGCGTATCTCGGCGGTGCTGTCCCACACGCGTACCTCGACATCGGCGGCAACGTCGAGACCGAATTCGCGCAGCACTTCGCGCGGTTCGATCACGGCCCTCGCCCGATAGGCCGACGACTTGTACCAGGTCGGCGGCAGACCCAGCGTGGGCCACGGATAGCACGAACAAAGGGTGCAGACCACGAGGTTGTGCACGTTCGGGGTGTTGGCGACCACCTTCATGTGCTCGCCCTGGCCACCAAGGTAACCGAGCTCGCCGATCGCCGCGGTGCCGTCCGCCAGAAGCCGCTCGCGGAACGCGGGGTCGGTCCATGCCCGAGCGACTACCTGGGCGCCGTTCCTGGGGCCGATTCGGTTCTCGAAGGAATCGACGATCTCGTCAAGCGCGGCGACATCGACCATCCCCTTCTCGACCAGGAGGGATTCCAGCGCCTTTACGCGGAGAGAAATGTCCGGGGGAACGTGCTGGTGGTCGTGGCCGTGGTGACCGTCCTCGTGATGGTGGTCTTCGTGCCCGGCGTAGTGGTGATCGTGCCGATGATCGTTGTCGCCGTCGGGGTCGTGATCGTGATCGTGCATGCGCTCTTCCTATTTCAGCTCCACAAGCTGCTCCGGATCCACCCGCACGACGATATAGGTGATGGTCTCTGTGATCTCTCTGAAGCCGTGCGGCGAGTCCGCCGGTATGATAACCATGTCGCCCGGACCGATCTCCCGGCTTTCCCCACCGTCGATGCCACCTACCGAACTGGGGCCAGTGAGTGTCCGCACCACGGCCCCCTCCGGATCCAGACGACGACCGTCCGACAGCGCGCCGCCCGTCACCAGCGTCCCACGGCCAGAAACGACGTAGTAGACCTCGGTCTGGTTGTGGTGTTGTATGGCCCCCAGCGACGTGGAGGGCGGCCGCTGGACGACACCCACGCCGACATTGTGTCCACCTGCGTCGATATGGCGGATCTGCTGGTCGCTGACCCGTCCTTCCGGGGCATTGTCGATTGTGGCGCGAATGTCCGCGCTGGAGATGTGGGTCGCAGGGGGTTGCTGCGCAAACGCGCCGGTCGCAAGCAAGGCAAGGATCAGCTTTTGCATTTCGTGGCTCCTACAGGTATGTGGCCGGCGGCATCCCGAAGATGTTGTCGATCAGCTCCCGGGCCTGTGGTGGCACTCCCCTCAACGAAGAGGGTATCCCCATGGCCCGAGTCTCCTCAACCACTCGCTTGAGCACAAGAGCCCCGGTGAGATCGATTCGCCCCAGGCCTTCCAGGTGGATGACCACCTCGGATACTCGCCCCGCGTCCGTGAGCCTGCTCATCAGCGCCTCCTCCAGCCGCGGCGCCGAGGCGAACCAGAGGATGCCCTTGACCTCGAGGTGCAGTACCCCGTCCTCCATCCAGCTATCGAACCCGGCCCGTCGTTCACGCCAGACGTGGATGGCCAGGGACACCAGGATGCCCAGCAACAGCGCCTGCTCGATCCGGGGAGCGAGAAGCAGGCACAGCGCGAGGGTGAACCATACCACCAGCGCCTGAATCCGCGACAGCGTCCAGACGTTGACCAGCAGACGTGGGCGCACGAGGCTGCCGACCGCCGCGATCACGATCCCCGCCAATACCGCCTTCGGGAGCGCGGACAACACGCCCGCGAAGGGCAGGAACACCAGGACGGCAACGCCCGTGATGGCCCCGGACCAACGGGTCCCGGCTCCCGAAAGGTGATTGAGGCTGCTGCGGGAAAGCGAACCGTCCACGGGCATGCCACCGCAAATCCCGGAGACGACGTTGGCGGCTCCCTGGGCCAGGAACTCCCGGTCGGGGCTCCACCTCGCGCGGTCGTGGGTCGCGAAGCTGCGGGCAATGGCGGTGGTCTCGGCAAAGCCCACGAGCGCGATCACCACGCCCGGCAGGAACAGCGCCGGTACCAGGTTCCAGGACAAGGCGAGGCTGATCGGCGGCAGCGAACCCGGGATGGTCCCCACGATCGGTCCCCGGTAGCCGGCCAGCGTGGCGAAGAGGACACCACCCAGAACCGCTACCAGTGCCCCCGGAAACAGCGGATGGATCCTCCGTGCGAGGAGTGTGATCGACACGGTGAGCACCGTCAGCACGATGGCGGCCGCGTTCCAGGTCCCCGGACTGAGCAACGCCTGGACGGTGTTGCCGACAAGCCCGCTCTCGCCCGAGGCCGTCAGGCCCAGTGCGGAGGGAAACTGTGACAACAGGATGAGAATGGCAGCCCCCGAGGTAAACCCCCTGACGACGGGCTGAGACATCAGATACGTGACCTTGCCGGCACGCACCAGGGCGATCGCCAGCCGTGTGATTCCCACAATCAGGGCGAGGAGGGCGGCCGCACCGACATACTCCGGGCTCCCGGGTGCCGCAATGGTGACGAGGGCACCATGGGTGAGCAGCGCGGTCAGGGCCACAGGGCCCGATTGCAGGTATGGACAGGAAGCGAACAGTCCGGCCGCGATGAGCGGCAACGCCGACGCGTAAAGCCCATGCACGCTGGGGAGGCCCGCCAGCTCCGCGTATGCCATGCTCTGCGGAATGATCAGAAGGGTCACGCTCAGGCCCGCAACCACGTCCCTGGACGTCGCACGGCGCGCGGACCACGCCGCCGCCCCCACGACGGGACCGCCACCCCCCCCTTTTCCCGCTCCCCGCACGCTCACCTTTCCGTCACCCCGGCCACGACCGACCCCTCGGCCACCGCTCCCTCCGCCAGTTCGGCAAGCAGCCGCGCGGACTCGCACGCCCGCCCCGACCACCATCGCGCAATCGGCTCCGGTCCCCGCCCGGCGAGCTTCTCGCTCCACCTGCCCGCGTGGCTGGCCAGCCACCGCAGCGTTCCGACCGGATCCTGCGCGAAAAACGACCGCAGCACGTACCGCCGCTCCCCCGCGCGGCAGGCCAGCCCCACTTCGTCACCGAGCCGGACCAGATCGTCGCGCAGGATGATCGCGCCGACGCGCGCCGGCGCCAGCAGTCCCGCCAGGAACGCGCGGCCGCCTTCACGCCGCGGATCCGCGAGTCCGGGCGCCGAGCGCAACGCTGCGGGCAGGTAGCCTGGCAACGCCATTTCGTCCGCCACCTCGTCCAGCGTCCCACCGAGCAGGTTCGCCCACGCCTCGTAGAAGGCGTCCCCGCACCCCTCGAAGCTTGCCAGGTAGAGACCGAGCCAGGATACCAGGTGTTCCCAGACCAGCGTCATGCGGGCCTGGTCCAGGAGCACGCGGCGCGCCTCGGTGCGCTCTTCCCGCTGCCATCCGTCGAGCGCAGCCAGCAGCCCCAGCAGCGATGCCAGGTGATCCTCTTCCGTCTCCGCGTCGACCCCCAGCGCTCGGCTAAATCCCGCCACCCGGTCGCGGGCCTCGCCACCCATCATTCCCTCGGGACCAAGGTAGACGGACGCATAGGGGTAACGCTGATATGCCACGATGGTCCCGTGGACGGACCGAGTCGGCGGACGGGGCAGGCCGATCGCTTCGGCGATCCGCTCGTGCTCGCGTGAGGGGGACTCGATCAGCGAGCCGAGCGCGCGGAAAAGTTCCATGCGACGTCAGGGGTCGGCCTGGCGATCCGCATCCGAGTCGCCAGGGCGGACGCCTTCAACGGACGCCGGCGGCCGTTCCGCGGCGTCCTGCACCGGCAACCCGTTCCCGCCCGCCTTCTCCGGCAGCCGGAATGCCTCCCGCTCAGGCCGCACGGGCCGCAGCAGCCAGTAGGGGCGTCGGGTTCCGTCCGGCGAATGGAGTCCGGCCGGACGGGTGAGTTTCAACCAGCGCCGAAAGGCGCGCCGCGACCGCTCCGTGTCGACCACGATGTCACCGTACCGGTCACCCTGCTCCGCCCTACTCACCCTGACCGCCTGGTGCCAGCAATGCGCCCCGGATATTGGATCGGGCTGCACGGGGAAAGTCATGTTCTGATGCACGCCCACGTCCGCCCACCAGATCCGCGATGTGTCGGGATCTTCGGAGTGGAAGGGCCCGGTGCCGTTTTTTCTCTTCATCCCCCACGCGCTCCCCTCACGGCTGAGCGCGACGGTCGCCATCGTCTGGCGTGGCCCCTCGCCCGTCTTCCACCGCCCCATGTGATGCGAACACGCCACGACCCCGGGATGAATCCCCTCCGTCACCCACGCCTTCACCACGAAGTGACCGATCCCGGTCTCCACCCGGACCAGATCCCCGGTCCCCACCCCGATGCGGTCGGCATCGCGGGGGTGTAGCCACAACGGGTTGGTGTGCGCGATTTCGTTCAGCCATTTGGCGTTGGCGCTGCGCGTGTGAATCTGCACCGGCAGCCGGAAGGTGGAAATCAGGCACATCTGATCCCGCTCCAGGTTCGCCTTGTGCACATGGGAGCGCGCGTAGCCGGGCACCGCCATCTCGGGCCATCCCCACTCGGCCAGCGTCCGCGACCAGAACTCGAGCCGGCCGGTGGGAGTCGGGAACCCGCGACGAACCACACCATCCACTTCGACACCCACTCGCCGCCGCCCCTCCGCGTCGCCGTCGAGCGGCGGCAGCGGCACCACGTTGGACGACGGGGGCGCCGCGGCCCGCGTGAACACACGGTCATCCGCGTCGACATGCACGTCCTCGAGCTCTGCCTCCGGAACCCGCCCCTCGTAGACCGCACCCACACCGCGGCTGATCTCGAACGCCCCGTACCGACGCATGTACGCCAACGGTGTCAGACCTTCTCGCGCGGCACTCTCAGGCAGCCCCGGGACCGAGTTCTCGAAGATCCAACCGTAGTACTCGTCCACGGTCATCTTCTCGCCCGGCCGCTTGCGCGACTCGAAGAACTTGCGGATCCCGCGCGAGCCGTCCGGGTCGATCCGCCACGTCAGCTCGATCCAGAACTCGTTCTCCTCCCACACCTCGCCGGGCGTCACGTCCCGGGTCGACGCCACGTCCTGTCCCAGCCGCTCGCGTGCGGCGCGCAGGACCGGCTGCCGGAAACCGAGCCAATATCCGTCGTACTGCTCGTACGAAGTCAGATCGTGGCGCTCCGACGAGTGGCCCATGGGCAGCACGTAGTCGGCGAAGAACGCGGTCTCGTTCCAGGTCGGCGTGAGCGCGACGTGCAGCCCGATCCGCTCCGGGTCGGTCAGCATCTCGATCCACGAAAAGCCGTCGGGATTTGTCCACACCGGGTTGTACACGCGGGTGAAATAGACATCCAGACGCCCGTTCCGCTCGGCGGTCAGGTGCGGCAGGAGGAACGACATCTCCATCAGGCTCAGCGGATAGTCGGACGGCCACGTCAGGTCGTTCCAGCGCTTCGGATGCTGTGCAGGCATGCGAATCGGCCGCGGTACGAACTTGTTCCACGAGTTGGGATAGGTTCCACCGGGCACCGCGACGGCGCCCATCAGCGCGTTCAGGAAGAACAGCGCCCGCGCCACCTGCCAGCCGCCCAGATTGCCGGCCGCCGCGCTCCGCCAGTTGTGCGTGGACAGCCGGGTGCCCGCGCCCGCTACGGTCTCCGCCACCGCCTCGATGGTTTCAGCTGAAACGCCGCTCTCGGCGGCCGCGAATTCGAATGTGCAGTCGGCGTAGAGCTCGCCGAGCACCGTCTTGAAGGTCTCGAAGGTGGCCGGCTCCCCGGGGTGGTTCTCCTCCAGGTACTCGCGCCAGTTCCACCAGCGTTCCACGAAGCCTTCGTTGTAACGGCCGGTGCGGATCAGGTGGCTCGCGACTGCCAGCAGCACCGCGGCCTCCGAGCCCGGGTACGTCGACAGCCAGTGGTCCGCATGCGTCGCCGTGTTGGAAAGCCGCGTGTCGAAGACGATCAGCCTCGCCCCCCGCTTCTTCCCTTCCATCACCCGCTGGGCGTGCGGATTGAAATAGTGGCCGGCCTCCAGGTGACTGCTGACCAACAGAATGACGCGCGCGTTCTCGTGATCCGGACTGGGGCGGTCCATCCCCATCCACAGGTGGTAGCCCATGCGCGCACCCGAAGAACAGATGTTTGTATGGGAGTTGTGACCATCTACGCCCCACGCCGCCAGCGTCCGCTCCGTGAAGCCGTCCTCGCCGGGACGTCCGACGTGGTACATGACCTCGCGGTGCCTGTCCTCGTCCATGGCCGCGCGGATCCGCCCGGCGATGTCGTCCAGCGCCTCGTCCCAGCCTACTCGCTCCCACTTCCCCTCGCCGCGCGAGCCCGTCCGCTTCAGCGGGTAGAGGATCCGGTCCGGATCGGTAAGCTGCGTGACGGTGGCGGGTCCCTTGGCACAGTTCCGCCCGCGCGACCCCGGATGCTCCGGATTGCCCTCGAACTTGCGCACCTCCAGGGTGTCACGGTCGACGTACGCGAGGAGGCCGCACGCGGACTCGCAATTGAAGCAGGTGGTGGGCACCAGCATGTAGCGACGCTCCACACGCTCGGGCCACGCCTTCGAGTCCAGTTCGACCCAGTCGCTCCAGCGCTCCTTCGGTGGAAAAGCGGCGAGGTGCACCCGGCTCGCTCCGGGATAGAAGGTCTCGCCGCGGGCCTCGACGTCGGCTCTGGAGGCGGACACCCGGCGGTTCAGGTCGTCGAGCGTGCCGCTCATGCCAGCGGCACCGACTGTCCGGCCTGGACGTAGGCGTGCTCGTAGGCGAGCAGCGCGGCGAGTCCCAGTGCCATCGCGGCCCAGCCGAACCCGGGCGCGGCTGCGGCCAGCCAGGGGGCAGCGGCACCCACCACCGCGCCGACCAGGCCCAGCCGGAACCAGCGGCGGAAGCGGCCGTGCGTCATCTCGCGTTCGGCGAGGCGGGCGTGCGCGGTGGGCGGGGGCATGAGGACCTCGCCGGCGATCATGAGGGCGTGAGCCGCGCTGGCCACGGCGAAGACCGACAGCGCGGCGGCCGTGACGGTCCCCGCACTCTCAAGGACGAGCGCAGCAACGGCGGTCACGGCCCCACCCGCGACACCCGCCTGCACGAGGAAGTGCGCCGGCAGCAGCGGGTTCTGCCACATGTCGCGCGCTTTGGCCTGCCCGAAGAGGAAGGCCGTGTACACCGCCGCAAGGACCGCGAGACCGCCCCCGACCCAGCCGAGCCAGGGAGGCGGGGGCACGCCGGCCACGGCCGCCGCGAAATGGGCGGCCAGCGCAGCCCCGTAGCCGCCGATGATGAATCCGCCCCGCACCAGCCAGCTGCGCCACTGCGGGCGGCGAAAGATCAGGTGGAAGCGTTCGGGGTGCTCCAGGTCCCAGATCAGGATGGCGCCCGTGAGCGCCAGGAAGACACCGGCCAGGACCGGCGCGGCCAGCGTCCACAGCGGATGGGCGGGGGTCAGCGCGCCGGTCACCAGGAGGAGAAGCGGCACCAGATACGCACCCGCCGCGATTGACTTGGTCCAGGTGTACAGAGAGACCCGGAAGTCCCACGGGGCGCGGTGGGGAATGTCGTAGCTGAGCACGGCGGCCGCGGACGAGTTCCACGGCCCGGGATGTCCCGACGGCACACCGTGTGCCACCTCGCCCTGCTCGCTCCACATGAAGAGGCCGCCTTCCGGACGCCGGGCGGCGAGCGGGTCGAGGGTCACCTGGTCGGCACCCTTGTAGTACAGCTTCGGCTTCGTCTCCTTCTCGGGACGTCGCACCGCCACCGGATCGCGGTTGATGATCCCGGCCACCTTTGACGACGGGTCGTTCATGTCGCCCACCAGCAGGGCCTCCGTCGGACAGACAACTACGCACGCCGGCTCCAGACCCACGTCGATCCGATGCGCGCAGAAGTTGCACTTTTCGGCCGCGCCATCGGACGGGTTGATGAAGATTGCGTCGTACGGACAGGCCGCGATGCAGGCCTTGCACCCGATGCAGGCGCTCTTGTCGAAATCGACGATCCCGTCCGCGCGCTTGAACATCGCCGAAGTGGGGCACGCGTCCACGCACGGGGGCGCTTCACACTGGTTGCACCGCGTGACCTGGAAGGACCGCCGGGCCTCGGGGAAGATCCCGGTGTCGACGTACTTGACGTACGTGCGCGTAACCGAGAGGGGCACTTCGTTCTCGGATTTGC
The DNA here is from genome assembly GCA_028874905.1 of Gemmatimonadota bacterium. Taxonomy (GTDB): domain Bacteria; phylum Gemmatimonadota; class Gemmatimonadetes; order Longimicrobiales; family Gaopeijiaceae; genus Bin94. The sequence continues at coordinate 29,916 of JAPPGZ010000091.1, forward strand.
AGGCCGTGGTGCAGGCGTGACAGCCGATGCACCGGGTCTGGTCGACCACCTTGGCCCACGCGGGACGTGAGTTGAGGTGAACAGTTTCCATGTCTTCACAATAGTTGCGTACCTTTGGGAAGACCATGAGAGCCTGCCTGTTCGTCCAAGACCGTCTCGTCCTCGCCGGAGACGCCGCGGCACTACCGTCCCTGAGCGACGTGAAGGACTGGGGGGTGGGTGACCTCGACTGGTTTCCGGTGCATGCTCCGAACTCGGGTGCGTGTGCCACCGCCGCCCTGGCCGAGCCGGACTGGGAGGCACCGCCGGGCGTCGGCTCCGTCGGGTTGCGGGCGGTGCTCGGGATACTCTCCGAACCCGAGTTGTGGCTGGCGCTCACCGCGGCTCACCTCGCCCGATGGCGCCGGACCTCCCGCTTCTGCGGGGTGTGCGGCACCGCTACCGCCAGGGCGGAGCACCACAAGGCGATGCTGTGTCCCACCTGCCGCCATCTCATCTTCCCGAAGGTGTCGCCCGCCGTGATCGTCCAGGTGACCCGCGGCGCGGAGATCCTGCTCGGCCGCTCGCGCCGCCACCCGAGCGGCTCGTACTCGGTGCTCGCGGGCTTCGTCGACCCCGGTGAGAGCCTGGAGGACGCCGTTCGGCGCGAAATCGAGGAAGAGTCGGGGATTCGCGTCACGAACGTCCGGTACTTCGGCAGTCAACCCTGGCCGTTTCCCGACTCGCTGATGGTGGGCTTCACGGCGGCGTACGAAAACGGCACGCTGCAGAACCTGGACGGCGAACTGGAAGACGTGGGCTGGTTCACCGCCGACGCCTTGCCCCCGGTGCCGCCCGGTTACAGCATAGCCCGGGCGCTGATCGACGACTTCGCCCGGCGCAGCGGCGTGGACCCGGCGGATGTGCCGACCTGGAGACGCCGATGACCACAGACCAACCCCACCCGCAAGCGAGCCTCCCAATGAATCGACGCGTCCCCCTTGCCCTGATCGCCGCCACACTGGCCATCTCCTGCGCCACCGGCCCCTCCGGCCCCCCACCCTTCGACCCGGTCGGTACCTACTCCTACAGCGCCGAGGTGGACGGACAGCTCGTCCCGGGTTCGATGACCATCGAAGCGGCCGAGGACGGATACACGGGGCAGATCATGAGCGACTTCTTCCCGCCCATTCCGATCAACGCGGTCACTGTAGTGGACCAGGCCGTCACCATCGAGGCGTCGGGACCGAATGGCCCGCTCGTCATCGATTTCGTGGCCGATGAGGGCACCCTCGGCGGGACCTGGGCGATGGGCGAGCAAGGCGGCACCTTCTCGGCGACGAAGGCGAACTGAAGTCGCTCCCGGGCCCTAACGCGCCCGGTGGCCCTCAGGGAAGCTTCGCGGACGCGATCACGTCCGTCGCCCCAGGAACCGCGTCACCGCGAGCGCCACCGCACGTGCGCCGTCCACCAGCTCGGTCACTCCGATGGATTCGTCCTCGCGGTGCGCGTTCGCGACGTCGCCGGGACCGAAGAGAACGCCGGGTGTGCCTCCCGCGTTGACGAGGTGGCGGAGATCGGAGCCGTATGGAACCGCCGCAAGCCCGTCGCTGCCCAGGCCGAGATCACGCACGACCGACCGGGCAACCGTGACGATCCGTGCATCCTCCGGGGTCTCGCAGGGAGCGAACTGGCCACCCCACCACTCGACGCGGACCGGGTTGTCGCGCAGGAAGTCGTCCCGTGCGCAGCACTCGGCCACCCGGGCCTCGAACAGGCGGCGGGCCGCGCGGACATCTTCGCCGATGCCGACGCCGAAGCGCCCTTCGGCACGGACCACCTCCGGCACCGACGACGCCCACTCACCCCCTTGCACGGTTCCGATGCAGATCGGGTACGGCGCCGGATTGGATTCGAAGCGGGAGTCGCCCACAGAGGCGTTGCGCAGCCGTTCAAAGTCCATCAAGTGTCCGTAAACGAGCATGAACTTCTCCAGCGCGCTGACGCCCTCGTGGCGGAGTGCCCCATGGGCGGCCTTCCCGGGGACCGTGAGCCGGAAGTTGAGCGCCCCGGCCTGGGCATTGGCCACCTGAAGACCGGTCGGCTCCAGGACGATGGCGCCGTCGCCCGTGTGGCCGCGCAGCACCGACGCCAGCGTCCCCAGTCCCCCGTCCTCTTCTCCGATGACGCTGTGAAAGACAAGTGATCCACGCAGGCGGATGCCGGAATCGAGCACCGCCTTGACCCCCGCGAGGCCGGCGACAAGGGGACCCTTCATGTCCAGCACCCCGCGCCCGTACACGCGGCCGTCGCGAACATCCATGCGGAACGGCGGCGTGGTCCAGCGGGAACGGTCTCCCGGCGGAACAACGTCGACGTGGCCGTTGAGGATCAGCGTGGCTCCGCTCCCGGTGGCGCCGCTGCCGGTGGGACCGCTGCCGGTGAGACCGCGCCCGGCACCCGCGTCCCAGTCCATGCGCCCCACCACCCCCAGCGGGCTTTTGCGCTCGAGCTCGGTGGCGTAGTCGGGGTGGCCGCTCAACTCGGCCTCGTCGATCTCCCAGACATCGAGGTCCATCCCCAGCCCGTCCATCACCGCGGCCACGTACTCCTGGGCCGCCCGTTCGTCGCCCTGCCAGGAGGGGATGGCCACCAGCCCGGCGAGACTTTCGAGCAGCCAGGCTTCGTCGATCGCAGCCGCCGTTACGGCGACTCCGACAGTCTCAGAGCCCAAAGTCCCGAATTGATGTCCGCGAACCAGACCAGATCGCGGTGGGGCATCACGCTCCATGCCCCTGGTGAGTTGGGGATGAACCCCACCGGGTCGAACGCCTTGTAGACGGAAACCTCACGCCCCTGCGTGTAAAGATTCCCCATGAGCTCGCCCGAGACATCCACGAGACGCATGCCCCCCTCGTAGTACGCCTGGTAGAGGATGTCGTCCTCGACCCAGATGTTGTGCGTGCCGAACTCGGAGACCTCGTAGCGGGCCACCATCCTCGGGTTCGCGGGATCGTCGAAGTCGATGACCTGGATGTAGCCCCAGCTCGCGCGCGGGTATCCGCCGCGACCGGTTTCGGGATCGTATTTCTGGCGGAAGTCGGGGCCCGCTCCCTCCCAGGCCATGCCCTCGCGCGTCAGGATCTCGTCGCCGATGAAGACGTAGAACTTCCCCGCCGACTCGGACCAGTAGGGGAACACCGCGTGGGTCGCTCCGGTCGGCACGGGGTAGCTGGTCACGAACACGGGCGAGTCGATGGTGCCGCCCCAGCGTCCGTTGCCGACATCGACCACGACCAGCCCGGTACCCCACTCGGCCGAATACGCGATGCCGTCATGTACCCACACGTCGTGGACACGGCTGTTCGGATGGTCATACTCGGAGACGTACTTCGGGTTGTTGATGTCGCGGACGTCCAGAATCACGTACTTGTCGCCGTTGGACAGCGCGAAGAGGTAGTCGTTGGTGGGGAAGGCGTTGTGCACCCCGCCCGTCAGCCCCTCCGTGTATTCGGCGGCGATCACGGGGTGCGCCGGGTCGGCCAGGTCCAGGATCACCACGCCGTTGCGGCGGTCCGATGCACCCTCCCGGGTCAGCGAGGCGTAGCGCCCGTCCGGCGGATCGGCAGAGGTCCGAATCACGGCAGGGAATCGGCTAACT
>JAPPGZ010000025.1 GCA_028874905.1 Gemmatimonadota bacterium
ATCGTGGGCAACATCGGCCACTTCGACAACGAGATCGACATGGCGGGGCTGGAGGCGTCGGATGCCGTGCGCAAGACGATCAAGCCGCAGTTCGACGAATGGACCTTCCCCGACGGCCGGAGCATCCTGATCCTCGCCGAGGGGCGCCTGCTGAACCTGGGGTGCGCGACCGGGCATCCGAGCCTGGTCATGTCGGCCAGCTTCTCGAACCAGGTCATGGCGCAGATCGAGCTGCACCAGCGGCACGACAGCTACGACATCGGCGTCCATCTCCTTCCCAAGACGCTGGACGAGCGGGTGGCGCGGCTCCATCTGGACCGGCTCGGCGTCCGGCTGACCGAACTGACCCCCGAACAGGCGGACTACATCAACGTGCCCCAGGGCGGGCCGTACAAGCCGGACCACTACCGGTACTAGGCGCGTGACCCGCCGCGCCGCCCTTGCCACGGCTTTGGTCCTCCCCGCCCTGCTCTCGTGCAGCGAGCCCGCCGAGCCGCTTCTGGGCGAGTGGGTGTCGGTCGGATCCGAGCGCCCGCCGATGATCTACATCTTCGACAATGACAGCATCATGAAGTGGGTCGTCGAGCTGGAGGCGGGACCCGACACCGTGCCGGTGCCGTACCGGGTGAACTACCAGGCCGATCCGGTCCACCTTGACGTCGGACCGTGGGACGACGGACCCGTGGCGGGCCGCACCCTCTTCGGCATCGTGGAGATCCAGGGGCCGGACAGGTTTCAGGTGGACTTCGAACCCGCGGACCCGGATGGCGACGGCTCGGAACGGCCGAACGGGTTTTCCGACCAGGCGGTGACGTTTGTTCGGAGGGTGAACTGAGAAGGGTCGCGCTGATTGCAGGCGCGTTGCTCAGCAGCTGTGCGGAAGTCGTCTCCCCCGCAGACCCACCGGTATTCACCTTCGATTTTGGCCGCGGGCCTCAGGGATTCGTTGCGGGCTTCGCCGACTACCCGCCCGACCACGCCGAAATCTACGAGTTGACCGCCGACTACCGAGCGATCCCGCCGCCGCTCGACTCGCGATCCGCGCTGTTCATTTCCGGCATCAACCGGAGTGACGACCTCTTCATGTTCTACAAGGGGGCGCTCGACGGGCTGACACCCGGTGCCCGGTATGCGGCCACGGTCAGCCTGGAGATCGCGACCGAGACGCCGTCGGGCTGTTTCGGCGTCGGCGGCTCCCCCGGCGAGAGCGTATGGATCAAGGCCGGTGTTACCGCGGTTGAACCGCTCCCGGTCAGCGATGGTTCCTACCTGCGCATGAACGTCGACATCGGGAGCCAGTCGAACAGCGGCACCGAGGCGGTTGTACTCGGCAATGTCGCCAACTCAAGAACCTGCGAGGAGCCTCGTCGGTGGGAGACCAAGGAGTTGGCCGAGCAAGGCGTGTCCGCGCCGCTTCTGGTGCCTTCCGACGGCCGCGCATGGCTTCTGATGGGCGCAGACTCCGGCTTCGAGAGCCTCACACGGGTCTACTTCACCAGAGCGTCCGTGACGCTCACGCCGCGATGACTCGATCTTCCGGCTGACGGCTTCCTCGGCCTTGGGCAGGCGCACCGTCAGGAGGCCGTTCTCGAAGTCGGCGGTAATGCCGTCGGCGCGCACGGTGCGCGGCAGCGTGAAGGACCGGCGGAAGGAGCCGAAGCTGCGCTCGACCAGGTGGTACTTGCCGCCGGGCTCGCCCTCCTCGCGGGACCCGCGCTTCTCGCCCGAGATCGTGAGCACGTCGTTCTCGAGGTTGATCTCGACCGCGTCCGTGCCGCCGGAGGACGTGCGGTGCGCACAGGGACCCGGGCACCGGACGCTGCCCGAGCCGCGCCCGGCTCGCCGCCCTCTTCACGGCGGTCACCCTCCACGCCCTGTCCCCCTGTAGCGAGCCCCCCGAGCCGCTTCTGGGAGAATGGGTGTCGGTCGGGTCCGAGCGTCCCCCGATGACCTACATCTTCGAAAATGACAGGACAATGATGTGGGTTGTCGATCTTGAAACGGGACCCGACACCGTGTCGGTGCCCTACCGGGTCAACTATCAGGCCGATCCGGTCCACCTCCTGGGAGGAAAGACCTCCTGGGAGGAAAGACCCCTTACCAGGAGGTTTTCTCATGCGACCCTCTATCTCGCTGGGTGTCATCGCTCTCCTCGCTCTGGGTGCCTGCGATGATCCGTGGCTGGCCCCGGGCGGTGACCGGGCAACGGCCACCACCCACGTCCGAGTTCCGTCGGGCGACATCGATCTCGTGGGTGCGACCATCGTGGACGGAACCGTCGTCTCCAGTGCCGGCGCGGAACTCGGTCTGGTAGACATGCCGGGAGTCAGATACCGCGATCCCTCCGGGATCTCGCCGCGGGCGGGAGAAGGTGGCCGTGCCGAGGGGGAATGGCGGCTCGCGGCCTCACGGTCGCGCACGCGCACGGAGACACGGCCCCGGTCCGAGGGCGGGACGATCTGCTGGTACCTGGTTACCTACCGTATCTCGACCGGCGAGATCGTCTCCGAAGAACTGCTCTTTTGCTCGGGTGGCGGCGGCCCCGGCTGCGATGATGAGCAGGAGCGAATCGCTCAGGAGTACACCGACTATGCGGTAGAGGAACGCGACCACCCCGCCTGCGACGAGATCGAAGAGAACGGGAACGACGCCACATACTTCAGCTGGGACGAACTCAACGGATTCTGGACCGACGGCAACCCGCACACGAACTACGGGTGGGTGAGCCAGACGCTCAAGGACAACCTGGACAGGCTGCGGCTCAACTACGGCGAGCCACTGCCGCTGTCGAGCGGGTATCGCTGTCCGCACGGCAACGCCAGCATTCAGGGCGCATCCGCGACGAGTTGGCACCTCGAGGGCCGGGCCGCCGACATCAGCGTAAAATGGCTCGCTGGCGTATCCAACGACTGGAATGGCATGAGCGCTGCCGAGCAGGCCAGGGTTGAAGCCATCTGGCGCAGGCTTGACGGGTTGGCCACAAGCCTGGGTGCGCGGGACAGGCAGCCGTTTACCGAGTACGCGGACCGCCACTACCATGCCGCGTGGTAGCCGCGCGAGATAATGAGGAGACGAGCAATGACGACATTGAAGCTGAACGTTTTGATCGGGACCGCGATGTACCTCGTAGCTCCGGTGGTCGCGCTTCCGGCGGCGGCGCAGGAGCCTCCGCTGCCCGAGGAGGACATCATTCGCATGCTCACGGCCGAAGGTCCGGCCGAATGGGAGCAGGGCGTCGTCCGCAGCCTGGGCATTCCCCCAGACGAACGGTCACCCGAACTGCTGGCCGCGATGATCGAGGCCCTCGAACGCCAAGTCGCCTGGCAGATCGACCGCAGAAGAGGCGTCCTCATCACGTCGCTCGCCGGACACGGCGAGACATCGGCGTCCTTGGCACGCTCCCTCGTGGCCACCGGGGATACCCGGATTCTGCCGGCCCTGGCCTGGTACGCCTACAGTGGCGGCAAGGTGACGGAGACACTGGCCGATTTCGGTCACCAGGCCGTCCCGCATCTGCTGGCCGTCGCCCTGTCGCCCGACGCGCTCGGGGACCACGCCAGAGCGGCACTGCATGTGATGGCCGGCATCGTCGTGGGGAACGGACCCGGCTCCTACGAACGTGAGATGGCCGAGGCGGCCGCGCTCCACCTGGACGGCCCGCCCGAAGGCTACCTGTCCGCCTGGAGCAACATCGAGTCCATCGATGCAATGCTGGAGGCGATCGCGTTGGCCGGGGCCCTTCGAACACCGGAGATGCTGGAGCGGCTGCGGGTCATCGCGAACAGCACACCGGCCCAGATCACTGAGATGACGGGTGCGAGCTACCTCGGGGAGTGGGCCGGACCGTGTGCGCGGGCGCAACTGGACGGGACCGAACCCGCGATGGTGCTCTGCGATCCGCGGTGGTGGGTGAAGCCGAGGGACGGGAGGTAGGTCACTCGGCATCGACCTGCGCACGCAGAAACGGGGCCCGGCCTCGCCGACCGGGCCCCGCTTCGCCCTGTCCCCCGGTTGACGCCGCACCGACGGCGCGGTCTCCGGGTGGCGCCAGCCGAGGTCAGCTCCTGCGGCTCACCTCGATCTTCCGGCTGACGGCTTCCTCGGCCTTGGGCAGGCGCACCGTCAGAAGGCCGTTCTCGAAGTCGGCCGTGATGCCGTCGGCGCGGACGGTGCGCGGCAGCGTGAAGGACCGGCGGAAGGAGCCGAAGCTGCGCTCGACCAGGTGATACTTGCCTCCGGGCTCGCCCTCCTCGCGCGACTCGCGCTTCTCGCCCGAGATCGTGAGCACGTTGTTCTCGAGGTTGATCTCGACCCCGTCCTCGGCCATGCCGGGCAGCTCGGCCGTGAGCAGGATCTCTCCTCCCTTTTCCTCGACGCTGACCGGAGGCACCCAGTTGGAGGCGTAGGTCAGGTTCCCGAGGCGCGTGTCGCCGAACAGTCGGTTCATGCGGTTGGCCAGGACATCGAAATCGTTCAAGGGGACGAAGCGGTTCGTGTGCTTGATCAGTGACATTTGGCAGTCCTCATTCTGATGGTTTTGATGCGGTGCACCCTTGTGCAGCCGGTCCACCTGATTGCATCGGCCGTGCCATTGGAGGACCTGCCGAAATGGCAGAAAACGGGGGCTGTCCCGGTCCGGTCTGCCAAAATGGCAGGGTCGGGACTGCCGAAATGACAGATGGCAATGGCTGTCGCGGTCCGGCCTGCCGAAACGGCACGGCTGGCTATACCGACGCCGCAACTTGTGTCACATGAAGTGTGCGACCCGCCGAAATCCGAACCCGTCTCGTCATGATGATAAATGTGATCACGATATATGCGCGATATGCAATACTTGCATCGCGGCATGGATATCACATGGAAGATCCGCAATGCGGATCCGAGAAGTGGTCGCCGCAGCGGCTCGAAATCGCATAGACTCAATACGGGTAGCAAAATCGGCCCCACGACACTATCTGCTCTGGAGATGCCACCATGCGGTCCATTACGCCGGTCGCAAGGGCCGCCGCCCTTCTGTTCCTCGTTATCACGGCTTCTGCCCGCCCGGCACACGCACAGGTGCCGAAGGTCACCGCCGGTGAAGTGGTCGACAGGGAGACTCTGAAGGGATTCGTGACCTGGGCCACCTCCGAATTCGCAAAGGTCACGACCATTGCAGAGGGCTCGAAGCTCCTTACGGGCTTCAGGGTCGAGGGGAGTGACTGGAATGTGGGGAACATGTATCTGATCCTCTTCGCGACTACGGGGCACGTCTTCATCCACGGCGAAGACCCGAACATCGACGGCAAGAACGCTGTCGACGTGGTGGACGACAACGGAATGAAGATCATCCAGGAGATTCTGGCGGCCGGGGCCACCGAGGGGGGCGGATTCGTGGAGTGGTGCTGGGACGATCCCCATGATCCGGCGGACGTCCGGTGCAAGGACGCCTACGCCCTCAAGTACTTTTCCCAGGTGGCCGGAAGGGACTTCGTCGTCGTTGGCGGCTACTATCAGGACCTGAGCCACGCGGGGACCCCGCTTCCGGATATTCCGCTCCCCGAGGTATCGGCCGCCGATGTCGTGGACCGGGAGACCCTCAGGCAGTTCGTGCACGGCTCGTTCGAGTGGTTCCAGGAACTGATCAGACTCGTAGGGTTCGAGCGTGCGAACGAATGGAAGGCCGTGCTGAGGGAAGACGGTGGCCATTTCAGGTCCGGCCCGATCTATCTCTTCTTCTTCACGGCCGACGGGTACGTGATCTTCCACGGTGCCAATCCCTGGCGTGAGGGCCGCTTCGCCGAGGATATCGTGGACATCAACGGGGTGCCGTTCTTCGAGTTGCTCATTGCGGCCGCCCAGGCCGGCGGAGGATTCGTCGAGTACTTCTGGGACGATCCGACCGTAGAGGGCGACGAGGACACCGGGTCTCCCAAGGTTAGTTACGCGCTGTCCTTCACCAATAATGATCTCGACGTGTACCAGGGGCAGGAATTCATTCTCGGAGCCGGGTTCTACCGGAACTTCTCGACTGCCGAAGCGGAGATGGCCGCGGAAGACTGGCTCCACCGATTCGGCCGGTCGGTGGCGAGCCAGGCCATGGAGATGATCGGCCATCGGGTTTCGCACGCGCATCGGGCGGACGACCATCTGACGGTTGGCGGTCGAGCGGTCGGTCCCGGCGGCAGCCTCGGGCTGGCTTCGCTCGGGTCCTGGTTGGGCTCGGCCGGTGCCTCGGGGACTAACGGCCCGGCGGGGTTGGCATCGTTGCTGCCCCCGTCCACCAGGGGACTCCTCGGCGGCAGTTCCTTTCAGGTTTCGCCCGGGGCATCCGAGGGCGGGGGCGGCTACTCCGTGTGGGGCGGCGGCGAGGTCATGCGGTTCACCAGCGGCGATGGCGAGGGATTCGGAAACGGCGAGGTCACGACGGGGGCGCTCGGAGCCGACTACGAGTCGGGGTCGGTCGTGACCGGGCTTGCGGTGACCTACAGCACCGGATCGGGCCGGTTCGAGCTCGGCCGACCCGGCGACGACGATGTCGGCGATGTCTCCACCACGCTCACCAGCGCCTTCCCGTACGCCCGGCTGGCGTTTGGCGACCGCCTGTTCACCTGGGGCGTACTCGGGTACGGGACCGGTCGATTGGGGATCGAAGGCGGCGGAGAGGTGGATCCCGACAGCGACATCACGATGCAGATGGCCGGATTGGGCGCGAAGGGAGCACTCGTCCACGCGGAAGCCCCGAACGACTTCGAGCTTGCCTTGCGCGCCGACGCCTTCATCGCGCGCATGCACTCCGCCGAAATCGCGGAACGCAGGGAGCTGAACACGGACGCCAGCCGGATGCGGCTGATGCTCGAGGGCTCGACCGGATTCGCGCTCGGGTCGGGGACGCTCCAACCCCAGGCGCGCATCGGCATGCGCCAGGACGGCGGGGAAGTCGACAGCGGATTCGGCATGGAACTGGGCGGCGGGATGACGTTCCTCGACCGGGGCGGCACCCTCACGATTCGGGTGCACGGCCGCATGTTGGTGCTGCATGAGGAGAACGAGTACGAAGAATGGGGGCTTGGCGGATCCATCACCGTCAACCCCGGCGGCGGTGGCCGGGGACTCTCCCTCGGCGTGCGGCCGTCCTGGGGATCGACGGCGAGCGGGGTCGCGCGTCTCTGGGCTCAGGGAGCCGCAGGACTGACGCAGGGCGGCTACGGCTACGGCAGCCGCCGAGTCGACGCGGAAGTCGGATATGGGTTCCAGGCCCTCGAGGGCCGGGGGCTCTTCACGCCCTATGCGAGGGTCCTCCTGTCGGAACGGCTCGACGCCGCGTATTCCCCGTTGGCCGGGTTTGGCAGCGCGATCGCGATGACGCCGCTCGATGCCGCGAATCAGGGCATCTACGGGTACCAGCTGGGAGGACGCATGAGCCTGGGTCCGGATTTCGCCGCCAGCTTCGAGGGCGGTAGGGGGACCGGGGCACCCGGATCCGGAGCCTCGCATCGGGCGGCCCTGAGTCTGTCGTTGCGCTGGTAGGGGGCGGCGCGGGGGGGCTGCCCCTTCTGACCGAAAAAGTCGCGAATCGCGCTGCGGATACGGTGGGACCGTCTCATATCGTGCGTTTGTTACGATCTGACCATGGCTCGCGACTTCATTTGCCACAGTGATCAGGGCACGGATAGTTTCTCCGCCCGCACCGTCACTACTCAGCGAACCAAACAAGCGCAAACGAGCGTTGACGGTACCCGTTAGGAATGGCGACCACGGAGGTCAGCCGTGCCGAGACTTGCATTTGAGAATCGACCCTGGTCCGGCTTGGGGGTGGCATTGCTAATGCTCGGGGCGTGTAGCCCGGACGCTCCGGAGATGGTGGCACCGGATGCGCAAACGGCACTTCAGGCCCCGGGACCGGCACAGACCACGTTGACCGGCACCCTGACGGACCGTGAAATCCTCGAAGCCTTCTATCAGGCCACCGGAGGCCCGAATTGGGATGACCAGGGCGGTTGGATGTCCGACCTGTCGATCGATAACTGGAAAGGCGTCAGCGTCGATGCGACCGGTCGCGTACAGGAATTGTGGCTGGTGGACAACAACCTCGCTGGACACATCCCGGCTCAACTGGACGGTCTGGACAGCCTCGAGACGTTGCTCCTGCCGTTGAATCAACTGTCCGGGTCGATCCCTGAGGAACTCGGCAATCTGGCCAACCTCGAAGTGTTGAATCTCTCCGGCAATCAGCTGACAGGGTCGATTCCGGCCGAACTCGGCAACCTGGACAACCTCGACGAGCTGATCCTGGCCGGGAACCAGTTGACGGGCCCGATCCCGGCCGAACTCGGTGACCTCGACAATCTCGGGGAGTTGGAGCTGGCATGGAATCAACTGACGGGGTCGGTCCCGGCGGAACTGGGCAACATGGCAAGCCTCACATGGCTGAGCCTCTATCGAAACCGACTGACGGGTTCAGTCCCGAACGAACTCGGCAACCTGGCCAGTCTTGAAGTCCTGTGGCTCGATGAAAATGAGCTTACGGGTTCCATCCCGACCGCACTGGGCAATCTCGGCAACCTCGAGTCGTTGCATCTCTACTACAACCAACTGACAGGGTCGATCCCGGCCGAACTCGGCAACCTGAACAACCTCGAGGATTTGCTCCTGGTCGGGAATCAACTGACCGGGTCGATCCCCTCGGAACTCGCCAACCTGGATAACCTGGGCGTCCTGGCGCTGGGCGATAATCAATTGACGGGTTCGGTTCCGGCGGAACTTGGTGGTCTGGACAACCTCTGGGAGCTGTTTCTCGACGACAACAAGCTGACGAGCATCCCCTCGGAACTGGGCAACCTCACCAACCTTCTGATCCTCGCCGTCGGCCACAACGACCTCACAAACATTCCCACGCAACTTGGTGACCTGGAAAGTCTCCAGGTACTTGTCCTTTCCGGAAACCAGCTGACGAGCATCCCTTCGGCACTGGGCGATCTCACCACCCTTCAGTTCCTCACTGCCGCCTACAACAATCTGACCAGCCTGCCGCAGGAGCTGGGGAATCTCGACAGCCTCCGGTATCTCCTCCTCAACGACAACCAGTTGACGGGTTCAATCCCGACGGAGCTGGGCAACTTGTCCAGGCTGCAGGATCTGTCCCTTTCCGGCAATCGGCTGACGGGTGAGATCCCCCCGGAGCTGGGCAAACTCGACAGTCTCAGGACCCTGGAACTGCAGGGCAACCAGCTGACGGGTTCGATTCCGCCGGAACTCGGGGACCCTGGGATGCTGGAAGTTCTGTGGCTGGACGACAATGACCTGTCCGGTCCGATACCCGCGGACTTCGTGCGGTCGGCATTCCTGCGGGAGTACGTATACGGTGAGACGCTTCCTCTGGAGTACTTGTTCGCGGACAACAACAGGTTTTCGGGACCGGCCCCGGCTGTACTCGACAGCATCTGGCTCTACGACGCGTCTTACAGCTACATATCCCTCGCCGGGAACGAGTTGACGGGCTCCGTGCCGTGGCTTCCCTCCGGAGACATCCGGCGAAACTACTTCTCCGGCTGCATCCCCCTGTCGTGGCGGTTGGAGGAAGAGCGCCCGCGGTTGCGCGTGAATCCACAACGCACGTCGACGGGCGGCACCGTCAACCTGCAAGAATGTACGTCCCAGGATGGAGCGGCGGCGGCGACTGCGCAGGCCAGCGACGGCAACCGGTGGCGGGCGAATCTTGGGGATGATCTCGAGGAAGCCAGAGATGTAGCTCTGAGGGACCACGCACAGCGACTCCGGTCGGTCGCGAATCCGCGCCCCTTCAAGGTCCGGCCCTGGGATCGGCCGAAGCTGCACGATAGCCGGCGATGGCCCAATGCGAACGAACGGAGGCAACAATGACACGCCGCTACATGGGCCATGGACAGCGCGTTTCGGCGTCGCTGTCGTGATCTGTCAGTCGCTGGCAGGTGCAATCGTCACGGTTGACCCTTCTCCTCCATGATCTGGATCAGGTTGCCACATGTATCGTCGAAGACTGCGGTAATGACAGTCCCCAGGTCGGTGGGCGGCTGTACGAATCGCACACCCTCCGCCACGAGACGCTCGTGCTCGGCTTCGACATCGTCGACCGCGAAGGCGGTATAGGGGATCCCGTCCTCCACCAGCGCCTTCCTGAACGGCACGACTGCGGGGTGCCCAGCAGGCTCCAGCACCAACTCGGTCCCTTCCGGAGCCTCCTCGGATACGACGGTGATCCAGGCGTGCTCTCCCAGCGGGATGTTGTGCTTCACACGGAAACCAAGGGTCTCCGTGTAGAACTGCAGTGCCTTCTGCTGGTCGTCTACGACGACGCTGGTCCAGTTGATTCTCATTTCTCGTTGTCCTCGTCGGTTGAGTGTGAAGTGTCTTCGTCTGTTGAGATCGGCCACCGCTCCCCGATGGCCTTCAGTGGGGCGCCCTCGAACCAGTGGAGCTTCGACCTCCCCTCTCGCCTCGTGCGAATGAGGCCGGCTGCTTCCAGCACGTCCAGGTGCTGCGAGATCGCCTGCCGCGAGGAACTGATGCCGTGTTTCATGATCAGGCGCGCGCAGAGCTCGAAGAGCGATTGACCCGACCGATCCACGAGTTCATCCAGGATGGCCCGCCTGGTCCGGTCAGCGATCGCGCGATAGATGTCCACATGTCAGTCCTAAGGCAAGTGTTCACTTGCATGTCAAGATATGCAAGCACGGCCTTGCCTGTCAACGAGCGGGGGGCTTCCTGCCAAAATGGCAGGCCAAGACGGTTTGAATCACGGCAGGAATTCGTACGCGAGAGGGTCGCCAAGCCAATCGGTCCGGTTGCCCGCTCTTGACGGCGTTCACCCATTCTACCAGCGCCGCTTCGTGGCCGCTGCGTTATCTGGCAGGGCCCCGCGCAATACAGGCGGCACCCTACCCGATAGCACACGACGCCACGACATGGCCGCGCTCAACCTGAACTGGATCGGCAACTATGTCTGCGGTATCGCGGACGATGTGCTCCGCGATGTCTACGTGTGCGGCGAGTACCGTGACCTGATCCTGCCGATGACCGTGCTCAGGCGGCTTGACACGGTGGTTAAAGTCCACCAAGAACGCCGTACTCGATTGAAGCCACGCTGGATCCCGCCGGGGGCGCAAACCAGGACGCCACGCTCCAAGCGGCTAGCAGTCCTTCCACAACACTACGAAGGAAAGGGCACTGGGGGGTGTTAAGTGTGTTGCCGCAGTCAGGTCGGTCGGGTGGCTTGGCCCTCACCTTGGAGCCGGAGCATCTTGCCATCAGCAGTCGCCCGTCCCTCATCGACTTGAAAACACCGTGACGACACCTGCTGCCGTTCGCAGGATCCCCCTCTTGGTGGTCGTCTTTCTTGCCGACATCGCCCCTCCCCTCGCCGCGCAGGACCCTCCCCCTCCCGATCCCGACAGCCTGGTTGTGCTGGACCCCATCGTGGTCACCGCCAGAAACCGGGCAGAGGCTCTGCAGGACGTCCCTATCGCCATATCGGCGTTGTCGGGCAGGGAGCTCCGGCTTCAGCAGGTCGACGCGACCGATCAGCTCTCCTACGCCACGCCCAACCTCACCTTCAATTCATCCGGCGCGTTCGTCGGCGCCAAGTCGGCATCGCAGGTCTTCATTCGGGGCGTGGGCCAGACCGACTACATCCCCACCACGGATCCCGGAGTTGCCGTCTATCTGGACGGCATCTACATGGCCCGGTCGGTCGGCCCGCTTATGCATCTCCTTGACATCGGGCGCGTTGAAGTGCTGCGCGGCCCTCTGGGCACACTCTTCGGACGAAACGCGATGGGGGGTGCGGTGTCCGTGCACTCGATGCGGCCCGGCGAAGAGTCACGCGGCAGTATCCGCCAGCGACTCGGCAGCAACCGGATGGCGTACACGACCGCTGCAGGGAGTGGCCGGATCGCGGAGGGTCTGTACGGAGGCGCCGCGGTTTCCTACCGCCACCGGGACGGCCACGTCACGCGCGTTCACGACGGACTCGACATGGGCGACGACAACGCACAGGCAGCGCGGGGATCCCTCGTGTGGCGGCCATCGGACGACATCGAGCTGTTCGTCACGGCGGACTACTCCCGGCTACGGGAGAACGGTGCACCCACGGTCTCCGGAGGAATCAACGACCGTCAGGCCTTCGCTACCTTCGGCAATGCCCTTCTACCGGAATGCGAGGCGGTCAGGATAAACCCGAACTTTCCGCGTGCGGGTCCACCGACCTTTCCTCCTCCGGGGACCGGGGCCGGCGGCGCGGCGGGCTGCTATGGGCCGGACAGCTTTGCGGGCGAGTACACATCGGAGGGCACGTTTCCCGCCTTTGAGGACCTCGACTCCTGGGGAAGCAGCGCGGAGCTGTCCTGGTCGCTGGGAGATTGGGGTACGTTGAGGTCGCTCACCGGTTACCGCGGGTTCCGGCTGAGGACCTCGCGCGACGCGGACAACACCCCGGCCAACATGGTGAGCAACCAGCAGGACTGGGACCACGAGCAGGTCACCCAGGAACTGCAAATCGGCGGACTGGCCGCAGGAAGGCGATTGCACTGGCAAACCGGCCTCTACCTGTTCCGCGAATTCGGATACGAGGTCGGCCATGTGCTCATTCCCGTAGGCGCGTCGGTAATCGGACGCGATTACGATAACCGGTCGGTGGCGGGGTTCGGCCAGATTACCGCCGATGTGACGGACAGGGTGTCGTTGACTGCTGGCGGGCGGTACACACTGGATCGGAAGGGCCTGAACCCCGACATGTACGCCGTTGGCGATGCCTCGCAGAGCAGGGGCAGCATCTTCGGTCCCACCTGGCCGCTGCTTCAGGGGATTTTCAGTTCGCCAGGGGGCCCGATGCGCCCCGGAGACCGGATGCTCCCCCGCAGGGATTTCACCGAGAACTTCAGCGCCCTCACGGTAACGGCAACGGCGGCGTACCATTTCACGCCCGGCGCGATGGGCTACGTCGGATACTCCGAGGGGTTCAAGAGCGGCGGGTTCAATGGGCGCTTTCCGGCGCCTCCGCCGGGCCACGAACCGAATTCCGCGACCGCGGCCCCCGACACCTATGGGCCGGAGGCGGTCTCCAGCTACGAGCTGGACTCAAGTCGATTCTGGCCGGGGGCAGGCTGCTGGTCAACGTCGCGCTGTTCCGGGCTACCTACGACGATATGCATATCATCGTACGTGAGACGTTCATCCCGAAGACTTTCAACGGAGGGACCGCCAACATCTCCGGTGCCGAGGTGGAGGCCGCATGGGTGCCCGGGGGCGGGTGGAGCCTTCGGGCCAATCTGGGTACGATCCGCGCCGAGTACGACGAACTCAGCGAGAGCGTCCTGAACAATTCGACCCCAATCCTTCCCGATTACCGGCTCGCCAAGACGCCGAACCTGAACTACTCCATCAGTGTATCCAGGGCGTTGGCCGCCACAGCCGGTCTGGTGCTCACGCCACGGCTCAATTGGTCGTTCACGGGATCACAGTACCACGATGCGACCAACTCCTCGCACTTGTTGCAGGATGGCTATCGCCTGGTAAACGCGGCGTTGCGTGCCCGGATCGGTGACGCGCGTTGGCATGTGGAGTGGGCGGCCCGCAACCTGACGGACGAACGCTACCTCGTAACCGGGAACTCTTCCTTCAACACCGGAGGGTCGTACGTGGAGCTGGTCTACGGGCGTCCGCGGGAATGGTCTGTCTCGGTGGAGTACAGCTGGTGACATGTATGCTTTGCGCGACCCGTCACGAGTCGTTTACGCTAGAGGTGTCGTAGACGGCGGCGACTTGATCGCCGCGCGCCCATCATTCCGGAAAAGGAGAAACAGATGTCGGCTTACGTCGTAACGCACGTTAAGGTGCACGATCGCGACAAGTACGAGGAATTCCTGGTTGCAGCGATGCCCCTGTTCAAGAAATGGGGCGGGGAAATCGAGGTCGGCAGCAGCGATTGCACCGCATTGGAGGGCGAATGCCCCAGCAGGGTTGTGGTCCAACGGTTTCCCGATAGCAACTCAGCCCGGGGCTTCTACGAGAGTGAGGAACGCCGGAACCTTCGAGACGCTACGTCCGAATGCTGCACGTTCCACGCCATTCTACTGGGAGACGACGCCTGACCCACAGGGGTCCGGCGGTTCAGCAGCCCGTGGACAAAGCCCGCGCGGCATTCGGGCGGAACCGCTATCCCAACATCGCCCGCGGCAGGAATGTGACAAGCCCGGGCACGAGCGCGAGCAGCACCAGCAGCGCCAGCATCGCGAACCAGAAGGGTATGATGCCGCGAAAGATCGAACGGATCGGGATATCCGGGGCCACGGTCTTCACCACGAAGGTGTTCAGGCCGACCGGCGGCGAGATCAGCGCCATCTCGAGGGTGATCACAAGCATGACGCCGAACCAGATCATGTCGACGCCCAGTGACGTGAGAATCGGCTGCACCAACGGGGTCACCAGAACGAGGATCGCGAATCCGTCCAGGAACGTGCCCAGCACGATGAACATGGCGAGCACCACCGCAACCACCTGGGGCCCCGACCATCCCTGCTCGCCAACCCAGCTGGCCATTGCGAGCGGTGTCCCGGTGTAGCCCAGGAACACCTTGAAGATGTAGGCGCCGATCAGGATCAGGAACACGGTGCCACACGCCCTGAGCGTCGAGAGCAGGCATTCTGCGAGGGTATCCCGGGTCAGCGAGCGGCGTCCCAGCGCCACCAGCAGGGTCAGGAACGCGCCCACGCCGGATGCCTCCAGGGCCGAGAAGATCCCGGCGTAAATGCCTCCGAGGGTCACAGCGGCGAGTGCCAGAATCCAGTAGGCGCCGGTGGGCCGGCGGCCGCCCTGCCCGAGTTCGATGGTGGCGATCCGGCCGCCCCAGGGTGCCCTGTCGGGGTGAAGAGTTGCGATAATGACGACGGTCATGACGAAGATCGCCGTCAGCAGAATTCCGGGCAGCAACCCGGCCATGAAAAGGCGGCTGATGCTCTGCTCGGTCAGGATGCCGTAGAAGACCAGGCCGGCCGACGGCGGAATGAGGATGCCGAGAGTCCCTCCCGCGGCGACGGCTCCCGCTGCCAGCGACTTGTCGTAGTTGAAACGGCGCATCTCCGGCAACGCGACGCGCCCCATGGTCAGCGCGGCCGCGAGCGAAGATCCGGAGAGCGCCGAGAAGCCTGCGCAGGCGAGGACCGAAGCCGCGGCCAGGCCGCCTCTGACGCGGCCCAGCCAACGGTTGGCTGCGAGGTACAGATCCCGGCTCATTCCCGAGACGACGGTCAGATTCCCCATCAACATGAAGAGCGGGATGATGATGAGCGTGTACCGCGACGACACGGAGAAGGTCTCCCCCGCGATGACGGCGAGAACCGCCTGAGGCCGGATCAGCACGATGGCGGCCGCGCCCGCGATGAGCATGGACAGCCCTACCGACACCCGCATCAGGATAAGGACGAGCATCAGGGTGATGCCGAGCAGCGCAGCCACGGACCCGTCCATCAGTCGCCCCGGCCCTGCCGTTCGTCCGCGTCAGTCGCATTGGGCCGGCGGATCAGTTGGTACGCAAGCAACAGTGAGCATATCGCCATGGACGCACCCAGCGCGTAGTAGAAGGGCGTGTGCACGATGGCGATCGTTCCGGTGACCTCGCCGCACTCGTTCCCGCAGCCGCCCTTGGCGAAGAGGGCGAACGCCGCGAGCGCGGCGGCGATCGCCCCCACGAGCCTTGCGAGCACATCGGTAACGCGGGTGAAGACACCGCCGACCACGCGTCCGATGAGGTCGACTGACACATGCGTCTGGTTCTGGGCCGCGCAAACCACTGCGGCCGCAACGAGCACCGTCAGCCCCATGGATGCGACATCCTCCACGCCCGGCAAGGGAGCCTGGAAGAGATGGCGGGCCACGACCTCGGCCACGGTCAGACCCACGAGCAGCAGCAACGCCCCGCCTCCGGCGACGGCGCAGGCGGCGATCAGACCCCTTTGAAGCACCCGCGGGACGCCACCGCGATCCCGGCCGGACTCCAGTCGAAAGCCCCTCAATTGCCGACCAACTCGGCAAGGATTTCAGCCACCGTCACGTCCCCGATTCTGCGGGAGAGTTCCGCCTCGTAGACTTCCGCGACCGCTCCCAGGAATCGCACCTTTTCGCTATCGGACAGATCGATGATCTCGATGCCCGATTCACGGGCGAACCCCAGACCGCGGGCAGTGGCGAGTTCGAAGGCCTGACCCCCGGACTCCGACAGCAGGGCACCCGATGCCTCGTCCATCCATCTCCGTTCCTGAGGCGTGAGGAAGTCGTAGACACCTCGGTTCATCAGCAGCGTAACCGGAGTTGCGGAGAGAGGCATCCAGGTAGTGAGGAAAGACGCCACCTCGTTCAGCCGAAATGCGGGAATGCCTCCCGCCGGTATCACAATTCCGTCGATCACACCTGTCTGGAGACTCTGGTAGACTTCCGTGACCGGCTGCTGCAGCGGCGTCGCACCCAGGGCCTCCAGAAAGGGCATTTCGATCGCCGACGGCACGCGCAGCTTGAGGCCGCGAATATCCTCCACCCTGCGTACCGGCCTGTCGCGGGTGAGGAGCACCGGCGGACCGGGGGACCACATCGCCAGGATTCTCGCGTTGTAGTCGTCCTGCAGGACCGTAAGGCCGCGCTGCAGGGCGGCCGTACAGTCGACGGGGCTGTCGCACACGCCCGGAAATGTGCTCAACGCCGTCCTCGGGAACGTTGTGGCCGTATATCCCGGAACTACCAGGGCTATGTCCGCCACCCCCTCGAGCAACATGGGGTAATACCTGCGGGCATCGCCGCCGAGGGCACCCCCCATGTACTCTTCCGCCGTCAGCTTTCCGCCGGACACTTCCGCCAGCCGTTGGGTGAACGGAACGATGACTCCGGACCTGGGGGGAGCGAGCGGGGGCAGCGGGTGCGCCAGGATCAGAGACTTGCTCCCCCCCTCGTTGCCATCGCCCTGAGAGACGGGAGCGCAGGCAGAGAGCGCGACGAGCAGGGCCGTCGCCGCCGCGATACCCACAGGTGGCAGTCTCAGCATTTCAACGCCTCGAACCCTCCGGCCGACCCGCGGCAACCTTCAGGGTGACAATGTCCACATTGTGGTATTGCTGGTGCCGGACGGACGAAGCCAGATGCCGGAGCAGCCGCAGCGAGATTGCCTGCTCCTCCAGTTCGCTCCCGGTCTCATCTCCGAGCCAAGCCAGCCGATCCTGCAGGTTCAACTCCTCCTGTCCCGCCGTAGTTGCCTTGAATTGCAGGACAGCGTGCCCTTTTTCCCGTAAAGCCGTGAGCAGGAGTGCGCGCCGGCTCCGCGCCGCGTCGTCCTCTTGCTCCTCCTCCGTACCGCGAGCCTCCACCAGCATCAGCAGGGTCTCCTCGGCGGCGGCTTCCATCCGGCCGATCAACGCCTCCAGACCAGCACCGCGTGCGAACCTGCGAATGAACTCATTGATCCGGGGCAGTTCGCGTACGTCGACTCTTCCCCTGAACCGCGCTGCGCGTGGCATCGTCAGGCCCACAAGCAGGATGGCAAGCATGCCGCCCGCGGTCATCCCGTTGTTCAGGAGCCCACCCGCGAAGTCGTTGAAGAAGTCCGGGAAGACCAGGTCGAACTCAATGGCGATGCCTGCCCAGACCGCGAGCCCCGCGATGAGTCCTGACCGCGGATTGTTTCGACTCCCGGTAACCACCTCGCGCATGCCGACCACGAAGAGCGTGCACAGGGTGACGATGATCACGGCAGCCACGACAGCGTCCGGAATCCCGACGATCACGGCCACCAGCTTTGGGAAGCAGGCCAGGGCGATCAGGGCAAGCCCGGCGAACAGACCCACGCTGCGAGACGCCACTCCAGTGGTCTCGATCGTGGCGATCGGCGTGGGGTGGAGCGTGTTGGGAAGCCCACCTACCAGGCTTGCAAGGATGTTGCCGCCGCCCTCGGCCGCGACGGCACCCTGTACGGAGCGAAAATCCACTGCGCGAGGCTTCCGCCAGGATACACGCTGGGTTGCGACGGCTACCCCTACCGCCTTGGTGGTCCCGACAAGCGCAATGAAAACGAAGCTCGGCAGTAGCGCCCAGAAGGCTGGGCCGAAACCAAGGTCCAGCCCCGGGGGACGGCCTTCGGGCAACCCGACCCACGCCGCCTCGGCCACGCCCCCGAACTCGGAGATCCCCACCAACGTGGCCACGGCGGACCCGGCTGCGAGCCCGACCACCGGGGCCCACAGGCGAATTCCGGGTGATCCCTTCAGGTGAATCCCGGTGGCCGCGGCAATCGTCACGCACGCGCTCAGAGGGACGGCTGCGGCCGGGGCGCCGGCCGGTACCTCGTTCAGCATGCGCAACACGATGGGCATGATGGTGACCGGCAGAAGCATGATGACCGTGCCCGTCACGACTGGGGTGAAGACGCGGTGCAACAGGGCGAGCTGCCGGGACAATGCCACATGCACCATCCCCGACACGAAGACCAGAGTCGCCAGTAGCGGCGGCCCCCCTTCAACCAGAGCCGCAACACACACGGCGATGAACGGCGCGGAGCACCCGTGGAGCATCTAGTATCCGGCGCCGAGCTGTCCCGGCCGGATTGCCTGCACTGCGGTGATGATGCCGCACGCCAGCATGCCGCCGAAGATCGCCCACAAGAGGGAATCCCCGGCATTGGCGGCCCCAAAGACGATCGTGGGGAGTAGCACGGCGGAATGCACCGAAAGCAGGGCCAACTGCGATCCGAGCCCAATACCGACCAGCGGTCGCAGCGAGTCGGTGGCCTGGTAGCGAAGGCTCTGGTCAGGTCTCATACATGTGGATTGGTCAAGGCTCCGGGTTCCGTCCCCGCGTCCCTCACGACGGACTTAGAGCACGGTGGTTCGCGTGAGTCTTGATCCCAAGATGCAGCACCGTCGGCCCAGTTGCCAGGAATCGCCCGCATCCCGCACAAGATGGGGACGGCCACCCCGGATACCTCAACCTCAGGGTACGCGGAATCGGCCAAGCGACCTTCTGCCAAAATGGCAGGGTCGCGGTGGCCTGAATCACGGCGGGAAATCGTCTAAAGTCAAATAGGACTGCACGATCTGCGTTTCCTGCCGTTGGATGGCACCTGACTTCATCGCATCGAAACAGCCAGAAACGCGACCCCGTTTGGCGGGAACAGTTCCGGGTCGCATGAGAAGGAGCGGAGGCGGCGGGAAACGGGGTCGGGCCGCGCGTCATTAGCTGCTCATCGGATCGCGCGCCGCTGGCGAGGAGAAGGAGACAATCGAGATGGTGGAGCGCCTCGGGCTCCTCACCGCTTGGCTCTAAGGACTCTCGGTACGACCCTGTGGATGACCGACACCTCGAATTGGCCTTGGTCATCCGGAAAGGGGTCGGAGAGCCTCTCGGATTTCCCGACCGGGAATCCTCGGCGTCAGGTGACACCAGGAAATGCGTAGGCTGCTGCGGATGCGGCGCTCGTCTAGACCCATCGCACGCAGCACGTGACTCACAGTGTAGGATGACGAGGTGCAGGCCGCTCCATTCGAGACCGCGGCAATTCCCTTGAGACACACGATCGCGGCTTCGGACTCGACCGCCGTCAGGGAGACATTGAGCGTGGAGGGGATCACATGCTCCAAGTCTCCGTTGACTTGGTGCGGGAGGTCGGCCAACACATCGAGCAGTTCGGCTCTGAGCGCCTCACATCGGGCCGTTCTCGTTGTACGGAACTCGGTGGCGAGGCGGGCAGCCTCGCCAAGCCCCACAATTAGGTGAACTGGAAGCGTTCCCGGTCGTAGGCCTCGTTCTTGGCCGCCTCCGACCATCAGCGGGACCAAAGGGGGGCGATTGTATCGCCGACGGCGAGCGACGAGGGCGCCGACTCCCTTCGGACCGAACACCTTGTGACCACTAATGGAGATCAGATCCAATCGGGGAGGCTTGAGGCCGGGTACTTTCCCAAATCCTTGGGCGGCGTCCACGTGAAAATAGGCAGCAGATCCCGCGAGAACCTCCGAGATGGCCTCGATCGGCTGGATCACCCCCGTCTCGTTGTTGACGTGCATGATCGAGACCAACCCGGTTTCGGGGCGGAGTCTTTCGGCCACCTCAGCAGGCTCGACCCGCCCCCCAGCACTCGGGGGAATCAACTCGATCTGGAATCCCCGTTCGGCAAGCCGCTCTAGGGGTTCAAGCACCGCCTTGTGTTCAATCGCGGTGGACAGGATGTGGGTACGGCGCTTCTCCTCCAAAGCTCCAGCGAGACCCAGAATCGCCAGGTTGTTGCTCTCCGTCGCTCCGCTAGTGAAGACGATTTCGGAGGGGTCAGCCGCCACTGCTCTAGCCACCCAAGACCGGGCGTCGTTGACTGCTCTTCGCGCTCGGGTCCCGAACTCGTGGGTTCGGCTACCGGCGTTCCCGAAGTCCTCTGAGAGGTACCTCATGACCGCTTCCGCCACTCTGGGATCGACCGGAGTGGTTGCGTTGCAGTCGAGGTAGATCGTCATCCTGAGAGTCCTTCTTGCGGTTTGTGTCCTGTAACGTACATTGTACGGATAAGAAACAGACCACAGCGACTCCCGTCAACCGTACGACCGAAACGGAACCAGACAGCTGCGATGGATGACTCCTTCGAGTACGTCTTCCCCGCTATCCGGGGCACCCAAGCTGGCCGTGAGTACTACGTTTCCATGTGTCCGCTCAGGCTGCTTCCCAAGCTGTTCATCTTCAACGAGGAGGGGCTCGCGCCAGAGCTCCGCGCGCAACGCCGACTCAACCGCGCCCGGATCCCCAAGATGGCTCGCTACGTATTGGAGAACCGGGAAAGCTACGCGTTCTCGGCGATCACGGCATCCATCGACGGCGACGCTCGTTTCGAGCCCACTTCAGGGGGAGGTCATGACACCCTCGGTAAGCTGCACGTCGGGATGGCTGCCCGGTTCGTGATCAACGATGGGCAGCACCGCCGCGCAGCCGTCGAGCGGGCTCTATCGGAGGAGCCCACCCTCGCCGATGAGACAATCGCTGTCGTATTCTACCTCGATCAGGGGCTCGAAAGATGTCAGCAGCTATTCGCTGACCTGAACCGCTATGCCATCCGCCCAACAAAGTCGTTAGGCCTTCTCTACGACCAACGTGACGGGCTGGCCCAAGTGGTCAAGGAAGTGATCCTAGAGAACGATTTGTTCCGCGACCTGGTGGAGATGGAGAAGAGCACCCTCTCTATGAGGTCACGGAAGCTATTCACGCTGAGTGCCCTCTACGGCGCGACCCAATCGCTCCTAGCCGACCTACCGGAGCGCGGTCCAGAGGAGTGGGCGGGACTCGTCGACCGCTTCTGGCGCTGCGTCGCTGACCAGATGCCGCAATGGCAAGCGGTTCGGGAGCGGAGGATGAGTGCAGCGGAAGTCAGGCGGAACTTCATCATATCCCATGGCATCGCGCTCCAGTCGATCGGACGCGCGGGGAATACACTGATTCGCACGCACTCCTCGGATTGGGAGTCAATGCTGGGTCCGCTGGGGTCGATCGACTGGAGCCGGTCGAATGGCAGTCTCTGGGAGGGGCGCGCGATGAGCGGTGGGCGGGTATCCAAGGCAGGGAACAACATCACTCTAACCGCGAATGTGGTGAAGAAGGCCCTTGGAATCGATCTGACTCCCGAGGAGCGGCGGATCGAGGAAGCCTACCAACGCGGGGAGAGCCACTGACGATGGCGCTATCCTATTTCCGGAACACTTCCGTAGCGGTCGGTGAGCACCGGCTCCGAGAGGAAGTCCAGGCGCTGTACCTGGAAGATGCTGTTCCTTGGGTAGTGGGGTACTCCGGCGGAAAGGACTCGACGGCTGCGCTTCAGCTGGTGTGGAGGGCAATTGAAACCCTCGATCCGGCCTCCCGTCACAAGACCGTCCACGTGATCAGCACGGACACCCAGGTTGAAAACCCCATCGTGGTGGCCTGGGTCAACAGGTCCCTTAGTGTCATGAACGAGCAGGCGGACATCCAGCGAATCCCGCTACGCAGCCACCGGCTGACTCCAGAATTGGAAGACAGTTATTGGGTGAATCTGATCGGACGAGGGTATCCCGCACCCCGCCACAAGTTTCGATGGTGCACCGAAAGGCTGAAGATCAAGCCCTCCAACCGCTTCATCAGGGAAATGGTGAAGGAATCTGGAGAAGCCATCGTTGTCTTGGGAATCCGAAAGCAAGAGAGCGGCGTGCGAGGGCGGTACATGGCCCGGTTAGAGAGCAAGCGGGTGCGTGATCGGCTGAGCCCGAACGCCAGCCTACCCAACTCGCTTGTCTACAGCCCGATAGAGGCTTGGTCTAACGACGATGTATGGACCTATTTGATGCAGACTCCCAATCCTTGGGGTTACGAGAACCGCGACCTCCTCACAATGTACCAGGGCGCATCTGAAGACGGTGAGTGTCCACTGGTGGTGGATACCACGACACCGAGTTGCGGCGACAGCCGCTTTGGATGCTGGGTCTGCACCCTAGTGGACGAGGACAAGTCCATGCAAGCCATGATCCGAAACGACCAAGACAAGGACTGGATGGAACCTCTGCTGGACCTCCGTAACGAACTCGATCCGAAGCGGGAGGACCGGGCATCCCGAGACTTCCGCCGGATGAGCGGCTTGGTCCAGCTCTACTACAGAAGGGTGCAGAAGGGCTCGAAAGACAGGGAGCATGCGCTGATCCCCGGTCCCTACATCCAGGAGAAACGGGAGTACTGGCTTCGTCGAGTCCTCGAAGCGCAGACTGCCGTCCGCGCACTCGGGCCCGATTTGGTCGGCGATATCGAATTGCTCTCTCCGGCAGAGCTTGAGGAGATCCGCCGAATATGGGTCTTCGAGAAGCACGAATTCGAGGACTCATTGCCCAGGATTTTCGAGGAAGCTACCGGCGAGCGGTACACGGGACCAGCCCAAATGGAAGAACAAGGACTATTTGGGGCTGAGGAGGTGGGAATCCTCAAGGAGGTTTGCGATGGAGACAAGCTGCAATACGAGTTGCTTAGAGAACTCATCAACACGGAGCAGCGGTTCCGAACCATGATGTCGCGCCGCGGCATCTTCGCGGCTCTGGAAAAAGCCGTGGAAAAGCACTTCTACGAGGATGAGAGCGACGCCCTCGCAAGGGCGAAGCGAAAAGAAAACGACTTGGCCCGGGCCACCGATGGCCTTATGGGGTTGCACGAACCAATCACCAAGCCAGTTGGAACCGGGGAGAGAGAGACATGATTTTCACCGAGTTGGAACTCCACAACTTCGGTGTCTATCTGGGTCGGCACAGGATCTCCCTCTCGCCAGCCCCTGGGCGGCCGATCATTCTCTTTGGAGGCCTCAACGGTTCCGGTAAGACGACGCTGCTGGAAGCGATACTCCTGGCTCTCTATGGTAAGCGGACCATCACGGCGAAGCGCGATGGCCTAGCCTACCACGACTATCTGCGGCGGAGCATCCATCACTCGATCCCGGCCGACGCCGGGGCATCGGTTCGGCTGCAGTTCACCCTGCGGGTGGCGGGCGAGGTTCAGACGATCCGGGTTAGTCGCACCTGGCGCGAGAGCGCGGCTGGCATTCGAGAGGCACTTGACGTCCACGAGGGACCTCCCGGCGAGGAGCGCCTGAACCAGCAGCTTTCCGCTCGCTGGGATGAGCATGTGGACAATGTGGTTCCCTTGGGGGTGGCGCCACTCTTCTTCTTTGACGCAGACCGCATTGAGGGTTTTGCCGACCTAGCCAATTCTGGAGACCTTGTTCGCACAGCCGTGCACGGGTTGCTCGGGCTGGATCTGGTGGACCGGCTCTCCACTGACCTTGATATTCTGGAACGGCGGAAACTGGCCACATCGGTTAAGAACGGACAGGACGATTCGCTGCAGATTGCTGACAGCGCCGTCCAGAGCGCTGAAGCCGAACTGTCCGCAGCCTGCGACACCATCGGTCGCCTGAAGGAGAGGGCCCAGGATGTCATGAACCGTGCCGACGAGGTGGAACAACGGTTCAAGCGTGAAGGGGGCGAACTATTTGCCAAGCGAGAGGAGCTGGAGTCAAGCCTGCGACAATACCGGGAGGCAGCGTCGACAATCGAGGACGACATGCGCGTCAATGCTGCTGGGGTTGCCCCGCTACTCCTCGTCCGCCACCTGCTCAAGGAAATCCAAGCCGAGGACGTGTCGGACCGACAGCGAGAGGCGTCTTCAGTCTTGCTGTCTGTGCTGGAACTTCGTGACGAGGCGGTGGTTGGCTTCGTGGAGCAGACGGCACCCAGGGAAACTGAGCTGGCAGCGGCCGTGGCTGGCTTTCTTGATCTCGACCGCTCCGAACGGCGTCGAGACGCTCGCAACGCACCCGTCTTCGGGCTTTCAGCACAGGCGCGAGGCAAGTTGAAGGCGCTCTTAGACCATGAGTTGGACGAGGCGCGTGTTACGATTGCGACTCAGAGGGCGGCTTTAGCCGATTTGCACGATCGAATCGCCGACACCGAGAGTACCATTCGCGGAATCCCAGACGAAGACGCGATCAGACCGCTCCTCAATGAGCGCACGTCGGTTGCGTCTGCCCGCACCGATATCGAGCGACAGCTCGCCCAAGCACGAGAAGAACGCGACTACGTCAATCGGCAACTGGAAGTTGCGAAACGTCGATGGAGCGTCGCGAAAAAGAGGGTGATTGACCAGCACTGGCATGACCGCACGGCCAAGCGCGTGGTGAAGTTCTCTAGCCGGGCGCGAGAGCGTCTTGCTGTTTTCCGGCAGCAGATCCTAGTGAGGAACCTAGCCCGAATCGAGCGGCTCGTCCTTGAGAGTTTCCAGCAACTGCTCAGGAAGAGTGGCATGGTCCACGAGCTGACGATTGACCCGGACAGCCTTGCCGTCCGTCTATACGGTACTGAGGGTCAGTCGCTGCATGCCGATCGTCTCTCGGCAGGGGAGCGCCAACTCTTGGCGGTCTCTCTGCTCTGGGGGCTCGCTCGTGCGTCACGACGTGCGATTCCCACCATCGTGGACACTCCGCTTGGGCGCTTAGACTCGGTTCACCGTGAGTATCTCGTAACCCGGTATTTCCCCTACGCGAGCCACCAAGTACTCCTCCTCAGCACCGACGAGGAGATCGGCGGTCACCATCTCGACCACCTCTACGATCGCATCGGGCGTGCATACCATCTCCGATATGATGACGACTCCGCAGCCACCCAGATCGAGACCGGCTACTTTTGCGAAAGTGCGCTCGGATGATCGAGACCGTTCGCGTATCCCAGAAGGCGCGGGACCAGCTGATTCTTCTGAAGCGCCGTACCCGGATTCCGAATTGGAATACTCTGTGCCGTTGGGCCTTCTGCGTGTCCCTGGCAGAGCCCCATCCACCAACAGCGCACCACATCAAGACGGATTCATCCGTCGAAATGACGTGGAAGGTCTTCGGCGGCGCTCATGCCGAACACTACTGGGCCCTTTTGAAGCAACGGTGCCGCCGCGACGGGATCGCAACCGACAACAACACTCTGGCCCACTATTTCAAGCTCCATCTACACCGGGGTATTGGGTATTTGGCAGGGGACAGAGAACTGCTGAGTGTTAGCCAATTACTTGATCGTGTCGGTGGCGACCCCGGGTCCTTCAGCGCTTCATAAGTCTCGCGAGGTCAAACCCGTCATCATCACCCATATCCGTGCTTGTGTCCTTGGCACGCCCCATTAGCAATAGCAACACAACCAACAGATCAGAATCCAATACGCCCTTCAATTCTCGATCTAGAACGCTAAGCCCACCGGTTGCATAACCTTCGAACACCTTGATGCGCTTACGCGTTTGCTCCGCCGAATCACCAAGGATGTCCGGGTTGCTTGTGTGCCGTACAGCCAAAAGGTCAATGGCTGCCCGATAATTCCGCTTTTCAAACACTTCCATCCGAATAGGATCGCTGGCCGGCCGCTCAATCGGTGTGAACACATTCTCGAAAGCTCCCACGGCGGACGCGAATATCAGTACGTCTGCCATGGTATCAAAGGGGCCGGCCTTACCGCTGAGGCGTTCGACGAGTGTCCGTCGTTCATACGCTACCCTCACTCGGATGTCAGCCATCTCCCACCTCAATGATCCTGGTGTATTCGAAATCGTCCGGGCTCCGGCGAACTAGCTCGTACCGGTCACCATCCAACATCATGAATTCCGGCTCGGTGTTCTCGCGAGTGGTGTAGTAGCTCAGCACGTATTCCCTCGCGATCCTATCCGCCAGTCCCTCCTCAACGTCACCGTGCCACTGCGTCTTGGTTACCAAGAGTATGATTTGGTCAACAATCTCCGGTAACCGTTGGGCAACCTGCCTCCTGTGATGCTGGTCCAGCGTGCCGAATGGCGAATCCATCACCATCGGATACTCAGCCCGATCTGGCGCACCCAGGTACAGATGGGCGTTTTCTTCCCGCGCCGATTTATCCGTGATCTGCCCAACGATGCTAGCAATAAACGCCAAGCTGAGCACTTGCTTCTCACCACTCGACGGGGCTACCCGTTCCGCGCTACCGCCAGCAGCCTCCACTAATTCCAAGCCCCAATCTTCACTCAAGAAAGGAACATACGGCGTCACGGTCATGGTTTCGAAGAGAGCGCGAAGGCGATGGAGCACCTTCTCTCGAAGAGCAACGTCGAGCCGTCGGCGCTCTTTTTCAATATAAACTCTCGCGTCCCGTGCGGCCTGAATCTGTTGTTGAAGTAGTTGGTGCTCACGAGCCCGCACTTCCATCTCCTGTACATCATTGTCAACCGCGCGAATCTCCTTCCGCAAACTATTCTCTTCGTCCTCAAGACGACCCAACTCCCGCTGGGCTTCATCGCACAATTCTTCTAGCTTGATCCGCTTGCCTTCCAGCGCCGCTACGTCCACTTCATGACTTCCCTTTAGTGATTCACCGATCCTCTCTAGCTCCCGCTCAATCTCCGACATTCTCTCCCGCAGCCCGACCCGATCCTGCTGAATGGTCTCAACCCGCGCATAGACGGCAGCGCCGATCTCCTCGATCTCCTTCGTCTCGGCTCCAACCTCGTAGAGCCTCTTCTCGACATCGGCCGGCCCGGCTCTCGCCCTCCAGGTTCTCACCTTCTTTCTTGCCTCTGCCGCGTCCTCACCCAACGATCGTCCGCAAATGCAGATACGTTGCTCAAGCAATTCGTCCACAAACTTCCGCTTGATTACACTAGGTAGTTGACCGCGCTCCGTGAGGTCCGCGCTAACCGAACGGAATACATGTATTGCGTTCGCCATAAAGACCGCATACCCTGATTGCGACACCACCTCCGCCAACTGTTCGTCATATCGCCGAAGCGCCTGTCTGACGTTGTCTTCGTCCCGTGTTAGCTCATTCCTTCGCTCCTGCAACTCCGCTGTGCTCTTGATCCGCAGCAGTTCGCTGTTAATGTCACCAATCTGTTGCTTGAAGACCTTGATGTTGTTCTCCTGCTCATCGTTCTCGGCCTTGCACTTCTCGAGTTTGCGCTCCAACCGCATCTTCTTCTCAAGGAGCTCCTTCGTCTCCGGGTCTCCCATCTCCCGCAACTGCTTTTCGAGCCGCTTCCTCACCTCATCTAGATGATACTCAGCTCTGGTGAGAACCTCTACACCCAAAAGTGTCTTGGTCGCCTTTCCCAACTGCACCCGCTCCTCCCGGCTGTTCTTGACGATTCGCTCAATCCGCTCTCCGTCGAAGAAAAAGTAGCCATATAAATCCCTAGGCAGGATACGCCCGACAATATCGTCGACAAGCTTGCCATCCTCTCTCTTCCACCCGTGACTCCTTGTCGTGTCGTTGGACATGATCTTCACATCTCCCCGCCCGTCCTCAACCCATTCTCTCGATCCTCGGTCAAGCTGGGCCACCACTGTGCGCCGAATCTGGTACGTGTGATGACCGTGCTGAAACAATACCTCCACCCAAGCCTCCACGGGATTCCCGCCAGCTTCTCGTGTGGCCCTCTTGTTTACAATGCGATCTTCGACTCCGCTTGGATACTCTCCATAGAGGACCCACGTGAACGCGTTAAGTATCGCCGTCTTACCCGATCCATTAATGCCGTGAAACAACACCACGTTACGTTCTCGCGACTCCGGTTCCAGGTTGATGGTCGGCGTCTTACCATGGAACTGGCGGAAATTGCACATACACAATTGCAATAGCCTCATTCTTCGCTCCCGCTTGTCTCTCGGGAGCGATTCTTCACCGCTCTCCGGACTACTATCTCAACATCGTCGATGACACGGGGTCGTTTCGAATAGAGTTGATCCTGCTCAAGCTTCAGAACACGATCAATGATTTCGCGAATGTATGGAGGAGCGTCCGCAAACGCCACGAACTTCGTTTCGCCACGCTTATAGTGTTGGTTCACGTCCATACCATCCTCGTAGAGTCACAAGTCCATTAGATCAAACATGCGTTGGAGATCCCAAATCGCCATCCGTGCCTCACCAGCGTTCAGAGCCAAGTCAGCGAATTCCACGAACCGCGTTAGTTCGCGACGCAGGAGACTCCGCTCCCATGCAGAATCAGCCGTGTCCCGTGGCGGTACCACTATGAAATCATATATGGTCGCGCTTTGTTTACCCGGAGCATTCCGCAACACTCGTCCTCGGCGCTGGATAAACTGGCGAGGATTCGCACTGCTCGCCATAATCACTGCCGAGCGGACGGCCGGGATATCAACTCCCTCATCGAGACATCGAATGGCGACAAGTCCATCAATCTGGCCAGACTCGAAATCAATGCGAAGATCCTCGCGGTGATTGGCGGGGGTCTCGGCTACATACGTGGCGACTCGCATTCTGAAGTCGGCGTTTAGAATCCCTGCCACAACCTCTAGGTATCGCCGATACTCCTCCTGCTCAGTCTTGCCCGACTCGTAGGTAAGCTGGCCATCTCCACAGTAGAACAACATGTGGCGTCGATCACTTATGGTGTCCATAAGCGTGCGCAAGGCGGGGAGCTTGCCCTTCGCACAGGCCACTAGACGCGCTCGCTTGATCAGGAGCGGGAGGAGCCGGTCATCGGTCTCGTCGATGTCCGTTGAGTTGCCAGCGAGCCTAACGATACTAGCGGTGATCGCTCGGTACTTTGCACTTTCGTCGTCGGAGAGTTCGACCAAGATGGGAAAGTACCGGTATTTGCACAGAGCGCCCGATTCAATCGCGTCCTTCAGTGTGAATTCGGGCTGAAGTACCGGCCCGAAGTACCGGAACAGAGCCTCTGTCCCGCGTTCATCGAACCACCGCTCTGGTGTTGCCGACAATCCTAGCCGCAACGGAATCGTAGCCGGAAGACACTTTGTCAGCTTCGTCGCTCCCAGGTTGTGGACTTCGTCGGCGACAAATAGTGTTCCGTTCTGTGGAAAGTCCCTCAGGAGTTGTTGGAACGGGTCGCCCAAGAAGGTCTTGTTGGTTGTAACGACGGTAAGGAACCGGCCACTATCGAGGCGGCGAGTTTCCAAGAGGTGGTTGGCTAAGTTGCCGTACCATGAATTGCGTGACCCACACGCCAAGATCGGATCCATGCCATGGCGACGGCACTCGCGCGCCCATTGACTGACCAAGTGGCGGAAAGGGCATACGATGACGGTGGCGGCTAGGGCATAATCCGAAGCGAGGTCGACCGCGATCGATAATGCGGTAATGGTCTTTCCTGATCCCGTCGCCATCTTGAGCATTCCGCGACCGTTGTTCAGAAACCATTGGTCACGCGCTGTTACCTGGTATGGTCGGAGTTGGATTTCCGAGGGCAAGACCGGCGCGCCCTTGAGGCCTGGTGGCCTACTGGTCGGCACCTCGGCCGGGTCACGGCGGGGGGGATTCTTCCGCTTGAATCTCTCCAGTACGTCGGCGCACACATCGGTGAACGGTGTGACATCCAACCCAGGTGTATCGTCCGACCAC
Source organism: Gemmatimonadota bacterium (assembly GCA_028874905.1). Classification (GTDB taxonomy): domain Bacteria; phylum Gemmatimonadota; class Gemmatimonadetes; order Longimicrobiales; family Gaopeijiaceae; genus Bin94. Next base: position 29,921 of record JAPPGZ010000025.1, read on the forward strand.
AGAGATTCAAAGTGGCTTATCTTTCGCTGTACCCGACCGTGCGGATCATTCCACGACCAAAACACGTCGATGACTTCGTGATTGTCGATGAGACCACCGACCGTTTCGTTGGATGAACCTGAAAAGGCCACGTGGTTATCATGGTCGTCGCTGATAATACCCGTCTTCTCGTGGAATACCCCACGGGTGACATGTCCATTGCTGCCCACACGCAGAGCCAGCTTGACATCCAGCCGCTCATGGGCAATCAACCATGCCAGAGCGCTAAGCCGAGCGGACTCAAGTTCGTTGCGGACTCTCTCGAACTCCAAGCGAATGGCGCTCTCGATCACCTGTCGTCGCCTCGTATACCCACGATTGATCGCTTCGATGTCCTCTTCGGTTAGCCTCGGACTCGCGACGAGCCGTATCCTTCCTCCATTGGCAATCAGATGGGCCACACCTTTGGCCGCCGCAGCAAGCGCTCCGCTGGTGAAATACCCCACGGCTCGCCGATACAGGACCGCGTGGCGGAGGCAGGGCGAGTAGAACGTTCGGACGATATCATCGCTCACCGTGCCGTACGAGATATCCAGGTCCAACTCCCGCAAGCCAGTCGCCACCGATCGACCGATGGGTTGGGAGGTCATTGACCGGCTCTCCGAGAAACATGACCCTGCGCGGTCGAGCGGGGCTCCGCCTGCCATGTCCTTGGTGTGTTCCGTGGGGTGACCAAGTAGGAGCAACTGGGGTGTCGGGAGGAAAGGGAAGGATTACGGCAGCAGTTAGGTCAGCCTCGCATACTATCGGGGCGGCCGCGAACTCGCAATCAGCGGCCCCAGCGTGGTCGGGCTGCCCTCCGGCACAGCGCCGGCCGCGCGCGGCATCGGCATGCCAGGCGACCCAGCCCGGGCCTCACCTCCACTGTTCCTCCATCGGCCACCGAGGTGCACGGCGCTGCGGGTGCTGTCGAGGAACGCGGGGCGGGTCTCGACCTATCGCTGCTTGTTCCGCCGGGCGTGGAGCAGGCGTCCCGGGCCACGTCAACCCCGGGCTAACTGGGGTACGCCGTCCAGCAGCCGCTCCGCCGCAAAGCTGGGTCGGGCGGGTCTCGGGCCACCTGGATCCTGAACGAGCGCGCCTCGGATACCGTATGCCCGCGCGGCAACCACCAGCCAAACCGGGGCCCACAAGGAAAGGAGACGGTAAGTGGGCAACGGCCCCGCGCCGAATTAGGCCCTTTTGACCCTGGGGTCGCTCCGTCCACGGCCTAAGTGGCCACGCGCCACGTTGCCCGTGCCACCGGATAGGCAGGCCAGCTGGAGTGCATCAGCACCTCCAGTGCCGTCATAGGGGCTAGTGCTTCCAAGGGAATCGAGCCCGCGCGAGCCGAACGGTCCGCCATGTGGCGACTCGCTCCGCCAGCCCCCCGATCCGCAACCCGGCGGATTGCGCAGGCGGAGGCGTCACCCCCCTTCTCCGCTTGACGGCGCATCCCGAAGGCTAGCCTATTCGGGAAGTCAGGGGCGTCCTACGACAGTGAGGCGTCCGTGCAGCATCGGATCGAACTGGGGAGCGGGGTCCATTTCGTGAGCGACAGCGGAATCATCGGGCAAGCACACGGGCGGAAGATACACGCCCGTGAAGTCGTCGCCATCGACGAGGCTGGGGACGGGTTGTGTTGGGTCCGCTTGACCCGGTTCGGCGACGAGTGGCTCCTGATTCGCTCCGATGCCCGCGACGTGTCTCGCGCGGTGCGGAAGCTCCGCCAGATACCGGCGGGCGAGCAGTCGGATCGCTTCCCGGAGGTCCGGCCGTGAGCCTGCCCCTCTACCCCGCCGTCGGTAACCCTCGAACCCATCGCCCGGCCGCAGCGCTTCGGACCGTCACGGTCCGCTTGAAGGGCGTCAGCCGCTCGCGGGCGTGCACCTCGGTGGGGAACGAATGGCTAGGCTCAAGCCGAAATCCCAGCGGATCCGCTGAAAGCACCCCTCCGGCCACCTCCCCGAAAAACGCCCAACCGAGCCGTCACGGACCAAGCTCCTCGGCCTCTTGCGAGCCGCCCTCACGAACGAACCGTCGCGCCCAGTGGGCCATCGAGACGCAGACGTGAATCGGCGGTCCCGAAGGCTAGTCCTGCACCCGACGCCAACCGGTGACGCAATCCTCGCACGGCCTGTCTCGATCGTCTCCGGTCCATCCGAAGCCATCACATGCTTCGCAAAGCCTCCATCCGGGCCGAACCGCTACCGCCCATCCTCTCTTTCCGAAAGACAACGCCACTGCGGACGGGTCAATCTCTGTCCGGTAGATCCGGGCACGCCGCTCAGCTTCTTCCTCGCTCAAGTATTGGTACTCCACTCCGTCGGCCATTCCTGTTGGCTCCTTTCTGTAGTCTGTATGTCGTGGCTTGAGTAACCCCGAATCGGTTTCCGAGTCCGCGAACCCCTCCACTCTCCGCGCGGCCGCCTTGAACCGCTCTTGCGACCATCCGCGCCATTCCGCGAGCGACCGAAGCGTGACGCCCGACCATTCGCGTCCATACCTATACACCGTCAGCTTGATGACGTCCCCGCGGTAGGCGGCCTGCCGGATCGCCGAGACGGTGGTCTTTGCGAGCGCGGCCGCTTGTCGATACGTAACCGCCTGCCCGGCGTTCTTGATTCCGCTGTTGAGAACGAGGTGCCGGTACGCATGCCGCAAAACGGGCTCGGACGGTACGATGTCGACGGGGACTCGGCGCCGCAGGTGCTCGATGAGTGCTTTCCGCGTAATGCGCTCGTCAGGTTCCAGCGACTCTATCAGGGTTACGACGTTGTAGAAGAGGCGCTTCGTTTGGTTGTTCATAGGGTTCCCCCAATTCTGAAATGTTATGAGTTATAAATAGTATAACACATCACATTTTCGGCGCAAGTGCACTTGGGGGTTTCGTGGCGATTCTGCGGCTCGTAGGTCCCCGAAACATCCCCGGACCGGCCAGAAACGGCGTCTGAGCCCGTCGCGGAGGCGTCAGGTCTACATGCCTGGGGAAGCCATGAACGAGGGACCGGACCTGGATGGAGGTGCCGTTGGCTGAAGTCGACGCGGGTCCAGGACCACACTGGAGTCCTTGGGAAATCGGTCTTGGTTCGTGCTGTTGACACAGCCCGAACCGAGCCTCTCCGTGTATGGGTATGGAGACTCTTGCCGGACGGCAAGCGGGGCGGTGAAACCAATTGCGGGTGGAGTCCGTAGTACATCGCCCCTCGGGTCCCCGAAGGGTGTATGGGCAGGTACGACTCGAACGAGGCGAAACGCCGGAGGAGAAGCGTAGTCAGGTTGATCCACCCCACGGTCGAACCGGTGTCCGTGTCTATCGACAGGGGCGCTGGCGAAATCACTCGCGGTTCCGGCTTCGGGGTTACATGGACGGCCCGCCACCGCTGGCCCCCGTCCCACCGCCAGCCGTGCTTCGGGAGGTCCGTCTGAACGGGTTCCCCGGAGCGCTCGTGGAGGTGCTCCGCAACCGCGAGGATGGCGGTCGCCGCCGGGTCCCGGAAGCGGCCCCCACGGGCGTGCTGGACGCCCGTTTCGTGGTTCAGCCAGCTTACTCCTTGGGGCCACACTCCGTGAGTCCCCTGCGGAGGCTGGC
>JAPPGZ010000082.1 GCA_028874905.1 Gemmatimonadota bacterium
CCACAACGTGGCGTCGTTCCTGACCGAGACGGGGCTCTACCGCTACGCGACGCCGGGCTTCTACACGATGCAGGACTTCCCGCCGCGCACCCGCGACCTGCGCCCGGAGTCGCTCTACAGCAGCCCCTGGGAGGGCGGGTGGTGGCGACTCCGCGATGCGGTGGACTACATGCTGACCGCGTCGATCTCGGTGCTGGACTTCGCGGCCAAGTACCGGCGCGACATCCTGTACAACCGCTACCAGGCTGGGCGCGACATCATTGCGCAGTACACGGACGGGCCACCGTACGGGTATTTCATTTCGCAGGAACAGGACGACCCGGTGGCGGCGGTCGAGATGCTCAGGCGCCTCGCCTACAACGGGATCGAGGTGCATCAGCTGGGCGAGGCGGTCACTCACGATGGGCTCGCGCACCCCGCCGGCACCTGGGTAATCGCCATGGATCAGCCCTTCGCCAATTTCGTGCGCCAGCTCTTCGCCGTGCAGGACTACCCGGACCTGCGCCAGTACCCCGAGGGGCCGCCCGACCAGCCGTATGACGTGTCGGGCTGGACGCTGCCGTACCTGATGGGTGTGCGGGTGGTGGAGGCGGCGTCGCCATTGGGCGCGGACGTGCGAGGCGTCATGATGGTGCTGGGGGCGGGCGGGGCAATGCTCCATTGGGACGCCGACGTCGCCGACGCCGCTTCCTTCGACTCGCCCAGGGGCGTCGGCTTCAACAGTCACCCCGTCGCCGCGGCGATCGTACCCCCCGCGGGCACCGACGGCGGCGGCAGCGGCCTGGCCGTGGATCCTGCACAAAACAACACGTACAAGGCACTGAACCGGGCCTGGAACGCCGGGGCCCAGGTCAGCTTCGTGCCCGGATCCGTCGGAGAGGACGGTGCCGGCGGCTCTTCCGGCCACTATCTGATCACGGGCCTGTCCGGATCGGCCCGGAGCGCGCTGGTCTCGGACCTGGCCCTTCGGACCGACCGGGCGGGCGGCACCGGAGCGCGGCTTTCGCAGCCTCGCGTCGGCCTCTACCGCCCCTGGAACCCGTCGATGGACGAAGGGTGGACGCGCTGGCTGCTGGAACGCTACGACTTCGAGTTCACTAGCCTGCACAACGCCGACGTGCTGGCAGGCGGACTGCGTGACCGATATGACGTGATCATCATCGCCGACATGAGCGCGGGCCAGATCCTGAACGGTTTCGCCAAGGGCACGGTGCCGCCGCGCTACGAGGGCGGGATCGGAGGGGTGGGCGTGCGTGCGCTGGACGAGTTCGTGCGTGGCGGCGGCACGCTGGTCACCCTGAACAACGCCAGCATGTTCGCGATCGCGCAGCTTCACTTGCCGGTGCGGAACGTGATCGCGGATCTCGACGCGGCCGACTACTTCATGAGCGGCTCGATCGTGGAGATGGAGGCGGACCCGTCGCATCCGGTGATGTCGGGCATGCCCGCGCGTTCGAAGGTGGTGGTGGAGCGAAGCCCCGTCTTCACCACCGAGGACGGTTTCGAGGGCGCGGTCCTGGCGAAGTACCCTGCGGACGGGTCGCCGCTGCTCTCCGGCTACCTGCTCGGCGAGGAGCACCTCCAGGGCTATGCGGCGGCCCTGGACGTGAAGCACGGCGACGGCCACGTGATCCTTCTGGGCATGAGGCCGCAGTGGCGCGGCCAGCCGTTCGGGAACTTCCGGATCATCTTCAACGCGGCGCTCTACGGAGCGGCGGTCGCGGCCACGGCCCCGGCGAACCCGGACTTCTGGGAGGCGCCCGAAGAGGAGGAAGAAGAAGGGGGGACCTAGCAGTCCGTGGATCAAGCCGCCCGCGCACCGAGAGCGGCGAGGCGCCGGGGCGGCAAGGCGTGACGAAGGGCCAGTAGCAGCGCTACGGGCCCGAGGAGCAACGCAGAGCGAAGCAATCCGGCCCGGATGCATCGCCGCTCGAATACGGGGGGGATTTTGTCCACGGACTGCTAGCGTCGTGTCCCGGACACCGGGTTCGTCCGTGCATCCGCTGACGGCACCCGGCAGCAACGTTTGGAACGGGTCCCCTGTCCTAACGGTATGACCATGGGCATGGACTCCGCATCAAAGATCCCCGTCGCGCTGGCGCTGCTCTTCCCGGCTGCGCTCTCCGCCCAACAGGGGACGATCGCCTACACGTTTTCTCACCAGTATGACTTCGAGGTGCCCGAGGGGTGGGAAGAGATGATGGCGGATTCCGAAACCGGCACCGTGGTCCTTCACTTCGGTCCGTCGGGCTCGCTCATGACCCGGGCACCCGACAAGGGGGACGCCTCCAGCGGATCCGGTGGCCGGATGATTTCGGACCGGTGGCTCCGTCGGATGCTGTGGATGAAGAGACAGTCCGCCTCACGGCGCGATCAGGAAATCGTGCGCGACACCTGGGTCAGCTACGAGCAGGGGACGTTGGTCGAGACCCGCGAATTCATGGGACGGACGTTCCGCATCGCGGGGTCACCGCCGCAGTACGCGTGGCGCCTCACTGCCGAGCAGGCGGAGCACCTTGGGCGCATGGTGATCAAGGCGACGGCCGAGCAGGATGGAACCTCGATCGAGGCGTGGTTCACGCCCGAGATTCCCGTTTCGGGGGGTCCCGCCTCGTACGGGGGCCTCCCCGGGATGATCCTGGTGCTGTCACTGGATGGCGGGCGCACGCAGTACTTCGCGTCGGAGATCGCGCTCGGTGAGGTGGATGCGGGGCTGATACGGGCGCCGGAAGACGGCGACGAGGTCTCGCGCGAGGAATATGAAGGAATCGTCGAGGAGAAGCTCGACGAGCTGGAGAGACTGAATCGGCGACGTGGGGGCGGCCGGGATTAGGAGACAGCGGGTGAGACGAGGATTGATTCCTGCGGCGGTGGTGGCGGTCTGTTCCGCTGTATCAACTCCGTTGAGCGGGCAGGAGGAAACGGCGGAATACAGCGTGCAAGGCGTCGTTTCCGACTCGCTGGGCACGGGCCTGCAGAACGCGATGGTGGTCGCGCTGACGCGGCCCGATTCCGTGCTGACCAGATACACGCTGAGCTCGCGCGACGGCGGCTTCACGATCGCGGGGCTGTCCCCGGGCGCGTACATTCTGCAGGTCACCCTCATCGGATACCATACGCTCCGCCGCGATTTCGACGTCGCGGACGCCGACGTGGACGCCGGAGAGGTCGTGCTTTCGGTCACGGCGCTGGAGATGGACTCGCTGGTTGTCAGCGTGGAGCACGTCCCCTTCGTGAACCGGCGCGACACGCTCAGCTACAACGCGCTGGCCTTTCCGACGCCGCCCAACGCCACGGTCGAGGACCTCTTGCGCAGGCTCCCCGGGATCCAGGTCGAATCGGACGGCACAATCACGGCGCAGGGCGAAGAGGTCCAGAACGTGCTCGTGGACGGCAAGGAGTTCTTCGGCGGGGATGCGACGGTAGCCACGCAAAACCTGCCGGCCGACGCGGTGGCCCAGGTCGATGTCTACGACAAGCAGTCCGACATGGCCGAGTTCACCGGCATTCCGGACGGCGAGGACGAGCGCACGATCGACCTCAAGCTGAGGGAGGAGGCGCGCCGCGGCTATTTCGGCCGGGCCCGGGGCGGCTTTGGCGGCGACGTCAACGCGCAGGCCCGCCTCGCGGGGCCGGTGGGCAACGAAGCGCGCTACGACGGTTCCCTGACGCTGAACCGCTTCTCGCCCAACACGCAGCTCGCACTGAACGCGAACGCGAACAACGTCAACCGGGCGGGTTTCAACTGGCGAGATTTCGCGGACTTTGCGGGTGGCGGCGGACGCGGTGGCGGAGGCAACGACGGCTTTACCGAGACGATGAGCCTGGGACTCAACGCGAGCCGGGACTTCGGCGGCGGCGATGACACGTGGGTAAGGGGAAGCTACTTCGTCAGCCAGCTCGACAATCTCCAGGACCGGACACTGCAACAGCAGGCGCTCTTCGGATCGAACGTTGCGTCGTTTGTCGACCAGACCAGCAACCAGGAGACCGGCAATCTGAATCAGCGGGTGAACCTCAACGCGCAGGTCACCTTTTCCGAAGGCCACGATATGCGGTTGCGCCTGGACGGCAATACGCGTGCGTCGTCGCTCACCTCCTTTGCGAACCGTCAGACGCACACGCTGAGCGGCAGCATGCTCAATTCGGCCACCACGGACTATCTCGTAGACGGGGACGACCTGGGCGGGAACGCACGGCTGACCTGGCGCAGGCGGCTGAATGATGACGGTCGCAGCCTCGTCGGCGAGCTGAGGAGTGGCCTGCAGGACTCGGATCTGTCTTCCGACCTGTCGTCCGTGGTTACGGGCGAGGTGCGCGGCCACCGGGGTAGCACCGGCGGGCTCGAGGAGATCCTGCAGGAGCAGACGCGGGTCGGGCGGACCTGGAACAATTCCGCGCGGCTCTCGCTGACGCAGCCGCTCGCCGAGGGCCATACCATGGAACTCTTTGGCCAGCGCAACTCGACGCGCGAGGACCGCAATAACTCCGTCTACGACCTGGTCGACGGCGCGGCCCTGTTCAACGACCGGCTGAGTTCCGGGTTCGAGCGGGCGTATACCTATCTGCTGGGCGGGGCGCGCTACAGCCGCAACAACGAACGCTCCTGGTTCACCCTCGGTCTCCGCCTGCAGAGGTCGCAGCTCGACGGCGTCATTCTGGACCGAGACCAGACGATCGAGAACGGCTACACGCACCTGTTGGCAAACGCCCAGTTCAAGAACGAGATCAAGGAAGGGCAAAACCTGGAGTTCCGGTACAGCGGCTCCAGCCGTGAGCCATCGCTGACGCAGCTCCAGCCCTACTCGGACAACCGCGATCCGCTCAATGTCTACTCGGGCAACCCGGATCTGCGCCCCGAATACGTGCACCGGGTCAACGCCGACTACCGCTTCTTCGACCAGTTCAGCTTCATCAATCTCTTCACCTTTGCCGGCTTCACGTACAACCACAACAGCATTTCGACGTCGCGCTTCTTCGACGAACGGGGATTCCAGACCCGGATGCCGGTGAACACGGACGGCCAGTGGTCCGGAAACCTGGGAGCGGACTTCGGCACCCCCGTCAGGAAGCTCGGTATCGACCTCGACCTGGAGTACCGGGTCACGTATTCGGAGGGAACCGAACTGGTCAACCTCGCCGCCAACGAGAGCCGGATCCTGCGCAACACCTTCGAGATCGGCGTGGACAATCGGGTTAAGGACCGGTTCGATGTGGAGGTGTCAGCGGATTTCAGCTTCAACGATGTCAGGTACTCTCTGAACCAGGAGCTGAACCGGAGCTACGTGAACAGCGAGTACCAGGCGGAAGGCACCTGGTATCTGGGCGCCTGGGAGCTGGAGACGGACTTCCGCTACCGCACCTACGATCAGGGACTGTTCGCGGAATCGCGGAACATCGCGCGCTGGGACGCCGCCGTCACCCGGCGGGTAATCGACGGCCGTGCCGAGATCGAACTGCAGGCCTACGATCTGCTGAATCAGAATCAGGGTGTCGCCGTCACCAATTCCGCGAACTACATCGAGGAGTCGCGCACGGAGTCGCTCGGCCAGTATTTCATGCTCAGGGTCATGTACCGCCTGGGGAACCGGATGGGCGGTCGAGGCGGGCCCGGGCGTGGGCGCGGCGGTAGGCGGTAGGGGGGCCGCTGGTCAGCCTGGCGTCGACAGCCTGACGATCGTCCCCTGGGCGGCGGCGCATGGGGTCTCGTTCCCGTCCTCCGACGCGAAGACGTTACACCGGCAGACGGCTTGCCGTTTTCCATGATGGACTACGGTGGCGCGGGCGACCAGCAGCTCGCCGCTGACGGGCCTGACGTAGTTGATCTTGAATTCGGACGTGACGACGGCGGTTCCCAGCACGCTGCCGCCCGCAAAGGTGAGGGCGTTGTCCGCGGCGTAGCTGACGATGCCGCCGTGCACGAACCCGTGCTGCTGGCCGAACTCGGGGCGAATTGGGACGCTCAGCTCGGAGGCACCCTCGGCCAGACCGAGCAGTTCGGCGCCCAGAAGGACGCTGAAGGGCTGCGAGGCGAGTATCTTCCGTCCGAGTTCGAGCATGGTGCCGTCTGCCATGTCGCTATGCGCCTTGAAGGAGGTGAAGGGTGAGAATCCGGACTGAGTATGAGGTCGGTGGGTCCTGGTGCAAGACAATCGTGAGTGCGGAACAGGTGCGGGCCGGGGTGACGCTTTGCTTCCTGCTGCTTGCCACTGCCTTCCTGTCGGCGTGCGGCGAGCCGGATGGCGACGCGGCCGCGCTCCCCGCGTTCGACCGCGTTCAACCCCGTCTCTTCGCCACGCCCGGCGCCCAGCCGAACGCATGGGCCGACTTCGACCGCGACGGCGACCTCGACCTCTTCGTGGGTATGCGGTACTCGGAGAACCGCCTGTACCGGAACGACGCAGGCACCTTCGTCGACGTCGCGCCGGAGTTCGGTCTGGCCGATGTGGAGGACACGCGCGCTGCTGCGTGGGGGGATTATGACGGCGACGGCGACCTGGATCTCTACGTCGGGCATTCCGCCACGGCCGAGACACCAAACCGCCTGTATCGCAACGATGATCAGATCTTCGCGGACGTGACGAGCGGACTCGGCGTGGACCTGCTGGGCAATACGCGGCAACCCAGCTGGATCGACTACGACGGGGACCGGGATCTGGACCTGTTCGTAGCCATGCGCGACCAGCCCAACCGGCTGTTCCGGAACGACGGGCCGGCGGACGACGATGCCACCGGTGACCCTGCCTGGAAGTTTACCGACGTGACTACGGAGTCGGGCCTCGGGGACCCGCGTCGAACGGTGGGAGTCGTCTGGTTCGACTACGACCGCGACGGCGACCTGGATGTCCACGTATCCAACCAGAACGGCGACGAAGACGCCTTCTACCGCAATGAGGGTGACGGGACGTTCGTCGATGTCGCGCCGGCGCTCGGGATGAATCACCCGCACCGCGGCGAGGAGTTCGGCAGCGTCGCGCCGGCGGTGACCGACTACGACAACGACGGCGATCTCGACCTGTTCATCGCCACCTACGGCCCGGACGTCCTGTGGAGCAACAACGGCGACGGTACGTTCACGGACGTGACCGATCCGGCCACCCTGGGTGTGGACTACCATTCGACGACGGCGGCCTGGGCGGATGTCGATCACAATGGCCGGCCCGACCTGGTCGTGACTTCATACCTGTCGGGCATCGCCGCCGTCGAGGATCATCTGTTCATGAACGACGGCGACGGGCGGTTCAGAAACGCGCTTCCCGCCAACCTCCTGGAGCACGGCCCCAGCCACGGCGTAGCATGGGCCGACTTCGATCGCGACGGCGACCTGGATCTCGCGATTGCCAACAACGACCAGACGGGCGGTACCCACCACCTTTATCGCAATCGACTGCCTGCCGAGGCTGCGTCCCGCTCGCTCCAGGTCGCGGCGACCGACGCCGACGGGCGGACGATGGTCCCCGGCACCGAGATCCGGCTACTGGACCACGACACCGGGCGGATTCTCGGTACCCGGCTGATGGACACCGGTGGCGGCTACTGCTCCCAGGGGGCGACGCCGGCGCATTTCGGGATTCCGGCGGGCGTCGAACGCGTCGATGTGCGGGTCACCCATGTGAGCGGCGGGCGTCGGACGACCGTAGTGCGTGAAGGGATCTTCCCGCCCGACTACCGGGGAGGGTGGTTGATCGTGCGTCAGGATGGTTGATGGAGTCGTAAAGAAAATTAGAGTATACATTTTATATAGAATAACGACAACTTTAGATTACATGTTGATTCGATCTCGCCTTCCGGCCATCGCATTCGCCTTCGTCGCCCTGACTGCCGGGTGCCTGGCCGAGCCCTCCGCGGAGCGCCCTCCAATCTGGACCGACGGCGACTTCGATGACTGGGAGGGCGTTGCGTCGGCGGTGGTCGACCCGATCGGTGACGTTCCGGTCGGTTCGCCGGTGGACCTGGGTGCCCTCGCCGCACAGGACGATCCCCTCTTCCTCCACTTCCTGATCGACCTGGGCCACACGGTGACCGTGCAGGGGATGCGGGGTTCGGTGGAGCTGGTGCTGGACGCAGACGGGGACCCGGCTACGGGTGCGGCGTACGGTGGCGTGGACGGTACCGATCTGGTGGTCATCCTGACGCGCCAGGCCGAACCGGAGCGCGATGGCTACGGAGCGGGGGTCGGGATTCGGCGGATTGAGGGCGGTGCGCCCGGCGAGGTTGAGCAGGCGTCCCGGGTGGGTCTGCTGGTGTCCCCCACGCACTCGTCGGACCGGTTCGAGGTGCGCCTGGATCGGGCTGCGGTCGCGGAGGCGACGGAGCAGCGAGGAGTGGCTGGGACGGGGGACTCGTTGACCGGCAGGTTGCGCTACCTGCGCGCCGGTTCAGTGGTGGACGAGACGGCCGTGTTCCGGCACACGCTTGCCACGGCACCGGGTGAGGAGTCGGCTCTGCTCGGCGCCGATGCGGTGGCCAGGGTTCCGGGAGCGTTTCGGGTCGTGGCCTGGAACGTCTCCAGCATGAGCTTTCGCAACAACCAGGATGCGTTTCGCCGCGTGGTGGCCGCGCTCGCACCCGACGTCCTCCTGCTCGATGAAATCCACTTCACCGTGACACCCGAGGATCTTGCGCGCTTCACGCTGGACCTCGGACCGGCGGGGGAGGAATGGACCTGGTGGCTGGCATCGGGTGGCGGACGGCAGCGGACGGCTGTCGGGGCCAGCGGCAGGGAGGTGAGGGGGGAGGGCGGAATGGGCAGGATCGGCTACCAGCCTGGCGCATTGGATGGCTGGCTGGCCGCCGTGGGGGATGAGCCGGAGATCCCCGGGATGGCGCCGCCGTCAGTCCTGGCGCGCGCCGAGGCCGAGGGCGGTCTCTCGGCGACGGGAGCCTGGGTGACGGTTGACGGGCGGGACATCCTCTTCGTCCCCGTCGACCTGCAGAGCGCGGGATACGACGGGTCGCCGCGGGACCGGCTACGCGAACTCCAGGCCCGCACCCTGAACCAGGCGATTGCCGCGGCGCTCGACGATCGGCCCGGCGCGGGACTGGTCGTGGCCGGCGACCTCAACGTGGTTGGGTCCGCGCGTCCACTGGACGAGCTGAGGCGCGGGCTGGGCGTTGGCGGGCGCGATCTGGATGTGGCGCGCCTCGAGCGGCTCCGCAACCGCTCCCTGGCTACGTGGCGCAGCACCTGGGGCGAGGACCCGTTCTCTCCCGGCAGGCTGGACTACCTCCTGTACCGCGGGACCGCGCTACAGGTCGAGCAGGCGTTCCTGTTCGACGCCGCGGACATGTCGGCGAGTGCGCAGGAGACGCTCGGGATCCTGGAGTCGGATACGGGGAAGTCGGATCACTTGCCGCTGGTGGTGGATTTCGGGGTCGAGCGCTACAAGCCGGAGTGATTGAGGCCGGTCTCAGTACCGCAGATGCCGCTCCACCGACGCGGCGAAGGCCTCCAATTCGGTTTCCACCCCCGCCAGGATCTCGTCGGCCGCCGCGCCCGCTTCGGCGCCTTTCCGCAGTTCCGGACCGCCCCACAGGATGTCGATCGGGGCCAGGGTCTCCTCGTATTCATAGGGGGGTTCGCGCCAGGCAAAGTCGCGAGGCGCGAGCTGGCGGGCCGCGACGATGATCTCGACGGCCGTGCGCACCGGCTCGAAGGCGTCCGGATCCGTGACGTGCAACTGGGCGCCGCCGCAGAGCGCGCCCGCGTGCTTCTGGAAGGTCGGCTCGAAGTGGCAGAGGCGGAACGCTACGCCTGGCAGGCGGGCGCGGTTCAGGCGGGCGACGAGCGCGGTGGGGTCGAGCCAGGGCGCGCCGAAGATTTCGAAGGGCCGCGTGGTGCCTCGCCCTTCCGAGAGATTGGTGCCTTCGACCAGCACCATCCCGGGATACACGACGCAGGAGTCGGGTGTGGGCAGGTTCGGGCTGGGCATCACCCAGGGCAGGCCGGTGCGGTCCCAGGTCATGTCGCGCTGCCAGCCTTGGCAGGGAATGACCGTGAGCTCGCAGCCGACGCCGCGTTCCTCGTTCAGCCAGCGCGCCATTTCGCCGCAGGTCAGACCGTGCCGGAGCGGGACCGGGTGGAGCCCGACGAACGACCGGTACTCCTCGCGCAGCACCGGCCCCTCACGCCGGACCCCGTCGATCGGGTTGGGGCGGTCCAGCACCACGAAGCGCACGCCGGCATCGGCGCACGCCTCCATCGCCAGCGCCATCGTCCACACGAACGTATAGACGCGCACGCCCACGTCCTGAAGGTCGAAGAGGACGGCGTCGAGGCCGTTGAGCATCTCGGGTGTCGGCTTGCGGACCTCGCCGTACAGCGAGTGGACCGGCAACCCGGTCACGGGGTCGGTGTAGTGCTCCGACTCGATCATATTGTCCTGCTTCTCGCCGCGGGCGCCGTGCTGGGGGCCGAACAGCGCACGCAGGTCGTAGCCGGCCGCGCGGATGGCGTCGGCGGAGAACTGCAAATCGGCGGTGACCGAAGCGGGATGGGCGATCAAACCCAGACGAGCATGGCGAAGCCTGGCGACCGCGGCGCGGACGCCGTCCGACGCGCCGTCTCCGCGCAGGAAGACGTCGAGACCGGGGATGACGGCAGCCCTTGCGCTCACCGCCCCGGCGGAGCCTCCCGCAGCCAGTAGAACGGACCCGCCGGCACCTGGTCCGGCCAGACCTGGTCCAGTGTGTCTCCGTCGTAGAGCCGACCGTTCATCATCACTTGGTCGACCGTGTTGCTATTGCGGATGTCGTCGAGGGGGTTGCCGTCGAGGACGACCAGGTCCGCCAGCTTGCCAACCTCGATGGAACCGAGATCGCGGTCCAGGCCGAGCGAGTGGGCGCCCAGGATTGTGGCTACCTGCAGCGCCTCGTGCTCGGTCATTCCGCCAGCTTGGGTTGCCCAGAGTTCCCAGTGGTACCCTAACCCCTGCAACTGGCCGTGACTGCCAACGCCGGCTCTTCCTCCCGCCCGAATTACATCGCGGACGAACGCCGACACCTGGTCGAAGGTGTGCACCTCGGGATGGAACCAGCCGGACGGCCCCGGTCCGGGTCCGGGGCGACGCAACGCCTTCTGCAGGATCTCCTCGATGGGCGTGAAACGGGCGAGCTTTTCGTCGCCGAGCACATCCTCGGTCGCGTAGAAGAAGTTCTCGGCCCAGGGGCCGCCATAGGTGACGAGGATCGTGGGCGTGTAGGCCATCGTGGACCGCGCCACGAGTTCGACCATGTCGGCGTACATCGGAAAGCCGGGCATGTTGTGCTCCACACCCGAATAGCCGTCGATGGCCATGGTCATGTTGACCTTGGTGTCGAGGCCGCCCTCGGTGGTGGGCATCAACTCCAGTTCGCGCGCCGCCTGAAGAATCCACTGGCGCTGCTCGCGGTTGCCCGCGGCGTACATCTTGATCGTCTTGGTGTCGTAGTAGTCGCTGTAGCGGCGCAGGACATGCCGGGCGTGGTCCAGGTCCTGGACGTTCTCGGACGAGAAGACGCCGGGGCCGGTCGAGTAGATGCGCGGCGACAGGATCCGGCCCGCGCGCACCAGGTCCTCGTAGCTGATGACGTCGGTGGTGCCGGTCTGCGGGTCCCGGGTGGTGGTCACGCCGTAGGCCAGGTTGGCCGCATAGGACCAGGGCTGGGTGCGGAGGATGTTGATCTGGGCCCTGAGGTGGGCGTGGGTGTCGATGAAGCCGGGCACGATGGTCTTGCCGGCAAGGTCGATCACCGCGGCACCATCCGGGTGCGTGACCGTACCGGTGGCTCCCACCTCGGCGATGCGGTTGTCGCGCACGACGATATCGCCGCTCTCCAGCACCTCGTCGCCTTTCATGGTCACGACCCGCGCTCCCGACAGGACGACCACGCCCCTGGGGATGTCACGGGGGAATTCGACGCGGATGCGAACCTCCTCCGGGGCGTAGCGGGGATCGTCGTCGCCCTGTTCGGCGTCCCCGCCGCTCTCGCCTTCTTCGCCCTCTTCCTCCTCCTCTTCAGGCCCCGCCTCGTCCGCCCCCCGGGCTGCGGCCACCGAGTCCTCGAACGCGCGCGCGGCGTCGAGGTCGTATACCACGTGCGCGTTGCCGATCGTCCAGTGGATCTTGCGGCCGTCGTCGCCCCACGCCGGGAACTCGCCGCCGATCTCGGTGAGTTGGCGCGCCGGAAAGGACGCGTTTTCGGGGTTGCCCACGTTGACGGTGGGGACATCGCCGCCGACGAGCGGGACCGTGACCGTGTAGAGGTGGTTGTAGATGCGTGCCAGCGCCTGGTCGCCGCGCGGTGCCATCGTGACGAGGGTCGCGGAGGGCGGCGTGCTCGAACCGGGCGGACCGGCGCCCACCACGCGCACGTGCTGCTTGCGGTCGGTGCCGTCCCAGCGGAAGGAGACGAGGCCGTCGCCGGGGTTGTAGGCGTATATGCGATCCGGGTTGCTCGTGAAGTGGTGGTTGCGATCGCGCGCCGGGGCGATGACCGTCGCGTCGCCGCCCGTGGCCGGGATCCAGACGAGGTCGTCGGCACCGCCGGGAACGCCGCGGACCAGGGCCTCGTCGTATGCGCGGCCGGGACCGCGCACGGCGATGATGCGCTCGCCGTCGGGCGACCACGTGGGGCTGTTGTAGAGCGCCGGAGCGGTGGTGAGGCGCGTGGGGTCGCCGCCGTCCGAGTCGACCCGGTAGAGGTGGCCGCCGGTGGCGTCGTCCCAGGTGGTGTACGCGATGTTCTCCCCGTCGGGCGACCAGGTGGGCATGTGCTCGTTGGCGTCGGATTCGGTGAGGCGCTCGGGTGTGCCGTCGGGCCACTCCATGACGTAGACGCGGGCGAGCAGCGAAAAGGCGATGCGGTCGCTGCCTGGCGAGGGCACCGCGTCGCGGATCTGCTTGGCGACGAAGGTCTGGGTGTCCTCGATCCGGTAGTCGAAGTCGACCTCGGGGCCGATCGCCATGTCCACGTCGACGCGGAAGGGGATCGGCGCGGGTTCGGAGCCGTCGACGGGGACGCGCCACAGGCCGCCGCCGTAGTAGGCGATGACCTCGCGCGAGTCCGGGGTGAAGGACATCCCGGGATAGGCGTCGCGGGTGGCGCGGGACTCCTGGTCGTCGCGCTGCACGGGGAAGGCCAGCCAGCGCTCGTCGCCCGTGTCGAGATCGCGGATACGGAGGCCGGTGTCACCGATGTGGCGGGAGCCGTACACGAGCCATCGCCCGTCGGGGCTGAGCGTGGGGCGGAAGGCGCCGCCGTACCGGAACGAGCGGGTGGCGGATTCGCCGGTCTCGCGGTCGTAGACGGCGAGCTGGTATTGGCGCATGCCGGAGTTGTACTCCCAGCTGCCGGTGCGGTAGGCGTACCAGATGTAGCGCCCGGTGTCTCCGAAGGCGGCGCCGGTGGTGCGGCGGTTGGCTGGCTCGTCGATGAGCTGGATCCCCGTGCCGCCGTCGACGTGGTAGAGCCACAGTTTGCCCTGGCCAGGGCCCTGCCTGGTGGCGATCACGTAGTCGCCGTCGGGGGTCCACTCAGGGGACTGGTAGGAGCTCGACCTGCCCTGTGTGACCTGGACGGTGTCGGTCTTGTCCACCGAGATGATGTGGATGCCCTCCCCACCGCTCCGGTCCGAGGTGAAGACGACGCGCGTGCCGTCGGGGCTGAAGCGAGGCTGCCCGTCGAAGGCCATGCCCTGGGTGAGCGGCGTCGCGGTACCGCCGGTGATCGGCATCGTGTAGAGGTCGCCGAGGAAGTCGAACACCAGGGTCTGGCCGTCGGGGCTGACATCGACGGACATCCAGGAGCCTTCGGTGAAACTGGTGGAGATGGTGCGCCCGGGGGCGAGCGGGAGACCCTCCTGCTGGGGGTGGGTCTCGTCCTCGTCTGATTCCTGGGCGCCGAGGGGGATGGGATTGAGTCCGGCCGCGCAAAAAGCGGCCGACAGGAGCATGCAAACGCCCCGTTGCGTCGTCGCCCTCATTCCTGCCCGGGAAAGAGCCGTGATATCGTTTGCCCGAGGGCCTCGCCGGTCTCGCTGCATCGCTCTTCATCCAATCCGTAGGCCGAAAGCCACACTCCCATCTTCCATCGCTTGCCCGTCCCTTCGAGCTCGACGTGCAGAATGCCGTCGTTCAGCGAACTCACCATTCCGGCGAAGGCCCAGGGGCGGTCGGACAGTACGGTTGTTCCCTCCAGCGCCGTGCCGTCATCGAGGCGAAGGCTGAACGCGTCGCCTGGCCGTGTCGGCACCGTCCCCAGGCCGTCCGCCCCGAAGATCGTGTCCCAGACCTCTTCGCGCGTTCCGGTCACCCAGGGCCGCTCGCTGATCATGGTGCGGCGCGTGTCCGGGTGGCGCTCCAGGTAGTGCTTGAGGTTCCAGAGGAAGAAGCGCCATCCGTTGGTCATCATGTGGAACGCGTCGTCCCAGTCCTTGCTGGCCAACAGCGCCGAGTTCACGAGATGCACGCGCGTTCCGCCCTCGCGCGGCTCCAGGTGGTAGTCGAGGACCATGGGAACGGCGCCCTCCGCGGCCGCTTCGTCGGGCGGCTCGTCGACGAGCTGCAGGTGCTCGGCGGGACGCCACACCGCAATATCGCTCGTCCACTCCGCTCCCTCCGCCCATGCCACCGTGACCGTTCCGCCCTTCCCGGGGTCGACCGACGCGATGGGCGAGAACCAGCTGGCGAGGCGATCGCCCTCCGACAGCGCTCGCCACACCGCGTCGGGCGACGCGGCGATGTCCACGGACAGCGCGATCGTCCGCGTCCCGGGGGCCGCGGCTGACCCGTTCTTCACGATAGGTTGTTTCCGGCGCCGGGTCCCCGGTTCGCGCCGTCACGCGCCCGGCTGCCCTCGTCGCGCGATAGCGCCCGATAGTACTCCTCCACGAGGGCGCGGTATTCCTCGGGCACGTCTCCGGACTGGTACAGGAAGATCCGCTCCTCGTCGCCAGCGGCGAACTCGCGCCGCAGACGGAACTCGAGTTGCTTGATCGTCTGCACCAACTCGCTCTGAAGGCGCAGCACTTCTTCCGCGTCGGCGTAGGTGCCCTGGCGGTCGAGAAGGCGCATTGCGTCGATCATGGCCTGAAGTTCGCGGGGGTCCGCGCCCGCCCGCTCGACAAGACCGGCCAGTGTCCGCGCTTCACCCGCGCGCTCGCGAACCTCCCGGCGCATCTGCCGGATCGCGTCGGGATCGAATGCGCGAGGCCCTCCGGCGCCGACCCGGTCGAAATCGTAGTCCCGCGGGCCAGGCGCCCCGGTGCGCGCTCCGGGGTCCCCTCGCCGGGCTCCGGAGTCGCCCGCGCGCTCGCCGGGATCACCTGCGCGTTCGCCGGGATTGCCCGCGGCGCCCTGCGCACTACCCTCGCGCTCGCCCGGATTGCCCTGGGCACCTTCGCCCTGCTGCTCGCCGCCCTCGCCCTCCCGCGCGTCGCCCTCGCCACCCCGGGTCTCATTCCGAGTGCGGCGCTCCAGCGACTCCAGGCTCCGCATCAGGTCCCGCGCGGACTCGAGCGCCTCCGTCGCCAGATCGTCGGTGACCCGGTCGCGAACAGCGTCGGCCGCTTCGTCCAGGCGATTCGCGAGCGACTGGATGGCCTGCGCATTCTGGTCCTCGAACGCCTCGGCGTATTCCTCCTGGCCCTGACGTCCCACAAGGCTGCGTGACCAGAGGATCCGTTCACGCAACTGCGTCTCGCGGATCGTCTCGGCGGCTTCCTCCAGCTCCCTGGCTCCCGACGCGCCATCACGCCTTGCACTGGCTCCGAGTTGGTCCAGTTGAGCCAATAGGTCGCCGACCTCTTCGGCCATGTCTTCCTTGGTCTCGTTTATGCGCCCGACCTGGTCAGCGGAAGGACGTCCCGCGCGCCGCATCGCGGCCATCCGGTTCTGGACGTCCTCCTGCTGGCGGGACAGGCCCGCCACGCGCTCGCGCGCGTCCGCCAGATCCCGTTCCAGGCGGTCGTCCTGCACCCCTTCGAGTCGATCCCGCGCGTCGCGCAGCCGCTCAAGGGCCGAACGGGCCTCCGTGACGCCGGTGTTCCCACGATTCGCCGCGGATCGGCGCATCGCGTCCGCCGCGCGCTGCAGCCCCCGCGAGATCTCCTCCAGCTGGCGGTCACCCGACTCCCGTGACAGACGCTCCAGCTGGCGCGCCGCCTCTTCCGCCTCTTCCGCCAGGTCCCGGGCGGCCTGGCTCCCGCCGCCTCCCCCGCCGCCCTGCTGGGCCGACGCCCTGAGCCGCTGGCGCTCCAACTCCTGTTCCTGACGCCTCGCCAGTTCGCGGAGCTTCTCCAGGGCCTCGTCAACGCCCTGGTCGGCGCTTTCCTGCTGGCTTCGCTGGACGGTCTCGTACTGGTTGCGAAGCGCATCGGTCTCCAGCTCGAACAGGTCGGCGAGATCCTCGGCGCTGGGACCCTGCTGGCCACCGCCACCGCCGCCGCCCTGCTGCCTTTCCAGCGATACAAAGCGTTCGTACGTCTCTTCGGCCTTCTGCAGCTGTCGCAGCCCGCGCTGCTCGGGCGCGATGGCGCCGCCGGGGCTCAACGCGCGCAATGAGTCGATGGCCTCGGACATGGCTTCCACCGCCACGGGCAGCGTCTCGGCGATCCGTTCGAACGTCTCGTCCGCCCCCGCAATGCCGCGGTTGACGATCCGCTGCCGCAGCGTCTGGACCTGCTCCTGCAGCCGCTCCTGGTTCAGCGCGACGCTGACGACGTTCTCTTCCCACACGTCCGGCGAATAGCTGTCCCGGTCACGCACGAGGTTGAACGAGGCCGCGATGATCTGGCGCTGGATGGCCGACAGGTCCTGGTCCATGCCGCCGCCGCCACCTCCGCCCCCCCCGCCGCCGCCACCACCCTCGGCTTCGCGGAAATCACGGCGGAACGGGCGCACCTTCAGGAAGTAGATGTCGGTCAGGGCCTCGCGCGGCGAAGGCGCGTTGTCGCGCGCGATCCCGTGGTAGGCCACGAGGTCGCCCGTCTCCAGCTCGAAATCCTCCAGGAAGAGCGTATGACTCGCCGTCAACTCGGTGACGGGCACTCCCCCGGAGGCGTGCAGGCGAACCGTGTCGGAGGGCCCGCCGTTCACGCTGTAGACCAGCAGGACGTCGGCGACGCCCAGATCGTCGTCGGCGCGTGCTTCGATGAACACCTCCTCGATGGCACTGACGTCGGTGTCGCGTCCCGGTTTGCTGAACGAAATCGACGGCCCCTGGTCCGAGAGCACGTCGATCCGGTAGTCCGGCGCGCCCGTGACCCATGTGCTATCGTGAGTCTGGAGGCGGATGCCGTAGAAACCCTCGTCGCGGACCGTGAACGAACCGCCGAAGGTGCCCTCGGGCCCGGCCTCCATGGCGATGGTGTCGCCCGCGTCCATCACGATCAGGGCGCCGGGTGAGGCGATCGTGGGCGTAACCTCGATCTCGACCCGGGTCCCGGCGAGGGCCGCCACGTCACCTCCGTATTCGAAACGGCGCGGTGTCAGGCCCGTGTAGCGCGGGAAATGGTACACCATCGCCAGTCGGTCCACCGCAGGGAGGTCGGCGACGCCGAGCGTGAAGGTCCCGGACCGGACACCGTTCGCCTCGACGTAGTACGTGGTCTCTTCGGCGACGTTCAGGAGGAGTCCCTCGAACGCGCCTGTGCCGTCCTCGATCATGGGCGTGTCCACGAAGCCGTTGGAGCCCGTCTCCCGGGTGTAGAGCACGACATCGTCCGAGGCGAAGCCGTGGAGGACAGCCGAGACGAGGAGGTCGGAGTTGCGTGAGATGGTGGTGTCGCCGGGCGTGACCGCGACGCTGTACGGGTTGACGGACTCGGCCGAGCGGGTCGGGAAGAACAGGGCGGACATGCCATGGCGAAGAAAGCCCGGGCCGAGGAGGAGAACGGCCACCGACGCCAGCGTGAGGCCACCGAGGGCTCCTGCGGAGCGGCGAATGGACTGCTGCTCGATGCGGCCGCCGTAGTCGATGCGCCGGCATTCGCGCACGGCGCGCTTCACGACCTCCTGGAGGAGCGGAGACCGCTCGAGTTCGTCGGCCTTGCCAGCCGACTCCACGGCGGCCAGGACGCGGGCTTGCAGAGAGGGCTCGTTCTCCTCCAGGTACAGAGCCACCCTTTCGTCCGAGATGGGGCGAAGCAGGGGCCAAACTACCCAGCGAACGACGAAGCAGCCCACAACCAGCCACAGGACGATTCGTAAGGCGGTCACTGCTTCCGGCTGAAAGCGCAGGAACTCGAGGCTGGAAGCCGAAACCAGGAACGTGACGAAGGCGCCGGCGACTGTCAGAGCGAGGCCTCGCAGGATGAGCTTGAGGCGCCACCTGCGCCGGACGCGCCGCACGACGCGCAGGATCTGGTCTCTGGAGCGCCAGTTGTCCGCTATGGACATGTTACCCCCTTCAGTCTGTCACGGAACCGTCTACGACTCCGCCTTCACCTCGCTTCGGCGTCGGCCTCGGACGCCTCCCCACGCTTCTTTGATCCTGTTCCGCGACAGCCCGTTGGCCAGCACCGTCTCGGAGACCATCAGCAGGAATGCGGCGGCAAGCAAGTAGCGCCAGAACGACTGCCGCCTTTCGTAGTCTTCCTCCTGTACCTCCAAGATGGCCTCCGCGTCATCCGTAGCCAACTCGGAAGCGGTGCCGCCACCCACCGCCGACTGGAACTCCTCCACGTCGATCTTCGCCAGATCCGATTCGTTGACGTCGACATTCGCCGCCAGCGCCAGCGGGTGGTCGGGACGCTGCCCCGGTGGGCGGATCTCCCAGATCCCGCGCTTTTCCAACCGCAGCAGCGAGGTCACCGGATCCACCGCCACGGCCCCGCCGTCCGGCTCCATCGCTGCCGCCCCTGGCGGAATCTCCACCGATCCCGCCGCCTCGGCCACCGTAGCGAGGTTCACGGTCGAACCGGCGACATGCCAGGGCGGAGCCTCGCCTCGCCCGCCCAGGTATCTGGTGACCCGGTGCACGAACGGAAGGTACACGGGCTGTAGCGGCAGGTTGTTCCAGAAGCGATCGAGGCCCGTCGCCCACACGAGCACGCGGCCCCTTCCACGACGGCCCTCCACCAGGGCGGCCGTGCCATCCGCGAAGCGTGCGAGCACCTGGCCGTCACCGACCGCCAGGGCGCGGGTCCGGTAAAAGGAGGCCTGGGAAAAGTCCCCGGACCGGGGCCCTCGAAACGCCTCGAACACGGCATGATCGTAGTCCACGAAGCCGAGGCGGCGTTCGCCCGCGGCGTCCGACACCGCACCGACCGTGGCTGGGAGGAAGTCGGCGTGCACGGCGGGCACGGTGCTGCGCTCGCCAAGGACCATTAGCAGTCCTCCGCCGTCCTCCACGAAGGTGCGCAACCGGTTGCCCGCGTCTCCGCCGGGAAACGGACCCGCGTTCAGGACGACCACGTCGGCCGCGTCGAGTTGTGCGGCGCCTGGGCTGCCGGTCAGCACGGTCGTCGTGAAGCCGGCATCTTCGGCAATACCCAGCGCACCGCGCAGGTACAGGTTGGACTCCCCCGTGCCCAGGGGGTCGACGACGAGCACCGCGAGATCACCGCCGGGCGAGGCCACGAAGCTCAGTGTGTTATCCGCAGGGAGCCCCACGTCCGCGGGCTCGGAGATGCGCACCTGTCCCCGGGTGAAACCGTCGGTCAGCGTGAACGGATCGAAGCGAATCGGGGCCGAACCGCCGCCGGGTACGACCGCAGTGGCCGTGGCGACTTCGCTCTCGTCGATGGACAGCGATACGTCGGTCGTGGCTTCCTCCGTACCCGAGTTGACGAGGCGTGCCTCGACGGTCATGCGCTCGCGTCCACCCTCGGACCGACGCCGCAGCGCCAGGTCGGTGAGCACCAGATTCGCGGCGTCCGCTTCGCCGATCACGACCGGCTCGACCGTGACCGCGCCCTGGAACGTGGCGTCCGGATCGGGCTGCCACCCGGTGCGCTGGAAGTCGCTGATCACGACCACGCGGTGACGTGACAGCGTGGAGGCCGCGAGGGTCGTCGCCGCCAGCTTCACGGCGGGCGCGATGCGCGTGGCGAGTGAGCCGGGCCGAAGCGTGTCCAGGGTGGCAAGGAGGCGCGCCGGGTCGCTCACGGAGCGGTGCAGAAGCACCGGTGTCTCGGCGAAGGCGATAAGCGACGCGCGGTCCTGGGGCCTGAGCGACCCGGCAACGGACCTCGCGTGCCGGATCGCTTCATCCCAGCTGTCGGCCAGTTCCATCGAGTAGGAGAAGTCGAGCAGGATCACCACTTCTTCCGGGCCCGGCCCACCGATGGATGCGAGGCTTCCGCCCCGCACGAACGGGCGCGCGAATGCGGCGACCAGCACGGTGAGCGCGGCCAGGCGGATCATGAGTAGGAGCCAGTTCCGAATGCGCCGTCGCGCGGTCTCCTCGAACGGAATCCGTTCCAGGAACATCAGCGAGGGGAAGCGGATCGGCTTGCCGCGTTCCTGGCGCGTGAGGTGGATCAGTACCGGGATGGCCAGTCCGGCCAGCGCGACCAGGAAGAGGGGTGTGAGGAATCCCACGGGTAGCTAGCGGACCCTGGCCGACTTCTGCCGAAACGTGAGGTACGCGTAGAGCGCCTCGTCCAGGGGCTTTCCCGAGTTGAGCAGGACGTAGTCCACCCCATGTCGCCCAAAGCCCTTGCCCAGTTCGTCGATGTGCGTGCGCACGTGGCCGCGATAGGCTTCGACGTACTTCTCGGGCACGACCTGGAGAACTTCGCGCGTCTCGAGGTCCTGGAAATTGGAGGCGTGCGCAAAGGGGAAATCGATCTCCGCCGGATCGAGCACGTGGAACGCCACCACGTCGTGCCCCTGGGCCTGGAAGAAGCCAAGGGCTGCCGCGATCTCGTCGGGGTCGGCGTAGAAATCCGAAACCACGACCAGAATGCCGCGCCGCCGAAAGGTGTTTGCGACCCGTGCCAGCGGCTTGTCCCAGCTCCCCTCCCGCTCCGCCTGCACCCGCGCCACGGCGTAGAGGACCTTGTCCAGGTGTGCCGCGGAGGGCCGGACATGCTCCACCACGTCGTCGTCGAACGCGTACAGTCCCACACGGTCCTTCTGCCCCGCCGAAAAGTACGCGAGGCTTGCGGTCAGGAAGCGTCCGTAGTCCAGCTTGCTCGTTTCGGCGGAGCCGTATCCCATCGAGGCCGAGACATCGAGCAAAAAACCCACGTCGGCGTTCGTCTCCGCCTCGAACTGCTTGATGTAGAACCGGTCGGTGCGTGCATAGAGCCGCCAGTCGATCCGCCGGATGTCGTCCCCCGGCATGTACGGCCGATGCTCCGCGAAGTCCATGCTCACGCCCAGGTACGGCGAGCGGTGGATCCCCTGCAGAAACCCGTCCACGACGGTGCGTGCGAGCAGCTCCAGGTTGTCGATTCTCGCCAGGACCGTGGGGTCCAGGAAGGAGGCCCTGGACGCGGGCGAGGCGGTCACGGTGAGCCGGGCGCCGCCGACGCCGGGTGCGGCGCAGACGCCGGGGGCACGATGCCGGCCGGACGGGTCACACGGCGCTCCCTACATTCCGGACTGCGGAACCGGTACCGCTTCGAGGAGCATGGCGACCAGTTCCTCGGTGGTGCGGCCTTCGGACTCGGCGTGGAAGTTGGTCAGGATGCGGTGGCGCATCACCGGCAGCGCCAGCGCGCGGATGTCGTCGAAGCTCACCGTGAGGCGGCCCTGGGTCAGCGCGCGCGCCTTCCCGCCGAGGATCAGGTACTGCGCCGCGCGCACGCTGGCGCCGTACGACACCCATTTCTTGACGAAGTCGTGACTCCCGTTCGGATTCGGCCGGCTCGCCCGCACGAGGTTCACGGCGTAGCGCATGACGGGTTCGGCCACCGGCACTCGCCGCACCAGGTCCTGGAAGGCGATCATGTCCGCCTTCGACACCACCGCCCCCAGCTCCGGCTCGACCTCGTCCGTGGTCTCCCGCACGACCTCCATCTCCTCGTCCTCCTCCAGGTGGTCCATGCGTATGTGGAACATGAACCGGTCCAGCTGCGCCTCGGGCAGCGGGTAGGTTCCCTCGAGTTCGATCGGGTTCTGCGTGGCAAAGACGTAGAACGGAGGATCGAGCTCGTAGGTGTTGGCCTGCACGGTGACGCGGTGCTCCTGCATGGCCTCCAGGAGTGCCGCCTGGGTCTTCGGCGGCGTGCGGTTGATCTCGTCCGCCAGGACGACATTCGCGAAGATCGGTCCCGGCGCGAATTCGAGTCCCCGGCTACCGTCCTCGCGCTGCTGGATGATGTCGGTGCCGGTGATGTCGGACGGCATCAGGTCCGGGGTGAACTGGATGCGCGAGAAGTTCAGGTCCAGCACCTGCGCGATCGTGTGTATCAGCAGCGTCTTGGCCAGCCCGGGCACGCCCACGATCAGGCTGTTGCCCCCCACGAAGAGGGTCAGCAGGACCTGGTCGACCGCCTCGTCCTGTCCGATGATGACCTTGCGGACCTCGGAGAGGATCTTCTTGCGTCCTTCCTGGATGCGGCGGGCGAGGGCCACGTCGGCCTGGGGTTCGGTTGCGTCTTGCGGGGTCTCGTTCACGGGCAGCGGATGGTATGGGTGGGATCGGTCGCGGCTCGCCGGCCGTGCTCGGCGGACGGGCGCGCCCTTTGGCGCGGTGCCGTGGCGAACAAACGTAATCTGTGGAGCAGTGACCGGACAGCCGGGGTGGGGTACGGCATCACGACGACTACCGGTTCATCGCATAGATCACATAGTTGACACCGAACTTGTACGCTTCGTTAGACAGGTCGATGGGGTAGTAGCCCATGTCGGAGTACTCCCAGTAGTCCCCGATGTCATTGTTGAAGTTGGCGATGACCATGAGGCGTCCGTGCGGGTCGTCGCCCTCGTGCAGCCCGAGAAACTGCGGGCGATACTGCCGAAAAGTGGGCGGGGGCAGGTCCAGCGTCTCGATCTGGAAGAACGCGTTGAAGATCGGCTCCTCCAGCGCCAGCGGCCGGAAACGGTGGTCGGGCAGCATCACGCGGAAGATCGCCTCGACGTTCTGCCACTCCTGGATGCCGCGGAAGTCGTCGAGGATCAGGAAGCCGCCCTTCTGCAGGTAGGCGGTCAGGTTGTCGACCTCGGCCTGCGAAGGTGACCACTCTCCCGGCTCGGAGACGTACGCGATCGGGTAGCGGTGCAGTTCGGGGTTGTCGGCGTCGATCACGTTGGTGCCCTCGGTATTCGGGCCCAGCAGGGTCACCTCGTCCAGGATCTTGATGAAGTTGTCGTCGGCGTACGGATAGTCGTGAGCCCACCCCGGTCCGCCGCCGCGCCCGAATCCGCGCCCGAAACCCCTGCCCCGAAAGCTGTTGAAGCGCACCCGCACGAACGTGTAGCTGCCGTCGTAGGGGACATTGAGAAAGTCCTGGAGAGAGGAGGAGAGCGATGGTCCCGGCGCGGCCACTACCGTCGCGCCCTGCGGCGGCCGGATGGCCGCGGCGGCGAGGGAAAGGGTCAGCAGGGTGGCCGCGGCCACCATTGTCACACCCATCGCGCGGTTCTCGCGGCTCATCGCCCGGGCCTCCCGCGGCGCAGCTCCAGAAGCAGATCGAGCGCCTCCTCGTAGTTGGGCGCGATCTCGAGCGCCGCGAGCACAGCGCTGCGGGCTCCGGCGGCGTCGCCGCTCCGGTGCAGCACGCGGGCCAATCGGAAGTGCGCCGACGCCACGTCGACGGGATCCAGCGCGACGACTGCCCGGCGCTCCGCGACCGCGCCCTCGAGGTCGCCGATCCTCTCCAGGAGCGCGGCCAGGCGCTCATGGTCCTCGATCTCGTACGGGTGGATGTGGGGCAGCTCCCGCAGGACCTCGGCGGCGGCTTCCGCGTCGCCCCCGGCGTCCGTCGTGCCGCGTGCCGAGTCTCCCGTGCCCTCCGAGTCCCCCGTGCCCCCGGAATCCCCCGCGAGCAAACCCCCGAGCGCGAGCCGCGCGTCGTAGTGGCTCTCGTTCAGCGCGATGAGGGCCCTGTAGTGCGCGATGGCGGCGTCCGCGTCACCCTGTTCCTCGCGGATGCGCCCCAGGAACCAGTGCGCGCCGTCGGGGCCGCCGTACCGGGGGAACAGTTCGAGTGCGGCCTCGAAGTGCTCCGCCGCATCGGCGCGACGGCCTTCCCGGAAGAGGGCCTGCCCGAGGGCCATACGGGGCACGAAGCGGCGCGGACCCTGCGCCACCGCGGCCTCGAGGGTGGCGATGTCCGGGACCGCGAGCGGGTTGGCCGGCGCGATCATCTGGCTGCCATCGCCCTCATCGCCGCCAACCGAGGCCATCGCCGCCGAGAAGCGCTCCTGCAGGAAGTCCTCGAAGTCGGCGTCAAAGTCCTCCAGGCGCACGCCCAGCGCGCGTTCGAACGCCTCCTCGTTGCTTGCGCCGTTCCGGTATGCCCGCAGCATGTCCACGATGGCCGGGAAACCTTGCCGCTCCTCGATCAGCTCGAACACCAGCGACGACTGGTAGTAGCTGTCGCCCACCTCACCGGGGTGGCGCGGGCTCGAGAACCCCCTGTCCAGCTCGCTGACGGGACGCAACTCGCCCGATGCCAGCGAACGGACAAAGCTCACGCCCGCCTGATGACCCCAGCCTTGACCGTCGCGGTCGGCCTTGCGTTGCTCGTGAACCGCCAGCCCCTCCGAGAACCAGCGGGGCACCTCGCTGTCGGACACGGCGATGTGGAAGGAGTGCGCGATCTCGTGCCACAGCGTCGAGGCCCAGTTGAAGTCCCCCCGCGTTCGCGCGGCCGGCGAGTCGATGGCGAGCGCGGGCCCGAAGCTCACACCGAGTGCCCCGATCCCGACCAGTCCGACCGTCCGCACTGAGAAGTCGGCGTGTCGCGGGTAGACCTCGACGCGGATGGGCTCTTCGGGAGCGTAGCCGTACCGTTCCGACATCTCGGCGTACGCGCGTTCCGCCACCGCCTCCATGTACGGCGCGAGCAGAGCGGCCTCGGATTCGTGCAGGACGAGGCGGAAGTGCGGCGTCTCGACGATGCGGTACTCGGGGAAGGTGTCCAGGAGGTCCAGCGTGTTCTTGAACCACAGGTTGAAGGGGTCGCCGGCGAACGCCCGCTCCAGGTTCGTCCGCCCCTCGTCGACCCTGCCCAGGCGGACCTGGTTGAGTCCCATGAGCCCCCACCCGGTCCAGCTGGCGGGATCGGCGTCGGTGGCCTGGCGGGCGAAGTCCAGCGCGTCTTCGTACTTGCGGTGGTCGGCGGAGAGTTCGGAGAGAACGACAAGCGGCGCTGTGGGTGTATCGGTCAACGCCCGGATGCGGTCCATCACGGTGCGCAGTCCCGCGTTGTCGTGCGCGAGGTGCAGGATCGCGGCCTTCGTACCCAGCGCTTGCAGGTGCGCCGGGTTCACGTCGAGCACCCGGTCGACCTGCTCCAACGCCTGATCCCGGCTTCCACCCAGCAGGCGAATGCGGGACAGGAGAATGCGCGCTTCTGACAGATCCGGGTTCGTTTCGAGCGCGGCCTCCAGCGCGGCAGCGGGGTTGCCGGCGCCTTCCAGCCTTGCCACGCGGGCCAGTCCGAGAAGCGCGCGCGGGTGTGCGGGATGTTCGGAAAGCACCTCCTGGAAGGCCTCGGCGGCCTGTCTTGCATCGTAGCGCTCCAGGAAGAGTTCGCCGATGGTGAGCTTCGCCTCGTGGTCGAGCGGGCCCGCTGCGATGGCTGCGTCCAGGGCGCGCAGGGCGTCATGGGCGTACTCGTAGTTCCAGCGCGAGAGATGGACCAACGCGCGCCCAACCGCCGTGAGCTCGGCCGCGGTGAGGCTGGCGGCGCTGTTGTAGTAGTCGATGAAGCCGTCGAAGATCGCGCGCGCGCGCTCACGGTCGCCATAGTCGTATTCGAGGATGCCGAGTTCAACGCGGGCGAGGGCGCCGGACTCGCCGGGCACGCGGGCACCGGTCTCGAGTGCGGTGCGGGCGTCGGGAATTCGGCCGAGGTCCAGCAGGGCGCTGCCGAGGAGCGCATGTGCGTCGGCAACTTCCCGTTCCACGCCCTGTTCGGCGGCCCGGACAGCGCCCTCGTAGTCGCCGGTCTCGCGGAGCGCGGTCACCCAGCCGACCAGCGCGGGGCCATCGCCAGCGAGCGCGTCGGTGCGGAGTGCACGCACGGCTTCGTCGTACCGACCCGCACGGAGGGCGGAGAGGCCGACGGCTTCCTGGGCGGCAACCGATGTCGCGCCTGTGCCCGGGCAGAGCAGGGCGAACAACACGATCGGCACCCGTGGCACGATCGGCATCAACCGGGAGAAGCGCGCCCGGTCCGGAGTCGGCGCATGGGTCATGCCCAAAGTTGTAACGGTCGGCCCGTGGTTGCCAATGTGGGGACGCCTGGCGGTCGGTCGGCCCGTCGCACGGGGCTTGGTCAGCTTGTGGTCATCCGGCCTGCGTCTTGCGAATAGACGATCAAAGCTACAATCGTCTTGCGATATCTCGTTTGAGAGCGATATTGTCTTGCGGCATCAATACCACCCGGAGGCTTACCATGACCGTCGTGACCATCTCGGCCCGGTACCAGGTCGTGATTCCCAAGGATGTGCGCGAGAAACTTGAACTGACGCCCGGCCAGAGAATGCAGGCGCTTCCGTTCAAGGGGCGAGTGGAGTTGATTCCCCTCGAGCCGATCGAGGCCGCGCGCGGGTTCGTGCGGGGCATCGACACCGACGTTCCGCGCGAAGGAGACCGCGTATGAACGTCATCGATTCGTCCGCGTGGTTGGAGTACTTCGGGGACGGACCCAACGCCGGCGAGTTTGCCGATGCCGTTGCGGACACTGATCGGCTGATCGTACCGAGCATCACCCTATTCGAGGTCTTCAAGCGCATCCGGCTCCAGCGGGATCTCGCCGCCGCGCTCTACGCCGTCGCGCAGATGCAGCACGGGCAAGTTGTGGATCTCGACGCGAACCTGGCCGTTGCCGCCGCCGAACTGAGCGCGGCAACCGGGTTGCCGATGGCGGATAGCATTATCTTGGCGACCGCGCGCGCCGAGGACGCGACGCTTTGGACCCAGGACGCCGACTTCGAGGGGATGGACGGCGTGGAGTACCGAGTGGCTGGCGGGAAGAACCGTTGTCGGTGAGAAGGCGGTGGCTCCCCGCTGGACCGCCCGGTCTCGACTGTGGACTCTTCGGGATCACCGTGGTGCCGGGCGGATTCACCATCGGGATTCTGTTCCTCGCTTCGGCGGGTGTGGCTCTGGTGGGGACTTGTGTCGCGGCCAGCCGGAGGCATCGCGAACGGCCTGGTGGCGGCTGAGCGTTACCCGCTCCCCTCCGCCGCCCTGATCTCCCGGTTCTTGAGCGCCAGTTCGACGAGCAGCGTCTCCAGTTCGTCCTCGTAGCGCTCGATCGGCAGTTGCGCCTTGACCCGGCGCAGCTCCGCGATCCGGGCCTCGATCGCCGCCTTTTCCTCGTACAGCGCCCTCAGTGCCGGGGGTACCACCGCTTCACCGGCCGGCCCTCCCGCCGACGCCAGGAACACCGTCCGCGCCAGCGCGCCGTCGCCGTCGAAGTCGTCCAGTTCGCGGCTTCCGTCACCGTCGCCGTTGTCGTCGAGCATCGCGTGCTCGGTGAGCAGCTGGTTGTCGCCCTCGTACTGGCGCTCGACCTCGCGCAGCGCATAGCCGAAGGCCTCGAACATCGAGATGCGCTCGTCCCTGTCCACATCGGCGCCCTCGTTCGCGAACGCGTCGACGAAATGGAGTCCGAAGCGGGTCAGGTTGCGTTCGCGGCCGCTGCGCGTGGCCGTGATGATCGTGCGGTTCGGTCCCGAGAGCGCCTCGATGAATGGACCGGAGGCGCTGGCCGTGTTGACGAAGGTGATCCGCCGGTCGCCGAGGCCCGCCAGCATCGCGCTCCAGTCGTCCGGGGTCAGATCGGGTCCGGGGATGTTGAAGCGCGCGGTCCCGTCCCGGAACGTCCCGTGTCCCGCCAGCAGGACGACGAGTTCGTCCCGTGGCGCCATTGACCCGCCCAGCTCTTCGAAAGCCGCGCGGATGTTCTCGCCGGTTGAGCGCGCGCGGATCCGCGTGGGGTCGAGTTCGGTCTTCTCGCCGAGGTACGTGATCCTCGCCGCGGGCACGCCGTGCTGCTCCGTTGCCGCGTCGGCGAAGCGGCTGAGCCAGCCGTGAAACGCCTCGGTGTATTCGGGATCGCCGCCGAGTCCCGAGATCAGGAGGATGTGGGTGTTTCGGGCACCCTGGGTGTTCCGGGCATCCTGGGTGCTCTGGGCGTGAAGGGTGGGGGGAAGCAGGGTGGCGAGGGCCTGGGCGGTGGCGATGAGGGCGGTGAGGGTCGCCGACCGTAATCGGCTCGCCACCGGGTGCGCCACTGCCCGCCGGGCGCCCGCCAACGGAGCAGGGCGGGCCGCGTCGCCCTTCACGCCATCCCTCTCTTCCGGCGGTAGCCCCACTCCGCCCCGAGCAGCCCGGCCAGCAGCAGGAAGAGGATCGGCATGTCCCACAGGTCCCTTTCCTCGGTGACCGTGACGCCGCCACCGGTGAATTGCAGGTCCTCCGGCAGGCGGTTCGCGGTTTCGAGCGTGTAGTAGCGTCCGCCGGTCTCGTCGGCGATGCGTTCCATGAGACTGCGGCGCTGGTGCGGGTCGCGGAATTCCTCGAGGCCGGGCGCCACGCGGATGCCCGTCTCGGATTCGCCCAGAGTCAGCGTGTCGCGGCCGGCGTGCACCGACACCTCGAAGATGCCGTCCATTTCGGGGGTGAAGGTCGCGTTGTAGCGGCCGTCCTCGGTGACGGACCACTCCATGGGCAGCTCGCGCGCCTCGCCGGCGGGATTGGTGATGCGCGCGGTCACACTGGCGCCGTTCACTTCGACGAACCCCTCGTCGAGAACGGTCGCCTCGAAGGTCACCGGTTCGCCGGCCTCGACGGATTCGCGGGTCGGCGCGGCCTCGACGGGGTCGGGTGTCTCGGCGACGAGCCAGCGCAGCAGCTGCTTCCAGAAGTTCTCGTGGCTCTGGTCTTCGAGCGCGACGGTGTGGTCCATCTGCCACAGCCACGTGTCCTGCACCGCCAGCACCACCGCGCGTCCCTTGCCGTAGCGCTGGAAGGCCATGACGACCCGGTCGCTCCCGTCGGCCGCGAACCGGGCGTCGGCCCCGTCGGCCATGGGATCGTCGACCACGGTTCCGCTGAGCAGCTCGGTGGCTCCCGCCTTCAGCCCGGTCAGGATGTTGGTCGTGGACACGGGCGGCAGCGAGTCCCAGCGGGCCGCCGACGCCTCCACCGACCCCTCGATCCGGGTTACGGGATGATTTGCCCCTGCGGGCGTGGGTGCCACCTTGACGAAGGCGAGCCGCTCGGTGGGCGTGGTCCCGGTGGGTTCGCCGAGCACGACCGGAAGCACGTCTTCGAGCGGCGTTCCCTTGTAGCCCCCCTCGGTGAAGGCCCGGCGGCCACCCAGCATGAGCAGGGCGCCGCCCCGGGAGCTCACAAAGTCGGCGATCATGTCGAGTTGGTCGTGGGTGAAGAAACTGGCCTCGACGGACCCGAGGATGAGGGCGCGGTAGCCGTAGAGCTCCTCGCGGGTGGTAGGGAAGCCCTCGACGAGCTCGAGCGGATCGTCGAGGTTGCGGCGGAAGAACTTGTTCTCGGCGGTGCGCTGCAGCAGCACGACCTGCAGGTTCTCGTCGGTCTGGAGCGCCCGCAGCATGAAAGCGACCTCGTGACGGGGCTCGCCCTCGAAGTACAGAACTTTCTCGGTGCGGTCGCGAACGTGTACGACCGAGTGCAGTTCGTTGTTCTGCAGGACCCGCTCACCGGGCTGCCCGGGGACCCGGAAGGTCAGTTCGCGCGCGCCGGCGGTCTCCAGGGTGATCGCGATCGGCGCGACCAGGGTCTGGCCGTCGTCGGGCAGGACGACCTCCTCGCTGGTCACGATGCGTCCCATGTCTTCGACGATGATCGGGACCGTCCGTCCCGCGTAACCCCTGGCCTCCACCGTGACGTTTACGACCATTGACGTGCCCGTGAGCGCATGACCCGGCACGTCCGCGCGGCTCGTCTGCACGTCGGCTTCCATCTCGTCGTCGCCCAGCCCGATGGTGAACACCGGGACCGACGCCGCCCGCAGCGGCAGCAGCGCCTCGCCGATGGCCTCGTCGGTGTTGTCGCCTCCGTCGGAGACCACCACGATGCCCGAGAGCGGGACGCCCTGCAGTTCGTCGCGGGCCTGGGCGAGGGCGTCGCCGATCCGGGTCTGGCTGCCGTCGTACGCGAGCGCGTCCACGCCGCCCACCCGCGCGGTCGCAGACGAGAAGCGGAAGTAGCGCAGCGCGAAGTCGTCGTTCAGCGCGGTGACCAGCTCGCCCTCGGGGTTGAGGAGTCCGGCCGCCTTGTCGGCGCGCGAGGTTCCGTCGCGGTCGTCGATGGTCATGCTGCGGGAGTCGTCGACGAGGACGGCCAGGAAGTTCCGCTGGGGCACGACCGAGGTCAGGACGAGGCCGGGCTGCATGACGATGAAGAAGAGGACCAGGAAGGCGGCGGCGCGGAGCCCCCCCAGCACCCAGCGGTCGGCCGCGCTGCTCTTGGCGCGGGCGCGGGTATAGCTGAGGACCGCCGGCACGGCCAGGAGCGCGGCGAGGGCACCGGCGATCGCCAGCGGCCACGGCGACAGGAAGGTGAAGTCCCCCTCCTGGTACAGGACGGGCCGGTACTTGAAGAGGAATTCGAAGAAGCTGCTCATATACTCATATGCTCAGTGACTCATCGCGTAGATGATCATGTTTACGCCCATCTGGAACGCGAAGGTGGAGTACTGGACCGGGTAATCCGGTCGTTCGGCCCACTCCCAGGCGTCGCCCAGGTCGGTATTCCAGTTGATGATGACCATCAGCCGGCCATCGTCGTCCAGGATCCCCTTCACGTAGGGCACGTACCCGTCGCGCTCGCTCGTCCGGCCGCGCCAGTAACGCCCGTAGGCGGGCACCTGGAGAATCTCGTCGATGTCGTAGAAGGTGTTGAAGACCGGGTGGTCGAGTTCCAGGTCGATGATCGGGTGTTGCGGAAAGACCAGGCTCATCTGGTACTCGAACTGGGCCCACTCCCGCGTGCCCCAGAAGTCGTCGATGACCAGGAACCCGCCCGCCTTGAGGTAGTCGCGCAGCCCCTCGATCTCGCCGGCCGACAGACTCATGTACCCTACTTCGAGCGCGTAGAGGAAGGGGTAGCGACGGATGTTCTCGTCGGTGAGGAGGATCGCGTTTTCCCAGCTGAAGGCGTCCAGGTTGGTGAGCCGCTGCAAAACGGTCAGGAACTGGCGGTCGGACTTGGGATAGTCGGTGGCCCACGAGCGGCGTCCCCAACCGTAGCTGCCGTAGGCCGCCCGCGTGAAGTAGAACTCGTGCCACTCGGGAGGCGGACGTTGGGGAGGACTGAGGGCGGCCGCGGCGTCGGCGGCCACGTTTGCGGGCAGCGGGGCGACGAAGCGGGTCGCGCGGGGCGGAGGGACGGGTGCCGGGGCCGGTGCGGCGAGGTGGGGCTCGTCGGGGCCGTCGCGTCCCGTCGGGGCCGGAGGTCCGGCCAGCAGCGCGGCCAGGATCCCGGTCAGCATCCCACCAGCAACCACCACGCCGAGTCCGTTCTTCAACGCCTTTTCCTCCTGTAGGCCAGCCGCACCGCGAGCAGCCCCGCCAGCGTCACCGCCGCCACCAGCGGCCAGAAGGTGTCCGCCTTGACCTTCCAGTAGAAGTGGAGCACGCCCAGCGATGCCGCAACGTAAGATAGACGGTGCAGC
This sequence comes from Gemmatimonadota bacterium, assembly GCA_028874905.1. Classification (GTDB taxonomy): domain Bacteria; phylum Gemmatimonadota; class Gemmatimonadetes; order Longimicrobiales; family Gaopeijiaceae; genus Bin94. The sequence goes on from JAPPGZ010000082.1 coordinate 31,766, forward strand.
CGCTGCCAGCGTTTGCCCAGGCGCCGGATCCATCCCTTCGTGGATGTAACCGCGAGGGGGACCAGCAGGATCAGCGCCGTGAAGCCCGCCGTGATGTAGCGCCGCTCCAGGACATCCTCGACGATGATCGAGAGCGCGAAGAGGTGGTCGATCCCCACGTATGACAGGAAGTGGACGCACGCGTGGAAGAACGCGAACAGTCCCAGCAGCCGCCGCAACTGGACGATGCGGTTCCAGCCGGTGAGGCGGCGGACGGGCGTCACGGCCAGCGTCGCGAGCAGAAAGACCAGCGTCCATCGCCCCTCGACGAGGATGATCGTCTCGACGGGGTTGATCCCGAGCGTGCGGCGGAAGAGGGCGGCGGTCAGCCAGATGGGCGGCGCCAGGCCGACCACCCAGATGACGGTCTTGGCGAGGAGGATCCGGCGCTTCGGGTTGGCGCGGCTTCGCGCACGCGGCGGTCGCGGTGGCGCGGACTCGTTCGCCTCCACCGTCAGAAGTTCTTCCGGAGGTCCATCCCTTCGTACAGGTGCGCCACCTCGTCGGCGTAACCGTTCAGGAACTGCGTGTCGATGCGGCGGGAGCCGAACAGCTTGCTGCTGTCGATCCGCTTCTCGGTCTTCTGGCTCCAGCGGGGGTGGTCGACGTCGGGGTTCACGTTGGAATAGAACCCGTACTCACGCGGGGTCTGCGTGGCCCAGGTCGTGGGCGGCTGATCCTCGGTGAAGGTGATGCGCACGATCGACTTGATGCTCTTGAACCCGTACTTCCAGGGCACGGCCAGCCGCAGCGGCGCGCCGTTCTGGGCGGGCAGGTCCTTGCCGTAGAGACCGGTGACCAGGAGGGAGAGTGGGTGCATGGCCTCGTCCAGGCGCAGCCCCTCGCGGTAGGGCCAGTCGATCCGGGGACGCCAGTTGCGCTCGGGCATCTGCTCCGGGTCCCACAGCGTCTCGAAGGCGACGTACTTCGCGGCAGCGGTAGGCTCGGCCCGGTCGATCACGTCCACCAGCGGAAAACCGCGCCACGGCACAACCATGGACCACGCTTCCACGCAGCGCAGCCGATAGGTGCGGTCCTCGATCGTCGATGGCTTGATAAAGTCTTCCAGGTGGTAGTCGGCGGGGTTGTTGCAGAGCCCGTCGACCTTCACCGTCCACGGATCCGTGATGAGCCGGTCGGGGGCGTTCTTCGCGGGATCCCCCTTGCCGGTCCCGAACTCGTAGAAGTTGTTGTAGCTGGTGATCTCTTCCCAGGTGTTGGGCTCGTCATCCTGGGGGGCGGCGTGAGCCTTGCCCGCGCCCAGGAAGGTCGCCGCGCCGATTCCGGCCGAAGCTCCCAGAAACTTGCGGCGGTCGATGTAGATCGACTCCGGCGTGATCTCGGAGGACGGGACGTCGCTGTTCTTCCGGATCTTGATGATCATTGTAGTGGCTCCTGCTCGGCTGGCGGGCGTTCCTGCACGGCATTGGGATACACCGCAGGTGGATGTTCGGTCCCGGGTTCCGGGTGTGTCAAGCGTCGGGGGGCTGCCACAGGTCCCTGAATCCGGCCGCCATCCTCGGTCCCGCGCCCGCGTCCTCGTGCTTGAAGAAAACGAAGACGTCGCTCCAGGCGGGCCGCCGCAGTGCGTCCGCCCACTCGCGCAACTCGGCGTCGGTGTAGCCGGGACGCCGCAGGCGCGCGTAGCCGAACGGGGCGGTTGCCACGACCGGGGCGTCGCCTTCTCCGGTGTCGGCGGTGACGAGCGCGGCGCCGTGGTCGGCCAGCGCCTGGTAGACCTGGTCGCTGAACCAGCTCGCATGACGGAACTCGAAAGCGGCGCGGAAGCCCTCGGGCGCGCCCACGCCCTCGGAGAGGAGCGCCAGGAAATCGCCGAGGCGCTCCACATCGGCGCGCAGGTACGGGGGCAGCTGAAAGAGGATCGGGCCGAGTCGCGGTCCCAGAGCTCCGACCGCGGTCGTGACCAGGTATTCCAGGGGATCGCCGGCGTCCTTGAGACGCTTCATGTGGGTAATTCTTCTGCTCGCCTTCAATACGAAAGCGAAATCGTCGGGCACTTGCGCGGCCCACTTGTCGAGCAACTCGGCGCGGGGCAGACGGTAGAAGGTGTTGTTGATTTCGACGCTGCTGAGTTGGCGCGAATAGTACGCCAGCATCCTGTTGGCCGGCAGCTTTTCGGGGTAGAAGGGGCCCTTCCACTCCTTGTAGGAAAAGCCGCTCGTACCGGTCCAGAGTCTCATTGCATCCGTCCCTGTCTCCTGCCGCGCCACCAGCGCGGCGCGGTCGTCGCGTGCACGTCGTAGCGGTGCCGCAGGTCGATGATGTCGCGGGGAGAGCCCAGGATCGTCAGGCGGTCGCCCTGTTCGACAATGGTGTCGTCGTGGGGCACGACGAGTTGTCCGCGCCGCCGGATCATCGCGGCGAGCGTGCTCTCGGGCAGCGCCATGTCCGCGATCGTCATGCCCGCGAGCGCGCTGCTCGCCCCTTCCGGCAGCACCTCGACGACGAGCATGCGTTCGTCGCGCAGCATGACCTCGCGCAGCTCCAGGTTGTCCTCGGCCTCGAGCCACTCGGTCAGGAAGCTCTCGTCGTCCACGCGGCCCGCGATCTGCGCCAGGATGCGCAGGTGGCGGCCGTGGTCGGCCGCGGGGCTCGCGAGGAAAAACGCGGCCTGGATGAGCTCGTCCTCGGCCGGGGCCACGTCGGGCTCACCGGTGTCTATCTCGATCCCGCCGCGAACGCGTGCGAGCACCATGCGCGGCCCGGGGATGGAGTCCAGGTGCAGGTGCGGCAGGACGACGCCCTGGGACATCGGCGTGAGGCCGGTGCCCACGCCTTCGAGAAGTCCCCGCGCGAGTACTGCGGTACTCACCCCCAACTGTCGTGAAAGCGCCTGCGACGCGCGGTCCACCAGCTTCGAGAAGGGAACTGCGCCCTCGTAGTCCAGAACATCCGAAGACGCGATGAGCTTTTCGAAGGGGTCGGCGTCGCGCACGCCTTTTTCCTTCAGGATCTGTCGCAGTTCGCGCTCCAGCCCTTGATTGCGCTGCTGACCCAGCCGCTCGAAGACGTGATAGATCGCGCCCTCGCGGCGGACGTGGTCGCGGGCGTAGACGCTGTACCAGAGGATGCCGAAGGCGACGAATGCGACGCTGAGGAGGGTGGCCATCCAGCCCATCTGGACGATCAGCGGCAGCGGAATGACGATGCCGACGATCTGAACCCAGGGGTAGAACGGGGCGCGGAAGCCCGGGTCGTAGGGCGCCAGACCGCTTTCGCGCATGACGATCACGGCCAGGCACGCCAGCGCGAACATGATGAGCTGGAAGGCGCTCGCGAGCTTCGCGATGCCGGACGGGTCGAAGAGCAGCAGCCACAGGACGATCAGGCCCACGGTCGCAAGAACGGCGACCCAGGGCGTGCCCCAGCGGCTGATGCGGCGCAGGGATGCCGGCAGTACGTGATCGCGGCTCATCGCCAGCGGGTAGCGGCTCGCGGACAGGACCCCGGCGTTGCCCACCGAAGTGAAGGCCAGAATTGCGGCCACGGTCATGACGGCCTCTCCGGCGGGGCCCGCGACCACTCTGGCCATTGACGCCGCCGGCGCCAGGTTGCCTTCGTCCACCGAGAGCGCCTCCACGCCGACCGCCCCCACCATCGCCCAGGTGCCCAGCACATAGACGAGCAGCACCGTAGCGAACGCCAGAAGCATGCCCAGCGCGAGGTTGCGGTCCGGGTTCTTCACCTCTTCCGACACCGAAGCCACATGGGTGAGCCCCATGTACGACACGATCACCAGCCCCACGGTGGCGAAGAATGGCGAGGTGCCCAGGTCGAAGACGCCGTCGAAGGCGCGAGGGTCCACCGCGGTCACACCGGTGCCGATCAGCCAGCCGAGCATCGCCAGGAGAACCACGGTCAGAACGCGCTGCACCGTGCTGGTCGCCTTGGCGCCGAAGAGGTTGACCGCGGCGAAGCCCGCCGCGAAGGCGAAGGCGATCGGGCCCGCGGGCGCTTGGGGAAAGTAGACCTGCAGATAGGCGCCGAGGCCGACCAGCGCGAAGGCGGACTTGAGCGTCAGCGTGGTCCAGGTGCCGAAGCCGCCGATCGCTCCCACGCGTTGGCCCATGCTGCGGTCGAGGAAGTAGTAGATACCTCCGGCGCGGGGCATGGCGGTCGACAGCTCCGCCATGCTGAGGATGCCCGGCAGGAGCACGAGACCCGCCAGCAGGTACGCGAAGGGGATTGCGCTGCCGGCCTGCGCAGCCGCGAGACCGGGCAGCAGAAAGAAGCCGGAACTCAGCGTGGCACCCGTCGCGATCGCGTACACGTCGAAGAGTCCGAGTTCGCGCTTGAGTGTCGCCATGGCCGTCCGTTGCCGGTGTTGGGTCGTCCCCTCCCATACGATAGCCGGGCGCTTGCTCCGCGGGCGAATCTCCCCGAGTATGCCCCGCATGAGACACGCCCTCCGGAGGCTTCGCGCCGTCACGCTCGCCGCGCCCGCGACCGTCACCGTTGCCCTGGCGGCCGCCTGCGCCGGCTCGCTCGAGCTCACGCCCTCGGACGCGGCCACCGTGCTGTCCGGCCACCATCTCGACCACCCCAACCCCGCCCTGCCCGGTCCCCACGACGTCCTCACCCTCTACTACGGCAGCGGCGCGGACCGGAACCGTGCCGAGTACCGGGACTCGGTGGCGATCGTCACCGAGACCGTCGACGCCTCGAAGCTGGTGAGTCTCGGGGGGTCGGCGGAGTCCCGGAACAGCTATTGGGGCTTCTCGCCCGACAGCTTCCCGATCAACGCGCGCGTCTGGTATCCCGATGACCCCGGCCCACACCCGCTCGTCCTGGTCGTGCACGGCAATCACAACATGCGCGATTTCTCGGATCCCGGGTACGACTGGCTCGGCGAACTTCTGGCCAGCCGCGGCCATATCCTCGCGTCGGTCGACATGAACTTCATCAACGGCGGGATCCGCCAGGAGAACGACGGGCGCGGCTGGCTGCTGCTCAAGCACCTGCAGGCCTGGCGGCGCTTCAACGAAGACCCGGACGGGCCCTTCCACGGCCGGGTCGACATGCGCAATATCGCGCTCATCGGCCACTCCCGCGGCGGCGAGGCGGTGGCGCTCGCGGCGGCCTTCAACCGGCTGACCCGCTACCCCGACGACGCGTCCCTCGAATTCGACTTCGGGTTCGACATCAAGGCGGTGATCTCGATAGCACCGGTGGACGGCCAGTACCTGCCCGCCGACCAGCGCGCCCCGCTCAGCGACATCAACTACCTGGTCTTCCACGGCTCACACGACGGCGACGTCACGAGCTTCCATGGGCTGCGCCTCTTCAACCGGGTGCGGTTCACGGGCGGCCGGGGCGCCGACATGTTCAAATCGGCCGTCTACGTCTACCGGGCCAACCACGGCCAGTGGAACACCGTCTGGGGCGCGCACGACAACGGTCCGCGCAGCCCACGTATCCTCGAGCTCGGCGGGCTGCTAGCGCCCGAGGACCAGCGCGAGTTCGGCCGCGTCTTCGTTTCGGCGTTCCTCGACATCACGCTGAAGGGCGACGACCGCTACCGGCCCCTCTTCCGCGACCACCGCGTGGCGGGCGGCTGGCTGCCGAAGACCATGTACATCACGCGGTTCATGGACTCGTCGTTCCGCCCTCTGGCCGACTTCGAAGAGGACATCGACGTGACGACCGGTTCGACCGCGGGTGTGACTCTCCACGGCGCCGACTTCAGCAGTTGGCGGGAAGGCCGCCTCGAACTCCGTTCCAGCAACCGTGCCAACACATCGTCGTCCCAGCTCAACCAGGCGCTGTGGCTGGGCTGGAACAACAGCTACCGGGGTTCCGACGATCCCGCGCCGCCGGCCGTTTTCACCATTGCGCTGCCCGCCGAACTATCGCACGAGTGGGCAGTCGGTGCGGAGACCACGCTCGAGATGCACGTGGGCGCCCTCGACGACGAGCCTGGTCCGCGCAGGCATCCCGACGCCGGCGCGGAGGGGGGACAGGGGGATGAGGGCGACCGCGGTCGCGCTGCCGCCGAGGCGGACAGGGACCGCCGCGGAGACCGCACCGGCGACGAGGAAAGACCACCTTTGCAGCTGACCGTCGCGGCGATCGACGCGGACGGCGACACTGCGCGGGTGAGCCTGACCGACTACGGGCCGCTGCGCAGACCGCTCACGATCCGCGTGCTGCGGCGCAGCGACCTCGAGGACAACCGCTTCGCGAATCCGTGGGAGCTGATCCTGCAGCACTTTTCGATCCCGCTCGGGGACTTCGTAGCCGACAACCCCGCCTTCGATCCGGCTGCGCTGTGCGCCGTGGCGCTGGTCTTCGATGGAACCCGAGCGGGTACCGTGGTGGTAGATGACGTGGGATTGGCGCAGCTCCACCAGGGATTCCGGGCGGCGCGTGTGCCACGGCGGTGAGTGCACCGGTTCCCTTGATACTGGGCCGCGATGCTGGAAGAGACGGTCGAGGGCATCGAACGTCGCCGAGCGACAGGCGCTCGGACGGCGCGCGCAATTCTCTCCGCGCCCGGGGTCATCTGCACACTCTCGGTCCTTCTGGTTGCGGGCGCGGCTTTTGTAGGCGCATGCGCAGAGGCCGCAGTTGAGCCGTCTGAGGCAGTCAACCACGCGCCGACCGCAGTGGGCACGATCCCCGATCAGAGTGTTCACATCGGCGCTGTCGACTCACTCGACGTCTCGGAGTATTTCAGCGACCCGGACGGGGACGTACTGACCTACGCGGTGGAAACATCGGACGCGGGCGTGGCGACGGCCGCCGTGTCCGGCAGCGCAGTGATCCTTTCGGGGGTCGCGGAGGGAGTCGCGACGGTCTCGGTTACGGCACGCGACCCGGGCGGGGCGTCGGCGAAGCAGAGCTTCAGCCTCTCGGTATTCCCATTCCTGTCATCCATCACGGTGTCCCCTTCAGCCGACACCGTCGCACCGATCGAAGTGCTGTGGCTTGCCGCGGCAGCCAGGGACGCGAACGGCGAAGTGGTGGACGGCGTCGATTTCAAGTGGACATCGAGCAACGCGGCAGTGGCGCGGGTCATGGCACCATCGATCTTCAGCCCACACTCCGACTCGGTGCGCATCCAGGGAGAGTTGGAGGGCACCGCTACGATCACCGCCACTATTGGAACAACATCGGGGACTGCGGCGATTGCGGTCGTGAATCCGGATCCGGCCGCCCTGACGGCTCTCCATGCGGCAACCGGGGGACCCAACTGGAGGCGCAATACCCACTGGCTCAGCGACGAGCCCATCCGGCTTTGGGACGGCGTCGAGGTGGACATCTATCACCGTGTTGTCGGGCTCTACCTGCAGAACAACATGCTGATCGGCGAAATCCCGCCGGAGATGGGCAACCTGACCTTCCTGAAAGCACTGGCCTTAAGCGAGAATCCGGATCTATCCGGGCCGATTCCCGGCAGTCTCGGCGAGCTGCGGGCGCTGCGGGTGTCCACGGCGACGGATACCGGGCTGTGCGTACCTCCTCACCCCGATCTGCTGGAGTGGCTGGACCGTTTGGACAAGGCCTGGATCCAACGGTGCGACATGGAAGCGACGCTGGCCTACCTGACGCAAGCCGTGCAGTCGCGCAGCTTCCCTGTGCCGCTCGTTGCCGGCGACCCCGCCCTGCTGCGCGTGTTCCTCGTGGCGAACCGCGCCACAGACGCCGGCATTCCGCCGGTGCGCGCCACCTTCTACCTCGCGGACGGAACAGCGCGCGTGGTGGAGATACCGGCCAGCGACGCCCCCATTCCGACGGCTGTTTCCGAGGCGTCGTTGTCGACAACGGCCAACGCCGAGATAGACGGCACGCTCGTACAGCCGGGCCTGGAAATGGTGATCGAGGTCGATCCGGAGGGAAGGCTGGACCCGGAACTGGGTGTCACGAAGCGAATCCCCGAGAACGGCCGCATGAAGGTCGACGTTCGGGCCATGCCGGTTTTCCAGCTCACGTTGATTCCATTCCTGTTGGAGGTCGCGCCGGACTCGTCGGTGCTCGCGATCACGCGGGCAATGGCCGACGACCCGTTGAATCACGTGCTGCTGGGAAAGACACGAACGCTTCTGCCCGTGGGTGACATGGAGGTCGTGCTGCACGACCCGGTGGTGATCTCGAGCAGCGTTTCCGAGAGAGTACTGGCGGAAACGGAACTGATTCGAGTCATGGAGGCGGGGGCTGGCCACTACCTGGGGACGATGACCGGACGGGTCGCGGACCACCACGGGCGAGCGTATCAGGATGGCCGTTCAACCTTCTCGGTAGTCGATCGCGGGGCACGGTCGGAGTTCGTCATCGCCCACGAACTGGGACACAACATGGGTCTGCAGCATCCGCCTGGTTGCAGAGCGGGTAACCCGGACAATGCGTTTCCGCACTCCGGTGGTTCGATCGGGGCGTGGGGGTACGACTTCCGTTTCGGGGGGGTACTCGTACCACCGGGCACGGGCGACCTCATGTCCTATTGCAACTATGACTGGATCAGCGACTATCACTTCACCAACGCGTTGCGGTATCGAGTGGCGGACGAAGGGCCTGGTGCCGCCCTGGCTGCCGGCCGGGTAACCAGGTCGCTCCTGCTTTGGGGAGGCGTCAGCGACTCGGGCGAACCGTATCTGGAGCCGGCGTTCGTCGTCGATGGGCCGGCGGCTCTGCCGGAATCCGAGGGAGCGTACGAGATCAGCGGGCGAAGCGCTGCGGGCGAGCAGTTGTTCTCGCTGAGCTTCGATATGCCGAAGGTGGCCGATGCCGACGGAGGCTCCAGCTTCGCCTTCGTGATCCCGGCGGAGTTGGGGTGGGACGCGAATCTTGCGCGCATTCGGCTTTCTGGTCCTGCCGGGACGACCGTTCTCGACCGGGATACCGATCATCCGGTGACCATCTTGCGCGACTCCCGGACGGGCCGGATTCGCGGCATTATGCGCGACCTGCCGCCCGGAGAGCTTGTGAATGCGGATGCCGTGGCGCCGCTCTTGCGCACGCCGGGAATCGAAGTGCAAACAAGCCGGGGCATACCCGACATTCAGGTCTGGCGGCGCCCTCCTACCTGAACGCGATCCCGATGCTGTGCGAAGACGCCCCGAGATCCTCGTGGCTGTACTCGCGATGCGCGTAGTCGATCCGGATGCGGTCACCCTCGAACCCGAAGCCGAACGTCAGTGGTGAGCTACGCCCGTCCACCACCCTGACCACCCCGAGCCGCACGATGAAGATGCGGCGTTGCACCGGCCACCATGCGACCTCCAGTCCCGCACCCGGTACGACTTCGCCGTCGCGTTCGCGCGCGACCTGGACTGCGCCGCCGATGTCGAGCGGCCCCACCGGAGCCCGCCCCGCCGTGCCCGCCCCGACCACCACGCGGCGCGCCAACGGCACCTCGTAGCGGCCCAGTTTCAGTTCGCGCCCCAGATTCTGCACGGTCAGGGCGGTGACCACGCGCCCCACCGACTTCGCGACGCCGACATCCACCGCCGTCGTGTTGCCTCCCAGCCCGCCCAGGCGCTGTCCAATCAGCTTTGCCGCGACCCCCACGTCCACGCCGTACACCTCGTCGGCGAATCCCAGCGCCGCGACGTACTCGGAAGCGGACATGTGGCCGCCGCCGATCAGGGCGGAGGCCTCGCGGGGGAGCGCCAGCGGTGATTCGGCGGAAGTCCCGTACTCCAGGAGGGAGACGCCGGCCGCGACGGTGCCCCCCAACCAGGCCCGGCTTCCGCTCAGCGCAAGGTGCGTGGCCCCCGCGATCTTCGTGCGGGAGCCGCCAACCCCCTCACCCGCAATGAGGGCCGGGTGATGAAACACCGCATTCGCCCCCTCCCCGGCCCAGAACGCCCCACCGAGGCCCTTAGCCCTGGTGCTCGAGAACAATTCGAGCACGAGCGGGCCCGGAATCGGGTCCGCGCCGTCCGTGTCCTGGGCACTCAGCGGCTCATTCCAGGACGCGATGACGACGAGGACCAGACCGGCCGCAGCGGGCCCGATTCGACGGTCGTGGCACACCATTGCGACTATATCCGCTTTGCGGGAATCGGAGGCGTCAACTGTGGGGACGCCCTGCCCCGGCCGTCAATCACGGCGCCGGTCAAGGTCCCCTGCCTCCAGGGCCAGAGTTCGCTTGCACCCGGAACACCGGATCACGACCCGGTCCCTGACGTAGGAGACATCCGCCCGCGTCCCCGTGCGGATCACCGAACAGTGCCCGCCGCAGCGGGGGCACGCCGGATTCCCGGCGCCGCCGGCGACCAACCGGAGCAGCGCCCGCTTTTCCCGATTCCGGAATTGATCCATGTTCAACGGTGTACGCGGTGGAGGTGTCTTCAGGTTCTGGCAGCGCGAACCCTCAGCCGTGTACCTCACGGGCGGAAGATTCACGAATCGATGATAGCACTTCTGGCGACGATGACCGTCGCAACGGCGGGCGCCGCGCAGGACGCCGCGCTCCGCAATGACAACGCTCCCGGTCCCAGGGCGGGCGTTCCGGCTGAAACCGTCATCTACGACGGCAGCGCGGGACAGCTGGACGTACCGAACCCATGGGTGGCAAACGCCGCGATCGACATCGACGGCGAGATCGACGAGGCCGTCTGGGAGAGCGCCCCGCTTCTCACGGGCTTCACTCAGTTCGACCCGGTCGAAGGCGTGCCCGCAACCCAGCGTACGGAAGCGCGTGTACTGCTGACGGACGACGCGATCTACTTCGCCGTCAAGGCCTACGACGACGTTGAGGGCGGCGTCCGCGCCACGCTCGGCGACCGCGACTCGTTCTCCTATTCCGACGACTACGTGCGCTTCATCGTGGACACGTTCAACGACCGCCGGCGCGGCTACGTGATCATGGTCAACCCGTACGGCGTTCAGCAGGACGGACTCTGGGTCGTCGGGGGTGGCGGCAGGCGAGAGCGCCGCTGGGGAGCCCCCATCGACTGGAATCCCGACTTCGTGTGGGATTCGGAGGGTCAGGTCTTCGACTGGGGTTACGCGGTAGAGGTGAGGGTGCCGCTCAAGAGCATCAGGTTCCGGGAGGACGAGGTCCAGGACTGGGGACTACAGGTCGAGCGTCGCATCGCGCGCAACGGCTATTCGGAGTCGTGGGCACCGGTCACGGCCAACGTGGCCAACAAGATGGAGCAGTTTGGCCGGCTCACCGGGTTGCGCGACCTGGACCGCGGCCTGTTTCTCGAGGTCAACCCGGTTCAGACCTTCTCGAAGCAGGGAGCCTACGACGGTGACACCGGGAGATTGCAGCGAAGCGGTATCGACGGTGATTTCGGACTGAACGTCACGTACGGAATCACCTCCAACCTTACGCTGGACGGAACGTACAACCCGGACTTCTCACAGGTCGAAGCCGACGCCGGACAGATCGCCGTCAACGAGCGCTTCGCTCTTTACCTCCGCGAGAAGCGTCCCTTCTTCCTCGAAGGAACCGAGATCTTCCGGCTGCCCCAACAACTCGTGTACACCCGGTCGATCGTGAATCCGGTGGCCGGTGCCAAGGTGCAGGGCAAGATCGGCAGCTTCAACGCCGGACTGCTCAGCGCCGTGGACGATGTTTCGAACCCGGACGGCTCCGGCACGCCCTCCCATCCCGTCGTCAACATGTTGCGGGTCCGGCGGGACCTCGGCACCACTTCCAACATCGGGATGGTCTATACCGACCGTACCTACGAGGGTGACCGCTACAACCGGCTGCTGGGGATCGACGGGAGGTTCCAGTTCCGGGACCGCTACACCGTTTCGCTGTTGGCCGCCGGCAGCCGCACGGCGGAAGGAACCCCGGACAGGCTGGGCGGCTCCCTCGTCTCCGGGCAGTTCGGCCGGTCGGGTCGCAACCTGCAGTTCGACGCGAGCATGTTGAACGTCAGCGACGATTTCCTGGCGGGCAGCGGCTTCATTCGGCGAACGGGAACCACGCAGCTGCGGTCGTCGATCAGCTACAACTTCCGCGGTCAGCCGGGCGACCTGGTCGAGCGCTGGGGTCCGAGCCTGGAAACGGAGGGATTCTGGGACCACGATACCTTCTGGCAGCGTGGCTGGGCCGAGGAGCGGCGGGTGCGGCTGGGCGGGAGCGTCTCGTTCCGCAACAACATCACCATCTTCGGGAACTACTCGCGGTCCTACTTCCAGTTCAACGCGACGGACTACCAGGGTTTGTTCACGACATCGCCCGACGGACGGTCGACGCCCTTCTTCCCCAACCAGTCTCTCTTTCAGGGCCTGAACTCCGGGACCGTTTTCATCTGGGTCAGTCCCTTCGACAAGGTCCGATCCAACGTCCGCGTAACCCGCTCGGAGACTCCGCTCTTCGACTTCATCACCGATACGCCCGTCGATATCGCCCGGTCCTGGTCCGGCGACGCCAGCGTGGACCTCTTCCTCACCACGAGTTTCAGCTCGGAGCTCGGAGTCCGCCATACCAGCCTGTACCGACAGCGTGACGGTTCGCTCTACTCGAGTGCCACGATTCCGAGATTCCGGGCTCAGTATCAGTTCAACCGGGCCCTCTTCTTCCGCACCATCGTCGAGTACGGCAGTCAGAAGAGGGGCGTACTGATGACTCCAACCGCCGGGGACGAAGTCTCCTACTGTTCGAGCACATCGTGCAGGACGCTGGGGGGGTCCGAGTCCAACGACTTCTCCGTCGAGACGCTGCTGAGCTACGAGCCAACCCCGGGGACGGTCTTCTTCATCGGATACACACGGCTCATGGAGGACCTGGCAGCGTTCCGCTTCCGTGACTTCCGTCCCGAGGCGGAGGGGGTCTTCGTGAAACTTTCCTACCGCTTCAGGGGGTAGGGAGACGTGTAGCCCGGACATGCCAGGCAACAAAGGAGATCAATAAATGCAGATGGTGAGGACTTTGGGCGCGGTCGCGGTCACGGGAGCCGTCAGCGTCGTATTGTTGAAGCTGCTGATGGCGGCCGCGATTCCCCTGCTCGGGATGTTGTTCGGATTCATGGCCCTGGCCTTCAAGATCGGTCTGTTCGTCGCGGCCGGCTACCTCCTTTACCGGATGTTCCGCCGCCGCCGGGACGAAATGGCGGCCTGACCGGGCGCCGATCCCTTCCAGGCGGGCGGCCTCCCCCGGTAGGCCGTCTGCCCTTTGGCCGGTCTCTGCCCTTCGCCCTGTCGTAGTCGACGCGCAGGCTGCGCCCGGCCAGCGTGGTGCCGTTCAGCGCCGAGATCACCTTCTTCGCATCGCCTTCCCTCACCTCGATCAGGGAATGGCCGTCGCGAACATCGATTCTGCCCACCCTGTCACCCGGCACGCCGGATTGGTTCGTCAAGGCTCCGAGCAACTCGCGCGGTCCGACCTCGTCGCGCTGCCCCGCCGACACGAACAGCCTGACCCAGCTCTCCGGAACGGCGCCGCTGCCTGCCCCCACGGCGGCAGTGTCCTTCCTCGACGTCTTGCCGTCGAGTAGTAGAAGCGCGGCGGCGGCGATTTCGGCCGCCGAAAAGCGGTCCAGCAGCGACTCCACGAGCAGATAGTACGGTGCGATCTCCGGGGCACGTGCCGCTCCGTGCAGGTCGTCGGCCAGTCGGTCCAGTGCCGCGGAGACGCGTTGGGGCCGCGCCGGCCGCAGTCGTTTCAGTGTGAAGCCTGCTTCGGCGGCCACGCCCTTCAGATGCGCGAGTTCGCGAATCTCCGACAGAACGCGGGCCGGGCCGCCGGCGCCGTGACGGACGGCCGCGATCTCGGCCCCGGGGGGCACCGACGCCGACAGCGTTGCGACGGCTTCGGGATCGATGGCGGCGTCCAGCGCTTCCCGCGCGGCCGCGTCCTCGCCGGGCGAGATCCACACGGGTACGGACTCGTCGCCCGGCGGTCCGGGGCGGTACCCGTGGGTGGCGAGGAAATCGCCCACGTCTGCCGCGTGATCGGCCGAGGTCGTGAACACCAGGACGTGACGCACCGTGTCCCCAAGCAACTCGGCGGCCTGTTCCAGCACGGCTTCGGAGCGGTCGCCGGTGGTCGCCACCACTTGCAGCGAGCGGACCTGGCTCCTGCCGGCGGCGCGGCGTCCCTGACCTCGAGAGAGACGCTTTTTGCCGGGTCGGTCGCGGTCGGCGCTTGTGCCAGGTCGTGGACGGGGGGGAACACTGACGGCGCGGCGCGCAAACCGCGTTGCCAGCGAGTGCAGCGCCGGGCCGAACGGCAAGCCGCACAGGATGCGCTGGCAGCCGTTGGGCAGGCCCGCGAGGAAGGCCTCGAGGTGGTCGGTGGCAACGCTGGCGACGATGCCGTCGCCGTCGTGGAACACGACCGCCTTGAGGTGCTCTGGCGCGATGGTGCCGTCGTACACGGCGCGGAAGCGGTCGACGGGGACGACGAGGAAATCGGCCCGCTCCGGAAGGTTCCACCGTTCGGTGAGTGCCGCAGCGCGAGCGCCGGCCGCCTCGCACAGACCGGCGAGAGAGCGCGCGAGTTCGGTGGCCTGCCGCCCGCCCGTGCAAAGGATGAGGCAGACGGGCGCACCTGCACCGCCTTCGAGACGTTCGATCAGGGGGGCGGCGTACGCCACCATCGTGCCGCTCCCGGGACCCGCCCGGCCGAGAAGATCGTTGCCGCGCGCGATGACGGGGATGGCCGCGGCCTGAAATGGCGTGGGCGTCTCGATCCCCTCGGCCGCCAGCGCGGCTACGGTCTCGGGACCGAGCGGCAGTTCGTCGAAGGAGACAGGGTTGGCCATGGTAGTCAGCGGCCCGGCGTTTGCTGCGCCGCGGGGGCGCGCGGGCCGGCTTCGGTCACCCTACCCTGCCCGGGTCGCCGGAGCCGGGGCCGCCCGCGTCGCCGTGTTCGTACGGCAACCAGTTCAGGAAGCGCTGGATCTCGTAGTCCATGCGCGACGTGCGCAGCCGGTCGGTGCGGGCCGTGACCTCGGTGAAGGGGCCGTGCCTGTGGGCGCTCAGGACGACCGTCCCCTCCTCGCCCGTGTACGTGGCCCCATGGGATGTGTGCTTGGACCGCTTCAGGCCAATGTAGGCTGGCAGCCATTCCTCGGCCTTTTGCAGCACGTCCGCCGGCGCCAGTGCCGTCTTGCGCTCGTATCCGGCCATTGCTCTACCGTCACTCCTCTTTGTCTGCAAACAGTTCGACCCCGACCCAGCGCGTCCACTCCGACACCCGCGCGGGCGACTTCATTCCTTCGATTCGCCGGGTTCCGTGCACGACGGCCGGAACCTCCGCCACGTTCCAGTTCTTCGCAAGCTCCCTGCGTCCTTGCACGGTCGCGGCAAAGCGATCGACATCCAGCGCCGCTTTGGCTCCGGAACTGTCCAGCCCGGCCGCCGCCGCGACCTCGACCAGCAAATCTATCCGCCCGATGTCCCTGCGGTCGACAAAGTGGGCCTCGAACAGTGCTCGCCTCACGGCGTGGTAACAGTCCTCCTCCCGCGCGAACTCCGCGAGTTCGTGGGCCTTGCGGGTCCAGGGAACGAACGTTGGCGTGTTCATCGGGATGCCCCGCTTTCCTGCGCTGTCGGCGGCCAGGGCATGGTAGGATTGCCAATCCCGATCGCAGGTATCGACGAGCGCCCGGGGAGGAGGCCGAAGCTCGAGGCCGTGCCACACACACCGGTCGTCAGCCCCGGCGCGGTCCAAAAGATGGCTGGCCAGGTACGATCCGGGATCCGTGAAGTCGAAGAAAAGGACGGGCTTCGGGGTGGCCATGTGCCGGGCCGGCGGTCAACGTGCTCGGGGTTGCCAACGCACTGGGGTGTGCCGATTGTCGGACGTGCGCGGGTAGGGCTTCATTTCGTTGCCATGCTTCCTCAGCGGGGACCATAAGACTAACCCATGACGTATTCCGAAAACATTGCGAAGCTGCGGCCCTCTGCCACGGTCGCCGTGAGCACCCTGGCAAAGAAGCTGGCGGCCGAGGGGCGGGACATCATCAACCTGAGCGCGGGGGAGCCCGACTTCCGCACCCCGGCGGGGATTGCCGAGGCGGGGATCGAGGGCATTCGGCAGGGACGCACGCGGTACACTCCCGCGGCGGGTCTCCCGGAACTGCGCGCCGCGGCGGCCGAATACATGACCGCCGGGACCGACTATCCGGCCGACCCGGCGCGCGTGGTGATCTCGGCGGGGGCCAAGCAGTCGCTGTTCAACGCGTGTTTCTGCCTCTTCGGGCCAGGCGACGACGTGCTCATCGGATCGCCGTACTGGACCTCGTATCCCGAGATGGTGACGCTGGCCAGGGCCGACTCCGTGCCCGTGATGGGGAGCGAGGAGCGCGACTTCCTGCTGACGCCCGACGACCTGGAGGTGGCCGCCGGCACGAACGCGAAGGGGCTGATCCTCTCTTCGCCCTCGAACCCGACCGGGGCCGTCTACTCGAAGTCCGAACTGGCCGGGATCGCGGAGTGGGCAGGGGGACGTGGCATCACGCTGATCTCCGACGAGATCTACCAGGAGATCTACTACGGGGAGGGCGTCAAGGCGCCGGGCGCGCTCGACCTCGACCCGGGTCGTGTGGGCGACCTGGTGGTAACGAACGGCATGTCGAAGGCCTTTGCCATGACGGGGTGGCGGGTGGGCTTCTCCTACACGACCCGCGAACTGGCGGCCAGAATGTCGGCACTGCAGAGCCATGTGTCGCTGAACGCGGCGACCCCGTCGCAGATCGCCGCGCTGAAGGGCCTGACGCGGGGCGAAGAGGGCGCACGCGACAGGGACCGCATGGTGGCCGCGTTCCGCCGCCGCCGGGACATGGTGGCGCGCCTCTTCGACGAACTTCTCCCGGGGTGCTCGTATATTCGCCCGGGAGGCGCATTCTACCTGTACTTTCGCGTGGACGGGCTCTTCGACGCCGAGGTGACGTGCGCCGGCGACGTGTGCACCCGCATCCTGGAGGAGGCGGGCGTGGCCATCGTGCCGGGCGAGGCGTTCGGTGACGCGCGCTACGCGCGCATGAGCACGGCGTCTTCGGACGAGGAGATCGAAGAGGGCGTGCGGCGCATGGCGCGGGTGCTGTCGCGCCGGTGAGCGGACTCGACGATATGGACGAGCGGGTCGACCGCGTGCCGTCGGGTGCGCCGGACCCCTCGGAACTGGATCACGACGCGCTCGATCTGTACGTTCAGCGCCACTTTTCTGGCGAAGATGCCGTGCTGCGCGAAATACGCCGTCGCGCGGACGAGGCGGGGATGCCCCGGATCCAGCTTCCGCCCGCCACCGCGCGCGCGGTGCAAGTGCTGGTCAGGGCGGCGGGCGCACACCGTGTATTGGAGGTGGGCACCCTGGCGGGATATTCGGCGGTCTGGATCGCGCGGGCGCTGCCTCCGCACGGCCAACTGATCACGATCGAGATCAACGCTGACCATGCGGAGGTCGCGCGCGGATCGGTCGAGGCGGCGGGCGTGAGCGACCGGATCGACATGCGCGTCGGGGACGCGGTGGCGGTGATGTCCGAGCTGGGACCCGACGGCTCCTTCGATGTGGTCTTCCTGGACGCCGACAAGGAGCGTTACACCACCTACCTGGAAATGGCGGCAAGACTTCTCCGACCGGGAGGATTGCTCATGGCGGACAACGCGTTCTGGGCGGGCAGGGTGCTGAACCCAGATTCCGACGAACTGGCGGCGCAACTGGACCGCTTCAACCGCGTTGTCTCGGCCGACAGCCGGTTCGACGCCACGATCCTGCCCGTCGGGGACGGCCTGCTGCTCGCAGTGCGGCGCTAGTCGAGCACAGCCTGCGCAGCCCTGACGACCGACGCGACGTACCCGCCTCCGAAAAGACGCGCGTGAACGAGGAGTGGATAGAGCTGGTACGCCGGCAGGCGGCGCTCGTGATCCGATTGCAGCGGCCACGCGGCGTGGTAGGCGTCGTAGAATGGCGCGGCGAACCCGCCGAACAGCCGGCACATGGCGAGGTCCACCTCCCGGTGACCCACGTAGACCGCCGGGTCGATCAGGAACGGCCGGGGATCCGCGGTGGGCGCGGTGTGCCTCCGGCCGAACAGGACGTTGCCGGACCAGAGGTCGCCGTGCAGCAATGAGGGCCCATCCTCGGTGGCCGCGGGGGCAAGCAGGCGGTTCATCCGCGCGGCGGCCCGCTCCACGAGGCCGAGCCGGCTCCGCGACAGCGTTCCGTTGCTACCCAACTCCCGTGCCAGCGGGAGGATGCGCAGTTCAGTCCAGAATGCCGCCCATTGGTCCATCCAGCGGTTCGGCTGCGGCAGGGATCCGATGACGTTGTCGCGGTGCCAGCCGAAGCCCGGCGAATCCGGCTCGGGTGACAGGTCTTCGCGCGTGCGGTGCAAGCGTGCCAGGCCATGCCCCAGTCGCCGCCACGTGTCTCCAGTCGCCCTCGTCTGCTCGATCCATTCGAGGAGCAGCCAGGGGACTTCGTCTTCGTCGCCGCTGAGAGCGATGACACGCGGGACTTGGACCGCATCGGAGTCGGCCAGCGCCGACAGGCCGTCCGCCTCCATCCGGAAGAAGTCCCGACCGGCATCGGCATTCCACTTGAGGCAGTAGGCGCCTCCGGCCGTGCGCACTCTCAGCGCGTTGTTGATGCATCCTCCGCCGATGGGCCGCGCGGACTCTACCGACGACCGATCCAGGCCCGCGCCCCGGTAGGCGCTTTCGAGTACGGCCTCGATCACCCCCGACCCACCCTCAGGGATCCGGCCCGGCCAGTTCGTCGAGCAGTGTGCGGCAGGCCCGCTCCAGGATGCGGTAGACCTGTTCGAAGCCTCCCGGCCCCCCGTAGTAGGGGTCGGGTACGTCCGGATCGCCACCCTCGGGGTCGTAGTCGCGCATCATGACGATGCGTGCCCGATTCCGGTCTCCCTGCGGCCCTGCGCCGCTGCCACGGCCGTACCGCCGACGCCCCTGGCCCCACCGCGCCCCACCTTCCCGCAACCGCTCCAGAGAGCGCTGATTGCTTCTGTCCATGGCCACGATCAGGTCGAATCGTCCGAAGTCGTCCATTGCGACCTGGCGGGCGGTCCCGGTCAGGCGTACGCCGTGGGATGCCGCCACGGCGACGGAACGGGAGTCGGGAGGCTCGCCGGCGTGGTAGGCGCCCGTGCCGGCGGAGTCGACCTCCAGGCGGTCGGCCAGCCCGCGGAGCGCCGCCTGGTGGCTGAAGATCCCCTCGGCCAGCGGCGAGCGGCAGATGTTCCCGAGGCAGACGAAAAGGACGGAGGTTTGGGAGTCGGACATCCCAGGAAGATATTACATTGGTCGGGGACCGAAACGCGTGGCGCGGACCCCTCCACTCGGGGACGGAAGCGCACGGCGTGGATCCCTCCTTCAAGAAACAGCTTTTGACCGAATCAACAGGTTTCTCGGGCTTCGGCCTTTCGGCATCGCGCTTGGCCGCGGTGGAAGCTCTGGGCTGGACGCAGCCGACCTCCATTCAGCGCCAGGCGATCCCCCTGGTCATGGGTGGGAGAGACGTCGTGGGCATCGCGCGCACCGGCACGGGCAAGACCGGTGCGTTCATGCTGCCCGCGCTGGAGCGGCTGGCGGAGGGAGGGGGACTTCAGGTGCTGGTCCTGTGCCCCACCCGGGAGTTGGCGCAACAGGTCCGCGACGACACCGAGGCGCTGTCGCTGGGCACGGGTGTGCGTGCGACCGTGGTGTGCGGGGGCGTTTCCTATGGCCCCCAGGTGGCGGCCTTCAAGGGCGGAGATGAAGTCATCGTCGCCACGCCCGGCCGGCTGATCGACCTGCAGAAGCGCGGCACGGCGAAGCTGAAGAGCGTCCGGTTCCTGATTCTGGACGAGGCTGACCGGATGCTCGACATGGGATTCCGCCCCCAGATCGAGGAGGTGGTGCGCGGTTTGGGCAAGCGGCCGCAGACCCTCCTTTTCTCGGCGACGATGCCCAACGCGGTCCACGATCTGGCGCTGCGCATGACCAGGGATCCCGCCTGGGTCGAGGTGACCCCTTCCGGCACGCTGGCACAGGGCATTTCGGAGATCGCGTACTCGGTTCGGCCGGACAGAAAGCCAGACCTCCTGATCCACCTGCTCGGTCAGCCCGGCTGGGAGCAGGTGCTGGTCTTCACCCGGACGAAGATCGGTGCAGACACGCTGAAATCGCGGCTCGACGGCGCTCGGATCTCTTCCGACGTGATCCATTCGGACCGGCACATGCGCCACCGTACCCGCGCGATCGACCGTTTCACGGCGGGCGAGGTCCGGGTTCTGGTTGCCACCGACATCGCGCAGCGCGGGCTCGATATCGAGGGGATCTCGCACGTGGTGAACTACGATGTACCACTGGACCCGGGCGACTATGTGCACCGAATCGGCCGTACGGGAAGAGCGGGCGCGACCGGCGAGGCCGTCACCTTCGTTACGGCGGCGGACCTTGGGGCGTTCCGTACGCTGGAACACCAGCTGGAGCGCAGGCTCGACAAGGTTCACCACCCCGACTACGACTTTGCGGGCGGAGCGGTGATGGAGCGGCGGGAGCCCGCACGCAAGCGCACACGATCGGGACGCGGCATGGGCAGCCGGGCGGACAGGCGCCTGGATCCCGACGAACTGGCCGCGCTTCTAAGTCATGACACACCAGGACGGAAGCGATGATTCTGCGGAGATACGGCAACGCCTACCACAGCGTCGAACCCAATTTCAACCCGACGGCGATCAACGAGATCGGCTTCATGCGCGACCGTGCGTTTTCGGTCCCCGCTGCCGATTTCGATGCCCGCTACGAGGCGCTGGAGGAGGGCGAACTCGGAGCGGAAGCCGACGCCGAAGTGCAGCGGCACGCGGAAAGGGACCTTTTGCGCAACCTGGAGCACGTGCTCGCGCAGTGGGTCGCGCGCCTGGAGCCGGGGCAGGTCCTCGTCGTCCACAACGGACGCGACGACTGGCCCAAGACGCGGGAACGGCGCGAGGCGGTCATCGTCGAAGGCGAGAACCGCTTCCACTTCCACTGGTGGGTCGACCCACTCCTCAAGGTGGGGATCTACGGGGCGCGGTAAGGCGGCCCGCCGCGGCCTGGCGGCTACTCGTCCGTTACGCGCCCTCCCCTGCGGTGCTTCTCGAACCACTCACGCAGGTAGATGTGCGTGCGCAGAAAGTTCGAAGGCATCGAGCTGGTGCCGTGCCACTCGTTCTTGAAGCGGATCATCGCGGTGGGGACATTCAGGACCCTGAGCGCCTGGTAGTACTCCTCCGTCTGTGGCATCGGGGTCCGGAGATCGCCCTCACCGGTCATGAGCATCGTGGGCGTGGTGACGTTGCCCACGTACATGAGCGGCGAGCGGCGAAGGTGTTCGGAAGGATCCTCCCACGGGAACTTCTCGAAGTTGCGGTACCAGCTGGCGCCGTCGGTGGTGCCGACGAAGGACAGCCAGTTTGTCACCGGGCAGTTCGCCGAGGCCGCGGCGAAGCGGTCCGTGTGGCCGACGACCCACGAGGTCAGCACGCCACCGCCGGAGCAGCCGTACACGAACATGTTCTGCTCATCGATGTAGCCTCGGTCGACGACCAGATCCACGCCCGCCATCAGGTCGTCGAAGTCCTTGCCGGGGTAGGCGTTCTTGATCGAGTTGCCGAAGGCGCTGCCATAGCCTGATGAGCCCCGGGGGTTGGTGTAAAGCACGACGTACCCGTTGGCGGCGTGGTTCTGCCAACCGAAGTTGAAGCCCACGTTGTACATGCCGTGCGGTCCCCCGTGGATCGCAAGGATAAGCGGGTATTCGTTCGACGGATCGAAGTCGGGCGGCTTGATGATCCACCCCTGGATGTCGTAGTCCTCGACCGATTTGTACCACACTTCCTCGATGTCGCCCAGCGTCACGCCGGCCAGGACGTCCGAGTTCACGTCGGTCAGTTCGGTCACTTCGTCCGGGTTGTTGACGGCGAACGCCACGACGTCACCGGGCCGGTGATAGTCGGACAACGTCCCCACGGCCATCCCCGACGCCATCGACGCGACGCTGAGCATGTGATTGCCGTCTGTGACCTGCCTGACGCCACCGTCGATGGATGCGAAGTGAAGGTTGCTGGTTCCCTCGCTCCTTACGGTCATGTACACGCCGCTGTTGTCCGGGGCCCAGATCATGCCCGAGGCCTGCCGGTCGAACCCGTCGCTGATCATGCGCGCGTCCGAACCGTCGCGGTTCATGACGTAGATCTTGCGCGTAATGTAGGTATCGGTTGTCAGGTCGTTACCGGTATAGACGATCAGGCTGCCGTCCGGCGAGGGCACAGGTGAACCGTCGGGACCCGACCGATCCGTCAGGCGAGTGATCGCGCCGCTGGCTACCGCGACCGAATAGATGTCGGACTGACGCCATTCGTGGTCGGCGTCTTCGACACGGAGCGAGGTGAAGAGGATTTCCGCCCCGTCGGGTGTCCACGCGACCCCATTGTGGTTCCAGTCGCCGTCGGTAAGCTGGCGGGCGGTCCCGCCATCGGCCGGCACGATGAAGAGGTGCGTGTAGCCTTCGTCGATGTAGCCGCGCCGGTCGCGCCGGTAGACGAGCCGGTCGACCACCTTGGGCGCCTCGGTCCAGCTGGCGCCGTCGGGACGTCCAGGCAAGCTGATGGGCCACGGATTGTCCGAGTCCACGGACATCGTGAAGGCGATCTGCGTGCCGTCGGGAGACCACTCGACGCTGCCGGGACTGTTCTCGAGATGCGTGACCTGCGTCACGGCCCCTTCTGCGTCCATGTAGCGGACGAAGATCTGCGTCCCTTCGGGATCGCCCTCCGCGGTAAACAGGATCCGGTCACCGGAGGGCGACCACTTCGGAGAGGAACCGTCCTCCACGAGCACCCGCCTTCTGCTTCCGTCCGCGTCCATGATGTAGATCGACGAACTGCGGCGGTCGTTCTGCTTGTCCACCCAGCTCTGCGTGTAGATGATCTGACTGCCGTCCGGAGAGATCCGGGGGTCGGCCACCCATTCCCAGTCGAGATAGGTCTCGAGCTTGAGCGTGCCGTCGGGTTCGTTCTGGGCGGAGATGCCCGCTGGCATCGCGAGGGGGACGAGGGCAAGGAGC
The DNA here is from genome assembly GCA_028874905.1 of Gemmatimonadota bacterium. Classification (GTDB taxonomy): domain Bacteria; phylum Gemmatimonadota; class Gemmatimonadetes; order Longimicrobiales; family Gaopeijiaceae; genus Bin94. The sequence continues at coordinate 54,783 of JAPPGZ010000082.1, forward strand.
AGCAGTCCTGACGGGGTGGACCTGGCCATGGAATTCCTCCTACGGTGTGGCGTACGGCTGGTCGGTTGGCCTTTTTCGGGGAGACCAAGGTACGCGCCGATGCCGGTTGTGGAAAGCCGTCCGGCGCCGGGCAACGATGGTGTTGCCGCGAGCGTCCAATTGTCTGAGTGCCTGACTGTCCTCCAACGAAGGGTTTGCCCTCAATGCACGACCTTCCGCCCCTATTGCAGCGAACCCTCCCGGTCCTCGCGGTGCTCTGCCTCTCCCCCCTCGCCTGTGGCGAATCGGGACCCGGCGCCGTCGACTCCGCCGTCGATATCCCCCTCATTGCGTCGACCGAGGAGGTCTTCACCGCTGGCGCCCTTGCCGGTGAGGATTGGGAGAATTTCGGCGTCATCGCCGGGACCGTCTTCGATTCCGAGGGCAACCTCTACGTGGTGGACGAAGGCGCTCGCCGGGTCGTCGTGATCGGTCCCGACGGCAGCCACGTACGCACGGTCGGGACGCAAGGCGAGGGCCCGGGGGAGTTCAGCAGCCCCACGGCGGCAGCGGCTCTCGATGACGGCAGCCTCGTGGTCTACGACTTCAGTCTGCCCGGGGCTTTCGAGATCTTCGACGAGCTCGGCGAGTTCGTCCGCAGCGTGCCGGTCGACCTCTCTCGTGGCGCGCCCGGCTCGATGCTCCTCCCCCTGCCGGACGGGCGTCTAGTGTCGGCCGGCGGTCCCACGATCCGTACGGGTGCGCCCGGCGAGGAGCCGGCGGCCGACGGAGAGGAAGAGGATCATCGCCGCCCCGTAGACCTGTTCTCGCTCGACGGATCGGGAAAGAAGGTGCTCTACCATGCCTGGAACCTTCCACCTACCGAGGCGGAGGACGAGGTGGCGGGCAGGGACGAACAGGGGCGGAGCACCGTGGAGATGCGCTTCAGCAGGATGCGTGCCTTCGATCCGGGACTTCACGTCGGCGTCCTTTCGGACGGGCGCGTCGCGGTGGCGGACTCCACCGCGTACCACGTCAAGCTGATCGACCCGGAGGGGACGGTGACCGGAAGCGTCGGCCGTCCGATCGCGCCCGAGACCGTGACGGACGCCATCATGGAAGCGGAAAGGGCGCGCCGCCGGGAAGCGTTCAGTGAGTCGGAAGGGGGTCCACGTATGCGCATCGTGGGACCCGCGGCGTCGTTTGCCATCGACGAGGGCTTTCAGCAGCAGATGCGTGAGATGATGCTCGCGCAGGTCGAGTCGATGGCCTTCGCGCAGGAGATTCCGGTGATCGCCGAATTGGCGGTCGATCGCCAGGACCGCATCTGGATTGCGCGCGCGGGCGCCGGGGGTGACGGCGAGGGGCCGACGGACATCCTGACCGCGGACGGGTACTACATGGGTACTCTGCCCGCCGATGGGCTCCGTATCCCCGACGGATTCGGACCCGACGGGCTGATGGTGTACATCGAATCCGACGAAATGGACGTTCAGACCGTTCGCGTAGTGCGGCTGCTGGGGCTGGAACCGTCGTAGATGTGACTCGCAGGCGAGTCAGCGAAACAGGGCCGGATGCCCTCCGGTGTGCAGGAAAACGACCTGGTCGGAGGAGGGGATGCGTTCCCGCCTGACCCAGGTAAGCATCGCAGCCGCCGCCTTGGCGGTGTAGACCGGGTCGAGAATCAGGCCCGCGCGGGCGCCGAAGACCCGTGCCGCCTCGTCCCCCGCGGGCGTTGCCGCGCCGTATCCCTCGCCGACGAACGCGTCCGTAGTCACGACGCTTTCGGACAGGGCGCGAACGCTGTCGGCCAGCCCCCGCTGGCCAAGCAAACGGGCCGCGTCCAGGGCCAGGCCGACCGCCTTGTCCTTCGCCAGAGCGGCGGGTTCGTCGGCACTCACCCCCACTAGCCGCACGGGCCAGTCAAGCAGCGCGCACCCGAGAATCAGGCCACCGAGCGTGCCCCCCGACGACGTGCACACGAAGATCCAGACATGGGCCGGCGAGTCGATCTGCCGGTGCATTTCCACCGCCGCGCGCACGTAGCCCAATGCTCCTCGCGGCGTCGATGCGCCCACGGGGACCACCAGGGCCCTGCCTCCGGCCACGCCAATGCGACGGGCTTCCTCCTTCATTGCAGGTTCGCGGTCCTGTCGTTCCGGGACGGTCACGATGCCGGCGCCAAGGAGCCGGTGAAGGCAGGCGTTTCCGCGCGTCGGGTCCTCTGCCTGGCCGTTGATGACCAGTGTGCACCGAAGTCCGAGCTGGGCGGCCGCGGCCGCCACGACGCGGCAGTGATTGGAGTGCGGCCCACCCGCCGTGACAAGTTCCGTCACACCGTGTAGCCGCTCGGGGGCCAGTTCGTATTCCAGCTTGCGGACCTTGTTGCCACCCAGTCCGAGCCCTGTACGGTCGTCGGCCTTGACGTAGATGCGCACCTCGGTCCCCAGGTGCTCGGCGAGTGCCGGGGCAGCGATCAGCGGTGTGGGTACGCTGGCGAGTTCTGTGCGGGGTATCGCGCCCAGACGGGTCAGCACGGTGCCGTCAGGGCCCTGGCGACTCCGAGACTGTGACCCGCTGCGCCACCGTCCCCTCGATCCACACGGGCTCGCTCCCGGCGCCGACGACCACCGCCACGGAATCGCCGTCGCCGTCGGCGTGCGCGACCGTGACCTGTGCCCCTGGGACCAGCCCGACGGCCTTGCAGTAGCGCAGCCGGTCGCGATTGTTGTCGGGGACCGACCGGACCATGACCCGTGTGCCCGGCAGGACCTCGTCGAGAGAGCGGCTGGGGGTGGGATCGATTTCGCCGCCGCGCGTGGGTATGGGGGCGCCGTGCGGGTCGGTCGCCGGGTTGCCGAGCGCGTCGGCCATGCGATCGATGAGGGTCTCGGACGCGGCGTGCTCCAGACGCTCTGCCTCGTCGTGGACATCGTCCCATGGGTAGCCGAGCCGCTGCACCAGGAATGTCTCGATGATCCTGTGCCGCCTCAGGATCTTGAGTGCTTCGCGGTGACCCTGCGGAGTGAGGCGCACGCCGCGGTAGGGCTCGTGCTGGAGAAGCCCGTCTTCGGCCAGGCGCCGGATCATGCCGCTGACGGACGCGGGCTGAATCTCCAGCGCCCGCGCCAGGTCGCTTGTCCCCGCGGCCTTGCCCCGTTCGTTCAGCGAATACACCGCCTTCAGATAGTCTTCGACGGAACGGGAGAGCACGGGGCTTGTCATGGCGGGAAGATAATGGGTGCGGGCGCCCGGCGGACAGCGACACGCAAACAACAGGCGTCCGTTGGCAGGTGTCCTTGGAAACGGCGATACTTCGTACTGTGCCGGCTGTTGTTGTCCCGTAAGGAGGCCCGCGTGGAAGATTCGGTAGCGATCGATGCCAAGCGCATTCTGCTGCGCTATGGAACTCCGATATCAGTGCTGGACAAGGTGAACAAGGAGGAGCGAATCAGGCTGGCGCGCGCGATCGCCCGGACGGCGCTCCCGGACAGGGAAACAAGGCTTCGCGAGTTGTTGGAGGAGGCCGGGCACCTGCAGTAGCAGCGCCCGACGCGCCGGTCCCACCATCGGCGGCGCCGGTCCACGAAGCACGACGACGCCCCGTGGACCGGCGCTTTTCGTTGCGGCTATGGAATCGCCGTGGTCACGGGATCACGCGCGCGGCCTTGGCAAAGTCGCCCGCCTTCACAAAGGTCATCTTCTCCGGGTCGATCCAGCGGCGCGCGGCGGCGTTGATCTGTTCCGCGGTCAGCGAACGAATCGCTTCTTCCTGGTCCGCCTGCCACGCCATGGTGCGGTTGAAGTAGAGGTTGTTGCTGAGCACACTGACCAGAACCGGATCCTGGGCGCGCATGAGGTTCGCGTTCTCGAGGTAGCCGTTGATGCCTGCTTCCACCTCGTCGGCTGTGAAGCCCTCTTCGAGCACCTTGTGGACTTCGTCGCGGAACGCAGCCTCGACCTTGTCCCGGTTCTCGGGAGCGTAGATGGCGAAGGCTATGAACTGACCGACGTCGTCGATGGGGTGGAACCCCAGTTGTGAACCCACGCCGTAGCTCAACCCTTCCTCCTGACGGATCCGCGTCGCGAGCCGTGAATTCAGGAATCCGCCGCCGAGGAGGTAGTTTGCCATGGTGAGCGCGGCCACGTCCTCATGGGCGTCGGTCATGGGGAGGGCCTGCGCGGCGACGAAGAACGCGTTGGCCTTGTCCGGTGTCTCGATCTGGAAGTCCTCGGGGGCAATCTCCTCGAATGCCCGGTCAATGCGTGCGAAGGTCACCGGCGCGGTCCAGTCGCCCAGCCTCTCCTCGACAATTCGCAGAGCTGCGTCGTCGTCGAAGTCGCCGACGATGGACATCGTCGCGGCCCCGGTACCGTAGAACGTCGCGTAGAAGTCCCTGACATCGTCCAGGGTCAGTGCCTCCATCTCCGCGATCGACTCGTCGGCCGTGGGGGTGTACTGGGGGTGACCGGGCTCACGGGGATTCATGTGTCGCTGCAGGGCCATCACCGCCTGGAACTGTGGCTCGGACCTCTGGCTCTCCAGCGCGGCGAGCCGCTGCTCCTTCAGGGTCTCGAACTCGTCCTCTGGGAAGGAGGGCTCCCGCAGGACCTCGGTGAGGAGCCGCAGGGCGTCCGGGAAGTTCTCGCGCGTGGCCTGCACGCGTCCCGACGCGCTCGTGCCGCCGCCCCCGACCGACACTTGCGCCTGGAGCCGGTTCATTTCGTCCTGGATTTCCTGACGCGTGCGGTTCACGGTGCCGCGCATGAGCATCGAGGCCGCGAGCGACCCCGCGGACCCGCGTCCCATCAGCGCCTCTTCGTTCCCGAACCTGAGCGATACTGAAGCCACGACCGTCTCACCGCGGGTGTCCTTGGGGAGCAGCGCGATCTCCATGCCGCTCGCGAACTCGCTGGACATCGTGCGACGGTCGATGTTGGCGGGCGAAGGATCGAAAGCCTCACCCTCGGCCACCGCCTCGTCGCCCGTGTAGCCTTCGACGAGGGAAGCCACGTCGGGCGCCACGGGGATTTCCGCACGGTCGGGGTTGTCGTCGGGGATGAAGAAGCCGACGGTGCGGTTCGACGGCTTCAGATAGCTGACCGCGACACGCTGGACGTCCTCGGCGGAGACTTCGCGCAGACGGTCGCGGTGCAGAAAGAACAGCCGCCAGTCGCCCATGGACCCCCACTCGCTCATCTGCAGCGCGATGGCGCGGGAATCGTTGAAGAGACGGTCGATGGACGACAGCCGGGCGGCGCGCGCCCGCTCGACCTCTTCGCCCGTGATCGGACGCGTCAGTACCTCCTGGATCGCGTCGGCCATTGCCGCGGCCACGTCCTGCTCCGAGCCGTCGTCGCGCACCACTGCAAGGGTCGTCAGCGCGCCGGGCTCACGACGCTGACCGGCGCTGGCACGAACGGAGGCCGCCAGTCCGGATTCGACGAGCGCCTGGTAGAGCCGGCCCGAGGGCTGGTTGCCGAGCACCCACGCCAGCAGGTCGACGGCCGCAAAGTCCCCGTGATAGCCGGCGGGGACGTGGTACAGGTGCGAAACCAGCTTCGTGTCACCAGTGCGGCGCAGCGTCACCATCCGCTCTCCGTCCTGCACGGGCTCGGCGGTATACGTGGGATAGAGGCGCATGTCGCCGGTGCGGTCCGGGCGTGGGATGGCGCCGAACTTCTCGACCACGAGAGCGAGCGCTTCGTCCGTGTCGAACTGGCCGGCGATCACGAGTTGCGCGTTGTCGGGCTGGTAGTACTTGCGGTAGAACGCCTGGAGGCGCTCGATCGGCACGTTCTCCAGGTCGGCCCGCGCGCCGATGGTCGAGTTGCCGTAGTTGTGCCACAGGTAGGCGATGGAGTTCATGCGCTTGGAGAGCACCCCGAACGGGCTGTTCTCACCGGATTCCCATTCGTTGCGCACCACCGTCATCTCCGACTCGAGATCCTCGGCGGCGATGAACGAATTCACCATCCGGTCCGACTCCAGGTCCAGCGCCCACTCGAGGTTGTCGGACGTTGCCGGGAAGGTCTCGAAGTAGTTCGTCCGGTCGAGCCAGGTCGTGCCGTTCGGCAGCGCACCCCGCTCGCTCAGCTCCTGGGGGATGTCCGGGTGGTTGGGCGTGCCCTTGAAGACCATGTGCTCCAGGAGGTGGGCCATCCCCGTCTCGCCGTATCCCTCGTGACGGGATCCGACGAAGTAGGTGATGTTGACCGTCGTCTGGGGCGCGCTCTGGTCCGGGAACAGGAGAACTCTCAGGCCATTGTCGAGGCGGTACTCGGTGATGCCCTCGACGCTGGCGACCAATTCCGGCTCCTGCGCGGAAGCCTTTGCCGGGAGGAGGACGGCCAGGGCCAGCACAAGCGCCTGGACGAACATGCGTCCGGGTGTGGCAACGCCAGCGGAATGTGGCAGAAACCACATGGGTGGGCAGGGAGGTTGGTACTTCGACTGGTTCACTTTCCTTCTCCAATCAGGTTGAGGGTTCGCAGACGACCCAGAGCGGCCGCAATGTCCTGTACGCGGGGAACTGCCAGGTCTCCACGCCGGTTCGAGTCCAGGACATCGAGACCGCGACGCTCCAGCGATTCGCCGAGCGAATCCAGAATGTCCTCTACGGCCATTGCTTCGCCCATGAACTTTCGCGCATGAACGAGCGCCAGCGCAATCGCCCGGGTCTGGGACCGGGAGACGATCTGACGCACGCCGCCCAGTTCGATGCGGTCGTTTCCGAAATCCACGGTGCGACGATCCCGGACCTTGATGTGCTGCTCGCGGCGCCCGCGGCGGGGATTCACCGAGCGGGGATCCGGAACACGATGTCGCGAGGGCCAGGCGACGCCGCCGCGGGAGGCCAGGCGACCGGTGGGATGGGCGGCCGCGACCTCCCGAGCGGCCCCGGACACGTCATGCGGACGGTAGCGGATCATGGCGAGAACCCGGTCGGCCACGTCCAGGTAGTCGCCCGAACCGCCGATGACGAGAACGGTGCTGGTACCCGTATCCTCATAAAGGGCCCGCACGCGGTCGATGAACGGGGTAATCGGTTCGTCGTCGCTCTTCACCAGCGCCTGCATGCGCCGATCCCGGATCATGAAATTGGTGGCCGCCGTGTCCTCGTCGATCAGCAGCAGTCGGGAACCGGCCTCCAAAGCCTCGACAATGGCCGCGGCCTGACTGGTGGATCCGGAGGCGTTCGGGGTGGAGAAGGCCGTGGTGTCCTGACCGCCCGGCAGCTTGCCGATGAACGGCGAGATGTCGACGCCCGCGACCGAACGGCCGTCCTCGGCCTGGACCCTCATCGCGGTGGGGTCGGTGACGACGAGTTCGCGCCCGTCCCCGGGGCGGTGGTTGTAGACGCCGCGTGCGACCGCGTCCAGTACCGTGGACTTCCCATGGTAGCCGCCGCCCACGAGCAGGGTCACACCGCGCGGTATTCCCATTCCGGTGACGGGGGGACCGTTGGGGCGCTCCAGTGTGACGCGCAGGCCGGGCGGCGACTCGAAGGGCGTGGCCCGGTCGCCGGGAAGCGGGCGGTCGTCGACGCCGCTCCGTCGCGGAAGGAGGGAGCCGTCGGCGACGAATGCCACGAGGCCGCGTGCATGGATCTGGCCGCGCAGGCAGTCCGCGTCTTCGTTGGCCTCCACGTGACGGGCGATTTCGGTGGGTGTGTGGGCGCGGGCGAGGAGGGAGCGCTCGACCAGCGCGTTGAGGGTGTCCAGCAGGAGACGCTCCGCTGTGCGGCCGAGAATGCGACGCCCGGCCGCGGGGAGCCCGACCGTGAAACGCGCCTCGATGGAACCGTCGTCGCCGACAATGACGGCGGTGTTGGCAAGGACCACCTGTCCCGGGTCGGCCATGCCGATTTCGCCACTCTTGCCGCTGCCCGCCCGCCTGCCGCGCGTACGCTGGGCCGCCCCCGCGAAGGTGCGTGCGAGGAGACAGGAAAGGCCAACACGCCTGGGTGGCGTGGAAAAGGCGGGCGTCTCGAACCCCGCCGTGGAGGGATCCAGGATGACCGCGAGGTTGCTGGGAGCCGCAAAGGGGTCGCCTTGGACCCGGCGAACCGCGAGAGTGTATGGGGGAAGACGCCAGTTGCCCTTTAGGTCCCGGTATGCGGGGTAGCTGCGTCCGTCAAGACGGCGCAGGGTCCGTCGAAGGTCTTCTTCCGTTCCAGCTGGCATGGGCTCCGGTCCAGGGAGGTTGCGATGTCGCGCTTTCAATATGGTTACGGTACGGCCGTGGCCGTTGCACTCGTCATCCCGGTGGTGGCGTGCCAGAGCGACGTACGGATCGGCATCGTTCCCGAGGAATTGGCGTGCGGTGATCTCAATCCGGCCTATCTCGCCGATGGAGGCGTCGGCCGCGACGGCATCCCGGCACTCACGGACCCGCTGTTCGTACCGGTCGAAAGCGGAGAAGAGACCGCGTATCTGAATGATGACTCGCGAGTGATCGGCGTCTTTCTGGGCGGCGAGTGGCTGGCCATACCGCACAACATCATGTACCGCCACGAAATCGTTAACCTGAGTCGCGGTTCCGAGCAGGTCGCCGTCACCTACTGCCCGCTGACCGGTTCCGCGCTGGCTTTCGACCGCTCATCGGTGGACGGGGCGGAGTTCGGGGTTTCCGGGCTGCTGTTTCAGGCCAATCTGATCATGTACGATCGGAACTCGGATGACTCGCTGTGGCCGCAGATGCGCGGAGCCGCCGCATGCGGATCGCGGATGGGCCAGGCGCTGACGCGTCATCCCGTGGTCGAGATGACGTGGGCCGGCTGGCTGGATCTGTTCACTGGCTCCATGGTCGTGGGCGTGGATCCGCTCGACACGGGCCGCTACAGCGTAAACCCCTACGGGAACTCGTACGAGAACCCGGACAACCCGGATTACCTCGGTTTTCCGATTCCGCGCGGAGACAACCGGCGTCCACCCAAGGAACGGGTCCTGGGATTGCCGGCGAGCAGCGGTGCCGACCCCATGGCGTTTCCGTTCCACGCCATGGAGGCCCGTGGCAAGGCCTGGGTCCATGAATTCGACTATGCCGGGGCACCGGCGGCGGTCTTGTGGGATGCCAACAGATTCGCGGCCGTGGCTGTGCGCCCGGTGGTGGGAGAACAGCGGCTTACCTTCCGCATCGAGAACGATGCAATCGTGGACAACGAGACGGGTTCGACGTGGAACGCTGGCGGCCAGTCGGTATCCGGGCCTCTCGAGGGCGGCCGGCTCGACATCATGCCCGAGGCCTACGTGGCTTTCTGGCTTGCGTGGGCCGGATTCCATCCGGGCACGGAACTGATCGTGGAGTGATCGCCGCGCGAGTGGCACCGACGCTGCTGGCCCTTGCCTTCCTTGCGTCCGGTCCCCGGGACGCATCCGCGCAATGGGTTGAGGCTCCGGGCAAGGGATGGCTGGCATTGGCGATCTACCACCAGGACACGCGCGAGCACTTTGGAACGGCCGGTGAGCTTCGTTCGTTCTTTGCGGAGGGCCACGCGGTCACGACCTCCTCGTTTCTCACCACGGCGTTCGGGCTCGTTCGCGGCGTCGACGTCTGGACCCAGCTCTCGTTCAGCCGTCTGCGGTACGACGATATCGTTGGCAGGCGGGAGTCGGTCGGCTTCGGAGACGCGCGCGTGTGGGTGCGTGTGGCACCACTTGCTTGGTTGAAAGCCTCGCTGCCGTTTGCGATCCGCGGCGGGACGAAGGTTCCGCTCGGCGATTTCGACGTGGATGCAGAGATCATCCCCCTTGGCGACGGGCAACGGGACTGGGAGCTCATGGCCGAACTGGGTCACTCATTCTGGCCGCGCTCGCTGTACCTGTCCGGCTGGGCGGGATACCGGTGGCGCGAAGAGAACACCGAATCGAGGAAGGACTTCGGGAACGAGTTCTTCTACTTCGTTCAACTCGGGGGACGGGCGGGCCGGATCGGATACAGGCTGGCGATGGACGGATGGGACGGAGCATCGGGCGTCACCGAGGGAATCCCGATCCCGAGCTTCCAGCGGGAGCTCGTGCAGGTCCAGCCCTCCCTGCTGTATGATATCGGACCCGGGGCGCTCGAGTTGGGCGCGCGGTTTGCGCTCCGAGGACGCAGCCTGCCGGCGGGGACCGCCTTGATGGCACAGTACTTCAGCAGATGGGAGCCCTTCTGATGCATCACTGGAAACATTGGCGCGCCGTCGGCGCGGTTGCGGTGCTGGCCGTGTGGAGCTGCGCACCTGCGGACGGCGTGCCGGGTGCGGAGGACGCCGCGCCGACGCCGCAGGTGGCGTCCTCGGTGGATGGCGTTGTGGTTGCGGCGCAACCGCTGGCGGCGGAGGCCGGGGCGAAGATGCTCCGGGCGGGCGGAAACGCTGCGGACGCTGCGGTGGCGGCGGCTTTTGCCGTGTCGGTCGTCGAGCCGTCGATGAATAGCATTGGGGGCCGAACCCAGATCCTGTTGCGGCTGCCGGACGGGACCTTCGCCGGGATCGACGCGACGACCCAGGCCCCTTCGAGTTACGACCCGGAGACCGCAGCACAGGCGTCCTACGGGTATCCCACCGTTGGTGTGCCGGGGGCCGTGGCCGGACTCACGAAGCTCCTGCGCGAGCACGGCACGATGTCGCTGGAAGAGGTGATGGCGCCCGCCGTCGCCCTGGCCGAAGAAGGATTTCGGCTTCTTCCCGGCGAAGCGGCGCGTCACGATGCGGGCGCGGACCAGCTCGCCGAGTTCGAGGGCTCACGCGCCCACTACCTCACGCCGAGCGGCGAAGCGCGCGCCGCCGGGGACCTTTTCGTCCAGCCGGATCTTGCGGCGACCCTGGACGCCATTGCGCAGGGTGGTGCGGATGCATTCTACCGCGGTTCGATTGCCGAGCGAATCGTCGCGGACATGGAGGCGCATGGAGGAGCCGTGACCTCCAGGTCGCTGGCGGACTACCGGGCGCTGGACGCCCCCGTCGTGCGCGGGAGCTACCGCGGCTACGACCTCGTGGGGACGGACATCCCGGCTTCCGGCGCGGTAACGATCGGAATCCTGCACATCCTCGAGAACTTCGACATGGGCGCCCTGGACCACGACAGCTGGGCCGGTCTGGTGGGCGCGGCGGTGGCCCGGGCGTTCTCGGCACGCGCTGAGGCGCGGCGAGGCGGGGCCGGCGACCTGGCCTTCATGACGGACAAGAGCTGGGCTGCGGAGATGGCGGCCGAGCTGGAGGTCCCGGGTGCGGTGGCGCGCGCGGCCGCAGGATACCGTCCACATGGCGGTGTGCGCTTGGCCCTGGGGGACTGGGACGACGCGGGCTGGGGGCCCGCGCACGGGCACACAACCCACCTGTCGGCCGCCGACGGGGCCGGCATGTACGTTTCGCTGACGCAAACCATCGGTCCGAATCTCGGTTCGAAGGTGGCGACGCCGGGGCTGGGCTTCCTCTACGCGGCCACGCTGGGCGGCTACCTGGGCTACATGGAGCCCGGGGAGCGGGCGCGCTCCAGCATTTCTCCGTTGATGGTGGTGCGGGACGGCGAGCCCGTGCTGGTCCTCGGCGCGGCGGGCGGCGCGAGGATCATCTCGGCGGTCGTACAGTCCGTCCTGCGCGTCGTCGACCAGGACATGAGTCTGCCCGATGCGCTGGCCGCGGCCCGGGTGCACCCGATCGACGGGGGCATCGCCATGGAAACATCACCCGGGATCGGATGGTCGCCCGAGGTGGTGGCGGAGGTCGAGTCGTGGGGCATGGAGGTCCAGGAGGTCGAGCGGGACGGCGCCTTCGGGCGAATCCACGGCATCTGGGTGAAAGGCGAGACGGGCGAGAAGGTGGGGGTGGCGGATCCCGACTGGGAGGGCGCGGCGATCGTGCCGGGTGGGGTCTAGCCGATCCGGAAGTCCACCCCGGCCTGGAGTGTGAGAGCGCGGTTTTTGGCGGTCGTCTCCGTTTCGCTTTCGAAGAAGGACCGGAGTCCGCGTGTGTAGATGAAGTCGAGTCTGAATCCCAGCCGGGACGCGGCGGCAAAGCGGGCGCCGACGCCTCCGAGGATTCCGTAGTCCACAGCCGAGGTCCTGGAGTCGGCTTCCGGAGCGTCGCACTCGACCAGGAACGTGATCGGTTGCAGCACGAGTCTGGCTTCCCGCTCGCACGAAGTCTCCAGCGCCAGGGCGGGTCCCGCGAGGAGGTGAACCGAAAGGCGCTGGCCGATCACCGGCGCACTCGCCTTGCCCAGCGCCGAGAACTGGAGATACTGGATCCTGTAGTCGACGTCGCCCAGTTGCAGCAAGGTCGACGTGGAGCCGCGCCGAATGTAGCCGGTGCCGAACTCGATGCCGATTCGCTCCGAGACGGGAACCGCCAGCGACACCGACAGGGTGATGCCCCTGCGTGCTTCCTGCGAGTCGATCGCCAGGCCGGTCACGATCAAGTCCGACGAACTGGCGCCCACACCGATCCCGAGAGTTACCTGTGCGGCGGCGCCAGGGCCTGCGAGCAAGGGGAGGGCGGCCGCCAGCAAGGCGGTCCAACGGCTTCTCATGGGGTTGTCCCGGCAAGCGTGGACGTGTGGTGACGCGTTGCACAATCTAACCGTGGCGCCCGCGCGGTTGGCGTTCCGCCCGGGAGGGCCACTAACATCCGAGGACCTCACAAAAACAAGCGGGCGCCGCGCCCTGGAAGCCGACAGCTCGCACCCGCCCGGAGCATTGCCGTGAAGCCGCTCGTTAAAACGACAGCCCCAGCCCTCCCAGTGATGCTGATTCTGGCGGCGTGCTCGCCCGCCCCCTACGACGTGATCCTCCGAGGAGGCCGTGTCGTGGATGGTACGGGATCTCCCCCGGTCGTGGCCGATGTCGGTGTCCGCAACGGTCTCGTCGCGGGCGTGGGCGACCTGGGTGACGCCGCGGCCGGGACCATCCTCGACGCAACCGGTCTCTACGTCGCGCCGGGATTCATCGACACGCACTCCCACGCGGGACCCGGGCTGACCACCGAGGAACTCAGTCACGGCGAGCCGCTTCTTGCCCAGGGGCTGACCACGGTCGTGGTGAACCCGGATGGTGGTGGTCCCGTCGACCTCGTCGAGCAGCGCGACGATCTGGCGGAAGAGGGCCTCGGGGTGAATGTCGCCCAGTTGGTCGGCCACGGGTCGGTGCGCGGACAGGTCATGTCCAGCGACGACCGCGCTCCCACCGAGGGGGAACTCGACGAGATGCGGGCGCTTGTCCGGGCCGGCATGGAAGCCGGCGCGTGGGGCCTCTCATCCGGCACCTTCTACACGCCCGGCAGCTATTCGGAGAACTCCGAGCTGATCGCACTGGCCCGCGTGGCCGCCGAGTACGGGGGCATCTACACGAGCCACATCCGGGATGAATCGAATTACACCATCGGCGTGCTGGCCGCAGTCGAGGAGGTCATCGACGTGAGCCGCCAGTCCGGAATCACCGGGGTTGTGACCCATATCAAGGCGCTGGGCCCGCCCGTCTGGGGTTCCGCTGCGGCCATGGTGGAGCGTATCGAGGCCGCGCGCGCCGAAGGACTGTCCGTGTTTGCCGACCAGTACCCCTATCTGGCGTCGGCGACCGGGCTGTCCGCGGCCCTCCTTCCGCGCTGGTCCCAGGCCGGGGGAGCCTTTGCGGAACGCGTGGCGGACCCCGGCACACGCGCGCGAATCCGCGAAGCCATGGTCGAAAACCTCGCCCGCAGGGGCGGCGCGGACCGGATCCAGTTCCGCCGCTTCGAGGCGGATCCTTCGATTGAGGGGCGCCTGCTTTCCGATCTTGCAGCGGAACGCAGTGCGGATCCCATCGATGTCGCACTCGAACTCATTCTCCAGGGCGGCCCCTCCATCGTCTCGTTCAACATGAGCGAGGAGGACCTGCTGACCCTGATGACGCAGGAATGGACGATGACGTCGTCGGACGGCGGCCTCCCGCTTTTCGGGGTGGGCGTGCCGCATCCGCGGTCCTATGGAGCATTCGCCCGCAAGATCGGTGAATTCGTCTTCCGGAACGGGGTGATGTCCCTGGAGGCCGCCGTGCGAAGCATGACGGCACTTCCCGCCGAAGTCATGGGGATGGAGGACCGCGGCCGGATCGCGGAAGGCATGGTCGCGGACCTCGTGGTGTTCTCCGACTACTTCAAGGACAACGCGACCTTCACCGAGCCGCATCAGTTGTCGTCCGGCGTCGTCCACCTGTTCGTGGGAGGCGAGCCCGCGATCCTCAACTCGGGATTCACCGGGGCCCGGGCGGGGCAGGTGCTTGTGAAATGACCGCGAATCTGCTGGAGGACAGTCCGGGCCGCGATCATTCCCGAATCACGCCGTAACGGCGCAGGACCTCCACCGTCTCGTCGATCGGGAGTGCCTCGCGCGTCCCGAAACGGCTGGTGACGGTCTCCGACTTGAACATCGAGTTGTAGATCGCCTCCTCGGTGGATTCCACCGTCGCCTGGAACAGCGCCGACATGTTGTCGTTGGCGAGGTCCTCGGTCGTACGCACCTCGTCTCCCGGCCGCCGCCGCACGCCCGGGGCGGTGGAAAAACTCAGCACGTAGTCACCCGATCCATTGCCGGCGAACGAGCCGGTCCGGGACAGCCCCATGACGGCGCGCATCGCCAGACGTTCCAGGTTGCGCTCCGAGAGCGGCGCATCCGTCGCAACCACCATCATGATCGAGCCTTGCGACTCGCCATCGCGTTCCTCCACCTGGTTGCGAAAGGCGTATCGGCCGAGCTCCCGTCCGACCGGCGCCCCGGCGATCTGCAGGATGCCCCCGAAGTTGGACTGGACCAGCACCCCAACCGTGTATCCGCCGAGAGACGCGGGAAGCACCCGCGAGCTGCTGCCGATTCCCCCCTTCCAACCGAACGCCGACGTTCCGGTGCCCGCTCCGACCGCTCCCTCCTCGACCGGGCCGGTCGTGGCGCCGTCGAGCGCCGCCCTGACGTGCTCGGGACCGATGGGACGATTGCGGATGTCGTTCAGGCCCCCGTCGTTCGTCTCGCCGACAACGGGGTTTATGGATCGGACGCGCTCCATGCCCTCCATCTCCAGCGCCCATTCGACCATTGCGTCCGCTGCTTTCCACACGCACAGGGTACAGGTCAGCAGGATCGGCGTTTCGAGCTCACCCAGTTCCCGCACCTGTGTCACGCCGAGCAGCTTGCCGAACCCGTTGGCGACGTACATGGCGGCCGGGACGCGGTCGAAGTAGAGGTTGCCGCCATGCGGCCGGATCGCCGTAACGCCGGTGCGGATGTCGTCGCCTTCAATCAGGGTCGCTTGCCCGACGAGGACGCCGCCAACGTCCGTGATTGCATTGTGTTGTCCGGGTTCGAAGATCCCGACGGTGATTCCCAGATCGCGGGCGCGAGGTCTGGCGGTTTGCTGAGCCATGGCGGATTCGAGGCAGGTGGTTGAGAGGATCAGGATCGCCCATGTGGCGATCATGGCGCGCCTGACCGATGCCGCGGGTCGGCGCTGGGGTGCGGCATGCTGGAGCATTTCGGCCTCCGGAGGCAGGGGGATGGTCAGAGGGCCCCGGCGACCATCGTGCCGAGAAGCAGGGGGTGGTATAGCAGGGACCCCACGAACACGCGATTGCAGTTTCGCCTTGTCGGGTTGCGCAGAAACGCGACGGCAACCGCGACCATTCCCGCACCGAGCAGGATCGCGGCCCCGAGATACGCGTTGCCGGCCATCCCCAGAACGGTGGGCAGAACACTCACCAGTGCCAGGAGGGCGGCGTACCCTACCATCAGCCCGGCGACCAACCCGGCCGATCCGGGCGGAATGAGCTGGAACCCGGCCCGCTCGTAGTCCGCCCGCAGATTCCACCCCAGGGCCAGGACATGGATGAGTTGCCAGAGGAACAGGATGCCGAAGAGGGTCACGCCGCGCGCGTCGATGCTCCCGGTATGGGCGGTCCAGCCAATGAGCGCGGGTAGTGCACCGGGAACCGCCCCGACCGGGGTCGCCAGCGGGGACCGGAGCTTGAGCGGCGTGTAGACCGCGTCGTAGAGGAGAGCCGCCGCCGCCGTCACCAGCGCGGGCAGCCAGCCCAGCCAGAACCAGATGTGCGCCACTCCGGTGAACAGCAGCGCCCACCCGAAAAACCTCGCGTGCGCTTCCGGGATTCTCCCGGAGGGGACCGGCCGGCCCCGGGTCCGGATCATGATGCCATCCGGCGCACGCTCGAGGTACTGGTTCAGCGCAAGCGATCCGGCGGTGCTGAGCGAGGTGCCCAACACGAGGTGGAACAGATCGAAGTAGGCGATATCCGGCAATGCGGCCACCAGGTAGCTGGCAACGGCAGTGAGCGCGACGAACCCCGTGATTCCGGGTTTGGTCAGTTCCAGGTAGGCACCCGCCCGCCCGCCGCCGGCTGCCTGAATGCGCTCCTCGATGGTCATCGCCGAAGGCGTCCGCCGACCGCACGAAACCCCCTCGTCATAGCAGCCCCTGCACGAGCCCCCCGTCGATCTGCATGGTGTGTCCGGTAATGTAGGATGCGGCCTCGGATGCGAGGAACACGACTCCGTTCGCAAACTCTTCCGGCCTGCCGATCCGTCCGGCCGGGATGTCGGCTGCGATCGCCTTCAGCACGGCCTCGCGACTCGTGTCCTGCGCCTCGGCCTGCGTGGCCAGAAGGGACTCGACCCGCGCGGTGTGGATGAAGCCGGGTGCAGCCACGTTGCAGAGAATCCCCTCGGCGGCCAGATCACGCGAGATGGTCTTGATGAACCCTACGACGCCCGGTCGTGCCGTGTTGGACAGCAGGAGGTTCCTGACCGGCTGCTTCACCGCGACCGACGTGATTGCCACGATGCGCCCCCAGCCGTTCTTGCGCATCTCGGGCAGTGCGGCCAGGGTGAGTTGGACCGTGGACAGGAGGTTCAGTTCCAGAGCCTCCCGGTAAGCCTCGGGGGTGAAATCGTCGACACCCCCGGGTGGCGGACCACCAGCGTTGGCAATCAGGATATCGAGGCGTCCGAACGCGGAAACCGCGCGCTCCACCAGGTGCGCACAAAAGGCCTCGTCGGCCACGTTGCCGGCGACGGACACGACGCTGCGGCCGGAGTCCCGCGCGATCTCGCCGGCCGTGGCTTCCAGGGCTCCGGGGGACCTCGAGTTGATCATCACGTCCGCACCTTCTCTGGCGAGCCGCTCGGCGACCGCCCGCCCGAGTCCCTTCGATGCGCCGGTCACGAGGGCGGCCCTATCTTTCAATCCGAGGTCCACGAAGAAACTCTCCTTTGGCTAGGGACGGATCGTTGGAAGATGCGTGGTTGCCGCGGGGTGCGAAACTCCGCACCTGTCCCGGTGGTATGTAACGTATTCGTGCGAGAGCCGTCCGCATCCGTGCACCCAGGCTGAAATGAACGTTCGCGACGTAAGGAGCCGACGCCAGCAGGAGCGGGCGATGTGGAGACGTGGCCTCGTTGCATCGCTGTTGTTGCACCTCGCCGTGTTGCTGTTTGCAGGCGGGCCGCCAATCCCTCCGTCTCCTTTTGCGGCTGCGGGGCCCAGGGCGGGGGACAATCGGGCCGCGGCCGGCGGGATGCAGTCGCTCAACGTCGTCGCGCCGCCCACCCGGCCGATCCGCCCCCCGGCGATTCCGCTGCCCGTGGAGATTGAGTTGGACGTTGTCGACCTGGAAACGGAACCGGCTATCGAAATCGCGGTGCTGCTCGGGGAGCGACCCGGGCCACCGGGGCCTCCGGGGCTGGAGACGGGTGACGGCGCGGGCGACGGCGGCACCGCGGAGGAGGGGCTTCGACGACTGATGCCTCCGACGCCGCGCGGAATGATCATCCCGCCCGCCAACAGGAGCCTCCGCGGGACGACCGTCGACGTATGGGTCTTCGTTGACGAGATCGGTCAGGTCGTTCCCGACTCGACCCGGCTGGATCCGGCTACACGCGACCGGGGATTCAACCGTCAGCTTATTCGAGAGGCCGCCCAGTGGATCTTCCGCCCCGGCACGCAAAACGGCATGCCCGTGGCGGCGTGGTTCCGCTACACGATCAGCATGTAGCGACTCCGTGGCATGCGGCTGCGGCCGGTATGGCTCGTGACTGTCGCGATGCGCAGTGCCCGGTGTCGGGCGGCGTGGCGCGAGCCGTGCTAAGTTCCGGGAATGCGACGTGCGGCCAAGCGGATTCTCTGGGTGGACGACGAGATCGATCTCCTGCGTCCCCACCTGCTCTTCCTCCAGCAGAGGGGCTATCATGTCGACGCCATTACGAACGGCGACGACGCGCTGGCTCTTCTTCGCGGGCACACGTACGACCTCATCCTGCTGGACGAGCAGATGCCGGGCCGCCGAGGCCTCGAGGTCCTGAGGCTGATCCGGCGCGACGACCCGTATGCACGCGTGGTCATGGTGACGAAGTCCGAGGAGGACCGCACGATGACGGAGGCGATCGGTCGCCACGTGGAAGCCTATCTGGTGAAGCCCACGAGTCCTCGCCAAGTGCTTTCCGTGGTGACCCGGATACTCGAGGGGTCTTCCATCCAGCAGCAGCGCGCGGCCCAGGATTTCGCGGCCCGGTGGCCGGCGCTGTCCCGAATGCGCGAGCGCGCGTCCAGCCCCTCGGCGTTCGCGCGCGTGTATCAGGAGCTCGTGGACTGGCACCTGTGGCTGGAACGGTCCGGCGAGACCGGTCTTCTCGGGACGGTGGAGTCGCTCCAGGAGGACCTGCGACACGACTTCGGCCGCTGGGTAACGCGCGAGTATCCCCGCTGGATGAGGGGCGACGCGGATCGCCCGGAGCTGTCGGTCGACGTGGTCGAGCGGCGCCTGCTTCCCCTGCTTGGCAGGGATCCGGTCTACTTCGTGGTCCTGGACTGCATGCGCCTGGACCAGTGGCGCGCCATCTCGCCGCTGATCGGCGAGTTCTTCGATGTTGACGAAGGGTATCACTACTCGATCCTGCCCACCGCCACGCCCTATGCGCGCAACGCCGTCTTTTCGGGGTTGTTCCCGGACGAGATCGCCCGGGCACGGCCGGAGTGGTGGGATGCCTCGGATGACGAGGGTTCGCTGAACGCCTTCGAGGACGAACTCCTCAGGGAGCAGTTGCACCGACTCACGGGACGCGCTGTTCCGGTCCACTACGAGAAGGTCTTCACCGACCGCAACGAGGCGCAGGTGCGAGGTCGGCTCAGATCCGCCTCCAGGGTCAGGGGTGGTGTGATCGCGGTGGTATTCAACTTCGTGGACCTGATGACCCACGGGCGCTCCGAGTCTCCCATTCTGATGGAGGTCGCCAAGGACGAAGCGGCGCTCAGACAGCTCACACGCTCGTGGTTCGAGCGGTCCACGGCCTTTGCCGTGCTGAAGGAAGCATCGGCCCAGGGGCATCGGGTGGTGCTGACCACCGACCACGGGTCGATTCACTGCCGCCGTCCCGCGACCATCTACGCCCGCAAGGGCGCGAGCACCAGCCTCCGCTACAAGATGGGCAACGATCTGCGCGCGCAGGACCCGAGTTCTGCCTTCACCACCAAGCGTGCGTCCGACCTGCGGCTTCCGCGCGGGAGTCTGCGGATGACCTACATGGTCGCGCTGGACGACTGTTTCTTCGTCTACCCCACCAAGCTGCGCGAACACCAGCGACGCTACCGCAACTCCTTCCTGCACGGGGGCATATCGCCGGAAGAGATGATCGTGCCGGTCGCGGTGCTGCGGCCCCGACCCCGCTGACGCCTGCCCCCCGGGGCCGCCAATGACCGTCTGGCGCAGGGTTCTCGCTTACCTCGTCCCCCACCGGGGCGTGCTGCTGTTGTCCGTGGCCGCAAGCGCCGCCTATTCGGCTCTCGACGCATTCTCGTTCGTCGTGCTGATTCCGTTCCTGGCGACCGTTTTCGGCGAGGGCGACGCAAACGGGACGGTGGGCGAGGCTCCGGCACGGTTGGAGCAGGCGCTCGATTTCACCGTGGGGCGACTCGTCGACCTCGACGGCGACCCGCAGTCGGTCGTCGGCGGGATCATCCTGTTCCTTCTGGCTCTGGTGGCGCTGAAGAACGCGGTCGACTTCGCGCGCGCCTGCCTCACCGCGCGCGTCGAGCAGGGGGTCGCACGCGACTTGCGCAACCGGGTGTACGGCCACCTCCTCGACCTGGACCTTGCGTTCTTTGCGAAGGTGCGCACAGGCCAGGTCGTTTCGAGCCTGACCCACGATGTCGAGCAGCTGCGCACCCTTGTCACCAGGGAACTCACCCGGACCCTTGCGGCTGTGGTGCAGTTCGCGGCGTGTCTGTACTGGATGATCGAGATCTCGGCCCGCCTCACCGCGGCGGCCTTCGTTGTCGTCCCGCTGACCATGGTGATCTGGGGCCCGCTGGTGCGTCGCCTCCGGCGCGGCGACCGGCAGGTGCTCGACCTGGCGGGCGCCGTCAGTTCGCACATTCAGGAGACCGTGTCGGCGATGCGCATGGTGAAATCGGCGTCGGCGGAGCGGCTTGAGCGACATCGCTTCCGTAACCTGACCCGCGCATACTTCGATGCCTTCCTGCGAACCGTCCGCTTGCGGGCGCTCGCGGGTCCGTTCACGGAGTTCCTGGTGGTCGCGGGCACGGCGATTCTCCTCTGGTACGGGGCCAGGATGGTGTTGGTGGACGGTACGCTGTCGGGCGCGGCCTTCCTGGGCTTCATCCTGCTCAGCACGCGGCTGTATTCCCCGGTCAAGTATCTCAGCAAGCTGCCTGCGCTGATTCAACCCGGCCTTGCGGGCGCCGAGCGGGTCCTCGAATTCCTCGACGCCCCTGCCGAGACCCGGGAGCGGGACGGAGTCCGGGAGTTCAAGGGCGTCGACAGGGAGATTCGCTACCGGGGTGTGTCCATGGAATACCGGACGGGCGACCGTGTACTAAGGGACGTGGACCTCAGTGCGCCGGCCGGCTCGGTCGTGGCGCTGGTGGGACCAAGCGGTGCCGGGAAGACGACGATCGTCGACCTTCTCGCCCGCTTCTACGACCCCGTGAACGGCGCGGTCGAAATCGATGGCACGGACGTCCGCGAATTCCGGCTGGCGTCACTGCGGGCGGGTCTCGGCGTCGTTTCACAGGACACGGTTCTCTTCCACGACACGGTCGGCGCCAACATCGCGTACGGAATGCCGGGGGCATCGCCTGACGAGGTCGAGGAGGCGGCGCGCGCGGCCCGCGCGCACGATTTCATCCGACGACTGCCGGACGGCTACGAAACGGTCGTCGGCGA
Organism: Gemmatimonadota bacterium; assembly: GCA_028874905.1. Lineage (GTDB taxonomy): Bacteria > Gemmatimonadota > Gemmatimonadetes > Longimicrobiales > Gaopeijiaceae > Bin94. The sequence continues at coordinate 75,965 of JAPPGZ010000082.1, forward strand.
GCGCGGGACCACGCTTTCGGGTGGACAGAGCCAGCGGATCGCGATCGCCCGGGCCGTGCTCCGCAACCCGCCGATCCTGATTCTCGACGAGGCGACGAGTGCACTCGACGCAGAATCGGAACGCCTGGTGCAGGAGGCCATGGAGCGGCTTCTGCAGGGTCGCACGGTCTTCGTCATCGCGCACCGTCTCTCGACGATCCGGCGTGCCGACCTGATCGTCGTGGTCGACGGTGGCCGCGTAGTGCAGCAGGGTACCCACGCCACCCTGATGGAGGAGGGGGGCCTGTACCGGCGGCTGCGGGAGCTGCAGTTCCAGTGAGCGCGCGAAGCCCGGTGGCGCTCAGGCGCAGATTACGGCACCGCCTGGAGTTCGCCCTGTTGCGCGCGGTGGCGGCCGTGTGCGGCGGTCTTCCGGCCGTCGTGGCCGACCGCGCGGGAGCGTTGCTCGGCTGGGTGGCCGCACGGGTGGGACGTCCCCGGTGGGGCGTGGTGATGAAGCAGTTGCGCATGGCGTTTCCGGATGCGACGGAAGAGTGGCGGCGCACCGTGGGGCGGCGCTGCTATGCACACTTCGCGCGTGAGGCGGTGGCCATGTTCCGTCTGGCGGGGGCCAGCCGCGCGGAGATCCTGAAGCGTACCCGGCTGGTGGGGCGGGAGCTGCTGGAGAAGGCCGCGCGCGAGGGCCGCGGGATCATGGTTGTGAGCGGGCACCTGGGCAACTGGGAGGTAGGTGCGGCGGGTGTGGTGGCGCGCGGTTTTCCGATGGACATCGTGGTGGCGCGACAGCGCAATCGTCACTTCGACCGGTATCTGACCCGGGCGCGCAAGAGACTGGGCGTCAACGTGATCCCGAGGGGGGAGGCGGTGGGCGGGGCGCTGGCTTCGCTCCAGGCGGGCCGGGTCGTGGGGCTCATGGGTGACCAGGACGCGAGGGGGGCGGGGGTGTTCGTGGACTTCTTCGGGCAGCCCGCGTCGACGGCGCGCGGTCCGGCCGTGCTGTCCATGCGGGCCGGGGTGGTGCTGGCCACCTTCTGCGCGATTCGGCTGCCGGGCTGGAGGCCGCGCTACGAGGTGCGTATCGAAGCGATCCCCGCAGTGGAGCGGAAGAGTGATCGGGGCGCGGCCGTCATGACACTGACGCGGGCGTTCACCAGCCGTCTGGAAGAGCAGGTACGGAAGCAACCGTGCCAGTATTTCTGGCATCATAGGCGTTGGAAGACACCACCAACTTCGTAAGACAACGCCACCCCCAAGCGTTTGGTGTAGATTCATTCTCACCATCCGACCGAACTCCGGGGCCCATGATCCACATCTGTATTCCCTGCAGGGACGAGGACCGCACCATCGGCGTACTGCTCTGGAAGATCCGGCACGTCATGGGGGAGCTGGGGCGCGACTTCCACGTCCTCGTGCTCGACGACGCTTCCCGGGACGGAACCCGGGCGCTGCTGGAGAAGTACCAGCGAGTGATGCCGCTGACCGTGCTCACCGAGCGGCGGCCCATCGGGTACGGCTGCGCCATGGAGAAGCTGTTGCGGGCGGCCGCTGCCCGGACGAACTATCCGAAGCGGGACGCGATCGTCACCATGCAGGGCGACTTCACGGAACATCCGGAGCACCTCCATGCGCTCATCAAGACCTTCGAGGGAGGCGCGGACATCGTGGCGGGCCAATCCGCGACGGAGAAGGGGGACGTGCCCCGCCGCGTTCGCTTCGCCCGTTGGCTGGGTGGCATCGCAATCGGCCGGATGGTGTCCGGTGCATCGGGCGGCGATTGGCTCGCCGGGTTTCGGGCCTACAGGGTGGTCGTCGTCAAGAAGGCGACGCGGGAGCTCGGCGACCGGCGTCTGGTCACCACCGACGGCTGGGCCGCCAACGCCGAGTTGATGAAGGTGCTGACCCCGTACGCGCGCCGGGTCGCGCACCTGCCGCTCGCTCGCCGCTACGATTTGCGCCCGCGCCGAACACGGGTGCGCGTCATGCCGACATTGCGACAGATCCTGCGGCTGCGAAAGGCCGCTCCACTGGAGCCGAAGCGACATGGCGCGGCCTAGTGTGACCGCTGCCGCGGGAATGGTATCGGTCGCGGTCGCCGTGATCGCCGTGGCTGCATCGGCCAGTGCGCAGACCACGCGGGCGCCGGACTCGCTCGACGGGGCGCCGCCCGAGGTGGCCAGCGTTCCGTTTGCGGTGGGCGAGCACCTGAGGTACAAGGTCAAGTACGGGATCTTCTCCGTGGGAGAGGCCCACATGACCATCGCCGGGATCGACACGATCCACGGCATGCCCACCTACGTGGCCGAGTGGCGGATCAAGGGCAGCGTGCTGGGATTCGGCATCGACGAGACCTTCACCTCCTGGATCGACACCGAGGGGCTGTTTGCCAGGCGCTTTGTGAAGGACCAGGGGGAACGCTACCGCGAATACGAGTTCTTCCCCGCGGAGCACCGTGTGCAGAGGATCGACCACGACACGACCTGGGCACTTCCCGATCCGGAGCCCCTCGACGACATATCGATCGTGTACTTTACGCGTACGCTCGCCCTCGATGTGGGCCAGAGCTACACCTTCAACCGCTTCTACAAGGACGAAGGGAACCCGATCGTTCTCAATGTGCTGGGCAGGGATCGACGCGAGGTGGGCGCGGGTGAATTCAACACGGTGGTGGTGCGGCCCATCATCCAGACCGACGGTCTCTTTTCCGAGGGCGGACAGGCGGAGATCCACTTCTCGGACGATGAGCGCAGGATGGTGGTCTACATGAAGGTTGACGGCCCTTTCCTGCCCGTGAACCTGACGATGCATCTGGAGGAGATTCTGCACGCCGAGCCGGAGCCCCGCGCCCAGACGCCGGGCGATTCGCAGGACTCGGGCTGATGTAGCAGCCGTGGACCCGATCACCCCCGGCATTCGAGCGGCGATGCCAGCCGGGTAATGGCCGCCGCCCGCAGTTTCCGGCTGTCGATGGCCTGGGTCCTCGGCATCGCATTCTTGTGGTTGGCCCGGCCGGTCGCGGAGTCCATGTGGATCGGCGGGGCCATCGTGCTGGCGGGACTGGCCATTCGCGGTTGGGCCGCCGGCGTCCTGGAGAAGGACCGCGAGCTGGCGGTGTCGGGGCCGTACGCCTTTACACGCAACCCACTGTACCTGGGCAGCTTCCTGCTGGGCATGGGGGCTGCCGTGGCCGGCGCCCGACCGGTGTTCGGCGTGATCCTGCTCGGTTACTTCGCGCTGGCCTACGGGGCGGTGATGGCACGCGAGCAGGTCAGACTGCAGGCCAGATTTCGGGACGCCTACCGTGACTATCGCGATTCAGTGCCCGGGTTCCTTCCCCGACTCTCGCCGTACCGTCCACCGCCCGGTCTCGGGATCGAAACGAGCGACTTTGCCCTCGCACGCTACATGCGAAACCGGGAGTACGAAGCCGCGCTGGGAGCCGTTGGGGGCATGATCCTGCTCGTACTCAAGGCCACGGGCGTCCTGCGACTGCCGCTGCCGTAGCAGCCAACGGCCACCGGCGCTACGCCGTCTCGGCCGGAACGTGCACCAGGTGCAGGACCGGACCGGGCATCACCTGTCCCTTTACCCGTATGTCGAAGTCGTAGCGTCCGGGCACCGGGAAGACCACGTCCTCCAGCGGCATCACCAGCTGCGTGCGCGGGGGTGGCCGTTCCGCGGGGCGCGGGGACACCTCGGATTCGCCCTCGACGGTAAGGGTCGGGCGTCCGTCGGGACCGCGCACGTCGACGCGAAAGTGATGCCGACCGGCGTCGTGGCGATCCCACTCGATGCATATGACGAGGGTCATCCGATCCTGGCGCGCCGGAAATCCCGGGGCATAGAGGTCGTGGAAGACTCCGTGAAGGTCAACCTTCCCTTCCGGGGTTGCGGCCGCCTGATCGCAGACAGCGAAAGTAAGCAGTCTCATGCCTCTCGGCCGGCAGAATCACATGACTTCGAGTTCTCGTTTCTTGCCATAATCCACTTCTCACCTAGTTTATTGGCTTCGCCTGCGGGCCATCCTTCCGGCCCGGGCGTTTCGCGGGACCCCGCGGCGAGAAACCAATTATGAGGAGGAGTAGTGGCGAAGCAAGAACCAATGGACCGAGCCCGAGACGAGTTGTTCAGTCACATTCACCGTTGCGGCGTGTTGCAGGCGCACGTGGATGATCAGGACTCCTGGATGACCGAGACCATCGAATATCTCGCGGAACGGTATCCGGATCTGGGTGTCAGGGAACTGTCTGAGCTCAAGGCCGTGGGAATGCAGTTCTGCAAGCCCGTCATCTCCAGGCTCAGGCGTGAAGAACCCGCCGACCCCCCCGCCGTTGATGGCGGGCCGGGCGAGGCCATCCTGGGAGAGCCCAGGGACGCCTGACCACGTTTCTCAGCAGTACCCTTTTCCACCAGGAGTGCGATCGATGACCAGTCGCCGTGACTTTCTCAAGACCTCTGCGGGGGTCGGTGTAGGTGCCGCCGTCGGCCTCGGATCCGCGCAACCGTTGTCGGGGGCTCCGACCGTTCGCAAAAGCGTCGTTGTCCCGGTTGCCGTTGCGAGCGGAAACGGACTCGAGGCCGTGGAGACGGCCGTCCAGAGCGTCACCCAGGGTGGCGACACGCTGGATGCGGTGGTCGAAGGCGTGAACATCGTGGAGCGCGATCCCGGCGACGCGTCCGTGGGCTTCGGGGGACTGCCGAACCTGGACGGTGTCGTGCAGCTCGATTCGTCGGTCATGCACGGCCCCAGCAGGGGCGCGGGCGCGGTCGCGTGTCTGGAAGGCGTCAAGACGCCATCGCGCGTGGCCGTCGATGTCATGAGGTACACCGACCACGTGCTGCTGGTAGGGGAGGGCGCACAGCGCTTTGCGGTGTCCATGGGACATCAGCTGGAGGACCTGTTGACCGAGCGTTCCAGGCGCCGGTGGATCGAGTGGCGCGCCCGGATGAGCGATATCGACGACTACCTGAGGCCGGAGGAATCGGGGTTGAAGGCACCTCCGTTCGAAGACGAGGACGACTACGGGCTGTCGCTGCTCGACTCTCACGACGGAGTGCGCCCGCAGGGCACGATCAACTGCAACGTCATCAACGCGAATGGGGATCTGTCGGGCGTGACGACCACGTCGGGACTGTCCTACAAGATCCCGGGCCGCGTCGGCGACTCACCGATCGTGGGAGCCGGCCTCTACGTGGACAACGATGTCGGCGCGTGTGGTTCGACGGGGAGGGGCGAGGCGGTCATCAAGACGTGCGGGTCCCACTCGGTTGTCGAGTTGATGCGCGCGGGACTGACACCGACCGACGCGTGCCTCGAGGCGCTTCGGCGCATTGTGACCTTCACCACGGAAGACCGGCTCCGGAACGCGGAGGGGCGCCCGAGCTTCAACGTGAACTACTACGCGATCAACAAGAACGGCGAATACGGCGGCGCGGCCATTTATTCCGGCGGCCGGTATGCGGTGTGCAGGGACGGCGAGACCCGCCGCGAGGATCTGGCCTACCTGTTCGAGCGGAGGGGTTGATTGGACGCGGACGACAAGAAGCCCGGACCCGTGGGGTTCGGCGTCGAGGAGTTGCCCGAGGTCAAGAAAATGGAACGCCTGCATTGCAGCGGACGTCAGGTGCCATCTCCCATGGGTGGCTTCCTGATGGATCTCGGCGTGCGCGGGGAGCCCGACGGAACCAGCACCGTGCTCTTCGAATGCAAGACATCGGCGCTGCGGTTCCAGTTGCCCCTTCGGATCAGTACGTGGCGAGAGCGGCGCAAGGTCAGGATGCAGGCGGACGAAGGACTGGATCCGATGTGCCCGCGGGGAGAACTGGGCCCGTCCCTGGTGCGGCGCGGGAAGGACTTCTTCTGCCCCCGCTGCAACATCATGTTCGGGAGGGTACCGTAGCGTCCTGCCCGAAAGGACCGGACCCTGGCCTGTTGCCCGGGCGCCGGCTCCGACGGATGCACGTTCGCACGTGGCCCGGATCGCGCTGATCCCCGGGGACGGAATCGGTCCCGAAGTCGTGTGCGCCGCACAGGAGGTGATGCGCGCCGCAGCCCAAAAGCACGGCCTCGACGTCACGCTTGACGAGTTGGGTCTCGGCGCGGAACGCTACCTGCGGGACGGCACCACCCTGACTGTCGAGGACCGCGACCGCCTGGTCAGCGACTACGACGCAGCGCTTCTCGGCGCGCTCGGCGACCCTCGTGTCCCCGACAACGTTCACGCCCGCGACATCCTGCTGGGCTTGCGGCTGTTCGCGGACCTGTACATCAACTATCGGCCCTGCAAGCTGCTCGTCCCGGCCCTGTCCCCGCTCCGGAACCCGGATCCCGCCACCGACATCGTCTTCTTCAGGGAAAACACGGAGGGACTCTACGCGGGTCTGGGAGGCAGCTTCAGGACCGGTACCAAGGACGAGGTTGCGATCGAGGAGAGTCTCAACACCTACAAGGGCGTTGAGCGTATCGTCAGGGCCGGCTTCGAACATGCGCGGGCGACTGGACGCACCCGTGTCACGCTGGTCGACAAGGCCAACGTGCTGGCGCACGAAGGGGGCCTGTGGCGGCGTGTCTTTGCCGAGGTCGGAAGCGAATTCCCGGAGGTCGAACGCGACGCCATGTACGTCGACGCCATGGCCATGGACCTGGTCCGCCGGCCGCAGCGCTACGAGATAGTGGTGACGTCGAACCTCTTCGGCGACATCCTCAGCGATCTGGCCGCGCAGGTCACCGGTGGCCTGGGTCTCGCGCCTTCGGGGAACATCAACCCGGGTGTTTGGGCCCTCTTCGAACCGGTGCATGGATCTGCGCCCGATATCGCGGGTAAGGGCATTGCGAACCCGGTGGCGGCGGTGGCGTGCGTGAGCCTTGCGTTGGCGCACCTCGGGATGGAAGAGGCTGCGGCCGACGTGGACGACTGCATTCTCACGTCTATCGCGGAAGGCGTCACAACACCCGACCTGGGAGGCGACGCCACGACACGGGAGGTCGGACGATGGATGGCGGCGCGGCTTCTCCACGCGGCATCGGGTTAAGTTTACCGGTGTTTCGCGCATTTCAGCGACCTGGTCGACCAGTCATGGAGCTTAGGGATGGGGACTCAAGGACTTGATACGGAGGTCGTCTTCCTCTCGGGAAAACGGACTCCCTTTGGAACCTTCGGCGGCTCGCTGAGGGACTTCACCGCCACGGATCTCGGCGTTCTGTCGGCGGAGGCGGCAGTCGAAGCGGCGGGTATCGAGCCCGCCCAGGTGGGCCACGTCTTCTACGGCAACGCGTTGCAGACCTCCGCCGATGCGATTTACCTCGCGCGGCACATCGGCCTGCGCGCGGGCGTGCCCCAGGAAGTCGGCGCCCTCACGGTGAACCGGCTGTGCGGGTCGGGCTTCCAGGCCGTCGTATCGGGTGCGCAGGAGATCCTGCTCGGCGGTGCGGACGTGACCCTGTGCGGCGGCGCGGAATCCATGAGCCAGGCCCCTCACGTCGTGCGTGGCGCGAGATGGGGCGGCTTGCGGCTCGGTCCCGCGGCCAACGGGTTCCACGACGTGCTCTGGGAGGCCCTTACGGACTCGCACTGCGGCCTGAGCATGGCGCAGACCGCCGAGGAGCTCGCCGACCGGTACGACGTGACCCGGGAAGAGGCCGATCAGGTTGCCGTCAACAGCCAGCGGCGCGCGAAGGCCGCGTGGGATGGCGGCCGCTACGAAGCCGAGGTCTCGCCGGTCACGGTAAGGACCCGCAAGGGCGAGTCGCAGTTCCTGATCGACGAGCACATGCGGCCGGATACGACCATGGAAGACCTGGGACGGCTACGGCCCTACTTCCGCAAGGACGGACTGGTTACGGCGGGGAACGCCAGCGGCATCGGTGACGGCGCCGCGTCGGTCGTGCTCGCCGAGGGGCAGTGGGCCCGGGCGAACGGAGCGGCCCCGATCGGACGGCTGGTGTCATGGGGATTCGCCGGTGTCGACCCGAGGATCATGGGGATCGGACCCGCGCCGGCCGCCCGCGCCGCACTGTCCGCTGCCGGCCTGGGCCTGGACGACATGGACCTGGTCGAGGTGAACGAGGCCTTCGCGCCCCAGTACAAGGCTGTCGAAAAGGAGTTGGGACTCGATCCCGAGCGCACCAACGTCGACGGCGGTGCGATCGCGATCACCCACCCGCTTGCGGCCTCGGGAACGAGGATCACACTGCACCTGCTTCACGAGCTGCGCCGACGGGGTGCACGGTATGGACTCGGTGCGGCGTGCATCGGAGGCGGGCAGGGCGGGGCGGTGGTGGTGGAGGCACTTTGATGCGGTCGGTGGATGCCGGGTGGGCGAATGAGCGGTAAGGCAACGCTTTCGAGGCGGGACTTCGACGAGGTCATGCGACGGGCCTCGGAGCTCGCTGCCGCGGAGCCGGGCGCGTCGGAAGAGGAGTTCACGGAAGCCGAGCTTGTACGTATCGGGCGTGAAGTCGGGTTGGCGGATCGTCATGTGCGCAGAGCACTGGCCGAGTTCCGGACGGACCGCGGGAGGTTTGCCCGGGGGCGTGGCCGGATACGGGCGCTCCTGGCGACCGGGGAGATCCAGTCGGCCCGGACGGTGGAGCGGCCGCGTGCACGGATCCACAGGGAACTGGACGACTTCATGGTGGGCAGCCAACTCCTGCAGCGCGTTCGTCAAAGGGAAGATCTGCTCCAATACCGTCCCGCGATCGATTGGGCCTCACGGGTCGCGCGGGCGGCGAGTTCGACATCGCGTCAGCACTACGTCGCGGCGTCGCGGCTGGTGGAGGCGCGCCTGGACGAACTGGGCCCGGACTCCACGCAGGTGGACATCGTCGTCGATCCCGGCATGGTCGGGAAATACAGAACAGGTGCGGTGCTGGGCGGCGGGATGGCCGGTGCAGCGGCGGGGATCGGCGTTGGCGCCGGACTTGCTCTGCTGACTACGCTGCCGGTGGCGGTCGCCGGTGGCATAGCGGCCGGGATTGTCTCCGCTGTGGTGGTCATGAGCCTGGTGGCTCTGGGCTTCGAGCGGAGGCTCGGCGAAGTGCACCTGGAGGTGGAGGGCATCCTCGACGGACTCGAGAGCGACGGAGGACTGGAGCCTCCTCCGCCGGCGTGGCGGCGTTGGGTGCGGCGCCACTTCCACGGCGTGGCCCGCGAGGTGATGGGCAAGGACGAATACTGACCCTGCTATGGGAGGAGATTCGAAGTTGGAGATCAACAGATTAGGCGTTGCCGGTTGCGGACTCATGGGCAGCGGCATCGTGGAGGTCGCGGCCAAGGCCGGGTGCGACGTGGTGGTGTGCGAAGTGGACGCGGCGGCGGTCGCCGCAGGGCGTGCCCGGGTGGTCAAATCGCTCGATCGGGCTGTGTCGAAGGGCAAGCTCGACAAGGCCGGGCGCGACGAGGTTCTCAGGCGGATCACGTTCACCGTGTCGTTGGACGACTTCGCCGACTGCGACATGGTGCTCGAGGCGATTGTCGAGTCGCTCGAGGCAAAAAACGACCTCTTCGGCTACCTGGACGGCGTCTGCCCCGAAAGAACGATCTTCGCGTCCAACACCAGCTCGCTGACGGTGACAGACATGGCGGCGGCCACCTCGCGACCGGATCGCTTCATCGGCATCCACTTCTTCAACCCCGTGCCGGTCATGAAGCTGGTCGAAGTCGTCAGGACCATCGCGACCAGCGACGAGACCTTCGAGGCGGCGCGCGCCTTCGCGAGTCGGGTCGGGAAGGTGCCCATCGCGGCGAGAGACAACTCCGGCTTCGTGGTCAACCTGCTTCTGGTCCCGTTCATGCTCGACGCGATCCGACAGCTGGAGCGCGGCGTGGCCTCGGTCGAGGACATCGACACCGCCCTGACCCTGGGTTGCGGGCATCCGATGGGCCCATTCGTGCTCTGCGACTTCGTAGGGCTCGATACGCTCTACCAGGTCGCGGAGATCATGTATGCCGAGTATCGGGAAGAACGTTACGCGGCGCCTCCCTTGCTCAAGCGGCTCGTGACCATGGGGAGGTACGGACGCAAGAGCGGCGCCGGGTTCTACGACTGGACGCCCGCGGGGCCGGTGGCGCTGAAGGTCTGAAGCTATCGTCGCGACCGGCGCTGGCGTCTCCGCTCACGGCGGATGGCCGCCTCGCGCCGTCGCTTCCGCTGTGCGCTCGGCTTCTCGTAGAAGCGGCGCTTGCGGAGCTCCGAGTAAAGCCCGGATCTCTGCACCTTTCGCTTGAATCTGCGAAGTGCCCGCTCCAGACTCTCGTTTTCCTTGACGAAGACTTCCAAGTCGTCACCCCAACGTTGAGGAACTCGTGACCAGACCTTAATCATAGCCGCAAATGGCGGTTCAAAACAAGTGCCGGAACCCGCGGGCCATGTGTCCTTGCCTGCCGGGTAAACATATGGTTATTATCCCGGCCCCCCTTCTGCCAGCCCGCGTTCACGGAGCGGCCGAATCCATGCACCGGATGACAACCACGGAAAGTCGCCCCGAGGCGATGGCCGATGTACCGGGCATTTGCGAATTGCCGCTCACGAGGGCGGTCGTGCAGTACCGGCGCGCCCACGAGCTGTACCGTCCGGGCGGGCGGATTCAGGATATTGGCCTCGCGGTGGTGCTGGAGGGTCGGTTTGCTTCCTCCGTCCGCGCGATCGACCTGGGGTCGGCGAGGATCAAGTATCTGAATCTGGCGTCCGAGCTTGTGGTCCTGGACTGGGTCTACGGCCCAACGCTGGCCCATTTGCGGACTCTCACCGCGGCTGACGAAGACCCGGACGCGGCAAGGGAGTCGGAATCGGCCGGAAAGCGCGAATCCGCTGGCCACCGTGACGACCGGAACCTCCGTCGCTACTGCTTCGACCTGGCTCTCAGGGTCCTCAACCGCCGCGGCTTTTCGCCGCTGACGCGGCCGACGCTGCTCCGCATCGGCTTCCGCGACATCTGCAAGGACCTGGACCTTCATGAGAATACGGTGGTGCGTATCGTCACCGGGCGCGGGACCGTCACGCGGGTTCATCTGGACTACGAGGCGAACGCCCTCGTGTTCCGCACGGCGACTCGCGAGGGCGCGCAGACGTTGGAAGGCGTGCTTCGCGAGGTCTTCCCCGACCTGCCGGTCGGCCGACCGTCCGTGGGTGCCCCAGACCGGACGGAATCGCGCCAGGTGCGCTTCGGGATCCCCGTGGACTTCAACGAGCTACGGGGGAGCCTGCAGCGGATGCGTGGCGGCCTGAGTCATCTGATCGCGCGTTTCGAGCCTGAGCGGTTCCGTGCCGTCGGCGGCATCGTGTCGACCTTCGGCGAACGGGCCACGCTGAGCCGGCTTTCCTTCGGGGAATCCGACGCGGTGGGCGGCGGACTCGCCGTACACTGACCATCGTCCGGCCCGCGAGCGGGCCCCCCCGTCGGCGATTGGGTCCTGACCGTGGCGTCCGGGGTCGCGCAGAGCCGTCTGAACCGCGAACGGGGTGGCGCGGAGGCGGAGGGGGGCGCTCCCAGCCGCTACGGGGGAGTTCCACGATGCGGAAACTCGGCCGGAACGAGCGTTTCACGGGTTTTTCGACCGCCTCGCCCGATGATGATTTTTTGGTAAAAATATGTTTATGACGGCCTTCGGTCCGGACTTTGGAATAGCCATCCAACTGCTTATCAATTTGTCACTTAGCCTGTGTCGGAATTGTAACTACCAAGGGTCTCACACGATCTGGAAACAACTGGATTACAAAAGTCGTCCATTCTCGTAAAATATTGATACATAACAAGTTAGGGGATTTGGATACAGAAACGGAAACGTGCTTGCGGGTCGCGTTCCAGCCTTGTATGGTTCAAGCCCGTCCTTCGGAAGGAAGGGTTGCCCGCTCGCTGCCGGCGCCACGCTCTTCCCCCCGGGCTTGTCGGCTGAAATTGGCGAGAATTACATTTCCAGACTTAAGGGTGTAGTGCGCATGTGGAACACGCGGTCCGTGCAACTCGACGTTCGCCTGCCGAACGACTTGGCTGCGGAAGCAGAGGAGGTACAACGTTCGGATCCGGACTTCCTGAGCCGGGTCGTCCAGTACGGTCTCACGCGACGTTCGATCTATCGCCGACTTAGAGAGGCCGAGGGCGGCCACAACCGTTCGCTGAGCCACTCCGCGGACTCGGGTACAGGCTTCGCGCACCCATAGGAGCCGCCCGGCTTCATTGCCTGGTCTCTCAAACACGCCCGCCGCGGCGTATTGCTTGCCTCCGACCTTGAAGCGCCGTGGTCACCAGACGGGCCGTGGCAGCGGACTTGACGCACCGGGGCTGACAGCCTTGACGCACCAGGGCTGACACGGAAAGTTGGAGTTGGCCGACCGGGGTCCCGAAACTGACCCTTCAGGGACCGGTGGTGTCGTGTTCCGAAGCCGTTTGGGGACCGTGAGTAAGGCGCGAGGGCAAGAATGGCCGAGCGAGACGGGGATGATGTACTTAGGGCGAAGTACAGGGACTATTGTTCCGCCCGGGTGGCCGACGCCGTCCTGTCTCTCGATCCGGAGGAGATCTATTCGCTGGCCGAAGCCGAGGCGCGATTGGCGAAGGGGGTAGCGCCGGCCTCCTACAACGACGCAATCCGCTACGCGACTGCCAGAATCCGGGAGCAACTCGAACTGCCCGAGTTCGATGACTGGGCCCAGCAGTATCTGGAGCGCCCGGAGCGCTTCGATCCCTACCTGCTCGGGCTCTGGAAGAGCGAAGAAGAGGAGTAGGGTCCTACTTGTAGCGGTACGTGACCCTGCCTCGCGTCAGATCGTACGGCGACATCTCGACCTTGACGCGGTCACCGGCCAGAACCCGGATATAGAACTTCCGCATCTTTCCGGACAGATACGCCAGAATCTCGTGACCGTTCTCCAGCTTTACCCGGAAATTCGCGTTGGGCAGGACCTCGGTTACGGTGCCCTCCATCTCGATTGCGTCGTTGGCCAAGATCCTGTCTCCCGGCATAGATGCCGTATGTGCCCGGTTAGAAGGGCAAGTCGTCCTCGGGTTCGGTGATGGGTTGTCTGGGAGGCGTATTGTAGCCGACGCGCGCGGGAGGCTGCGCGTCCGTCCGTCCACCGGCACCCGCCCCGAGCATGATCATCTCGTTGACGATGATGTCGGTCCAATAGCGCGTGCCGCCCTGGTCGTCCTGAGTCTGGGAGTACTCGATTCGCCCCTCGACGTAGATCCGGTCGCCCTTCTTGACCCATTGCTCCACCACATCCACCAGTCGGCCGAAAAAGGTGAGACGGTGCCACTGGGTGCGCTCCTGCTGCTGCCCGGAGCGGTCAGCGAAGGACCGGCTGGTTGCCAGCGAAAGCTTGCCGACGCGCGTGCCCGAAGGCGTCGTGCGCACGTCGGGGTCACTCCCGGTGTTCCCGATCAATGTCACCTTGTTCAGAGAGCGCGCCATGGTTCCTCGTGAAGAAGCGGTTCCGGGCTTCCGGACAATCCGGGCTTCCGGACAAGGAAGGTAAGTTGGGACAGCCGGTACCGCCACGCCCGCCGATCGATTGTGTCCCGTACCGACTTGGCGATGTCCCAACGAGACACATAGCTTCCCAGCGCGCGTGCCACGGCCTCCCCCGTGGCCGAAAACGAGCCCCACGGAGACCACTCCCGATGAGCGAAAGCCAGTACGTACGAACCGAAGTGTCCGGGTCCACCGCGACGGTGACCATCGACCGGCAGGCGAAGCTGAACGCGCTCAACCCCCAGGTCGTGGCCGAACTCGACGCGGCCTTCGGCCGATTGCGCGACGACCGGCATGTACGCGCCGTGATCCTGACTGGAGCGGGCGACAAGGCCTTCGTGGCCGGCGCGGATATCGGGGTGCTCGCCGAGATGGGGACCCTGACCGGGACGGAGGTGAGCCGTGCCGGCCAGGAGGTCCTTCGTCGGATCGAGCGCTTTCCGAGGCCCGTGATCGCCGCGGTCGGGGGCTACGCGCTGGGCGGCGGGTGCGAACTCGCCCTGGCCTGCCACCTCCGCGTCGCAAGCGAGCGGGCACGCTTCGGTTTGCCGGAGGTCGGGCTGGGGATCATTCCCGGCTACGGTGGAACGGTGCGCCTTGCGCGCCTCGTGGGCCTGGGACGGGCGGTCGAGATGATCGTGACGGGCGATATGGTCGGGGCCGACAGGGCGGCGGAAACGGGGTTGGCGAATATGGTGGTGCCCCACGCCGAACTGATGGACCGGGCACGCGCGCTGGCGGCCCGGATCGCGAGGAACGCCCCGGTCGCCGTGGAGATGGCGCTGGCGTCGGCCTACGGTGCGGTCGAGAACACGATGGAGCACGCGCTGGAGTTCGAGGCGTCGCTGTTCGGCCTGCTGGCCTCCACCGACGACATGAGAGAGGGGATGGCCGCGTTTCTGGAGAAGCGGAAGGCGAACTTCGGCGGATCATAGAAGCGGACGCCGGGACGCGGTCTTGCGGGCCGTTGGCAGGGCCCGTCAAATGGCCGTCGGGAACAGGTCCGATTCTGTTATATTCATAGCATGTCCGGAGTTTCTCGCCACCGGTTCCAACCGCGTTCGTGGTCCTGAGTGAATTGGAGTTGCGCCACTTCCGCAACCTCGGAATCCAGGAGTTGCGCTTCCCCCCGGAGGGTGTTGCGGTAATCGGCGAGAACGCGCAGGGGAAGACCAATCTCCTGGAGGCGATCTACTACCTGGAGAGCTTCCGGTCCTTCCGTGGAGCAGGTGACGGGGAACTCACGGAATTCGCAAGGGATGTCTTTCACTTGAGAGGGTCCGTGAAGGGAGACAGGCCAGCCACGGTGGCGGCTGGATTCGACCGGAAGCGGAAGAAGAAGCGGGTATCCGTGGACGGAAACGACTCGATCCGGGTCTCCGAAGCGTTGGGGCGCCTCGGGGCGGTCGTCTTTTCACCGGCCGACGTGGATCTGGTGAATGGGGGTCCACGGCTGCGGCGGCGTTTCCTGGACATCCTCCTGTCGCTCAACCGCCGGGGATACGTCGGAGCGCTGTCGGGTTACAGGAAGGCGCTCGCGCAACGGAACGCGGCTCTCAAGGCGGACGCCGGCGCCATGGCGGTGCGTGCATGGGACGGGCTGCTGGTCAAAAGCGGAGCGCGCGTGACGCGGGTGCGCGGCGAATGGGTCGCGGACCGGGCCGGAACGTTCACCCGGTACTGTTCGACCATCTCGGGCAACGACCCGGTGGCCATGGCCTACCGGCCCGATGTGTCCTGGCGTGGAAGTGGTGACGGGGATCATGAAGGCGCTGGGGACAGGGACGCGTCCATGCCCGACGAGAACACGATCCGTGAACTGTTCCATGCCCGGCTGGAGGAAAGCTGGGGCACGGACCTGCGTCGCGGCGTCACTACGCGCGGGCCGCACCGCGACGACCTGCGTTTCACCATCGCCTCGAAGCGGAGGACCCTGCCCGTCCGGACTTTCGGATCGGGTGGACAACGCCGCACGGCCGCGCTGGCGCTACGCCTTACCGAGGCGGCTACGATCCGGAGACAACGCGGGGTCGACCCGATCCTCCTTCTGGACGACGCGTTCGCGGAGCTGGACGACCGCCGATCCGAGCGGGTCATGACCCTCCTGCAGGAGGAATGCACAGGCCAGGTGATCCTGACGGCACCGAAGGAGTCGGATGTGCGGCTGAGGGGACCCTCGCTGGCGCGGTGGAATATCCGCGAAGGGATGATCGAGGCGTGAGCGCGGTGGCAGGGAGCGGGGCGCGCGGGGCCGCGTTCAAGGCGGTGGGCGAGGTGCTGGAGAGTTACCTGGCCGAGTCGGGCCTTGGAGAGTCGCTGGCACGCCTCGGGGCGTTGGACGACTGGGCCGAGACGGTGGGGGACAGGGTGAGCGGAGTGACCAGGCCGGTGGAAGTGCGTGGTGACACACTGGTGGTAGAGGTGCTTTCGAGCGCGTGGCTCACTGAGCTTTCGATGATGAAGGGGATGATTCTTGAACGGCTGAATGCGGGCCGCGCGGATGCGCCCATTGGCGATATCCGCTTCCGGCTCGCGGGAAGAGTCGAGTGAATCGACGAGCCATTTGAAAGGGTTTTCGGGGCGAATACATGGCGGCGGACAATAAGAGCGGCGACTACACTTCTCGGCGGATCCAGGTTCTCAAGGGACTGGAGGCCGTACGGAAGCGGCCGGGAATGTACATCGGTTCCACATCGGGCCGTGGGCTGCACCACCTCGTCTACGAGGTCGTGGACAACAGCATCGACGAGGCGATGGCGGGACACTGCACCTCGGTGAGCGTCGTTATCCGTCCCGGCGACATCGTCAGCGTCGACGACGACGGACGGGGCATCCCCGTGGACATTCACCCCACCGAGGGCGTGCCCGGCGTTGAACTGGCCATGACGACGCTTCACGCGGGGGGCAAGTTCGACAAGAGCTCGTACAAGGTGTCGGGTGGACTGCACGGCGTGGGCGTGAGCGTCGTCAACGCGCTTTCCGAGTGGCTGGAAGTGGAGGTGCGGCGCGGGGGGAGGCGCTATCACCAGCGTTATGAACGCGGAATCAAGGTGTCGGAGCTGGCCATGCGCGGCCCGGCCACCGGAACCGGCACGCTCGTGACCTTCAAGCCCGATCCGGAGATTTTCACGGTGCTCAGCTACGGGCTGGACACGCTGTCCGCCCGTCTGCGCGAGCTCGCGTTCCTCAACAAGGGCCTGGAAATCGTCCTGAGGGATGAACGTACGGATGAGGAGACCGAGCAGACCTTCCGGTATGACGGTGGACTCGAGCAGTTCGTGGAGTACCTGCGCGGCTCGCGGCTCCCCATCCACCCGAAGGTGATCTACTTCGAGACGAGCAAGCCGGAGGCCGAGATCGAGCTGGCGATGCAGTACGACGAGGGGTTCTCGGAGAACACCCACACATTCGTCAACAACATCAACACGCACGAGGGCGGCACGCACCTCACCGGCCTCAAGGCCGCGCTGACCCGCACGATCAACGACTACGCGCGCAAGAACAACATTTTCAAGAAGGACGAGAGCCTGTCGGGCGACGACGTGCGCGAGGGGCTGACCTGCGTACTCAGCGTCAAGGTCATGGAGCCCCAGTTCGAAGGTCAGACGAAGACCAAGCTGGGCAACTCGGAGGTGCGGGGCGCGGTCGAGGCGGCCGTGAACGAACACCTTTCGGCCTTCCTGGAAGAGAACCCGCGCTCCGCGAAGCAGCTGATCGAGAAGTCGCTGCAGGCGGCGCGGGCCCGTGAGGCGGCGCGCAAGGCCCGGGACCTGGCGCGAAAGAAAAGCGGTCTCGAGGGCGGTGTGCTGCCGGGCAAGCTCGCCGACTGCTCCATCGCCGACCCGGCACTCTCGGAGATCTACCTGGTCGAGGGAGACAGCGCCGGCGGCTCGGCAAAACAGGGTCGCGACCGTTCGTTCCAGGCGATTCTGCCGCTTAAGGGCAAGATCCTGAACGTCGAGAAGGCGCGCATCGACAAGATTCTCTCCAACGACGAGATCCGCGCGATGGTCACGGCCATCGGGGCGGGAATCCGGGACGACTTCGACCTCAGCAGGGCGCGCTACCACAAGATCATCATCATGACCGACGCCGACGTAGATGGCGCCCACATCCGCACCCTGCTCCTGACCTTCTTCTACCGCCAGATGAAGGAACTGATCGAGGCAGGCTACGTGTACATCGCGCAGCCGCCGCTGTACCGGGTCCAGAAGGGCAGGATCGAACGCTACGCCTACACCGACCAGGAGCGCGACGACGAGATCCGCAAGCTGTCCAACGGCAAGGACGGCAAGGGCGTGTCGATCCAGCGCTACAAGGGCCTGGGCGAGATGAACCCCGATCAGCTGTGGAAGACGACCATGGACCCGGATGCGCGGACGATCCTCAAGGTCACCGTCGAGAGCGCCGTCGAGGCCGACAGGATCTTCTCCCAGCTCATGGGCGACGAGGTGGAGCACCGCCGGGAATTCATCGAGAAGAACGCCAAGTATGTGCGCAACCTGGATGTATAGGTAAGTTGTCTCCCCGGCCTTTGACGCTTATTGAGAGACGGAAGGAGGAGATGCCCCACGAATCCATCCATTGACCGTACCTGGAGCGGCAGCTCCACCACCTTTTTGGAGGCGCCGGAAAGCGAGGCGCATCCAGCAAACTCGAGTCACCAAGACAAGGAAGGGAACCATGCAACTCAGTCGACTTGCAAGCAGTGTCGCGGGGAGCCTGCTGGCGCTGCTGGCGCTTGCGGCCGCTACCGCGTCTCCTGCCCTGGCCCAGACGGGGGTCGTGCAGGGGCAGGTTGTGGACGCGGCCTCGATGCGTCCGCTCTCAAACGTGCAGATCCTGGTCGCCGGGACGGGGATCGGACAGCTCACCAACTCGTCGGGACGCTACGTGCTCCTCAACGTGCCCGCCGGCGAGCACACGGTGCAGGCCACCCTGATCGGATACGACGAAGCGACGCAAACGGTCACGGTCACGGCCGGCCAGACGGCCACCGCCGACATCCAGATGTCCTCGACCGCGATCTCGCTCAACGAAATCGTCGTCACGGGGGTGGGAGCCGAAACGACGCGCCGCGCGCTGGGCACCTCGGTCGAAGTACTCGCGGCGGAAGACTTCGAACTGGCGCCGGTACAGTCGGTCGACCAGCTCCTTCAGGGCCGGGTCGCGGGCGCCACGGTGAACGCCACGTCGGCGCAGCCGGGAACCGGATCCCTGATCAACTTCCGCGGCGTCTCATCGGTGTTCGGCGCCCAGACCCCGGTCATCTACGTCGATGGCGTGCGTGTCGACAACGACCAGTCGACGGCGGCGGGCACGGGCGGCGAGCAGTCGTCGGCGCTCGCGGACATTCTCGTCAGCGACATCGAGCGCATCGAGGTCACGAAGGGCGGGGCGGCATCGACGCTCTTCGGATCGGACGCGGCCACGGGCGTGATCCAGATCTTCACCAAGAAGGGAACCCCGGGGGCGCCGAGGATCACCGCGCGCGTCGAGCGGGGAATCGAGATGCCCGAGCTCAAGTACATCTTCGACATGGGCGTGATCTTCCCCGAGCGCGTGGAATCCGGCGAGATCACCGAGCGGTTCATGCGGGATCTCTACTTCAAGAACGGCCAGACCCAGAACTATTACGTGGGTGTTTCCGGGGGGACTGCGGACGTCACCTACAGCGTCAGCGGTCGTCTGGAGGACCTTACCGGCACACAGCCCAGGGACGCCAGCACGAACTACAACATCCGCGGTGGCCTGCAGGCGTCGCTCAGCGAAGACTTCACCCTGGAATTCTCGGGGAACTACGTCCGCCACAACTTCGAGCGGCTCTACAACGGGGCTGCCATCGCGGATCCGCTCACCACCTTCGAGGTCGGCGACGCGCTCTTCTTCTCGGGTGCTTCGACGCTGCTCGAAGCCCTGGACATCTTCCTGCTGCCCCAGATCGACGAGTCGGTCAACCGGTTCATCTTCTCGGCGGGCGCCCGCTGGAACATCATGGACGACCTGTCCTTCAGGATGACGCTGGGCACCGACAACCGGAACAACCAGCAGCGCACCTATCAGCCCATCGGCTTCACACCGGGAGAGCCTACGGGCAATCTCCGGAGGTACGACAGGAACTTCACCTCGGTGTCGCTGGACGGTGGCTTGACCTACGCCTGGGAGAGCACCGGCGGAACGGTCGGATCGTCGACAACTGTGGGCGTGCAGGGATTCCGCGAAGAAGAGAGCGTGATTTGGGGCAACGGGCGTACCTTTGCTCTCCCCGGCACCTTCAACTTCGGCTCTGCGGCGGTTATCACGGCGGCAGAGGGGAACGTCGAGGTCTTCAACGGTGGCTTCTACCTCGACGAGCAGGTCAGCCTCTGGGACAAGCTGTACCTGGGCGGAGGCTTCCGGATCGACGCGGGTTCCAGCTTCGGCGACAACATCGACACGGAGTTGTACCCGAAGGCCACCGGGTCGTACATCCTTTCCGAGGATGTCGGACTGCCCCTCGTGGACGAACTCAAGGTTCGCGCCGCCTACGGGCAGACCGGGAAGTTCCCCGGTGCCTTCCTGAAGGACCGGACCTTCTCGGCCACCTCCTTCCGCGGCGAATCGGCGCCCAGGTTCTCCAACCCCGGCAACGAGGACCTGCGCCCGGAGAAGACGTCCACGATCGAGGGCGGAATCGACGCGGCGCTGTGGAACAACCGCGTCGGCCTGGACCTCACCCTGTACGAGGCCCGCACGACCGATGCGCTCTTCGATGTGCCGCGCCAGCCCGTGACCGGTCAGGGCATCCAGCAGGAAAACGTGGGAGAGATCCTGAACCGCGGCGTGGAAGTAGCGCTGAACCTGCAGCTGCTCAACACCCAGTCCCTGGCGTGGAGCATCGGCGGGACCTTCAACTACAACGACAACGAAGTGACGGACATGGGAGGGGTTCCGGAATTCAGCGCGGAGGGTTCGCAGAAGCGTGTGACCGGCTGCTGGACGCAGAGCGATCCGAACGACGAGAGCACGTGCCGCGGCGGCCCGGTGGGAGCCTGGTATCTGACGATGCCGGTGGACACGAACGGTGACGGACTTCCCGACGGCTCGGAGCGCGCCTTAACGGGGACGTTCCCGGTGCCCGACAAGAGTGGCAGCGCCAACACCACGATTTCGATCGGCAACGACCTTACCATCAGCGCCCTGGCGGACTGGGCCGGTGGGCACGACGTGTTCGACTACGGGTCGGTATGGGCGACCTTCAACGGCATCTATCGTCGCGAGCGGATTCGGTGCGGCATGGAAGAAGGCGCCGCGGAGGGATGTGCCTACGCATTCCCGACGCAGTACCGCGCCGACGGCACGGTGCGCGGGAAGTACAGCCAAAGCGCAGCACGTACCGGATTCCTCTACGACGGTGACTACTTCAAGCTCAGAGAGGTCTCGCTGCGGTACCTTCTGCCGGAAGACTGGGCCGGCACCGTCGGGGCCGGACGCGCGACGGTCTACGCCAACGGTCGCAACCTCTGGATCTGGTCCAGGAACCAGATGATCGACGGGGAGCTGAACGGCCTGAGCGGCGGTGGATTGCGGTTGGGAAGCGAGAGCAGCATCACCCTTTCCCCGAACCGGACCTTCAGGTTCGGTGTCGAGGTCGTGTTCTAGACCGCTGTGACTAAGGAGACCAGACAAATGAAGAAGCAGAACATGTCGATCTTCGGAACGGGCGGTCGCTCCGTTGCCGTGGCGCTCCTCGCCGTTCTGGCGGTTGCCGCCTGTGACGCCATCGATCCGACCCAGGTAAACAACCCCACAACCACCGACGATGACCTGGCCGAGGCCACCAATCCCACGGAAGCGCTGCTGCCCGGATTGAGGGCGCAGTTTGCGCGGATGATCAACGCGTACGTGGTCGCGGCAGAGGTCATCAGCGACAACTACTCCATCCATGGCACGGGGATCATCGTGGACATGGACGAACCTCATGAAGTCACGTCGGATCTGGTGAATTCGACCGGAACCAGCGCCAGCGGCGTCTACTGGAACGTACAGGAGTTGCGGGCGCTGGCGGACTTCGTCATCAACGACATCGCGCCCAACGATCCCGGGGCACCGCCCGCCCTTGTCGCGGAGGCGCACTACTACCGGGGCATGGCCTTTCTGACCATGGGCGAAGTCTTTTCCAATGTGCCCCACGAGGAAGATGGCATGCCACAGCCATCCGAGACAGCCCTGACCAGGGCGATCAGCGACCTGCAGGCGGGAACCGGCTTCGGGCCACAGGCCAACGCGGCGCTGGCGAGGGCACATCGGCTTCTGGGCGACGCGGGCTCGGCCGCATCGGCGGCGAACGCGGTTCTGGGGGCGTCTGCCGATTTCCTCTTCGCGCCCTCGTACGACGAGCAGTTCCTCGGCAATACGCCGGTGGCCTTCCTCGTGCTGCGCGCCCTTCAGGAGATGCAGCCGCTCCCGAGGTTGGACTTCCTCGATCCCAAGTACACGGAGCGCGATTCGCCGATCCCGATCGCCAAGGCCGAGGAGATGCACCTGATCCTCGCAGAGGCAGCGCTGGCGTCGGGCAACGTAGGCGAGGCGCGGAGTCATCTGGCAAGCGCCGTCACCGTGGCCAAGAGCCGGGGCATGGTGTCCTTCGACGACATCGACGAGCGGCGGAATGCGGACCTCAGCCTGCGCCCGCGGAGTGAGGAGATACTGATCAGATCCGACGCGGATAGTCCCTACAGGGCCGGGCTTGTGCTGAATCGTCCGAGCGACGGGCTGGAGATTCCGTACATCTCGGGCACCTCGCTGAGTGCCGACAGCATTGCCGGCCTGGGCGGCGAAAACGAGGTGTGGCACGCGTTGTGGCTCGCCCGGCAGGAGATCCTCCTCCTGGAGGGCCGCCGCCTCGCGGATCTGGGGATCAAGCTCCCGATGATGCTCCGCGAGATCGACCAGAACGACAACATCGCCGAGGGAGATCCGGGAACCCTGCCGATCGTGCCCGGGTACATCCCGCAGAATCCGCGATACGCGATGGACATTTACACCCCGCTTGACCTCTATGACGGCGTGGATCCGGGTGCGCCCCTGGTCAAGAGCGAGGTGACGATGCATGTGGACATGAACAAGGTGCTGGTGGCGAACAACGCGTCGCCGTTCAACTAGGGCTGGATTGGTCAAACGCATTGCCGCGCTTGCGGCCCTGCATGCACTGACGGTCGGCGCCGGGCCGGCCGAAGCCCAGACGGGCGTCGTCCAGGGCCAGGTCCTGGACGGCGCCTCCGGGCGGCCGCTCGCAAACGCCCAGGTCCTGGTCGCGGGGAGCGGAATCGGGCAGATCACCAACTCGTCCGGACGCTACGTGCTTTTGAACGTGCCTGCCGGCGAACACGTTGTGCAGGTGACGCTGATTGGCTACGAGGGTGTCGAGCGGACGGTGAGCGCGGCCGCGGGCCAGACGTTGACGGTCGACATCGAGCTGTTGTCGACGGCGATCGCGCTCAACGAGATCGTGGTCACGGGCGTTGGCGCGGAGACCACCCGGCGCGCGCTGGGAACCTCGGTCGAGGTGCTCAGCGCCGACGACTTCGAGCTGGCCCCGGTCCAGTCCATCGACCAGGTCCTCCAGGGCCGTGTGGCCGGAGCGACCATAAGCGCGACTTCCGCACAGCCGGGGACGGGTTCGCTGATCAACTTCCGGGGCGTGTCCTCGGTCTTCAGTCCGCAGACCCCCGTCATCTACGTGGACGGCGTGCGCGTGGATAACGACCATGCCACGGCCTTCGGTACCGGCGGGGAGCAGTCGTCCGCGCTGGCCGACCTGCTGGTCAGCGACATCGAGCGGATCGAAGTCACCAAGGGCGGCGCGGCCTCGACGCTTTACGGCTCGGACGCGGCCACCGGCGTCATCCAGATCTTCACCAGGAAGGGGACGCCCGGCGCGCCGCGATTCACGGCCAGGGTCGAGCAGGGCATCGAACAGCCCGAACTCTGGAACATACTGGATACGCGATTGATCTTCCCGGAACGCGTGGAATCCGGCGAGGTCGCCGAGACCTTCATGCGGGACAACTACTTCCAGCAGGGCAGCGTCCAGAGCTACTATGCCGGGGTGTCCGGGGGAACCGCCGACGTCACCTACAGCGTCAGCGGCCGGCTCGAAGACCGCGCGGGGACGCAGCCCAAGGACGGAAGCACGAACTACAATCTTCGCGGCGGCATGCAGGCTTCGCTTAGCGACAACTTCACCCTCGAGTTCTCGGGCAGTTTCGTCAGGCACAACTTTCAGCGCCTCTACAACGGTGCGGCGATCAACGACCCGTTGACCACCTTCGAAGTCGGCGACGCTCTATTCTTCTCCGGAGCGTCCGACCTGCACGAGGCGTTGCGCATCTTCCTCATGCCCGATATCGACGAGGCCGTCAACCGGGCCATCTTCGCGGGCGGGCTGAGCTGGAATATCCGGGAGGGCCTCTCCACCAGGCTCAAGGTGGGTGTGGACCACCGGACCAACACGCAGCGCGTGATCCAGCCCATCGGCTTCACCGTCGACGATCCCACCGGCGAGATTACCCGGCGCGACCGCTCCTTCGTCTCCGTTTCCATGGACGGGGGCGTTACCCACGCCTGGGAGAACGCGGACGGGTGGCTCGGTTCAACGCTCACCGTGGGCGTGCAGGGATTCCGCGAGGACATGAGCCTCATCAACGGCTACGGGCGGACATTCGCGCTCCCGGGAACCAACGACTTCGACGCCGCGGCGCTCATCAGCGCATATGAGGGCAACGTCGAGATGTTCAACGGCGGCGCGTACCTCGACGAGCAGTTGAGTCTGTGGGACAAGGTGTACCTGGGAGGCGGCTTCCGGATGGATGCGGGATCGAGCTTCGGGGACAACGTCGACTTCGAGTTGTATCCCAAGGCTACCGCGTCCTACATGCTGTCGGACGACGTCGGGATTCCGCTCGTCGACGACGTCAAGGTCCGGGCGGCCTACGGGCAGACGGGCAAGTTCCCGGGCGCCTTCAGCAAGGACAGGACGTTCTCCGCGCTTCCCTTCCGGGGCGAGTCGGCCCCCCGCTTCGCGAACCCGGGCAACCTCGAACTGAGACCCGAGAAGACTTCCACCATCGAAGCGGGAATCGATGCCGCGCTCTGGTCGGACCGTATCGGTCTCAACGCCACGTTCTACGAGGCCAGGACGACGGACGCGCTCTTCCGCGTGCCCCGCCAGCCGGTGACCGGCCTCGGCACGCAACAGGAGAATGTGGGTGAGATCCTGAACCGGGGCGTGGAGCTGGCGCTCAACGCGCAGCTGGTCAACCACCGGGTGCTGGCGTGGTCGCTCGGCGGCACCTTCGCGTACAACGACAACAGGATCGCCGACATGGGCGGAGTCCCGGACTTCTCCGTCGGCGGATCCCAGAAGCGGGTCACTGGCTGCTGGATGATGTCGGAGGCGGGAAACGAGGACACCTGCCGCGGCGGGCCCATTGGGGCCTGGTGGGTGACGATGCCCTCGGACACCAACGGCGACGGGCTCTTCGATGCCTCGGTACGGCAGTTCACCGGTGGATTCCCGACACCCGACAAGAGCGGCGGTGTCAACACGACCATCTCGGTGGCCAATGACCTCATCATCTTCGCCCTGGCCGACTGGGCCGGCGGCCACGAGGTCTTCGACTGGGGTTCGGTGTGGGCGACCTTCAACGGCGTCTACCGCCGCGAACTGATTCGCTGCGGCACCGAGGACGGGGCGGCGGCGGGGTGCGCGTATGCGTTCCCCGTGCAGTACAACACCGACGGTACGGAACGCGGCAGGTACAGCCAGAGCAACGCCCGCAACGCGTTCGTCTATGATGGCGACTACTTCAAGCTGCGCGAGGTCTCGGTGCGCTACGCGCTGCCCGAGGGCATCGCCGGGCGCATCAACGCCGACCGCGCAACCGTGTACGCCAGCGGCCGCAACCTCTGGATCTGGTCGCGCAACGCGCTGGTGGATGGCGAGCTCAACGGCCTGACCTTCGGCAGCGGGCTGGCCCTCGGCAGCGAGAGCAGCATCACGTTGTCGCCGAACCGCACGTTCCGGCTCGGCGTCGAGGTGGTGTTCTAGTCCGTGGCGAAGAGCCGGCTGCTCGCCAGGCCGGTCGAGCACATCGACGTCACGGCGTTCGACGGCCGGGCGGTGGTGGACAGCTACCGGAGCGCCGCCTTCCAGGCTCGCAACCTCGCCGAGGGAGCCGACATCTTCGCCGAGATGCTGGATGAGGAACGCGGCGTGGTCATCCTGACGCTGGCCGGATCACTGGTGTCGGCGGGGCTCAAGGAGGCGCTGCTGACCATGGTGGAGCGCGACATGGTCGACGTGATCGTGGCGACGGGGGCCATTGTCGTCGACCAGGACTTCTTCGAGGCGCTCGGCTTCCGCCACTACATTGCGCCGGGTTCGGTCGAGGCGCCGGTGGCGAGCGACGAGGAACTAAGGGAACTGGGCATCGACCGGATCTACGACACGTATGTGGACGAGGCCGAGCTGCAGGTCTGTGACGAGACCGTGGCCGGGATCCTGGACGGGATGGCCCCGCGCGCGTACTCCAGCCGCGAGGTGGTGCGGGAGTTGGGCGCGTACCTCGACCGCAACCATGGCGACGTCCGCTCAATTGTGCGATCCGCTTACCGCAAGGATGTGCCGGTCTTCGTGCCGGCGCTGAGCGATTCGTCGGCGGGGTTCGGGGCGATCGCGCACCGGGCGAGGGCGGCCGCAGCGGGCTTGGGGCA
The DNA here is from genome assembly GCA_028874905.1 of Gemmatimonadota bacterium. Taxonomy (GTDB): domain Bacteria; phylum Gemmatimonadota; class Gemmatimonadetes; order Longimicrobiales; family Gaopeijiaceae; genus Bin94. The sequence continues at coordinate 102,190 of JAPPGZ010000082.1, forward strand.
TATCGCCTTCGACTCCGCAAAGGACTTCCACGAACTCGCGAGAATCAAGCTGGCGGCGCCCGAGACGGGGCTGCTGATGGTGGGTGGGGGCGTGCCGAAGAACTTCGCGCAGGATGCGGTGGTGGCCGCTCGGATGCTGGTCGAGGGGGGTGGGGAGGAGGAGGGCGGCGATCCCGGCGCTGGCGAGATCCCCATGCACAAGTACGCCGTGCAGCTCACGGTGGCGGATGTACGCGACGGAGGCCTCTCGGGTTCCACCCTGCGCGAGGCCAACACCTGGGGCAAGGTCGAAACCGCACGGGAGCGCATGGTGTACGGAGAGGCCACCATCACGCTCTCCCTGCTGGCCAGCGACGCCTACCACCGGGGCATCTGGCGGCGGCGTGAGGCGCGCCGGCTCGGGCGGCTGTTCGGCGAGCACGCGGGCCCGGGAGCTCCGGGCGCCAGCGGGGTGGGCTCGTCCGCCGAGGGCACCCGCAAGTCGGTCCTGGCCGGCCCCCCGTGAGCCAGCTCTACCTCGACTTCGAGCGAGGCCGCGGCCGCCCGACCCTTCCCCCATCAGGCGGCGATGCCGCTGCCTGCATCCTGGTGCAGGAGCTGGGGCGCATCGCACGGCGTGGCGGGCGGGACCGGAAGGTCCTGATCGCGCGTACGCGCGGCGAGGGAAAGGAACTCCTTCGGCAGGTCGCGTTGCGCGGTCGATCGTGGGCGGGCTTTGAAGTCAACACCTTACGACCCCTCGCATCAAAAATCGTTGCGCGTGAACTGTCGGCCGCGGGGCGCAGGCTGATCGACTCCTTCGACGAGCATGCGCTCGTCGAGCGCGCCATCGACGAGGCGCTCGCAGCGGGGCGCGGCTTCCGTTTTCCGACCCTCCGCGAGAAGGTGGGCTTCCGCGACGCCGTCCGTCACTCGGTGGCGGCACTGCGCCTCGGCGGTATCGATTCCCGCTCGATCAGGGCGCCCGCGCGGAAGACGGATCGGCAGGCGCTGGTCACTGCCGTGCTCCGCCGGTACGAGGCACTTCTCGAAGTTGGCAGACTTGCGGACACTGCGATGGTGCTGGGGACCGCCACGCGCATGCTGGGTACCGCCGCGCCGCAACTGAACACGCCGACCTTCCTGTTGCCGGGCCTCCCCGACCGCGGCCTCGCGGGACGCTTCGCGCGCGCGCTGCAGGACCGCGGCGCGACCCTCCTCAGGACGGACCCGGTCGAGGGAATGCCGGTACCGAAGGGTATCCTCTGGGATGTCTCGCCACCCACCGCAGCCGGTAGCTACCTGCACGCCGTCGAGCGCTTCCAGGGGCCGCGCCCGCGTATCGAGCTCTTCGCCGCGGGCTCGGTCTACGACGAAGTTCGGGGGGTTCTGCGCCGTGTGATCGCTCTGGGGGCACGATGGGACGAAGTCGAGGTGATCGCCGCGGATCCCTCACTGTACGGCTCGGCGCTGCATGCACTGGCCGAGTCGCTGGAGATACCGGTCACCTTCGCGGTGGGCCTTCCCGTCGAGCGAACGCGTCCCGGCCGCGTGGTCACGACCTACTTCCAGTGGATCGAGAACGGCTTCCATGAATCGCGCCTTCGGGCCCTGATCGAGGCCGGGGACGTGCAGCCGCCTCCGCCGGGAGACCGGCTCCCGGGTCCCGGTCTGGCCCGCGACCTGAGGCGGTTGCGCATCGGATGGGGCAGGGAGCGCCATATCGCCCGGGTCGAGCGGGCCATCGAGGCTCTGGATGGCCTGAAACGGGGCCCCTTCCAGACCGAAGAGAGCTTCGAGGCGTTCCGGCAACGAAGGCGCGAAAACCTGCTCGCCCTCCAGGCGCTCATTCGGCCCCTTCTGGAAGCTACCCCTCCGGTCGACGGCACCGTGTCCCCCGCCCGGGTTGCGACCGGCGTCAAGAGCGTCCTCGCGCGCGTCGCTCCGGGCACCGACACCGACGACACCGCCCGGGAGCGGCTGCTCCGCCAGCTCGACCGCATCGAGGCGACGCTGACCCGACCGACCGACTACCCGTCGGCCTCGGCCATCGTCAAGACGTTCCTGCAAATCCGGATTCCCGCGCCGCGGGCCGAAGGAATGGCGCCCTGGAGTTCGGCTGCCGGCCACCTCTACCTGACCGACTTCGCCCACGGGGGAGCCACGGGCCGGCCCTACACCTTCGTCATGGGAATGGACTCGGGGCGCTTTCCCGGGTCCACAGTCGAAGACCCGTTGTTGCTGGACCGGGAACGGTGGCGGCTAGGGCGCGGCGAGCTTCCACTCGCGCGCGACCGGACCGCCGTGGCCCGCTTCAACTTCGCCCAGCTGATTGCGCGTCTGCGCGGGACACTGATCCTCAGCTACTCGCGCTGGGATCCGACCGAAGCGCGCGAACTGGCCCCGGCGCCGGAGCTGCTCCAGGCACTGCGGCTGCGCGAGGGCAACCGGACGCTCAACTTCGAGCAACTCGAGGCTCACCTGGGCGCCAGCGAGTCCCGCCTTCCACGAGTCGAACTCGCGACCGATCTGGACGAGGGAGACGTCTGGCTGCGCGCCCTCGCCTCTCCCGACGGCAGGCTGCTCGACGGACTTGAGGCGGTCGGGCTTGCGTACCCCCGGCTGGGCTTGGGAATGGCGGCAGCGGAGGGGTTGCGGAGCGACCTGGCCTCCGTGCACACGGGTTTTCTGGGCACGCATTCGCCTCCGCTCTCCTACCAGGATCTCTCGGGTCACACGTTCTCGGCGAGCGGCCTGGGAAGCCTGGCTGCCTGTCCGCGTCGCTTCCTGTTCAGCTACGTGCTGCGCGCGCGTCCGCCCGATGACCCGGAGTTCGACGCCCACCGCTGGCTCAACCCGCTTGAGCGGGGCAGTCTCCTGCATTCGGTCTACCAGCGGACGCTGGAGTTGGCACGGGAGCGGGGACTGGACTCGGAAGGCGAGGACTTTCTCGCGCTGGCCCTCTCGCTTGTCGACGATGAGGGGGCGCGGAAGCTGTGGCAGGTGCCCACGCCCAGCCATGCGGTCCACGAGTGGGAGATGGAGGCGCTGCGCGACGACACTCGTTCCTTTGTCGAAATGATCCGCAGCGACCCGCCGCGATGGATCGCCCTGGAGATGCCCTTCGGAATGACCGACAGTCCCGCGGCGATCGACGCTGGCGGACGACCCGTGCAGGTACGCGGCTACATCGACAGGCTCGACGACCATGGCGCCGAACTGCGGGTGGTCGACTACAAGACCGGCGGCGACTACGGATACGGCGGGAAGTCGGCAATCTACGACGGCGGCCGCCGTGTGCAGCACGTGATATATACCCTGGCGGCCGCCACCGTCCTGGACAGGAATGTCAGCGGGATGGAGTACCACTTCCCGACCCGGCGCGGCGAGAACCGCGTACGGGCGTTCGAGACGGAGGCGCTGTCGACCGGCGGACTGCTTGTCGCCACCCTGCTCGAAGGCGTCGTCGCGGGGCGCTTCCCGGCGACCGACAATGCGAAGAACGACTGCCGCTTCTGTGACTACGGGGAGGTGTGCGGGGTGCGGAGCGGCGGCTGGGGCACGGTGTCTTGCCGCTTCGCCGACTGGACGGCCCGCAACCTGACGGATCTGCCGGAACTCGGATCCCTCCGGCGCGTGCGCAACTGGGAGGACGAGTGAGCGAACCGACCCTTCCACCGGACCAGGCCGCCCGGGACCGCATTTCCAGGGATCTGGAGCGCAACCTGCTCGTCGAAGCGGGGGCCGGGTCGGGGAAGACCACGTCGCTGGTGGACCGCATGGTTGCGCTGGTGCGGAGTCGGGCATGCACGGTCGACCAGATCGCGGCGGTCACGTTCACCCGCAAGGCGGCGGCCGAGTTGCGCCAGAAGTGCCAGGTGGTGCTGGAACGGGAGGCGGCGAAGCTCGAGCCCGGGCACCCGGATCTCGATGCGCTTGAGGTGGCGATCCGCGACATCGATCACGCGTTTCTGGGCACCATCCACGCCTTCTGTGCGAAGCTGCTCCGCGAGCGGCCCCTGGAAGCCGGCCTCGATCCCGGCTTTCGCGAGGTGCTGGAGTCGGAGGCGAAGCGCATGCAGCGCAGCGCCTGGGTCGAGTACCTCGAACGTCTGGCCACGGACGGGGATCCTCGCCTGGAGGAACTCGATCGGCTGGGCATTGCGCCCGACCATCTACAGGACACGTTCCGGGAGCTGGTCGAAAACCCGGATGTCGACTACGGCTTCGAGCGCGTTGTGCCACCCGACGCCGAGGCCGTCCGCGCGGTGCGGGCCGACTTCGAGGCGCTCCTCGACCGCGCCCGGCAGTTGATGCGGGGCCGTACGCCGCCAGACGGATGGGACAACTTCGGCAAGCGCGTCCGCACGCTCCTGTACTGGCGCCGCACGCTGGACTGGAGCGACCCGAGGGCCTTCTTCGACGCGCTGGCCCGGGTGCACCTGAAAAAGACGGGACTGGTCCAGAAGCGGTGGGCGGACGATGGGGTGGGCAAGGCGCGAGCCAAGCGCCTGTTCGAGGACTTCTGCGAATTCGCGGCGGCCGGGGGAGCGGCGGACAGGGTGTTGCGCGAGTGGCGGGCCCATCGCTATCCGGTCGCCATCGGCGTTGCGCGGGACGCGGCCGCGGCCTTCGCCGACCAGAGGAAGGACCGCGGCCAGATCAACTTCCAGGACCTGCTGGTCCTCTCGGCGGCGCTGCTCCGGGACGATCCCGAAGCTCGCCGTGACCTGGGCGGACGCTACCCTCGCCTGCTCGTCGACGAATTCCAGGATACCGACCCGCTTCAGGCGGAGATCCTGCTCCTGCTCGCCAGCGACCCGGAGACCGGCGACGACTGGCGCACCGTGGTGCCTCGTCCCGGCGCGCTCTTCGTAGTCGGAGATCCCAAGCAGAGCATCTACCGCTTTCGGCGCGCCGACATCGCGCTGTACCAGCTCGTCAAGAAGCGCTTTGAGGATTTCGGCGACGTGCTGGTCCTCGAGGCCAACTTCCGCTCCCTCGGTGGCATCGGGGCTCTGGTGAAGGGGGTTTTCGACCGTGAGGACCGGTTTGGGAAGGGCGACACCGACCGCCAGGCGGCCTTTGCCCCCCTGCTGACTCAGCGCAAGGGGACGGGTGTCCTGGCCACGTACGTGGTCACGGGGAGCAAGCAGGATGAGGTTGCCCGGGACGACGCCGATCGGGTGGCCACCGAGATCGCGCGCCGCGTGGCGGCAGGCGAACGTGAACCCGACGAATTCCTGATCCTCACCCGGAACCGCAAGCACCTCTCGGTATATGCCCGGGCCCTCGAGGACCGGAACCTCCCCGTCGAAGTGTCGGGCGCCGGGGTGGGCTTCGAGGACGAGCTGGCCGCGCTTCTGCTCCTCTTCCGCTGTCTGGAGGATCCGGCGCATCAACCGCGGGTTCTTGGCGTGCTGACCGGCCCGCTCTTCGGGATCACGCTGGACCGACTGGTGGCCTACCGGGACGGTGGTGGTCGCTTGACGATCAACCGCCCGGCCAAGGGCAAGGGCGAGGTCGCGGACGCGATCAACGTGCTGCACGGGTGGTGGAAACGGGCTCTGCGCGAGCCGGCGGACATCACCGCTGAACGCGTGATCGGCGAGACCGGGCTCTTACCCCTCGCCGCCGCAGGCAACCTGGGAGGATTGCGCGCAGGGGCGCTCTCCTACCTCCTCGATGCGGTGCGTGCCCGGGCGCTGGAGGGTGACACGTCGATCGCGGGCGCCGTTGACGCCCTGACCACCGCGCTGGACTGGGAGGACGCTGAGGCGCCGCTGGTGCCGGGGCGGGGGAATTGCGTCCGGGTGATGAACCTCCATCGGGCCAAGGGTCTGGAAGCGAATGTGGTCTTCCTCGCGGCGCCCTTCGGTGAATTCGACCGCAAACCACGGATGCGCGTCGCGCGGGACGAGACGGGGGCGGCGCGCGGGACGATCCCGATCGTGGTCACGCGCGGATTCTCGACCGAGGTCATCACGCAACCGGCGACCTGGGAGGAGGACCAGAAAGCGGAGGCCACGTTCGAAGGGGCGGAGAAGGTGCGCCTGCTGTACGTGGCCGCCACCCGGGCGAGGGACGAGTTGTGGATCGCGCGGGGTGCGGGGCTGCGTGGGCGGGATTCGTCACCCTGGAAGACGCTGGAAGACTGGATCGGTAGCGTTGTACCGGCTATCGAGTTGCCGCGCGGGATGCCCTCCGAGCCGGACCGGCTGGACCCGCAGATCGACCTGACGGCAAGGGTGGCGGCGGTCGCGTCGGCTGCAGCGCGCACCCGCAGTCCCACCTACCGGTTGGAAACCGTGACCGGGCGAGCCAAAGCGGTGGCCGTCCCGGACCCCGCCCCGCGTGATCCCGCCGTGCGTGCCGACCGCTTCGACCAGCCCCCCCTCGGCCCGACAAGCGGCGGCTACGAGTGGGGCAGCGTGGTCCACGACCTGCTGGCGGCTGCGGGAGAGGGCACCCGCGGCGAGGCCCTCGCGCAGTACGCTCGTGGCCTGTTGATCGACTACGAGCGCCCGGTTGACGCGAGGGGTGCGCCGACCGAACTGGAAGTGCTCCTGGCGCTCGTCGCAGCGGTGCGCGGCTCAGAGATCTGGGCGCGGGCGATGGCGAGCAGCGAACGCCACAACGAAATCCCCTTCGCGGTCCACCGCATCGGTGACGATACCCCCGGACGCGGCGGCGATACCCCCGGACACGGCGGCGATGCCTCGCAAGTTCTCGAAGGCGTGATCGATCTCGTCTTCAAGGAGGACGATCGCTGGGTCGTGGCCGACTACAAGACTGACAGCGGCTACGACCCCGACTTCGCCGACCGGGTGCGCCGGTACCGCGCCCAGGTCGACCTCTACGCCGAATGCTGGGAGCAGCTGACTGGCGAAGAGGTCGGCGAGCGGGTGCTTGTGTTCACCGCGCAGGGAAGGACGGAATCGTGGTGACCTGTCGCCGAGAGGGCTTGTCCCAGCCCGGCAACGCCACCAAACTGGGCTGACCGGCGGGGTGATCCAGGAGGGGCACAATGGACTCTCGACTCCACCGGCACCTCTTCGACTCCAGGACGCTACATGTTCAGAACGAGCTACATGCCCGCCGCGCCGATTGCGCTCGCCGTTGCCGCGGCAGCCTCGGCGCTCACGGCCCTCCCCGCCACCGCCCAGGACGACGAAGGACTGCCCTTCCCCGAAGGCTGGGAGGTCCGCTTCGATCGCGAGGGCGCCAGCATGGACGACCTCTACCTCGTCACCATGCCTCCGGGCTACCATGTCACGACCGGACCGGCCATGATCGCTTGGCACCCCGATTCGGTCGCCACGGGAGACTTCCGCATCGAGTCGGAGACCTTCCTCTTCGACCCGCAGGGGCGGCGCGAGGCGTTCGGCTTTTTCATCGGCGGCTCCGACCTGCAGGGCCCGGGTCAGCGCTATACCTATTTCCTCCTTCGCGAGGGCGGCGAGTTTCTTGTGAAGAGCCGGGCGGGCACCGAGACGCCGGTCGTCCATGACTGGACGGCCCACCCGGCGATCGTCTCGTACGCTACCAGGCCGGAGGGCTCGGCCACGGCGAAGAACGTGCTCGCGCTCGAAGCCAATGGCGACGAACTGCGCTTCTCGGTCAACGGCGAGGAGGTGTGGACGGGGCCGCGGGAAGGTCTCGCTACCGAGGGCGCCTTCGGCCTGCGGGTCAATCACGGGCTCAACCTGCACGTCACGACGATCACAACGGAACGTCAGTTGAGGCCCGACCCGCTCCTCAGATGAGCGACGTTTCGCTAGCGGCCTGGGTTCGAGCATGAGTGAACGAAGAAGGAGTCCGCTCTTGAAGATGATCGGGTTGGCCGCAGTTGGCGCTTTGGCGTTGATCGCGTTGACGAGGGTGGGCTCTGGTGGTGAAGCGGCAATGGAGCACACGGTCGATGCGGGAATGCGCGCCGCCGCGGTGCTGCCCCTCGCGCTAGGGCAGGACACGCCCGTAGTCCAGCAAACCCAACAGGTCCCGCCCCAGCAGCGCAGACGGTGGCGCTACCGCAACCGCTACCCCGGTCCCATCCCGACGCCCGAGGAGTGGCAGCCGCCGGATGGACCGGTGCGCATCGGCCTGCAGGTGGGTCACTGGCGCGCCGCCGAGGCCCCCCGCGAGCTGTCGCGGCTGCGTGGCAACGGTGGCAATTGGAACGGGATCGCCGAGTGGGAAGTGAACCTCGAGATCGTCCGCCGCACGGCCGCCATGCTGGAAGATCTCGGCTACACGGTCGACATCCTGCCGGCCGTGGTGCCGCCGGGCTACCGCGCCCACCTCTTCATCGCCATCCACGCGGACGCGAGCAACGACCGGAGCGCGAGAGGCTACCGCGTGGCGGCGCCGAGCCGCGACGCGACCGGACGCGCTTCCGGCTTCGTCAACCTGCTCAGGCGCACCTACGGCGCCGCGACCGGCCTCAGGCGGCTTCCGGACACGACCCGGCGCATGCGCAACTACTACGCGTTCAACTTCCGGCGCTACGAGCACGCGCTGCATCCGATGACCATCGCGGCCATCATCGAGACCGGCTTCCTCACCAACGCCGCCGACCGCGAACTGATCATCGGGCAACCCGAGCGCGTGGCGCGCGGGATCGTCGACGCCATCACCGAGTTCCCGATCACACCGGCGCCGGGACGCTCTGACACACCATAGAGACGGGCTCTACATCCCACCGATCTCCGTCACCAGGAACTCCTCGAAGAAGTCCAGCATGTCGTGGAGCTTCTGGATCGTGTTGTCCCGCCCGTACACGTAGTAGCCCTCGCCGGGGTAGGCCTTGTAGCGCACGATCTTGTAGTGCTGGTCGAGCTTGCGCGCGAAGTCGAGCGCGGCCTGCGGCTGGTCCTCCCGCAGCCTCCAGTCGGCCGCGACCCCCTCGCCCTGAATCACGAACGTGGGCGTGGTCACCTCGTGCGCCTTGAGGATGGCCGAGCTGTTCAGGTACACGTCCCGGTTCTCGGGATACGGTCCCAGCTCGTACTCGAGCAGCTTGATGTGCTGGAGCTCGTGCACCTTCGTGTGGAAGTCGGTCATGTCCCCGTAGCCGGACAGCGCGATCGCGGCCTGAAACACGCCCGGCGCGAACGCCACCGCGTCCATCGTCATGATGCCGCCGTAGCTGGTCCCCGTCACCGCGATCCGGTCGGGGTCCACGTCGGGCAGGGTCTTCAGGTAGTCCACGCCCGCGAGCACGTCTTCCAGGTCGCAGTGGCCCCAGCAGCCGTTGTTGAGGTCCTCGAATTCCAGGCCGTACCCCGAGCTTCCTCGGATGTTGGGCATGAGAACGACGTAGCCACGCTGTGCGAAGAAGTGCACCTGCTGGTGCCGGCGAAACTGGTCGTCGAATTGTGACGTGGGCCCGCCATGGATCCACATCACGCCTGGGAACCGCTCACCCGGCTCCGCGTCCGGCGGCCGGTGCAGGTACGCCGGGATCGTGAGGCCGTCGCTGCTGGGATACGCCACCTTCTCGGGCATGTGCAGCTGCTCGGCCGATCCCGCCGCGACGGTGCTGTGAAGCAGGCGGCTCTCGCCAGACTCGATGTCCATCACGAACAGTTCGGCCGGTCGCGTGGGCGTCTCCATCGTGTAGCTGATGCTGCCGCCATCGGGTGACCATTCCGCACGCAGTGCGGCGCCGACTTCCGGCTCGACCAGCACCTTGCTCTTCGAACCGTCCGCCGAGACCAGTCGCAGCGAGTGGGTGCCGTCGCGGTTCTCGGTGTAGCTGATCCAGCTGCCGTCGGGCGACCAGCGCGCGTCGCTCTGGTCGTAGTTCGACGCCGCGATCTGGCGGGGCTCGCCGCTGCCGTCGCGCGGCACCACCCAGAAGTTCAGCCATCCGCTGCTCTGCGAACGAAACAGCACGGTCTCCCCGTCGGGCGACACCTGCGCCGACGCGAACGCCCGCCCGGCCCGGTAGTCGAAGAAGCCCCGGTCCTGCACGACCGTGCGCGGGTTCTTCCCGTCGGGGTCCACCTCGATGACATCGTGGTCCACCCAGCGGTCGTCCATGCGCACGTAGAGAAGCCGGCTTCCATCGGGCGTCCAGCTGGGGTAGCCCTCGTAAAGCGGGTCGTCGGTCAGGCGGCGTACCTTGCCGTCCGGCACCGAGACGGTCCAGATGTCCATGTTGCCGAAACGGTCGCCGGAAAACGCGATCCGGGTGCCGTCGGGCGACCAGGCCAGCCCGTTGGCCCGCGCCGACAACCCGGTCAGTTGCACGTCGACGGTGCCCCGCATGCCGTCCCCCTCCACAGCCGACCACAGCCAGATGTCGGGCGCGCCGCTCTTGTCCGACGTGTACGCGATCCGGGTGCCGTCGGGCGACCAGGTGGGCTGCGGCGCCCCCAGCGACCCCACGCCGCTCAGCGACAGGTCCTCGGTGAGGATCTCGAAGGCGCCGTCTTCCGTGCCGACCGAGCCCAGGTCGCCGCCCGACACGAACGTGATCCGCGAGCCGTCCGGCGACCACTTGGGTGGATGGGTGCCGCCCACCGCCGCGGTCAGGTCGACCAGCTCGGCCGCGGAGATGGCGTCGGCGGCCGAAGACGAGGCGGCCGATACCGCGGCACCGGCCGCATCCCCGGCAGCCGGGGCTTCGTACTGGCAGGCCAGGCTGGCCGCGAGCACAAGCGCCGCCAGGGGCAGCGCCGGGCGAGGCAGGGGCCGCTTCACCGCGCCCGGGCGGGCGGCCGCGAGGCCGGAAAACAGGGTGTCCAAGCGTCTCATCGGTCCATCCTTTCGCCTGCGTCCACCATTTCGTCGTTCAGATACCGGCGGAAGAAGTCCAGCATGTCGAGCAGCATCTGACGGCGGTTGGCCTTGCCGCGCACGTAATAGTTCTCGTTCGGGTAGGTCGTGTACTCGAACGGCTTGTAGAAGTTCTCCAGCGCCTGCGCGAAGATCTCGGACTGGTCCGACCCCGGGTACCGCCCCTCGCCGTGCACCATGAAGATCGGCGTCGACACCTTGTCGATCTCGAAGATCGCCGAGCTGTTGCGCCACACGTCCTGGCTTGTCGCGAACGGACCGAGCTCATGCTCCAGCAGCTTGACGTGCCGCAGCTCGTTCTCGCCATGGTAGAAGTGGATCCAGTCGCCGTACCCCGAGCCGGGGATGATCGCGCGGAACACATCGGGCGCGAACGATGCCGCGTACATGCTCATCACGCCGCCGTAGCTGGTGCCCGTCAGGCCGATCCGGTCAGGGTCCACCTCGGGTTGCGTCTTCAGGAAGTCCACCCCCGCGACCACATCCTCCAGGTCGCAGTGGCCCCAGCAGTCGTTGTTGCCGTCGGCGAAGGCCTTCCCGTATCCCGAACTGCCCCGGATGTTGGGCAGCAGCACCGCGTACCCCCGCTGCGCGAAGAACTGCACGTGCTGCTGGAAGGTGTCGTGGAATTGCGACGTCGGGCCGCCGTGGATCCACAGGATGCCGGGCGCGCGCTCACCCGCCGCGACTCCCATCGGGCGATACAGGTAGGCAGGGATCGAGTACCCGTCCGTGCTGGGGTAGTGAACCTTCTCCGGCAGGATCAACCGTGCCCCAAAGTTGCCGGCCGGCATGGACGAGGTGAGTTGGCGGCCATGGCCGTCCTCCAAGGACACCACATACAGATCCTGAGGGGTCAGAAGGTCGGCCATCAGGTACGAGATCGACCGTCCGTCGGGCGACCAGGAGGGATTCGACGCGACGCCGCCTGCGGAAGTGCCGCCCATCCCGCCCGGCGACGCCAGCACGCGTGGCTTCCCTCCGTTCGCGGCAACCACGCGCAGGTCGTGATGGCCGTTGTGGTTTTCCGTGTACGCGATCATGCTGCCGTCCGGCGACCACGTGGCGCTGCTCTGGTCGGCCTCGGCGGCGGCCATCGGGCGGGGATCTCCACCACCGATCGGGGCGATCCAATAGTTGATCCAGCCACTGCGGTGCGAGCGGAAGAGGACCTGGCTGCCGTCGGGCGATACGCGCGGATAGGCGAAGGTGGTGCCGGCGCCGTAGTCGAAGAAGTCGGTGTCCTGGAGCACGGTGCGTGCGCCCGACCCGTCCGGGCCGACCTCGATCACGTCGTGGTTCTCCCAGGTGTCGTCGAGGCGCACGTACAGGATGCGCTCCGAATCAGGGGTCCAGGTCGGGAAGACCTCGTAGAGCTTGTTGTTCGTGATGCGCCGGACGCGCTTCGTGGCGACCTCGACGGTCCAGATGTCGTAGTTGCCGTAGCGGTCGCCGGCAAACGCGATCGAGCGCTCGTCGGGGGACCAGGTCATCGAGTTGATGCGCGCGCCCAGGTTGGTCAGCTGCGCCTCGGAGCCGTCCTCGGTCGACCAGATCCAGATCTCGGGCGATCCACCCTTGTCCGACACGTACGAGATCCACCTGCCGGACGGAGACCAGCCGGGCATCTGGGAGGCCAGGAAGTGGCCCGAGCTGCCCATCTCGGTCGGCAGGCGCGTGGGGAAGCCGCCGTCGGGGGAGATCGTCATCAATCCGCCCGAAAGGGACGACTGGAAGAGGATCCCCGAGCCGTCGGGCGACCAGGCCGGAGAGCCGGAGACCACGGACTCGATGGAGAGCAGCTGGTCAATGTTGAGGATCGCATCGCCGGCTGCCTGCGCGTGCACCGGCGCCGCGATTGCGGACGCGAAGAACGTGGCGGCCCCCAGCAGAGGGGACATGGTCGCGGGTTTCCGATAGCTGGTCATGGTTGCTCCTTGTGTCAGTTTTCCTCGTCCTGATAGATCCACAAGCTGGATTGTTCCAGCACGTTTTCGAGCCTCCACCACACCGTCTGTCCGGGACGCACGTAGATCATGCTGCTGCGGTATGGCCGGTCGCCGATGGGATCGGCCTGCAACCGGAACCCCGAGCCCATGAGCAGGCTCCTGGGAAGGGGCACCGAGTCGCGTCGCATGCTTGTGATCGTAAGCAGGGCCATGCGGTCAGCGCCGCGAATCGCGTAGATGCGCATGTCGAGCCAGTTGCGGTTGTTGACGTGCAGCTTGCTCTCGGGCGCACCCTCCCAGGCCGCCTCGTCGCCCACGCCGGGCGGCTCGCCGGAGCGCTCCGAACCCGAAGCGCATCCGGCGACCGCCGCGGCGACAAGCGCGGCGACAAGCCGGACGCCGACTGCTCCTACGGTATCACGCCCTGCTGGGTCATGCATCCCGGCGGAACCTCGGGTTCGCGCGGGAGGCACTCGCTCAACGGGTAGGGCATCGCGCTGTGAAGCCGCTGGTCGGCGCTGGGCGGACCCAGCACGGGGATGTCCAGCAGCTTGTCGTAGCGATTCATGTCTATCCACGTGTGCCCCCACTCGAAGACCAGCGAGAACCGCTTGTTGTAGAGCAGTTCGTTGAGCAGGTCGTCGTCGGATCCGGGATAGGGATCCGGCAGCGGCTCGAGGCCGCCCGAGTTCATGCGTATGAAATTGATGTCCTCGATCGCCGCCGCCCGGTTGCCCATCGCCAGGTTCGCCTCGGCGCGAATCAGGATCAGTTCCTCGTTCTTGACCCAGACGAACGGGGCGCTCGGACTCTCATACAGGGTGTACTGCAGATCCGAAGTCACTTCCAGCAGCTGATACGCCCCAACCTCCTTGAACTTGGTCTGGAAGCGCAGGTCGGGTGATCCGTCCGCGCGGGCCTGGGCCTCGTTGCGGAAACGCGTGTTGGCGTACAGCAGGTCGGGCCGGTTGGCGGGGTTGACGAGGTCGCCCGAGTTGACCGACCAGCTGTGCTGCGCCCCATAGGCCAGCGGCATGTTGGTGCCCGCAAAGGACTCCGCCACCGCCTGAAGGGCGCTGGACCAGTTGTTGCGGTGCACCTCGGCGCGCGCCTTGATCGCGCGGTTGAGGCGGATGAAATCGCCCGGCGACGCGAAGTTGGCAAGCCCGGCCGTCACGCCGAAGGGGAAGGAGGCGGCGCCCTGGAGATCGCCGCGCGCTTCGTCGAGCAGGCTGATCACGTGGCCGTAGACCTCGCTCTCTCCCACGATCGGAGCCGGCGGCTCGTTGGGGTCGGACCCGACTGCGACGGGTGCACCCAGGTGTCGCCGGGTCACCGCGATGTGCAGCAGGTCGTACGCCTGGATGGTCTTCGTGAAGCCGCGCACCGCCGCCTTGTCGGGTTCGGGGATTTCCGCTCCCGCCAGCGCCTCCAGAAGCAGGTTGGCGTTGCGCATGTTCTTGTACGCTTCACCCCAGACCTGCGTCCCCACGAAGAGGGTCTGGGTCCACGGGTCGCGGACGCTGCCGGGCAGGGAAGACCCGGTGGGCGCCATCGGGTAGACTTCGCGGCCGAAGGCGCCGACCCAGTGCACCATGTCGGCCGCGGTGAGGCGCGTGTCGAAGAGCAGGCCCTGCGCCGCGGCCGCGATGGCGGCCGAGTTCGGGTTGGTCTGCAGGTCCTCCACGCTGGGGTTGTTGAAATCGGGTACGGTCAGTTCGCACGCCGTGAAAACGGTTGCGAAGAGACCCGCCGTCAGGAGACGGCCCAGTTGTCTAGTCATTGGTCTCGTTCTCCCGTTCACGTTAGAAGCCCACGTCCACCGAGAACCAGAAGCTCCGGCTCGGCGGGTAGGGTGCCACGTCCTGGCCACGGCCGACTGCTTCGCTGCCGAAGTTGCTGACTTCGGGATCCAGTCCGGCGTAGTCGGTGAAGGTCAGCAGGTTGCGGCTACTCAGGTTGAGTCGAATGTGCCGGGCCGCGCTCCAGATGTTCGCGACCATGTCCTCGGGCATGTCGTAGCTGACGGTGAGCTCGCGCAGCTTCACGAAGGAAGCGTCCTGGAAGTAGGTCCCGGTATTCTGGGGGAACTCCCGGTTGCGCTTCACGCAGACGCTCTCGCCGTTGACCGTATTGTTGCAGTCTTCGGTGTTCCGGGTGAGGTCGAAGAGGAACTGGGTCAGGTTGTTTGCCGTCCCGCCCTTCTGCCAATCCAGAGTCGAGTAGACGTTGAACCGTCCGAAACTGATGTCGTTCGAGAAGCCCATGCGGAAATCCGCGTTGGATTCTGCCAGCGGGCCTACGCCGACCTCGCCGGTTTCGGGATCGGGGCCGTTGCCCCAGAGCAGCGTCAGCGACCGGCCCTCCTCCGCCACGGTGGTACCGTAGAAGTAGCCGAATCCCTGGATCCGGAAGCGCGGGACCGGGAGCGAGATCACCTTGCTGCGGTCCATGGTGAAGGTGGTGCGCGAGGTCCACTGCAGGTTGCTGGTGTAGAACGGCACCACCGTCAGGGCGGTCTCCAATCCCCAGATGTTGATTTCGCCGCCGTTGAAGATCGACTCGACGAAACCGGTGGACGGGGCGAGCGAGCGCTCGAGGATCACGTCCTTGACCGTCTTGTTGAAGTACGTCAGTTCAAGCGTCGCGCGGTCTTGCAGGAGCGTCGCGTCCACACCGCCCTCGATCTCGGTCTGACGCTCGGGACGCAGGTCCAGTGCCGCGGTGGCTCCCTGGACGCGCAGGGCCGGCAGTCCGCCGATGTTCCTGCCTTCGTACTCGGTGAACTTCTGCCCGTAGACCGGCTGGTTGCCCGACTGGCCCCAGGCGCCCCGGAACTTGACCTCTTCCAGGAGATTGCCACCGATCGGGAAGCGGTAGGAGGCCGCGAACTTCGGATAGAAGTGGAATGCTTCGGTGTCGGAGTTGTTGGAACTCCGGTCGGCCCGCGCTCCCGCGGTCAGGAGCAGCCGCTCGTCCATCATCAGCAGCTCTTCCTGGGCGAAGATGCCGAAGTCGAGGATCCGCTCCCGGTTCTGCCTGACCTCGGTCGCCGTGCCCCGGTCGATGTTCTGCAGACCCCCGATGAGGTTCTTCGCGATCGTGCTGCTGTAGTCGAGGTCGCGGATCTCGTACTGGGTGCCGAAGGATGTCGTCGACTGGAACGCGTCGGAGTTGAAGGTGTAGACGGCGTTCAGGTTGGCGTTCATGTACTGGCTGTAGGCCGACCCGAGCACCGACGTTCCGGGAAGCCCGTCACTTGGCTCGAACTGCGATTCGGGCGGCGAGAAGAGCTCGTTCTTCTGGTTGTAGAAGTCGATTCCGCCGGTTGCGCTCAGCCGCAGGGTGTGCGTGGACGAAGTGATGGCGTCGAAGGTGAGGTTGCCGGACCCCACGAAGCGCCACACTTCCTCGTCGTTCCGCACGAGCGACGCCGTCTCCAGGATGTTCGATCCGGCGAACGGGTTCCTGGGATAGGTGCCCGTCCCGCTCGGACAATTGTCGATGTCGGCCTGGCGGCTTCCGTCGGCGCAGGTCGCGCGCAGATCGACGAAGCTCGGCGTCGACGGGAGCGTCATGTAGTAGCTGATGCTCCGGTTGTCGTTATTGGTGATGCCGCGGCCCGCCAGTGTGTGAATCGCGTTCGTGTTCAGGCTGAAGGAAACACGATCGCCCAGCGTCTGGTCGATGTTGAGCTTCAGCGACTCCTTGTTGTAGAAGGTGTTGTCGATGATGCCGCCATCGTGCTTCACCAGTCCCGACGCATAGTAGCGCGTATCCTCCGTACCGCCGCTCACGCTGGCCTGAGTCTCGCGGGAGAGGGGTTCGTTCCCCGCCAGCAGCTCCTCGTGGTCGAAGAACTTGCCGGCCTGCCAGTGATCCCTCGCCTGGGGCCCGAAGAACTCGACCGCCTCGTCCATCGAGGTGAACTCGCGCAGACCGAGCTTGTTGGAGAGCTGGTAGAAACCGAAGCGCTGGGTGACGTTGAACTGCGGCGCGCCGACCCGGCCCCGCTTGGTGCGGATGATGACCACTCCGTTGTTCGCCTTCGATCCGTAGATCGCTGCGGCCGAGGCACCCTTGAGGACCTCGATGCTCTCGATGTCGTAGGGATTCAGGTCGGCGATCCGGTTCGCGGAGTTGTCCTGCGAGCCTCCGCGGACAGGGTTCGAAGAGGAGACGGTGACAGTGTGCACCCCGGAAGGGACCGTCTGGTCGCTGACGATCACGCCGTCCACCACGTAGAGCGGTGTGTGCGCGCCCAGGATCGTGGATACGCCCCGAAGCTGAAGCTGCATGCCTCCGCCCGGGGCTCCCGAGTTGGACTGGATGTTCGCCCCGGCGACCTTGCCCCGGAGCGCCTGCTCAACGGACCACGAGGGCACCCGCTCGAGGTCCCGCGCGCTCACGGTCGAAACCGCATTGGCGAGGTTCCTCCGGGAGATGCCGGTCGCCTGTCCCGTCACGACGATCTCGTCGAGGTTGAGGACGTCGACCCTGAGGTTGACGCTGATGTTGTTCGTGCCCTCGGGTACGGTGACCGATGCCGGCTGGTATCCCAGCATGCTGATCTCGAGGAGGACCTCGCCGGCTCCCACGGAGACGGCGAAGTTGCCGTCCTCTGCCGTGAAGGTGCCGAGGGTCGTCCCCGTGACGGCGATGGCCGCGCCCGAAATGGGCTGTCCGGTGGTGGCGTCGGTGACGGCGCCTGTTAGCACGCGCGTCTGGGCGAGGGCTTCTCCCGTGCCCAGAAGCGTGAACAGGCCCGCCAGGATGCCGTAGCGCAATCTCATGAGGCTCCTCCTTTGCTGATTGCGTACAACGTGGGGGATGTGTCCCGTTTCGCGGCTTGCGTACCGATTTGCATACAGACGTGGCCAAAAGGGGTGGCCGATTCCGCTGCTGCCGCGTAGTGTTCGGACATGATCAAGCCCCAGCCTGGATCGAACGCTCGGTGCACCCTCTCACCGTTTAGCCTCCCACTGCTGGCCCTGATCATGCTGGCGGGCTGGGGCGACGGGACCGCCGCCCAGGAAATCCCGGAGGACCGGTTTGCCCGCTTCCGGCAACTTATGGCCTACCCGTCACTTGTGAAAGGGGGAGTGGTCGTTCCGCGCTGGCTGGGTGACGGCGAGTCGTTCTGGTATGCGGACGGCGCGCCGGCCAACACGGTGATGTTCCGGGTCGATCCGGCCCAGGGGACGCGTGAGCCCCTCTTTGACACCGAGCGGCTGCGCACGGCACTCATCCCGGTTCTGGGGCACACGCCCCCGTACGATGGGCTGCCCTTCTCGGAGATGACTCTCGACGAGACCGGACCGGCGGCCGAGTTCGAGGTCGAGGGCAGGCGCTTTCGGCTCGATCTGGATGGGTACGGCATCGAGGAGATCCCCGCCAGGAGTCCTGCAGAGGTGACTCGGACCACGCCGCAGACGGTCGAAGACGGATGGCCCGCGACGTCCGGCCCGGTAATGGAGGTCCCATCGCCGAACGGAGCGTGGTTTCTGCGCCACCGGGAGAACGACCTCTGGCTGCGCTCCAGCGAAGACGGACGCATGGTGCGCGTCACCGATGACGGCGAGGGCCGGTATGCCTGGTCGTCGGCAGGGGCCCGGTGGTCGTCTGACGGATATCGGTTCACGGCGCTGAGGACGCGCAGCGACAAGGTCCACAGGATGCCGGTCGTACACTGGCTCGGGCCCGAGGAGGAGGTCGAGTGGCGGGACTATCCGTACACCGGCGGTCCGTGGCCCCAGCCCGAGTTGTATGTGGTAGACGTGAACTCGCGCGAGCCCGTGTCCATCGATCTTCAGGCCGCGGACGAGATCGGGATTCACGTGATCGGGTTCACACCGGACGGGTCGCGGCTGCTGTTCCAGCGGGTCAATCGTCCGATGACGCGTCTGGACCTGATGGAGGCCGATCCGGCGACGGGCGAGAGCCGCGTCATCCTCACCGAGCGGCAGGACACCTACATCGAGGGTTTGCGCCTGCTCGAAGTGCAGGGATCGTTCTACACGCCGGTCGACGACGACCGCTTTCTGTGGCTTTCCGAACGGGACGGCTTCACGCACCTCTACCTCTACAACAACAACGGCGACCTCGCGCGCCGCCTCACCTCGGGACCGTTCCCCACCGGTCCGGTCGCGACGGTCGATGCGGTGGCCGGATGGGTGTACTTCCACGCCCAGCGCGACCCCGAGCGGCCCTACGACATCCACCTCTACCGCGTACGCCTCGACGGCGGCGACCCCGAGCAGCTCACCGAAGGCAGCGGTCAGCACGCCATCCAGTTCAGCCCCTCGAAGGCGTTCTTCGTAGATACCCATTCATCGTTGGACCGTCCGCCCCGCTCGGAATTGCGGTCGGCCGACGGCACGCTTGTCGAGATCTTGTCCGCGGCCGACATCAGCGCGCTCGACGCCCTCGACTGGCGTCCTCCGGAGGAGTTCGTGGTGAAGGCGGACGACGGGGTCACAGATCTCTACGGCGTGATCTATCATCCCCCCGACTTCGATCCCGCAGGCAGGTATCCGGTCGTCGAGATCATGTATCCGGGATCGCAGACCACTGCCGTGCCGCGCACCTTCACTTCGAACTTCTGGGGGGTGCAGGCGCAGGCTCTGGCCCAACTGGGCTTTGTCACATTCATCATCGACGCCCGCGGCCAGCCCGGGCGCGGCAAGGACTTCCAGGACGTCGTATACAAGGCGATCGGCCGGAACGAAATCCCCGACCATGTCGCGACCATCCGCCAGTTGGGCGAGGCGCGGCCGTACATGGATCTGGGCCGCGTCGGCGTGCACGGGTACTCGTGGGGCGGCTACTTCACGTTGCGGGCGATGCTGCTCGCGCCCGAGGTCTACCACGTGGGTGTATCGGGGTCACCCGTCGTCGAACTGGAGTCGGTGGCGTGGGTGCCCGTGGAACCCTACATGCTCAAGCCCTCGGACAACCCCGAAGGGTACGCCTACGCATCCAACCTGACGATCGCGGACCGGTTGGCGGGCAAGCTCCTGATCACGATCGGGACCGCCGACGTGAACACGCCGTTCGCCCAGACCATGCGCATGGTGGAAGCCCTGATTCGCGCGGACAGGCCCTTCGATCTGCTGGTGCTGCCGGATCAGAGCCACGGGCTCGAGGGACAGAGCATGACCTACTTCCAGAACGCGATGGCGCGGTACTTCGTGGAGCATCTGGAGCCGTTCAGAAGCCCGGCGAGCAGCTAGTCTCCCACTTTCGAATGAACCGGACGCTCCTTCCCGGATGCCTCGCGGCACTATTGATCGCGGGGGACGGCCGTGCCCAGGAAACGATTGAACTTCCGGCGGAGGATCGACTCCTGGCCGCGGAACTCGTCGAGGTCTACCGGATCGGATCGGTCGATGCTGCCGCCGAATGGCAGGTCTTGGGCACGGTGCCGGCCGCAGGCTTCGACGAGGCCGGGAACCTGTATTTCCTGGACGCGCCTGCTCGGGTAGTCGTTGTCGACCCTGGCGGCAACCTCCTGGGCGAGATCGGCCGTCCCGGCGAGGGCCCCGGAGAGTTCGGGAATCCACGCCAGTTGGATGTCTTGCCCGGTGGCCAAATCGTCGTAACGGACATGACACGCCTGGCGTTTCATTTCTTCGATTCCGAAGGCGCGTTCGAGCGAATGGTGAGAATGGAGATCGTTCCGGACCCCAACGTCTTCCCCGACGTTTACTATTGGGGGAGGGCCGAAGCGTTCGGGGCGCGCCCCGAACGTGAGGGCGCCGCGATCTTCTCGGACGGCGTCCGCAAGATCATGCGCACCGACCTGTCGTCGGATGAGGCGCGGATCGAGACCTTTGCGGAGGCGTGGGCGCCACCGGGGACGGAAATGAAGACAGGGAGTTTGGCCGAGGTGACAAGCGGTGGGTTGTGGGGGTTTGTGCCACCTCTCGTTTTCGACGCGCTCCCGGGGGGTGGGGTCGCGTTTTCGGACTCCTCCGCGTACGCGATCAAGGTCACGGGGCCGTCCGGCGGGGTGCTTAAGACCCTGCGCCGGCCGATCGACCCCGAGCCGGGCAGTAACCGGGCCAGACAGGCGGAAAAGGATCGCGAATTGGCAAAATTGGGTTTGTCGCGAGACCCGAGTGGCCGTGTTCCTCCGGACGCCCTGGCATTGGTTGGGGTATTCCGTGCGGCCCGGGCGAGAGCGATCGAGGACATGCAGTTCTTCCCGGAAGTGCCGGTGCTGCATGCGTTGCGCACCACCTGGGAAGGCAATCTCTGGGTCCAGCGCCGCGGAAAGGAACCGGAGCTGGACCGCGGACCGATCGACGTGCTCACGCCAACCGGCCGCTATCTGGGAACCATCGACCAGCGAATACGGATGCCCGACGAATTCGGTCCGGACGGCCTCGTCGTCTTCATCGAGAAGGACGAATTCGATGTCCCGGTAATCGTGGTGAAGAGGTTGTCCCCGGGCATCCGCTGAAACCGCCTGCGCACGGGCTGGAGCCCCTCAGAAGTCCAGCCAGTAGCTCGCCTTGATCAGGAAGACGTTTCGCATCGGGTCCGAGAAGAGGCGCTGCAGATCGCCGACGCCGTCGAAGGCCGGGTCGCGAACCCAGTCGGCCCGGTCCTGGCTCCAGACCAGGAACAGCGTCGAGCCGGAGAGGTATTCCCAGCGCAGCACCACGTTGCTCCGGAAGGAACGCGTGCGGAAGTCTGGGTTGGGGAAGCGGATCGGGTCGGCGGGCCCGGTGCCGTCGGCGTCGGCGGTGTAGACGTCGCCGGCGTGCGAGCGCCCGATCGTGGCAGCGCCCTGGCCGTAGCGCAGGAAGTCATAGGTCCGGGGTTCGCGGAGTGCCATGAAGTTCTCGTA
Source organism: Gemmatimonadota bacterium (assembly GCA_028874905.1). Classification (GTDB taxonomy): domain Bacteria; phylum Gemmatimonadota; class Gemmatimonadetes; order Longimicrobiales; family Gaopeijiaceae; genus Bin94. The sequence continues at coordinate 123,775 of JAPPGZ010000082.1, forward strand.
GTCGCCGGTGGCCACGAAGGGCTGGCCGTAGACCTGCAGCGTCATGCGCGGCGTGAGCGCCAGGTCCATGCGGATCGTCACGTCGATCGCGGACTGTTCCAATTCGGCGAAGACGTATCGGCGGCCGTAGGTGGAATGCGCGGCCGGGTCGTCTGCCTGCGTGACGTAGAATGCGGCATTCCTGCTCCTTCTCAGGCTGGGCCGGAGGCTCCAGCTGAACAGCCCCTCGCCGCGGCCGAAGAACGTAGGGCCGGCCGAGACCGAGTAGGAACCCTCGGCATCACCGGAGAAGTTGACGGACAGGCCGCCCGAGACGCGTTTTCGTCCGTCGGTATTGAACCAGAGGTTGCCGCCCCAGTTCGCGGGACTGACCATCGCGGGACCGCCTCGTGTTGCGCGATGGTCCAGGGTCTCCATTTCGTAGCGCAGCGAGCCGCGCAGAGACTGGAATCCCACCGTCTGACCGTTACCGCGCAGCGAGATCTCGCGCTGAAAAACCAGGTTGCCGAAGTTTCGCCGCTCGGATCCGCCCAGGGTCAGGCCGGCGGATCTGAAATAGCGCCCGGGTTCAACCCACCGCCGCGTTCCGCCGAGGGTGAGCGAGTAGATGTCCGCGATGGTCTGGAAGCCGGCGTCGTTCATCTCGAAGCCGGGCGAAATCATGCTCGCCTCGAAGCCGTAGAGCCACTCGCCCGCGATCTTGCGCAGCGCCAACTCACCCGCGTAGCCGCCCAGCGAGGTACGGTCGGAGTCGAAGGTCACATAGTTCTGGTCGGGCCGCTGGTAGTACCGCACCGATGATTGTTGCGCCCGCCGCATCGCGTGCGGGCTGCCGCTGATGTGTGAACCGCCCACCCAGCCCTGCAGTGCATAGGTTCGGTTTGCGAAGCGATGGAGGAAGTCCACGCCGCCGGTAAGGGCGCGGTCGCGGAGGAGGGCGAAGGTTGCGTGGTTCAGGTCGCGGTCCACTCCGGTCGCGATCATGCCGACGTAGCTGTCCCCGTCCCGCATGTCACGGCGTAGGCGTAGCGCCGTGATATTCGACAGGGGGTCCACCGGGACTTCGGCGACCGGCGCGCCGGCACGTTCTGTGACGCGGGCGTTTTCGCGCTGCGTGGTGGCGTTCATGAAGGCGACGACCCAACCCGAGTCGGTCCGACCCGATATCTTGGCCGCGCCGAGAATGGTCGATTGCGTCGGCTGGTCGACAAAGGAACCCCGGGGGCCACCGGCACGGATCGCCGGACGCTGACCGACCCGACGCGAATAGAAGAAGCGCAATCCCTCGAGCCCGCCGAAGCCGAAGAGACCCGCGCCCTCGACGAAGAACGGCCGGCGCTCCACGAAGAAGGTCTCGAAGGCGGTCAGATTCACCACTGCCGGGTCCGCCTCCACCTGCCCGAAGTCGGGGTTCACGGTGGCGTCCAGGGTAAGCCCACCGGTGAGCCCGTACTTGAGGTCGAGTCCGACCGCACCCCCGTAGACGGAGCCATCGTCGAAGGGGCTCGCCGGGTCCGCGCGCTGGTCGAAGCTCGCGCGGGTGACCGCGTACGGAAGGACTTCCAGGCGCGAGGGCCGGCGCACTCCCTCCAGCCCCAGCAGGTGTCCGAACGACGAAGCAAGACCACTCTCCGTGGACGGTCTCCACGCCCAATCCACGGCCTCGCCGGCATGCAGGATGTCACGGCGGAAGTTGACCCCCCAGACCTGTTGGTCACCCTCCCGGAAGCGGAGCTGCGAGAAGGGGATGCGCATCTCGGCCACCCAGCCCAACGAATCCACGCGGGTCGCGGCGTCCCACACCGGATCCCAGCCCGCGTCCATCCCCTGGAACCCGTCGTTTGGCGCGACCAGGTCGTTGCGTCCTCCCGCCGGGGTCACCCCGAAGACGAAGGTGGTGCGGTGATCGTGGTAGGAGTCGAGCTGAATCAGGAACTGGTCGTTGGACTGCATGAACGAATCGCGCCGACCCCGGAGCAGGGATATCCGGGACGGGTCCTGGTCGTACATGCGCGCCCCGACGTAAAGCGCGTCGTCGGTGTAGGCGACCCGCACCTCCGTCTTCTCGGCCGCGGGCAGTCCGTCGCCTGGCCGATCGCGCCGGAATCCCGTGACCGGGACGGCGTTCTGCCACACCGGCTCGTCCAGGACACCGTCGAGGACGGGAGGCGGCTCGGCCCGCACCGCGGTCACGGTCGGCGGCACCACGCCGTCGGTGTGCGTGAGGGTTGAGTCGGCGGCCACTCCGGCCTGCTGGGGGGACTGTACGCCGACCGCAGCGGCAAGAAGAAGCGCGGAATCGAGGATCATGGAGTCTGCTCTTATCGGTATCCGTGAAAGCGCCGGATCACCTCGCCGATCGCCTCGCCCGCCCCCGGCCGCTCGTACCTCCCCGACTCCTGGTCGTGCCAGCGCTGCCACAGGGCCTCGCCGAACGCCGACTGGATCTCGCCCGCGTCCGGTCGCGCGGCGACGACCTCCTGCAGCAGGCTCTGGTAGCCTACGCGCGCCATGCCCACCACCGCCACCAGCCCATCGTAGGCTTTGCGCATGTCCGAAGCCGTGAAGCTGTAGGTGTCGTCGGCGTAGGCGGGGCCGGTCCCGTCGCCTCCATCCAGGCCGGGAATCCCCTCCAGGAAGCGCAGGCTGGCCGGCGGGACCGCGTGCAGCGACGCGCGTACCGGCAGCACCGCCCGCATCGACTTCGCCTCCGCGAGCCGCTCAACCGCGCGCCGCGCCCCCTCCCGCAGATCCGCGCCGGCCTCGGCTATGGGCCGCGGCACCGCCGTGTCGGCGCTGAGAGCGTCCTTGACGGTCACATATTCGATCCAGGGCATGGTCTCGAGGTCCCCGCGCAGCTTGTCGTCGCCGGATGCGAAGATCACCGGCACGCCGAACCGCCCCCAGGACAGCGCGACCAGCTCGGTCTCGGTGATTGCCTGGCCATTGATCAGCAGGTCGATCCCCAGGGTGAAGGTGTGCGCCGCGAAGCCGCCGCTTCCCGTTTTGGAGTGCATGCCGACGACCGCCACCGCGTCCAGTGCCTCCGATTCCGGGAGGTCGAAGTACGTGTCGAAGGGCTCGTTGCGGATGATCTGGGTGGCGCGTTCGTCCAGGAGGTCGGTGCGCAGGTCGGGATCGGAGTTGCCGCTGCCGTGTCCGTCCGCGATGACGACCTCGGTGGCGCCACCCGCGAAGAGCCCGTCCACCACCGCGTTGACATCGGCGGCGAGCATCTGCTGGCCGGACGGGTACTGCTCGGTGCCGAACCTGTAGCTGCGCGGGTCGTCCTGGCCCGACAGACCCTCCATGTCGTGGATGATCAGGACGCGAATGCCGTCCTCGGTGTTCGGCGTGACGTCCTCCAGCGTCCAGGGCTCGGCGGGGCGCCGTGCGGGCTCCGCAGCCATGTCTCCGGCGGCGGGCCGCGCCGAATCCGCGCCCCCTTCCTCCGCGGGCTCGCAGGCCGGCGCACCGACGCAAAGAACGGCCAGCAGGGAGCAAACCGTCGCGCTTCGACAATCCCTCATCCGTCTCATCTCGATTACCTCCGCCATTCGTCGACGAAAACGCGTCCGAATCGATCCGTGGCTTCGACCACGACAACGCTTTCCTCGCCCGTCAGCGTTACCCGGAAGATGTGGTCGGTCGGCACCGGCTCCACCCAGGTGCGCCGCGGAGGCAGATCGGGTCCCGTGTGCAGTTCCGCGCTCAGGGGATCGAAGCCCGGACGCCGGGGCACCGCACCCCTGGGCTCGCCGTCCGCGAACCAGCGAACCGTCCACTCCGGATCCCAGTTCCAGATGTTGGCGACCAGTTCGCCGCGTGACGACGGGTCGCCGCCGCCCCGATGGAGCCGCATCTGATGGTCGTCCGGATGCCCGGTCGCCTTGTAGCGCCAGCGGACTTCCTCGCCGCGGACGGTGTAGACGCAGTATCCGTTGGGCGTCCCGTCGTGGCAGATCGGGCCGCTCCACCACGCTCCGCAGATCGCCCCGGTCACGTGCTCGTGCGTGCCCTGCTCGAACACATGCTCGCACTCGTGCGTGTGGCCGGTGAGGATATGCGCCTCGAACGGCTCCAGCAGCCGGTAGAGGGCCTGGCGGTTCATGATCGCGAGTGCCGTGCCCGGACGTTCCTCGCCGCGGCGCAGGTGCTGGCTGCCGAGCACGGGGATGTGCGTCGCCACGATCACGGGCGACCCCGGCTCGACACGGGCCAGGTCCCGCTCCAGCCAAGCCAGCGCATCGGCCCCCAGATAGCCGATGTAGCCGCTGCCGTGCCAGAACACGTCGTCCAGGACCACGTAGTGGACGGCGCCGCGGTTGAACGAGTAGTAGCGGGGCCCGAAATGCCGGCTGAAGGTCTCGGTCGAGGCCTGGTCGGTCAGGTTGTCCATGTCGAGGTCGTGGTTGCCGACGACCTGGAAGAAGGGGATGCCGATCTGGCCGACCCCGCGCTCGTAGTCCGGGTAGAGTTCGAGGTTGTCGAACATGATGTCGCCGCAGGAAATGCCGAAAGCGTGCTCGCCGCCGAGCCCCGCAACCGTCTCGCGCAGGTCCGGCACCGACTGCGAGAGGAACCACTCCATCTCCGTGGGGTCTTCCGTCTGAATGTCGCCGAGAAGTAGCAGCGTGTGGTTGTCGTGGGGCACCGGATCGGGTTCGAGCTCGAAGACGGCCGACTGCTCCCGCCCGTCGGACAGCGGCTGGTAGAAGCGGGCGGTGCCCGGGGCGTTGAGCGGGATCCGGTAGCCCGATGGCGTCGTGAACCAGACGAAGCCCCGGTCGGGCGTCGTGACTAGCTCGAAGGAGCCGTCGTCCGCGGTATCCACGACCTGCACGCCGTCGGAGACGGGCACGCGGGGCAATCCCGTTCCCTGGGAGCGCACCACGCCTCTGACTCTGATTGGGGTTGTGAGGGCGGCCGCCCCACGCGGGGAGCCGGGCCGCGAGGGGTCTGCGTGCGGTTCCAGCGGTGCGTAGGGATCGGCCAGAATGCGCTCCGGGGCGATCATCGCGCCGCTCAGCGCCGCGGCCCCGGCCTTGAGGAAGCGGCGGCGGGAGGTGGCGCGTCCAATCCGTCTCATCTGCACGTGTCTTTTCCTTCGCTGCGTGGTGGCTGCGCGCGCGGCGCGGTGGCTGCGGGCGCGGCCGCCGACCGTCTCAGTTCAGCGTCGGCACCAGTCTGGAGTCGACGATGTGGCGGTCGTGCGTAAGCAGCGTCGCTCCCATGATGCGCGCGGTCGCAACGAGAATACGGTCGGCGGGGTCCCGGTGAAAGGAGTCCGGTAGGGCAGCCACTTCGGCCGCGATCGCCGGGGAGATGCCGTAGCGCCTGACGAGCGGCGGCGCGACCGCCTTCTCCAGCCACTCCCTGGGCGGAAGCGCAAGCCGTATGCGGCCGAGGCTGTGAAGCATGGCAATCTCCCAGAGCGAGATGTCGGATACGCGCAGTGGCGCGTCCGCGTTGGCCGCGTCGAGGACCTGTCGCTGCACTGACGACAGTGGCCCGTCGCCCTGAAGCCACCAGATCAGGATGTGGGTGTCCAGGAGGACGCGGGTATCCGGGAGCGCGGTCACTCGCCGCCCTTCCACTGCGCTCGCTTGCGCGCGTCGGCCTCCTCCGCGGCCTCAGCGGGCGTTGGCCCGGCGGAGGTCGCGCCAGCACCCGCCAGACTGTCCCAGTGGTGCTCCGGCACGACCGGCCCGACGATGTCGCCGATCACCGTGACCGTGCCCCTCAACTCCGCCTGCGGATACTGCGACACCGCACGGCTGGGCGGTCCGAGCTCCGCCACGGGCTTCCCCCGCTTGAGAATCACGATGCGTTCGCCCGTTTCCCGCACACGGTCGAGGATCGCCAGGCAGCGGGCCTTGAAGTACGATGCGTTGATGGTTCTCATATGACCAGTCTCGGTGACTGGTCACTTATAGTCAAGTCTCCCGCGGCAATTGGCGGCGATCGCCGCCGCAGCCTATTCTGGCAGTTCGGGGCGTCGGCAACGGTCCGGCGCGCGAGAACCACGCGTTCACGGCCGCGGCCCAGGAGAATGCAATGCCCGCCCGCGAGAGATCGACAAGCACCCGCAGGGATTTCCTCAAGACCGCGGCGGTCGCGGCGACCGTGCCTTCGGTCGTCGGCGTCACGTCCTGCGCACCGGACTCGCCGGCGCGCACCCGGCCCGCAAGCGCGCCACCCGGAACCGATCCGGCGCTCCAGGCCGACCTGGAGGAGGCGCTTGCCCGTCACGGGGTGGTCGGCGCCAGCGCGGCCATCTTCGCGAACGGGGAGATCCGCACCGCCGCCGCGGGGCTCGTGAACGTCAGCAGCGGCGTCGAGATGACCCCCGAGACAGTCATGCACATCGGTTCGATCACGAAGATCTTCAACACGACGCTCCTCATGCAGATGGTGGACGAAGGCCTGGTGGATCTCGGAGCCCCGGTTTCGACGTATCTGCCCGAGGTGCGCCTCGCCGATGCGGACCACCTGGCGCGCATCACGGTCGGGATGCTGGTCAACCACACGAGCGGCATCGACGGCGAGATGGTGCCCGAGCAGGGCCACGACGAAGAGACGATCGAGAAGGCGATCCCGCGCTTCGCGGGCATGGGCAAGATCCACGAGCCCGGCGCCGACACCTCGTACTGCAATACGGCGACGGTGATCGCCGGCTACCTCTGCCAGAGGATCCGGGAACGTAGCTGGTACGACCTCGTGAAGGAGCGGATCTTCCAGCCGCTCGGCATGGAACACGCCGCCGTGCTGCCCGAGGACGCGCTGCTGCACCGGGCCAGCGTCGGGCACTTCACCGACCCCGAGACCGGCGAGCCGGTGCGGACATCGTTCGCCTTTCTGCCCATCAGCTTCGCGCCGGCGGGGGCCACGGCGATGATGTCCGCCAGCGCGCTGGTCACCTTCGCGGCGGCGCACATGGCCGACGGCACTGGCCCGAACGGCGCCACGATCCTGTCGCCCGGGAGCGCCCGCGCCATGCGGACCGAAACCACGCGGGTGCGGGGCGAAGGCGCGCCGATCGCGTTCGGCCTGGGCTGGATGCTGTCCGAGGACGGGTTCGTGTCGCACGGGGGCGGCGGGCCCGGCATCCTGGCGAACCTGACCGCGCACCCCGAGAGCAACGTGGCGGTTGCGGTCCTGGGCAACTCGTCGCACAGCGGTGGGCTGACCAACGAGCTCTCCGCCAAGTGGATGGAGGAGGCCGCCGGCGTGGTGCCACCCGCGCCCTTGGTCCGGCCCATCGTCGACGAGGAGGTCGACATCGCGCGCTACGCGGGCCGCTACGAGAACGTTGCCCAGATCTACGAGATCGCGGAGATGCCAGGCGAGATGGCCGGCACCCTCGGCGTCTCCCTGTGGGCCAAGTTCGCCTTCTACGACGACACGCCGATGGAGCCGACGCTGCCGATACCCCTGAAGCCGGTCGGGAACGACGCGTTCACGTTCCCGGACCCCGAGGGGAACCCGACCGCGGCGGTCATGAGCTTCCTCGACCCGGGTCCGGACGGACGCATGACGTATATCGCCCAAGGCGCCCGCATGGTGCCGAGAGTCGACTGAGGGATTACTGAAGGACTAAAGGAGTCAGCCATGTCCACCCAACGAGCCAACGCGCTTGCACTGCTTCTCACCGCCGCGCTCGCCCCGGCCGCCGCGGCCCAGACCGTCGCCATCACCGGCGGCACCGTGATCGACGGCACGGGGGCCGCACCGATCGCGGACGGCGTGGTCGTGTTCACCGATGGGCGCATCACCGCCGCCGGGTCCGCCGCCTCGACCCCTGTCCCCGCGGGCGCGACCACGATCGACGCCGGGGGCAAATACGTCATCCCCGGGCTGATGGACGGCAACCTTCATCTATTCCTCAACCTCGACCTCGAGACGCTCATCCTGCATGAGCACCGGCTGCACGAGATCGTCCTCGAGGCGGCCCAGATCACCCTGAAGACCGGCCAGACCACCGTCTTCGACACTTGGGGTCCGCGCGCGGCGCTCGGGAAGGCGCGCGACATGATCAACGCGGGCGAGGCGCCGGGGAGCCGGATCTACCTGGCCGGCAACATCATCGGTTTCAGCGGTCCGCTGGGGCCCGACTTCCGCGAGTCGCACGCGCCGTACGTGAGCCAGGCCTTTGTCAAGCGCATCAACGAGACCTGGGAGGAAGACACGGGCCGGGAGTTGCTGTGGATGACGCCCGACTCGGTCGCCGACGTGATCCGCAACTACACGACGCTGGGGATGGACTTTCTCAAGTACGGTGCCAGCGGTCACGTGGACATGAACCTGATCTCGTTCTCGGAGCGCGTGCAGCGCGTGATCGTCGAGGAGGGCCACCGTGCCGGGATGACCGTGCAGACCCACACCACCTCGGTCGAGAGCTTCGACATGGCGATCGAGGCGGGGGTGGACATCATCACGCACTGCGGGATCTCCGGGCCCGAGATTCCGATCCCGATGGAGTCGATCCAGAAGATGGTCGACCGCGGGATCGCGTGCTCGGTCCTGCCGATCACGGCGCGGCGTATGGCGGCGCTCGAGGAGCACAACCCGACCGGGACGCTTACGCCGTACATGAAGATCGGCGCGATCAACCGGGCCAACATGATCAAGGCGGGCGCAAAGTTGTTGATGTCCACCGACGCCGGGATCCAGAACCCGGTACTGCTGTCGGAATCGGCGACGCTGGCTTCCGACACCATCGATCCACGCGTCAAACTCGGTGAGGGGCACTTCAACGCGCTGGTGGCGTTGGAGGAGCTGGGGATGGACCCGATGGAGGTGCTCAAGTCGACCACGAGCAACGTTGCCAGCGCGTACTGGCTCGAAAACGAGATCGGGACGCTGCAGCCGGGCAGGTGGGCCGACATCGTGATCCTCGACGCCGACCCGCTCGAGAGCGCCCACAACTACCGCGAGATCCATATGGTGATCAAGGAGGGGAAGGTGGTCGACCTGGATGCGCTGCCGGTCGCGCCGATCATCAGCTCAATGAAGGTGCCGGAGTGAGGATCGCGCGCTTGGCCGCGGCGGCCCTCACCGTCGCCCTCCTCGCCTGCGAAACCGCCACCGAGGGGCCACCCGAGCCGACCATATTCTCGCACTACATCGCCGCTGAGGACGGGACGCGGCTCGCCGCCGACGTCTACCACCCGGCGGAGGACCACGACCCGCCGTATCCCGCTCTCCTCACGCTGACCCGCTACCGCCGCGGGCTGGAGGACCCCGAGACGGGCGAGCGCATCAACACCCTGTCGGGCCTGGACCGCCATTTCATCGCCCACGGCTATGCGCTGGTCAAGGTGGACGCGCGCGGCAGCGGCGCCTCGTTCGGCACGCGGCCCGTGGAGTATGGGCGCCAGGAGGTCCTTGACGCGTACGACGTGGTGGACTGGGTGGTGGCGCGCGAGTGGTCGGACGGGACGGTGGGCGCCTACGGGACCTCGTACACGGGCACCACCGCCGAACTGCTCGCGGCCGTGAACCACCCGGCGGTCAAGGCCGTCATTCCGGGTTGGTCGGACTTCGACGCCTATCCCAGCCCGATCCGTCCCTACGGTCTGCTGGCCCGGGGCTTCATCGAGACGTGGGGCGACCTGGTGGGCCACATGGACGACAACAACACGGAAGTGATGGGCGCCGGCGTCCGGCGCGTCGACGAAGACCAGGACGGATCGCTGCTGGCCGCGGCCGTTGCCGAGCACGCCGCGAACCCGGACGTGTTCCAGGTGGTGTTGGCCACGGAATACCGGGACGACGTGGTCGGTGGGGATCAGACGTGGGCCGAAATCGGCCCGATCCACTGGAGGGCCGAGATCGAGGCGTCGGGCGTACCGATGCTGATCCTGGTCAGCTGGATGGACGCGGGCACCGCCGACGGGACGCTGCTGCGCTTCCGGCACTTCTCCAACCCCCAGAAGGTGCTCGTCCTGGCCTCCACGCACGGCGGCGGCTACAGCGCCAGCCCCTATTCCGTGGGTGCAGCGCCTCTTCCGCCCCAACCGTCGGTGGACGAGCAGATGGAGTTGCGGCGCCTCTTCTTCGATTACCATCTGAAGGGTGCCGACAACGGGGTTGACGACTGGCCGGCCATGCGCTTCTTCAACCTGGGCGAGGAAGCGTACCACGACACCGAGGTCTGGCCGCCGCCGGGTACCACAACCGCGACGTTCCATATGGACTCGGGGGGGCGCCTGACCGGGGATTCGGAGGCCGTGACGGACGGCAGCGACGAATACGCCGTCGATCCGGAAGTCACCACCGGCCCCGATAATCGCTGGATGGCCCAGATGGGCGCCCCGATCCTCAACCTGGACGACCGCGCCGACATGGACGGCCGCATGCTCACCTACACCACCGACCCGCTCGAATCCGACCTGCAGATCGCCGGCTACCCCGTGATCACGTTGAACATCGCGTCGGACCGGGAGGACGGCGCGCTCTTCGTCTACCTGGAAGACGTCGATCCGGCCGGCCGGAGCCGCTACGTGACCGAGGGCGGGCTGCGGCTGATCCACCGCAAGGCCGTGCCCAACCCCTACTTCGAGGGCGAGGGGCCATACCACTCGTTCGCGCGCGCCGACGCCGAGCCCATGCCGCCCGGCGAGGCCGTGACGGTCGGCTTCCGGCTCTGGCCCATCGCCGCACTGGTCCGCGCGGGACATCGGATCCGGGTAGCGATCGCGGGCGCCGACGCCGGCATGTTCGACCCGGTACCCGCCGACGCCGATGCCATGTTGACAGTGTACCGCGGCGGTGCGGACGGGTCGCGTATCGAGCTGCCGGTGGTGGAAGGCGGGCTGCCGGGCTCGGGGGACTCCTGATGGCCGGCGACAATCCGTCCGAGGGGCGGCCGGCCGCTGCAGCTCGCGACCTCCACCGCCGCGCCGTCGTCGTCGACGGCCATAGCGACATCCTGATCCCCATTACCGAGGGCAAGATGTCCCTCGGCGACCGGGTCGAGGTGCCCGATCTCGACTGGGAGCCGCCGCCGGGGCTGGAGCACAATCCGCTGGTCCGCTTCGGAATGGGCGCCCACACGGTCTGGTTCGGTCCCATGGGCCAGTACGACCTGCCGCGCTGGCGGGAGGGCGGGGTAACCGCCCAGCTCTGCGCGATCTACCTGGACGATGACTGGCTGCGCGACCCCGTGCGGCGGGGCATGGAGATGGTGTGGAATCTGCATGAACAGGTCGACGGGCACGACGAACTCGTGCTGGCCACGACGGTCGGCGACATCCGCCGCGCCAAGTTGAAGGGAAGGGTGGCGCTGGTCCTCACCTTCGAGGGATGCGAGGCCCTGGGCACCGACCCGCGCTTCCTCGACCTGTACTACCGCCTTGGCCTGCGTTCCGGGAGCCTGACCCACACCCGCCGCAACATCTTCGCCGACGGTTGCTGGGCGGCGGACCGGCGCGGCGGCTTGACGGCGCTCGGCAAGGAGGTCGTCCGGCGGATGGACGACCTCGGGATCGTGATCGACCTGGTGCACATCGGCGAAGCCGGCTTCAGCGAGATCCTCGAGCTCACCCGCAATCCCGTGATTCTCTCGCACACCACGCCCACCATGTTCCCCGACTCGGCCCCCGACGCACAGGACCTGCTGGGCGGCAGGCTGCCCCGCCCGCGCCTCGAGTTGCCCCGCGACCGCTGGATGCTGGATGCGCTGGCGGCCAACGGCGGCGTTTTGGGCCTCATCCACGTCGCGCACCGCGACCTGGACAGCGTGGTGCGGGACATCGAGACGGCACTGGACGTGATGGGCGCCGACCACATCGGGCTGGGCAGCGATCACTACGGCAAGGAGATGGCCCCGGCCGGCCTCGAGGACATCTCCAGGCTCCCGCGCCTGACCGAAGCACTGGCCGCGCGCGGCCATTCCGACGAGGTGATCCTCAAGTTCCTGGGCGAGAACTATCTCCGGGTGTTCGAGGAGGTGTGGGGGGGATAGGCTATTCTTCCTGGAAGGGGCCTGGGATGAAAAACGTGGCCGCTGTTCTGGCGGTGGCGCTGGCGGCCGCACCGCTCTCCGCCCAGGGCTTGGGGGGACATCTAGGACTTGTCGGGGCAAAGCATCGCGGCGACCGGACGACCGGTCTCGGCATCCTCGCCGGCCTGTCCTACGACTTCCATCTCGTGGGAGACGAGGGCGACGACATCCGCGCAGGCGTGTTCTACGTCCAGAAGGGCAACGACTGTTGCCACAACCTGCACTATGTCGAGATTCCGGTCCTCTACAAGTTCAGGCTCGGCGAGATTCCCTACGTCCTGATGGGCCCGGCGGCGGGCTACCTGTTCCACTATTGGGACAGCAAGTCCGTAGGCCGCAGGTTCGACCTGGGTGCCGTCGCGCTACTAGGCATCGAGTTGAGGCGCTTCGCACGGCGCGTGGTGATGTTCGAGGTCGGGGTCAACTACGGGTTGTTAGACACTACCCCCGGGCTTAGGGCCGGGGACCGCGCCAATCGTGCGGTCGCCGTCGGTGTGAGGCTGCAGAATGGATAGTGTGCGGCAGCTGTAGCTCTGGACCCGAGGCGGCCCGATGCTTACGCGTCCTCCACCCCGTACTCACGAAAGACTTCGTCGTTGTGCTGGCCCAGCGCTGGTGCGGGGCGACGTCCCGTGGGCATTCCGAGCGGGGTACGCACCTGCAGCGTCCCGGGCAACCCGCTGTCGCCGATCTCGAAGAAGAGCCCGCGTTCGCGATGAAGGGGATGCTCGGCCACCTCGTCTAGTTCGAGCACCGGTTCGCAGCAGCAATCGCATTCCGCGAGGATGCGCACCCATTCGTCGCGTTCCTTCGACGCGATGATCCGGGTGAGTTGGCGGCGCATATCGTGCTCCCGTGCCGTCCCGGGGCCGTCCGCGGCGGCGTCCGCCGGCCTGTTCGGCAGCTCCAGGCCCGTAGCCGCGACCAAGCGCGCCAGGAACTGCGGCTCCAGCGCCCCCACACTCAGGTACTTGCCGTCGCTCGTCCGGTACACGCCGTAGCGGGCTGCGCCGCCGTTGAGAAGGCCGGTGCCTCGGGTGGGGACCGCGGGTTCCGCATCCACGATCCCGAACTCGCTGGCCAGCAACGCCAGGGCGCCTTCGGTCATCGAGATGTCCAGGCGGGTCCCCATTCCCGTGCGGTCGCGCTCCATCAGCGCGGCAAGGATGCCGATCGCACCCCACATGGCGCCCCCCGCCATATCCGCGATCTGCACGCCGGCCATCCCGGGAGGGCCGTCGGGCGCCGCGCCGCTCATCGCGAGCACGCCCGCCAGCGCCAGGTAGTTGATGTCGTGGCCCGCGCGGTCCCGGTAGGGCCCGGTCTGTCCGTAGCCTGAGATGGAGCACAGGACGATCCCGGCGTTGCGCCCGCGCAGCGCCTCGTACCCGACGCCCAGCCGGTCCATTACCCCCGGCCGGAAGCTCTCGACGACGACATCGGCCTGGGCGGCCATGCGCAGGAATCGCTCGCGCTCCAGGTCGTCCTTGAGGTCCATCGTCACCGACCGCTTGTTGCGGTTGACCGTCAAGTAGCGGCCCGACATCCCCTCGCCACGAGGCGGGAAGTCGCGCATGTAGTCGCCCACGCGCGGCTCCTCGACCTTGACCACGTCGGCGCCGAGATCGGCGAGGACCATCGTCAGGAAGGGCCCCGGCAGGAGACGGGAGAGGTCGAGGACGCGAACGCCGTCAAGCGAATGGGCAAGGGACATGGGGATCGCTCGTGTTGGTGGAGAGGAGTGATGACGGTGACACCGTGTGCCGTGCAACGATGCGGTCTGCGGCGTGGCGCGCAACACCCGATGACGCGATGTTCAGCATCATCATGCCGCAATCGCCCCGACCCATGCTCGTCGCCGCCTTGATCCTGGCGGGCTGCACCGCACCGGAACGCGCGCCGCAGGCGGCCCCACACGTCCTTCCGGTCACCGCGGCCCCGGTCGACTTCACGGTGGTGGGCGACAGTATCCAGCCGGCGGCCGACATCGAGGCGCTGGTCGGGCCGTACCGGGCCCGGTTGGGCGAGCAGCTCGCCGAGGTGCTGGCGCACGCGGGGGGATCGTTCCGCAAGGCCGACCCGGAGGGCACGCTCGAAAACCTCGTTGCCGACGCGCTGCTCGACGTCGCGCAGGACCTTGCCGGCGAGCCGGTGCACGTCGCACTCCTCAACGACGGTGGCCTGAGGGTTCCCATCGCCGAGGGCCCGATCCTGATGCGGCACGCTTACGAGCTGCTGCCCTTCGAGAACTACGTCACCGTACTCTCGCTGTCGGGATCCCAGTTGGAGCGCCTGGCGGACGAGATCGCGGAGAGCTGCGGGGAGCCGGTCGCCGGGTGGACGATGGAGCTGAACGGCGACGACGCCGTGAACGTACGGGTCGGCGGACAGCCCATCGATCCGGAGTTCACCTACCGCCTCGCCACGGTCGACTACCTGGCAGACGGGGGCGGCACCTGGACCGTGCTGTGGGAGGCGGGCGCTCAGGCGCGCGAAGACCTGGACGTGCTGATCCGGGATGTGTTCGTCGCATACCTCCGCGAGCGCGATACCGTCACCCCCGCGCTGGATGAACGCGTCCGCCGCGCAGCGGACAGTGAACACGAGGAGTGCACCCGATGAACCGTCGTAAATTCGTGCGTTCGCTCACTCTGGGAGGGGCCGCTGGGCTGGGCGGCATCGCGGGCCTGGGCGGCATGGTGGGGTTGGCCGGACCGCGGCCGCTGTGGGCGGCGACGCGCACCCCCCACCGCTACGCACCCCTGATCGACGACGAGTTCCGGCTGGTCGTCCTTCACACCAACGACACGCACTCCCGCATGGACCCCTTCCCCATGGACGGGGGCCCATTCTCGGGGCTGGGAGGAGCGGCTCGGCGAGCCACCCTGATCCGGCGCGTGCGCGACGCGAACGAGCACGTCCTGCTCCTCGATTCGGGGGACATCTTCCAGGGGACGCCATACTTCAACTTTTTCGGCGGCGAGATCGAATTCCGTGCGATGACCGCCATGGGCTACGACGTCGCGACCCTGGGCAACCACGACTTCGACAACGGGGTCGACGGGCTCGTGGCGATGCTCCCCGAGGCGGGCTTCGAGTTCGTGTCGGCCAACTACGATGTGAGCGCATCGGCGCTGGCCGGGCACGTCCGGCCATATACCATACGAGAATTCGACGGCGTCAAGGTGGGGATCTTCGGGCTCGGTATCGCCTTCGAGAAGCTCGTGCTCGCCAGTCTCCACAAAGGCGTGCGGTACACCGACCCGGTCGAGGCGGCGCGCACCGCCTGCCGGGATCTTCGGGACCAGGGGTGTTCCCTGGTCATCTGCCTTTCACACCTCGGGTATGTCTACGCCGATCCAGACCGCCCGAGCGATCGGACGCTTGCGGAGGCGGTGCCCGAGATCGACCTGATCCTGGGCGGCCACACCCACACCTTCCTCGATGAAGCGGTGGTCTTCGGACGGGGTCGGGCGGGGTCTCAGGGGCGGACGGGGTTCACGGTGGTGAACCAGGTCGGCTGGGGCGGCATGCGGCTGGGCCGCGTCGACGTGACCTTCGACCGCGGGCTGCAGGCTTCCGGGTGGGCCACGGCCGGATACGACATCGACGCGCGGCTGGACGGGTAACAAAGGCCTGGCATAAGCACGACCGCCCCCGGAGCCGGTTGCGGACCTGGCTTCCGCATCCGCCATCCCGGGGGCTCCTAGCACCCGCGGCGGCGGTCCGGCTCAGAGAGCGGTCGTCGTTGAACCCTCGGGCCGATTGCGGCCCTCAGGTCGTGAATGATCTAATCGCCCCCCCCCGTGGGTACCATCGTCATGACGGCGCCGCTGACCCCGTAGACGATGGCGCCGGTCAGAATGGCGCCGATCAGGCCCATGACTTCGAAGCCCGAACCACCAATCGCCCCGGCCAAACCCAGGAGGACACCGAATGTCGCTCCTGCCTTGCCCGCGCCAGCGGCGTCGCTGGCGCCGTTCCAGCCGAGCACCGTGGCGAGCACGGCACCGGCGAACAGGTGCCCCACGATCGAGTTCGCGGTGAACGCGGCACCCATCGAAGCCGACAGCAGGTCGACTCCAATCGCCCCCAGGATCAGGTTGACCACGAACATCGCGACGCCCGCGACAACGGACCCTACTACCCAATTCTTGTCCACGGTTCTCTCCTCTTTGGAGTGGACTGGTTGGGGAACGGGGCGAAAATGGGGATTACACCCGTGGTGCGCAAGAGTGCGCAAGCATGTGTATACGATTCTGAGCCCAAATCTTGGCTTTTGGGGGCGCTGCGGGCCCGTCAAGCGCCCCCGTTGGCCTGTTGACCGGCGTCAGGGGTTGGATTTCGCGGTCACTCAGGCCCTGTCACGGGCGTCGTCGCCGGTCGACGCACCGGGCTCAATCGCCGTAAACGAAGCGCTCCACCTCGCCGTGGACCCTCTCGACGGTTGCGGCCGACGGCGGACGGGTTACGCGCGACACCACGATCGTGACCACGAAGTTGGCCACCAGCGACCACAGCGCCGCATGGATGCCCAGGGGTTGCGGCCACACGACCTGGGTCAGGTAGACGGTGAGCAGGCCGGTGCAGATTCCCGCGACCACCCCCGCGGAGGTCGTGAGGCGGCGTCCGGGATAGCACACGCCCAGCACAGCCGGCAAGAGTTGCAGCGCGCCCACGCCGGAAAGGGTTACGAGGGTCACGAGGAAGTCGAAGTTGTAGACCGTGAGTACCCAGCCTACCCCCAGCAGCACCACCACCAGCCAGCGCCCGAATGCGAGGTAGTGCCGGTCGCTGCGGCCACGAGCGATGTAGCGCTGGTACACGTCGCGCGTCAGCACGGTCATGTTGGAGTGCAGGATCGAGTCCAGCGTGGACATCGCGGCGGCCGTCGCCCCGGCCAGGATCAGTCCGGTGAGCCACGCCGGGGCGTAGGCGGTCAGCAGTTCCGGGAAGATGCGGTCCGCCGTTTCCAGTTCGGGCAGGATGAGCGCCCCGCCGAGACCGACGAATGCGGCCGGAATGAAGAGCGTCATCAGGTAGATCGGGGTGGTGGCGCCCAGCAGCTTCATCGTCCTGGCCGACGCGGCCGTGAAGTACCGGATCATCATGTGCGGCTGGAGGATGATCCCGAAGGAGAGCGCGACCGTCATGCCCAACCAGATCCCCGGCGTGAAGAACCCCTCCGGGCCGGGCAGCGAGAGCAGGTCCGGACGCTCCGCGGCCAGTCTCTGCCAGAGTGCGACGGGCCCGCCGAAGAGCTTGTAGGTCAGGAGCAGGCTCCCCGCCCACACCGCGATGTACATCCAGATCCCCTGGATTACGTCGGTCCAGTAGACCGCCCTCAGTCCTCCGACCATGAGGTATCCGGCGGCGACGACCAGAAGCAGGCCCGACGCCCAGGCGAACGGAATGCGGTCACCGGTCGCGACGGACAGGATGATGCCCAGCCCCTGCGCCTGCACCTGGATGTAGATCAGCGTGAAGATCACCGACACGACCGCCACGATCACCCGCACCGGCTCGCTCTCGTAGAAATCCGCAAGCAGGTCCGCAGGCGTGATGTAGCCGAACTTCTTGCCCAGCGCCCAGATCCGCGTCCCGAGCGTATAGGTGATCGCTCCCACCAGCACGGTCCACGTCCCCGCCATCCAGAACCCGATCCCGTGGGTGTAGAAGAACCCGCCGGAGCCGAGAAACGCGAACGCGGAGTGAAAAGTGGCCACCACCGTCAGATACAGCACGATGAACCCGGCCTGGCGACCATAGAGGAAGAAGTCCTCCATGTTCGCCGTGCCCTTCCGGTTGGCCAGGATCCCGATCACGATGGTCGCGATCAGGTAGATGAAGATCAGC
>JAPPGZ010000079.1 GCA_028874905.1 Gemmatimonadota bacterium
ACACGCAGTGGTACTGGAAGATCGACCTGCACAACCTGCTCCACTTCCTCACGCTCCGGGTCGACGACCACGCGCAGTGGGAGATCCAGGAATACGGCCGCGTCATGGCCGGGATGGTGAAGCGCGTCGCGCCACTCAGTTATGAGGCCTGGGTCGACTACCAGGTCATGGGCGACAAGCTGTCCGGTGCCGAGATCGCCGCGTTGTCCCGGCTCGTGTCAGCCGACGCGGATGGGCTGGCCGCCCGCAGCGGGGCAGGGCTGACGAACGCCGAGCTCGCCGGGCTGGGCCTGTCGGGCCGCGAGATCCGCGAGTTGAAGGAGAAGCTGGAGCCGCGCGAGGTGCCGGATTACGAGCTGGACCTGACGGAGATGCACGATCCGCAGGAGGTGGCGGCGGAGATGGACAGGGCCGTGCCGGAAGTGGATCGGGGCTGAGGGTGACATGAGTCACCGTGTCTGCTCGGCCGTGTTCGTCGTCGCGGGGCTTCCGCTCCTGCCCGGCTGTGGCGACACGGCCACCCCTCCGGACGCCGAATCCTTCCTCGTGCGGGGCGCCACCGTCGTCGACGGAACGGGGAGCTCCGGCTTCCTCGGTTCCGTGAGGGTGGAGGGCGGGGTCATCGCCGAGGTGGCAGCCGACGACGCGGACGACGCTCTCTCACCCAAAGAAGGCGAGCCGGTCCACGATGGCGGCGGACTCGTGCTCGCACCCGGCTTCATCGACACCCACAGCCACCACGACGGGGGGCTGCTGGACGAGCTGACGGCGCTGGCCGCGGTCAGTCAGGGGATCACGACGATTGTCGCGGGGCAGGACGGGGGGTCGCGCTTCCCGATCGCGGACTACTTTGCCGAGTTGGAGGCCACCCCGGCGGCGGTCAACGTGGCGTCGTACGTGGGGCACGGCACGCTGCGGCGGGAGATCATGGGCGACGACTTCCGTCGCGAGGCTACGGCCGAGGAGGTCGTGGCGATGCAGATGCTGCTGGGGATCGAGCTGGCGAGCGGTGCGCTGGGGCTTTCGACCGGCCTGGAGTACGACCCGGGGATCTATTCGTCGACGGACGAAGTGGTTGCGCTCGCCGAGACCGCCGCTGCGCTCGGGGGCCGCTACATCTCGCACATGCGCAGCGAGGACCGCGCCCTGCACGAGGCGATCGAGGAGACGATCGAGATCGCGGAGCGGGCGCGGCTGCCCGTGCAGATCTCGCACTTCAAGCTGGCGGCGCGGGGGCTCTGGGGGCAGGCGGCCGACGTGCTGGCGCGGCTCGACGAGGCGCGTGCTGCGGGCCTCGACATCACCGCCGACGTCTATCCGTACGAGTACTGGCAGTCGACGATGACGGTGCTGTTTCCAGAGCGCGATTTTACCGATCGGGAAGCCGCACGCTACGCGCTGGAGGAGCTGGTCGCGCCCGAGGGAATGCTGATTGGCCGCTTTGAGGCCGACACGACGCTGGAAGGGAAGACCCTGGCGCAGATCGCGGATGAGCGGGGGACCGATGCGATCACGACGTACCTGGATCTGATCGCAGAGTCGCGGGCCGGGCGGGAGAGCGGGCGCGGGGACGAGAGTATCGTCGGGACCAGCATGACCTTCGACGACATCGCGACGCTCATGGCGTGGCCGCACACCAATGTGTCGAGCGACGGGGGGCTGCGGGGCGCGCACCCTCGTGGCTTCGGGGCCTATCCGCGGGTGCTGGGGCGTTATGTGCGCGAGGAGGGGCGGCTCGGCCTGGAGGAGGCGGTCCACAAGATGACCGGGCTGGCGGCGGCGCACATGGGGCTGTCGGGGCGGGGGGTTCTGGCCGCAGGGGCACCGGCGGACATGGTGCTCTTCGACCCGGCGACGGTGATCGACCGGGCGACCACGGCCGAGCCGCACCTGACGGCGGAGGGTATCGAGCGGGTGTGGGTGGCGGGCGTGGTTGTGTATGAGGACGGCGCGGTGACGGAAGCGTTGCCCGGGAAGGTGCTTCGGCGGGAGTAGTCCGGGAGATGGCGGACCCCGTCGCCCGGGCCGGTGCGACTACCTCTCCACCCTGACCGTCTTGACATTCACGAACTCGCGGATGCCGAAGTCTGCCAGTTCACGCCCGAAGCCGCTGGACTTCACGCCGCCGAAGGGCAGCCGCGGGTCGGACTTCACGAAGTCGTTCACGAAGCAGGACCCGGCCTCGATCCCGGTTCGCGCGATGCGTTCTCCGCGCTCCAGATCCTGCGTGAAAACCGCGGCGCCGAGGCCGTACGCGGTGTCATTGGCGATGCGGACCGCGTCCTCCTCGGACTCCGCCCGGATGATGCAGGCGACGGGTCCGAACATCTCTTCGTCGTAGGCCGGCATTCCCGGCTTCACCCCCGTGAGGACCGTGACCGGGTAATACCACCCCGGCACGTCGGGGACCTTGCCGCCGAGCGGGCACTCGGCGCCGGCCTCGATGCTGCGGGCGACCTGATCGGCTAGGTGGTCGCGCAGATCCTCGCGCGCGAGCGGCCCGACATCGGTCATCTCGGCCATGGGGTCGCCGACCCGCACGGCCCCCATCCGCGCGATCACGGCCTCGGTGAAGTCGTCCGCCACCGACTCGTGGACGATCATGCGCTTGGCCGCGATACAGCTCTGCCCCGCGTTGATCAGTCGGCCGGTAACGCATGCCTCGACGGTGCGGGGGAGGTCGGCGTCCTCGAACACGAGGTAGGGGTCGCTGCCACCCAGCTCCAGCACGCACGCCTTGATCTCGGATCCGGCGAGACGGGCGACTTCGCGGCCGGCGCGGGTGCTGCCGGTGAGGGTGACCCCCTGGACGCGCGCGTCGCGGATCAGGTCCGCCGTTGCCGGCAGGTCGACGAAGAGGTTGGTGAACAGCCCTTCCGGCAGCCCGGCAGCCCGGAAGAGCTCGGTGAGCTCCAGCGCGCAGCAAGGGACGCTGGGCGCGTGCTTGAGGAGCACGCCGTTCCCGGCGATCAGGGCCGGGACGGCTGCGCGGATCACCTGCCAGAGGGGGAAGTTCCACGGCATGATCGCCAGCACGAGTCCCAGGGGCTGGAAGGTGACGTAGCTCCGGTGCGACTCGGTCTCGACCGTCTGGTCGCGCAGATACGCGGCACCCGTTTCCCCGTAGTGCTCACACCCGGAGGCGCATTTGTCCACCTCCATCATCGCCTCGCCGAGGGGCTTGCCCATTTCCATGGTGACGATCTCGGCGAGCTTCCTGCCGTGAGCCCGGAGGTGTGCCGCGAGACCGGCGACTGCGCGGGCGCGCTCCTCCACGGGTACGGCGGCCCAGGCGCGCTGGGCTGCGTGGGCGGCGGTGACCGCGGCGTCCAGCGCTTCGCCGGACACGAAAGGGTACCTGCGCAACATTTCGCCGCTGGCGGGGTTGATTGTGGTGAATCCCATGGGAAATACCCTACCCGCTCCGATTGATCACGGCTAGTTTGCGGATCATGATTGCCCCACTGATTCCCAGCGTTCCGCTCAACTCGCTGGACCAGCTCTGGATCCAGGTGAGCGGTACGGTCTGCAACCTGCGTTGCAGCCATTGCTTCATCTCGTGTTCGCCCGACAACCACTCCTTCTGGTTCATGACCAGGGAGCAGGTGCGCGGCGCCCTGGAAGAATCCGCAAGCATGAATGTGAAGGAGTACTACTTCACGGGCGGCGAGCCCTTCATGAACAACGAAATCGAGGGCATCCTCGAGGACGCGCTCGCATTCGGACCCACTACGGTGCTGACCAACGCGACGCTGTTTCCTCCACGCCGGGTGCGAGAACTTCGCCGAATCCAGGACGCGAGTGCGCACCCGCTCGAGTTGCGTGTGAGCGTGGACGGCCCGTCGGCGGAGATCAACGACCCGATCCGGGGAGAGGGGACCTTCGACCGCGCCATGGAGGGTGTCGGGCACCTCGTGGCGGCCGGCTTCCGGCCGATCATCACGACCATGCAGAGCTGGCCCTGCGAGGCGATGCCGTGCATGCTGCAGGCGTTCCGGGATGCACTTGCGACGGTCGGGTACGATGAGCCGCGGCTGAAGGTGCTGCCGCCGCTCCTGATCGGCGAGGAGGCGAAGCGAAACCGGCCGTACCGCTCATGCGAGCGGGTCACGCACGAGATGCTGCACGGGTACGATCTCGACCAACTGCTCTGCACGCGCGCGCGGCTCGTCACGGCGACCGGCGTCTACGCCTGCCCGATCCTGCTCGACTACCCGAGCGCGCGCCTCGCCGACACGCTGACGGAGGCGGTCCGGATGCGTGCGCCGCTGGCGGAGTCGGCCTGCTACACCTGCTACGAGAACGGCGCGATCTGCTCGAATGCGACGACGGGCACGGGTGAGTCGCGGGGAGCGAGTTCGTGCGACCAGGTGCCTGCAGTGGCCAGCACCTGCACCGAGGGCGCCGTAAGCACCTGCGGCTGACCGTCGCGCTTGGGAGTCCGTGGGGGTTTTGTCCATGGACTCCCTAAAGGCCGGCGGGATCGTAGCCGAGCGGCTCGATCACAATGCTCGGACGGTCGATTGCGACCGCTGCTTCCGCACCCGTCGAGCACGGGATGTTGCCGACGTGCCAATCCGCCGGGCGTTCCCCGTGGGCACTCGCGTCCACCAGGGCGCTTTGGGGATTGCGGGATGGATCGACGGAGAACGAGCGCAGCGGTGCGGTGAGTCCCACTCCGAGGGCCTTGAGGAAGGCCTCCTTGCACGTCCACAGCTTGAAGAAAGCGCTCTGCCGGTGCGGGCCGGGAGCCCTTCGGAAGAGCTCGGATTCGTCCGGTGCGAAGTTCTTTCGGGCGATCTCGGACATCAGGCGCACGGTCCTTCGCTTCTCGATGTCAATCCCCAGACGACCCTCGGCTGCGACGCCGATCATGACCCGCTCGGATGAGTGGGACTGGTTGAAGGCGGGGCCGCCGGCCAAAAACGGCTTGCCGTGCTCACCGTATTGGAAACGAATGTTTGCCGGGCGGGTTCCGGTGAGGTCGCCGAGCACCCGGCGAAGGTGCGCCTGCGCCACGGTGTACCGCCGTCGGTGGTGGTCGTAGACGAACCGGTCGGCGCGTGCCCGCTCCCTGGGGGACAGCAGCGCCCGTGCCTCCGCAGTCAAGGCGACGCTGACGTCGAGCCGTCCCTCCCAGATGCAGACGATTCCGTTACGCAGGGATTTCAACCGTCACTCCTTGGCGCTCGTCCGGCGCTCGTACTACTGTGCAGCCAGTGCCCTTCCGACCGCGCATTCCTGGTGGAGTCTACTCCGCATGTCCCCAAGGTCCAAGATCGCGTACGTGGACGGTCGCCGCCTGAAACGCGCCGTGCTCGCTGCATGCGACCATGGACAGCAGATCAAGGCCGAGCTCAACCGCATCAACGTGTTCCCGGTGGCGGACGGCGATACCGGCACCAATCTCTCGCTCACGCTGGACGCCGTCGCGAGTGGGCTCGCAGGGTCCCGGGAAACACGCGTCGACCATGTCGCAGCGGCCGTCGCCCGCTCCGCCCTGCTGGGTGCCCGCGGCAATTGCGGCATGATGCTGTCCCAGTTCCTGCTGGGCTTTGCCAGCGAGCTGGAGGGGCGGGTGCGGGCATCCCTCGACGACATTGCGTCGGCGCTTGTGGCGGGCGCGCGTTCGCTCGACGGCGCGGTTGAGGATCCCGTCGAGGGGACGATCCTCACCGTGGTTCGTGACTCGGCCACAAAGGCGGTCGCGGAAGGGGACGGGGACGGTGCCGGAGATTTCGCCGAGGCGATGGCCCGCGTGCTCGAGACGGCGAGGGAGTCGCTTGCCCGCACCCCCGACCTGCTTCCGGTCCTTGCCGAGGCGGGCGTTGTGGACGCGGGCGCGATGGGGTTCGTGCAGATGCTGGAGGGCGTCGTGCACCTGATCGAGGAGGGTGATCACGAGGCCGCCGGCCAGGGGTTGGTCGCCGAAGACGTCGTCTCCAATCTGTCGCGTCCGGACTGGTCTCCCATCGGCGGCGTCTCGCATCCGTTCACGCACGGCACCAGGCGGTACTGCACCGAGATACTCGTCGAGGGCCCGAACCTCCCCTCCGAGAAGATCGTGCGCGCCGCGCTGTCCGAAGGGACCGAAGAGCTCCTGGTCATACGAAGCGAGGAAATCCTGAAGGTCCACCTGCACACCGACGAACCGCAGTCGGCGATCGACTACTGCGCGACGCTGGGGACGGTAACGGCCCACAAGGCCGAAGACATGCTGGCCCAGTTCGAGGCGGCGCGGCGCGCAGGGGAGGACGCCGTGCGGCGTCCGGTGGGGATTCTGGTCGATTCGGGCTCGGATCTTCCGGAAGCGGTGGTGCGGGCGCACGGGATCCATGTCGTCCCGCTGCTGCTCATCGAGGACGGCAAGACCCTGAGGGACGGCATCGACGTCACCGCGGAGGAGTTTCACGCACGCCTGGAAGACGGTCGCACGCTCCCGTCGACCTCGCAACCTCCTCCCGGCGACTTCATCGCCGCCTTTGAGCGGGCTTCCGGCGACGCGGAGGTGGTAATCGCGGTGCTGGTGGCCGCAGCACTGAGCGGCATCTATCGATCGGCCGAGAACGCCGCGAGCATGGTGCCCGACCTGGACATCCGGCTCGTCGACTCGGAGGCAGCGTCTCTGCTGGTTGGACTGCTGGCGCTGAAGGCGGCGGAACTGGCCGAAGCAGGCTTGCCGGCGGACGACATCGTTGCGGAGGTGCGGCGGATCCGGCGCCAGTCGGGCATTCTGTTCACGGTGCGAAACCTGGACCGGCTGATCGCGTCCGGGCGGGTGAGCCAGTTCGCCGGCTGGTTTGGCGGCATTCTCGACTTGAAGCCCGTGTTGGGTGTGGGTCCGGATGGCAGGATCAAGGCCTACGGCAAGGCGCGTGGCTCCTCGCGCGCTCGCAGGCTGCTGATGGAAACGGTTGCGGCGGAGATACCGGACGACGTCCATAAGGTCCGCTTCGGGGTTGTGCACGTTGCGGCGCCCGAGACCGCACAGCGGGTGTGCGAGGAGTTGCGGCAGCGCCATGGCGACGCAGAGATACTGGTCTCGCCGATCACTCCCACCATCTCGACGCACCTGGGGCCGGGAGCGTGGGGCATCGCCTACATGGTGGAGGACTAGCCGGGAAGCGGGAGAACGCAGCGACGGCGGGGCGCCCTGAAGCGGGAATGGCCGGCTATTCGCCGAGGGCCCGCCGGCCGGCCACCAGCCACCTGTGCGTCGCCAATTGCGCGGATGATGGCTTTGGCGGCAGTCCTACGAGCAACACCGGCGCGTTTCGGGCGTTCGGCAGGTGGAGGATCATGTCGTCAGGGGCGCCGGAGGATTCCAGGGGGCGTGACCGACCGCTGGGATCGATCGCCACGGCACGCCCTGGAGCGGCCAGTTGGGCGATCAGGAGACCGTAGGCCTGCCATGCCTGCACGGGATCGGCGTCCTGCTCGACAATGGACGGGACCAGTTCGTCCTGATAATATCCGACGGCCTGATCGTACCCCTCGGGGTTGGATCGCTTCAACTCCCGAAGCTGGGTGCGATAGTATTCCCTGGGGTCGCGGGCGCCGCTGGCGGCCAGGGCCGCAGCAAAGCGGGCGTCGGCCTTCTCCTGGAGATCGGTCGTCATGGCGGAAAGTCTAAAGCGCGGAGAGGAGAACACAATGCTGACGCGTTCCTTCGACCAGCGCGACATCATGCCGTCCGAAGACTACATGGAGCTCTCGTGGGAGATGTTCGGCGAACTCTGCCGCGCACTGGCGCTCAAGGTAGCGGCCGACTACGACCCCGAGATCATCATCGGCGTGGCGCGCGCGGGGGTGATTCCCGGTGCAGTCATCGCCTCCATCATGCGCCGGGATTTCTTCTCCCTCAAGATCACGCGGCGCGAGGGGGGGCGCGTTGTGCGGCACCGCCCCTCCATTCTGTCGGCAGCACCGAGACAGGCGCGCGGCAAGCGAGTACTGATCGTCGACGAGATCACCACCTCGGGAGAAACCCTTCGCCTGGCGCTGGCCGCGGTCCGCGATGTCGGCCCGGCGGAGGTGCGCACGGCCACGAGCTTCGCACGAACCCGGGGCTATTCGCCGGACTATCACGCGCTCGTTACGGACGCCACGCTGGTCTATCCGTGGGACCGCAAGGTTTTCGAGGGGGACAGCCTGGTGGTCAACCCCCGCTACGAAGACCTGGACGGCTAGCCACCTCGGGCGGCACCACTCAGCGCGCCCATCTCGCAACTCCAGGGCGGTCGTCGCGTCATTCCCCCGCGACCATCGCCTTCAGGAATTGCGCGTTGGTCTGGTGGCGGCTCATGCGGTCCATCAGGAACTGGATCGCATCGGGCGGGGGCATGTCGGCGAGGAAGCCGCGTAGCAGGTAGACGCGGTTCAGTTCGGTTTCCGAGAGCAGCAACTCCTCTCGGCGGGTGCCCGACCGGTTCAGGTCGATCGCCGGATACACGCGGTTGTCCGCGATTTCGCGATCCAGCACCAGCTCCATGTTCCCGGTGCCCTTGAACTCCTCGAAGATCACCTCGTCCATTCGGCTTCCGGTCTCCACCAGTGCCGTTGCGATGATGGTGAGCGATCCGCCCTCGTGAATGTTGCGGGCCGATCCGAAGAACCGTTTCGGCCTGGAAAGCGCGTAGGCGTCGACGCCGCCCGAGAGGATTCTGCCGGAGTGGGGAGCGAGGATGTTGTAGGCCCGGGCGAGGCGCGTGATCGAGTCCAGTAGGATCACCACGTCGCGCCCCTGCTCGACCAGTCGCTTCGCCCGCTCCAGGACCATTTCGGCGACCTGCCGGTGGCGGCTCGCGGGCTCGTCGAACGTGGATGCGAAAACCCTGGCGCCAGCGGTCTCCTCCATCTCCGTGACCTCTTCCGGACGTTCATCGATCAGGAGCACGACGAGTTCCACGTCCCGGCGATTGGTCTTGATCGCGTTGGCCATGTTGCGCAGGATCGTGGTCTTGCCGGCCTTGGGCGGAGACACGATCAGGCCGCGCTGTCCGAGTCCGACCGGCGCGATCAGGTCCATGATGCGCATGTCCATCTCGCCGCCAGGCACCTCCAGCGACAGGCGTTGCTGAGGATAAAACGGACGCAGGTCGTCGTACTTGGGACGCTGGCGGGCGGTTGCCGGACCAAGCCCGTTGACGCTGTCCACACGCACAAGTGCCACGTATCGCTCCCGGCGGGTGGGTGCGCGAACGGCTCCGGCCACCGTGTCCCCGCGGCGCAGGCCGAGCGAGGCGATCTGAGCGGGGCTGACGTACACGTCGTCGGGGCCATTCAGGTAGTTCCAGCTCGCGGAGCGGAGGAAACCGTATCCGTCGGGAAGGATGTCAAGCACCCCTTCGGCCTGCGGGATGTGATCCTGCTCCGCGAGGCCGCGGTAGATCATGAAGATCAGATCCTGCTTGCGCAGTCCGCCGGTGTTGGGGATGTTCAGCGCTTCCGCGTACCCCTGGAGTTCCGCTACCGTTCTGTTCTTGAGGTCGGCGATTTCCATTGGAAAGTCGGGAATGGAGCCGGAATCGACGGTCCGGGAAAGAGCACCCCGCGCCGGGGTTCGAGAAGACTGCACCGCATCTGTGGAGGCCAAAGTCCCCAATCCCGATCCGCCGTGGGCGAGCATTCTGATGCACCACGGGGCTGGCAGAGCTGGCGCGTACCAGGTCGTGCGCGGACAGGTGCGGGACGATGTCTCCGAAGAAGATATGCTAAAAGTGGTGGCGTGGGCCGACCAAGTCCACACCCACGAGCATGGAGCCGGCACTCAGCTGGTGGCATTGCGTCGGAACGCCCCGGCTCCGAGGCGCCGTCTGGCGCTGCACCTGGGTCTCTTTCTGGCGGCCTGCGCGAGCACGATGGTCGCGGGCGGATTCCTCGCCGGTATCGATGTTCTCGACACGGTTTCGCGGCGGATCGGTGGACAGTGGTTCCCGGTGCCGACGGGCGTGAGGGGCTTGGCCCTTGCTGCCGGATTCCCGTTCGCGACCGCCTTCATCGGCGTGCTCCTCGGTCACGAGCTCGGGCACTACTTTGCGGCGCGGCGGCACCGAATCCCGGTTTCACTCCCGTACTTCCTGCCGTGTCCGCCCTACATCTCGCTTGTCGGAACCCTGGGAGCGTTCATACGGCTTCACGGTCCCATGGTCCGGCGGTCGGTGCTCTTCGACATCGGAGTGGCGGGACCGGTGGCGAGCTTTCTGCTATCGTTGCCACTGCTTCTGATCGGACTGGGACTCTCGGAGACGATTGGCACCACCGACGCCGGACTCCGTCCGTTTCTCGTGCATTTCCTGAATGTCCCGGTCGAGATCGGAAACAACGTCGTGCTGCATGCGGCGACGCTCATTGCCGTGCCGGGATTCGAGGGCGGCAACACCGTGCTGCTTCATCCGCTGGCGTTCGCCGGCTGGCTGGGAATCTTCGTCACGGCGCTCAACCTGGTCCCCCTGGGACAGCTGGACGGCGGGCACATCCTCTACGCCCTTGCCGGACCCAGACAGCGCACTTTCGCGATGGCATTCGTGTTGCTCATGATTCCGTTGGGCTTCGTATGGTGGGGATGGTGGCTTTGGGGAGCGGTCGCGCTGCTGGTGGGCCGGGGCAGGCTGGCCCATCCGCCGGTGCTGATGGAAGACGTGCCGCTGGAGAGGGGCCGCAAGGTCCTGGCGTGGGTGGCCATCGCGATGTTCTTCCTCAGTTTTTCACCCGCACCGTTGCAGTTGTGAGATGGCAAGACACAACCGGGAGGCCTCGGGTGTCGATCAGCGCGGCTTCCGTTACAGCATCAGCTATCAACCGGACTGGTTGGACCGGATCCGCGTGACGCGCCGGCTGCCCACGGGGCGGCGGTCCACCAGGACTCTTTTCCGGAACCCCGAGAGGGTCCGGAAAGGACGGGAGGGGGGGTTGGTCAGGACCACGATCGAGAGCCGGGAGCAGGAACTGAAGGTCGAGATCGTCTTTCGGGCGGAGGCGGGGCAGGTCGGCGAGATCGAGGTGCGCTGGTCCGGTGCGGGTGGGATCGATCCCTTCCTGGACCGGGTGTCGTTCACGCTGACGGCGTTTCGCTGACGGGTTGCGGCGACCCGTCGCGCCGACGCCGGGGCGAGACCCCCACATTCATTATTATTCTCAATGCTTGACTTCGTCATAAGGCCCCTCGCTTCGGCTGGACGGGGCACGGTCGGGGCCCTCGGTTCAGTGGGGCGCGCGTGGATTCTCTTCGCCGGTACGGCCGGGGCGCTCCGGCACCCGAGCATCTGGGGTCCACAGCTGGTACCGCAGTTGGCGCGCATCGGCGTTGCCTCGGTCCCCATCGCGCTCTTCATCGCGACCTTCACAGGGATCGTCATGTCGCTGCAGGCGTCATATACGCTGACAGGAACGATCCCGCTCTACTTCGTGGGCGCGCTGGTCGGCAAGACGATGATGCTGGAGCTGGGCCCCGTCCTGACGGGACTCACGCTGGCCGGGCGCGTTGGGGCGAACATTTCCGCCGAACTGGGAACGATGCGCGTCACGGAACAGGTTGATGCGCTCGAGACGCTCGCCTACGATCCGCTCGCGTACCTGGTGGTGCCCAGAATCATTGCCGGGATCGTGATGTTCCCGATTGTGGTTCTTCTCGCGATGACCGTCGGCATCTTCTCCGGATGGTTCACGGCGCTCCAGCTGCTGGACATGTCTTCTCCCGAGTTCATAAAGGGACTGCGCCTCCTCTTCGAGCCCTGGGACGTGTGGTTCGCCGTGATCAAGTCCATCTCCTTCGGGGCCATCGTGACCGGCGTAGGCTGCTTCTACGGGCTTCAGACGGAGCGCGGGGCGGAGGGCGTCGGGCGGAGCGCAACTCAGACCGTGGTGATCGCGAGCATGATCATCCTCTGTTTGGACGCCTTCTGGGCGGCGACGTTGCTGTGAGCATCCAGATCGCCGGGCTCCACAAGGCGTTTGGCCCCAAGGAGGTCTTGCGGGGCTTCTCGCTGGAGGTTCGCGTGGGCGCGACCGCCGCGATCGTCGGGCCGTCGGGAAGCGGCAAGTCACTGCTTCTGAAGCACCTGGTCGGACTGATGCAACCGGACACGGGGTCCGTTCTCGTGGACGGTGAATCGGTCCCCGACCTGGGGCGACGGGATCTCGCGCGGCTTCGCAGACGCATCGGCTACGTCTTCCAATTCGCGGCGCTGTTCGATTCCATGACGATCGCGGAGAACGTGGGAATGGGGCTCAAGCGCGTGCCCGGGTGGAGTGCGGGCCGGATACGTGGGCGGGTGGACGAATGCCTGGGGCTCGTCGACCTGGGGGGTATGGGCGAGCGCTATCCTTCGCAACTGAGCGGAGGCCAGAAGAAGCGGGCCGGGCTGGCACGGGCGATCGCCGCTTCGCCCAAGTACCTGCTGTACGACGAGCCGACAACCGGACTGGATCCGGTGACCACCTCCGTGATCGACCAACTCATACTCCGCATGCGCGACGAGCTGGGGGTAACCGGACTCGTCGTCACCCATGACATGACCAGTGCTTTCCGCGTCGCCGACAGGATTACACTTCTCCATGAAGGAAAGGCCCGATTCACGGGTACACCTGCGGAGGTGCGTGCGGCGCGCGACGACGTGCTGCGCGGGTTCGTAGAGGGGGACCCGGGCTTGTACTATGGACCTCATAGAGGGGGGGATCATGGACCGTAGACGAGAGATCATGGTGGGACTGGTGGTGATGCTCGGTATCGCGGTCGGCGTAGTGGGCACGATCTGGCTCCAGGACGGATGGGGTCGGGATCGCGTATCGCTACGTGCCGCCTCGACCAGCGTCGGACAGCTCATGGAAGGAGCGTCGGTGAAGTTCCGCGGGGTCGCCGTCGGTCGGGTGGAATCGGTCGCGGTGGTGCCCAGCGGTGAGGCGGTGCTGATCGACATGTCGATTCGGCCGGACCTGGTTATCCCGGCCGATGCGGCGGTCCTGATCGCGCCCGAGTCCATGTTCGGGGACTGGCAGGCGGAGATCATCCGGCGGGGCGACTACGACACCCATCCGTACCTGGACTATCCGGGAGAGGGGGTTCTCCCCGGGGTGGCACTTCCGGATTTCTCGCGCCTCACGGCCACGGCGGACGAGATCGCGCAGAACCTCACGACCATTTCCGAGAGGTTCGAGGTCGCCTTTACGGAGGAGACGGCGCAGAATCTCGGCAGGGCGATCGACAACCTGGGCGAAGTCAGCGACCGCTTCTCCGAGATCATCGACCAGCAGGCCGACCGCTTTGACGCGCTCGCCGAGCGTGTCGACGCATCCACGCAGGAGCTGGGTGCCGCCGCGCGGGCAGCCCGGGTATCGTTCGAGCGGGTGGACGCCATCGTCGCGGACGGCCAGGTCCAGAAACTGTTTGCCGACGCGGGTGCCGGCGTGGAGAACCTGAGGAGATTGACCGAGAACATGGACGCCTCGCTCTCGGACCTCCAGACCGCCGCCCGGCAGGCCGACGCGACCTTCGCGCGCCTGGACGCGCTGCTGGCCGCGTTGCAGGACGAGGACGGGTCGTTGGGTCGGCTGCTGGCGGATCCGGCGCTGGCGGAGGGCGCATTGGATGCGGTCGCGCAAATGCGTGACCTGCTGCGGGACATTCAGCAGAATCCGCGTCGCTACCTGAGTTTCTCGATCTTCTAGGGCACAATGTCCGGGGAGACGGCAACGGTGGAGCGCAGCGCGGGCGGGGTCGTCGTGCGCCCGGTGGCCGGAGTGTGGCACGCGCTCCTGATCAAGGACCCCTACGGCCACTGGTCGTTGCCGAAGGGTCATATCGAGGGCGGCGAGAGCCTGCGCGAGGCGGCCCTCCGCGAGGTGGAGGAAGAAACGGGAATCACGCCGGAGGTCGTCGGCCCGCGCATCGACACCATCGACTGGAAGTTCCGCCAGGGGGACAGGACCATTCACAAGTACTGCACGTTCTTTCTCATGCGAAGCCGCCTGGGTGAGCCCGTCCCGCAACGGGACGAGGGGATCAGCGCCTGTGCATGGCTCCCGATTGCCGACGCGGCGTCCCGGGTCCCGTACAAGGAGACCCGTGACGTCGTGCGGCGTTCGGACGCGAAGATCGCGGAGGCGGGATGGTGAGCCCGGCTGCCGGCGGCGAGACTCGGGGACCCTGGCGGATCGCGCAGGCGGCGGTGGTGGTCCTGGTTGCCGGCTACTTCCTCTACAGCCTGCGGGGCCTGCTCAACCCGTTCCTCATCTACTGCCTGTTCATCGCGCTGCTGGCTCCGTTTCGCGGGGTGCGCGGGCACGCGCTTACGGTCACGGTGGCCACGGTCCTCGTGGCGCTGTGGGTGCTGGACACGGCGGGTTCACTCCTTGCGCCATTCTTCCTGGCTTTCGTCCTTGCGTACATCCTGGACCCCCTGGCGGATCGGGTCTCGGCGCACCCGCGCATCGGACGCACGCTGGCCATCTTCCTGATTCTGGTTCCCTTCCTGGCGGTGGGCGCCCTGGCGGTCGTCTTCGGCGCGCCGGAGATCGTGCAGCAGGTGCGCGCGCTGATCGGCGAGGTGCCGCGGGCTCTCAACGCGTTCACGACCTGGCTGCAGGGCCTTACCGCGGCGTCGCTGGGATTCGACATCCCGCTTGTCGATGAAGCGTCCCTTCTGGCTCGCGTGCAGGCGATCGACGGACAGATGATT
This sequence comes from Gemmatimonadota bacterium, assembly GCA_028874905.1. GTDB lineage: Bacteria > Gemmatimonadota > Gemmatimonadetes > Longimicrobiales > Gaopeijiaceae > Bin94. The sequence goes on from JAPPGZ010000079.1 coordinate 14,676, forward strand.
GCCGATTTCCTGGAGTCGCGCCGCGCCGATCTTACCGAGCGGGCCTGGGCGACCGTGCTCGGGATCGGGCGCGGCTTTGGTGCGATACTCGTAGTCCTGAGCTACGTCGTTCTCACGCCCGTTCTCATGTTCTACGTGCTGCGCGACTATAATCGCATCGTCGCGGGCATGAGAGACCTCATTCCCGGCAGAATCCGGCCGGCCGCGACCAGCTTCCTGCGCGAGTACGACGAGCTGCTCTCACGCTATCTGCGCGGCCAGGTATCGGCGTCGCTCCTGACGGGAGCCATCACCTGGCTCGGCCTCCTGATTGTAGGCTTCCCGTATTCCTTCCTGCTGGGCGCGACGGTCGCCGTGCTCGGGATCGTGCCCTACCTGGGCGTGGCCGTTTCGCTCGTCCCGGCGGTCATCCTTGCGCTGGTGAGCGACAGCATCGGCCTCTCGCTCGTGAAGGTCGCGGCCGTGTACGGTGCCGCACAGGCGCTCGAGAGCACGGTGATCAGCCCTCGTATCGTGGGAGAGTCGGTTGGGCTGCACCCCGTCTGGATCGTCCTGTCGCTGTCTCTCGGCGGCTTTTTCTTCGGCTTTGCAGGCCTGCTGATAGGGGTGCCGGTCGCCGTGGGCGCGAAGCTGCTTCTCGTGCGGGGCCTGGAACGCTACCGCGCGTCCACGCTGTACAAGGAACAGGACGTCCCGTCAGGATAGGCGGGACCGCCAGCTGCAACTCCTCACATTCGAACCCTGAAACCCCCATGTCCGACAACAATATCGAGAACCTCGTGATCGTCGGTTCCGGGCCCGCCGGCTGGACCGCCGCCATCTACGGGGCCCGTGCGAACCTCGCCCCGCTCGTCTTCGAGGGCGCCGGAAGCCGCACCATGATCCCGGGTGGCCAACTCATGTTCACCACCGATGTGGAGAACTATCCGGGATTCCCCGAGGGCATCGGCGGCATCGACATGATGATGCACTTCAAGAACCAGGCACTCCGGTTCGATACCCGCGTTTTCACCGAGGACATCATCGAGGTCGACTTCTCCGACCGGCCGTTCGTGCTGCGGTCGTCGGGTGGGCAGGTGGTGCGGGCCAGCACGGTCGTGCTCGCGACCGGAGCCAACGCGCGCTGGCTGGGCGTTCCCGGCGAGGAGCGGCTGGCGCAGAGCGGCGGCGGTGTGTCCGCGTGCGCCGTGTGCGACGGCGCTCTACCGTTTTTCCGCGGCCAGGTGATCGCCGTGGTGGGCGGCGGCGACAGCGCCATGGAAGAAGCCCTCTACATGACCAAGTTTGCTAGTCAGGTTCTGGTCATCCATCGCCGCGACGAGTTGCGGGCCTCCCGGATCATGCAGGATCGGGCGTTCGCCAGCGAAAAGATCCGTTTTTTGTGGAACAAGGTCGTCGTGGAGGTGCTCGGCGACGATGTCATCACCGGTATCAGGGTCCGGGACACGGCGACGGGGGAAGAGTCGGAGATGGCCGTCGGCGGCATGTTCGTCGCGATTGGCCACGACCCCAACACGGCCTTCCTGCGCGGCCACGTCGATCTCAAGGACAACGGTTACGTGCGGCTGCCCATTCCGTGGCGCACCGAGACCAACGTGCCCGGGGTGTTCGCCGCCGGCGACGTCATGGACGACTACTACCGCCAGGCCGTGTCGGCGGCGGGCACGGGCTGCATGGCGGCGCTGGAAGCGGAGCGGTTCCTGGCGCACGGGGGGTAGGCGCAACGGGGAGTAGGGGAGCCGGCCCGCCGTTTGCGGATTCGACAGCCGCGCCCCACGTTGACCTCGCCAGCCAACGCGTTCTCACCCCAACAAGGGAGATCCCGTGAACCAGAAATGCATACTTGCGACCGTCGCGGGTGGCGTCACCCTGTTCGTGCTCGGATTCGTCATCTACGGCGTGCTACTGGCCGACTTCTTCGCCAACGATGCCATGTCGGAGACACCGGCCTACTGGGCGATTGGAGCGGGTCAACTGGCCAGCGGGGCGCTGCTTGCCCTGGTGCTGAGCTGGCGTGCCGCCGGGGGTCCCGCCGAGGCGTTCAAGGCGGGGGCGGGTGTGGGCTTGCTCTTCAGCCTCTCGATGGGACTGACCATGTTCGGGACCACGGAGGGCATGTACACGGTAAACACGGTGGTCGGCGATGCCGTCGTGTCGATTGTGATGTACGGGATCGCGGGCATGGTGGTAGCGAAGATTCTCCACGAGGGCTAGCCGAGGCCGGCCCGCAGCCGGCTAGTCCAGCCCCAGCCCGCCATCGACGACGATCACCTGGCCGGTAACGTAGTCGGCGCGAGCCAGGAATCGTACCGCGCTTGCCACGTCCTCGGGCGTGCCGACCCGACGGAGCGGGATGCGCCGGCGGGTGCTCTCGATCTCGTCCGGGGTGTGGTGTCGCGGCGGCAGCACGTATCCCGGCGCGACGGCGTTGACGCGCACTTCGGGTGCCAGGCGCCTGGCCGCGACCCGGGTGAGGTGGAGCAGTCCCGCCTTCGACACCGAGTGGTGTGGGTGGCTGGTCCAGGGCCGCAGCGCCGACAGGTCGACGATGTTCACGACCGCGCCCCGCGCCTGCCGCAGCATCCCCGCGGTTTCGCGGATCAGGAGGAACGGGGCGCGCAGGTTCACCGCCATGACCGCATCCCATTCGTCGGCGGTGACATCGAGCAGGTCGTTGGCGACGAAACTGGCCGCCGAATTGACCAGCAGGTCGAGGCGGCCGAACCGCTCCCGGGCGGTGCGGGCCAGGCGGACCACATCTTGCTCGCGTGACAGGTCGGCGCTCATCGCGTGGGCCCGCCTGCCGGCCTGTCTGGCCGCCGTCGCCACCTCGGCGGCACCCGCAGGCGACGAGTTGTAGGTGGCAAGCAGGTCGTAACCGCTTCTGGCCAGCGCCAGGGCGATCGCCCTTCCCACCCTCACACCGCCGCCGGTTACGAGTGCCACGGGAGTCATCGTTGCTATCTTTCGTCGGTTCATTCGGCCCTGGCACGGGCCATTCGCAGGTAAAACCCGAGCTGCTACAAGAGTACGATCATGTCCAATTCCCATCGAATCGAGAAGGACTCACTGGGCGAGGTGCGCGTTCCCGCCGACGCCCTCTATGGAGCTCAGACCCAGCGCGCGGTCGAGAACTTTCCCATCAGCGGCCGCGGATTCGGCCGGCGATTCGTCGAGGCGCTGGGACGGCTGAAGGAGGCCGCGGCCGAGACGAACGTCGAACTGGGGCTGCTGTCGGCCGGGCGGGGCGAGGTGATCGCGGCTGCCGCGCGCGAGGTGGCGGACGGCAAGTGGGACGATCACTTCCCGCTGGACATCTACCAGACGGGATCGGGTACGTCAACCAATATGAACGCGAACGAGGTGATCGCGGCGCTGGCCAACCGCTCGGCGGCGGCGGAGTCGCGCGTGCACCCGAACGATCATGTCAACTACGGCCAGTCGTCCAACGACATCATTCCGACGGCGATCCACATCGCGTGCAGGGCGGCGATCCGCGAGGAACTCGTCCCGGCGCTGGCCCGGCTGCATGAGGCGCTGGCGGATCGGGCACGTGATTTCGACGGCATCGTCAAGTCGGGGCGCACGCACCTCATGGACGCAACGCCGGTGCGTCTGGGCCAGGAGTTCGGGGGCTACGCGAGACAGGTGGAGAAAGGGATCGAGCGCGTGGAGCTGGCCGGCGAGGAGCTGGCCGAGGTGGCGCTTGGGGGGACCGCGACGGGGACCGGGATCAACACGCACCCCGAGTTTGCGAGCCGCACGATGGCGAAGGTGGCCGCCAGGTACGGGATCGACTTCCGCGAAGCGGAGGACCATTTCGAGGCCCAGGGCGCCAAGGACGCATGCGTGTCGCTCGCCGGTGCGCTGAACACTGTGGCGGCGAGCCTCATGAAGGTGGCGGACGACATACGCTGGCTGGCGAGCGGGCCGACCTCCGGGATCTCGGAGATCCAGCTTCCCGCCGTGCAGCCCGGGAGTTCCATCATGCCGGGCAAGGTGAACCCGGTGATCTGCGAGGCGCTCATGATGGTGTGCGCGCGCGTGGCAGGGAATGCGACGACGGTCACGATCGGCGGCCAGCGCGGCAACTTCGAGCTGAACGTGATGATGCCGGTGATCGCCGACGCCCTGCTGGAGTCGATCTCGCTGCTCGCGAATGCGGCCGTGGTCTTCACCGACCGATGCGTTGCCGGGATCACGGCCCGCCCGGAGCGCGCCCGCGAGCTGCTGGAGCGGAATCCGTCGATCGCTACCGCGCTCAACGCCTACATCGGCTACGACAAGGCTGCGGTGGTGGCGAAGAAGGCCGCGGCCGAGGGGCGGTCGGTGCGGGACGTGGTCGAGGAGATGGGCCTGATCGACCCGGAGGAGCTGGACGATGCGCTGGACGTGCGGCAGATGACCGAACCGGGGGTGCCCGGGAGCTGACGCCGGCGCGGGTGGGTGCGGTGGTCGCGCGCGGGTTGGGCTGTAGCGGCGCGGGCGTTCGGGTTGCAGCGGCGCGGGCGGTGGGTTGAAGCAGCGCGGGCGTTGGGGCAGGGCAGCGCGGGCGTTTGCATGTCCGGTTGGGACTGATTTCGGTGGCGCTATTGCGGCGCCAGCGGTCGCTCCACATATTCGGGTCGTGCTGGAGGGCTTCGTATTTGAGCCAACACTAGAAGAGCCGGGACTGCCTCCCGCGGTGGACGTCACGCCTCGTTCCCGGGGACTGCGGAAGCAGTGGGGGAGTCACCAAGAGTTAAGCCCGGGCTTCAGGTTTACACCCTCCGGCACACGGGGGTCGGCGCTCCATCGCGGGCGCCGACCCTTGTTTTAGGGGCATACCTCCAGCCAGCGGAGCACGCATGCCAAACGTGCGAATCACCCGCCGACTCCACTTCAGCGCCGCGCACCGGCTGGCCCGGCCGGAGTGGGACGAGGAAAAGAACCGGCACGTCTTCGGCGACTGCGCGAATCCCAACTGGCACGGCCACAACTACGATCTCGAGGTCACGGTCGCCGGCCCGGTAGATGCCGAGACGGGCTACGTGATGGACCTGAAAGAGCTCAAGGACCTGGTCAAAACCCGGATCCTTGACGACCTGGACCATCGCAACCTCAATGTCGATGTACCGTGGCTGAAAGGGGTGATCCCGTCCACCGAAAACCTCGTGGTGCGCATCTGGGAGCGGCTCGCGCCCCTCATCCCGCCGCCTGCGAGGCTCGAAAAGCTGTTGTTGCGCGAGACCCCGCGTCACTGGGTGGAGTATGCGGGTGAGTGATGGCGGTGGCCGCACCGCGCTGGTCACCGGAGCGACAGGCGGGATCGGCGAGGCCATCGTCCGGCGCCTGGCGGCTGACGGACTCCGGGTGTTTGCCGGCGGTCGTCGCCGCAAGCGGCTGGAGCGGCTGACAGCGGAGGTCGGTGGCGTGGCGTTGCCGTTTGATGTGACCGGGGAAGCCGAGGTCGAGGGCGCGCGGAGGGTTGTGCGCGAGGCGAACGCGCGGGTCGACGTGCTGGTGAACGCGGCCGGCGTGTTCGACCTGGCGCGCGTGACGGACACCAGCGATGCCGTGCTCAATCGCAACCTGGATGCGAACCTCAGGGGCGCGTTCAACGTGACGAGGACGTTCCTGCCGGCGATGCTGGCCGCCGGGTCCGGGCTGGTGATTCACGTGGGCTCCGTAGCCGGGTGGCGGGCCTTTCCCGAGAACGGGGCCTACTCGGCGTCCAAGTTTGGCCTCCGCGGGTTTCACGAGGTGCTGTTGGAAGAGATTCGCGGAACCGGTGTGCGCGCGTGCCTGATGGAGCCGGGGGCCGTGGACACGCCGATCTGGGATGCCCACGGGCCGGATTCCTCCCCGCACCTGCCTAGCCGCGGCGAGATGCTCCGTCCCGGCGATGTTGCTGGTGCCGTCAGTTTCGTGGCGGGTCTGCCCGATACTGTCACTGTTCCGCTGCTCAGGATCGAGCGGGCGTGAACGTCAGCCTCACCGATCACCTCGTCTGTCCGCGGTGCGGTCCGCCCTTCGGCCTGGTTCTGCTCGCGCGGGACGTGCGCGACCGCCGTGTGCGCCAGGGCGAGTTCGGGTGTCCGAACTGCAGGGACGGGTTCCCGGTGGTTGGCGGCTTCGGGGATTTGAGGCCGCCGCCGCGGGGGCCGGAGCCGAGTGGGGTGGTGGTGGGGGAAGGGGGCGGTGCGGCCGTTTCTGGCGAGCTTGGTGACGCGGGCAGCGAGCCTGATGGCGGCGGGGCGCCTGCGGGAGACCCCGACTCCGGCACCGCAGGTGCAGCGCTGCGCTTGGCAGCCGCGCTGGGCGTCACCCGTGGCCCCGGGCTGATCGTCGTGCCGGACTCATGCCGTGACGAGGCGGGGCCCCTGGCGCGCATGGTGAGCGGGATCGAGGTGGTGGTGGTTGGGTGGGGGGGGCGGGCGCTGGCCGCTGACGGCGTGAGTGCCTTCGTGACCGGGCCGCGGCTGCCGCTGCGGGATGGCGTGGCGCGTGGGGTGGTCGCCGAGGGGGGGGCGGGGGAGGGATGGTGGGGGGAATGCCTGCGCGTCCTGATGCCTGGGGGCAGGATCGTGATCACGGGGGCTACGGACACCGTGCGAGAATGGGTGTCGAGTACAGGGCTCGTTATCCTCCTGGACGAGGACGGCATGATGGTGGCCGCTGCCGCGGTCCCCGGGGCCTCACCACGGATGGGTCGCTGGATTGGGAGGACCGACAAGCGTAACCCTTGAAGCCGTGGACACGCGCTTCCAGCTTTTCTGGCGTTCCAGGGGGATACGAAGGTCCCGAGGCAGGCTGGCTAGGGATCCGGGAGCGGCGGGTACGACTCGTGCACCTGCACGACCTTCCACTCGCCCTCTATGCGCTGCACCACGATGCTCCAGACCTCGTGACCGCTGATCGGCTCTCCATCCTCGCCGACGTTGGTCGAGTGAATGACCGACGTGGCCACCGCGGCGTCCCGGCTCAGCACGTGCACTGTGCTCTCTCCGAGCGTGAAGTGCACGTTCCTTCCGACGCCGGGGAAGTACTCCTTCATCGAGGCTCGATGTGACTCCAGCGGGGTGACCTCCCCGCGGCTCGCCCAGGCGAAGTCGGGGCCGTCCAGGTGATATCCGATGAAGCCGTCCACATCGTGACCGTCGATGGTCTCGACCATCTCGTTGGCGAACTGACGTATGGAGTCTGCAAGCGCCGCACGCTCGGCATCGGTGAGCCCTGCATCACCGATTCCGGCGCACCCCGCCAAGAGTACCGACAAGCCCAGGACCGAGTTCAGCGTTCTCATGTCTGTCACTCCTTGTAGTTGAGCCGCTCCCGCTTCCAGAGATCCCGCACCTCGTCGTCCAGGCCCGTCATCTCCCAACGGATCAGCGAGATCGGGAGCCGCCCGGCTGCCATGAACGTGTCGTGGAAATCCGCGAGGTCGAAATCGTCGCCCAGCTGGCGCTTGCGATCGGCGAGGAGCTGCCGCATCTGCAGCATGCCGATCGCGTACCCCAGCCCGTAACCGGGCGGCCGGCGCAGGTAGATCTCGGCGTCCACGCGCGCAACGTTCTCGTCCAGCCACGGGGTGCGCTCCATCCACCACGCCACCACTTCGTCGACTGTCATCTCGTTGAGCTGGAGCCACACGTCCGCCGGCACCCTGGCGGCCCGGAAGATACCGAAGACCTGAATGAGCTCACGGACCCGCGGCGCGTCATCGAGCAAGCCGGCTTCCATGACGGCTTCTTCCAGATAGGTGGCCCAGCCTTCGTTGCGCGCCCCACTGCTGATCTTGCCGCGGATGGGGTGCGTGTTGTGCCGTGCGACCAGGCCGTCGAAACGATGCCCGGGGATGACGGCGTGCAGGTGATCGGGCGTCGGGTCACGGAACTGCACCTGCTCCCAGAAATTCGGGCCGCCGGGACGGACGATCCACGGCACGTTCGTGTCGAGGTCCCCGACGTAGTCCGGGATCGTGATGATGTCCTCGCTCACCAGGAAGTCGCGGATCCGCGTGTCGACGTTGCCGATCCGTGCCTCATACTCCTCTTCCGACGCCGACAGCTCGAGAGGCGGCAGATGCCGGTTCCGGTGCTGTTCCAGCGCATACGCACTCCAGAGGCGATCCAGCTCCCGCAGGCCCAGCGTGACGATCTGATCCGTGTCGTACGGCATGAACTTCACGTGCTTCAGGTACCAGTCGAACATCTCTCGGCCCACGCCGCCCTCGGCGGTCATGTCGTCGCGATTCGCCACGAGCCAGTCGTGGAAGCCGCGGACGGACTCCCGGGCCGAGGCGATGTCGGCGCGGAGTTCGGGTTGTAGCGTGGCCGCCCGCTCGTGGAAGTCGTCGTACCAGCCAAGGACGCCGGCCGGCGGCGTTGCCCGGTACGGGTAGCCGTGCCCCACTCCGTCGGCGTTGGTCAGATTGAGGATCGCGAGGTCCGCGTAGTCGGCGGCTACTTCCGTCAGGTTGTTCCTGGCCTGCTCCACCAGGAGTGAGATGGCCTCGAGGCGCGTCCGGAGCGCGGTGGTCCCATCGTCGTCCAATGGCAAGTCCGCGAACGTGATGCGCAGCATCTGATCCACATAGAAGCCGGGGTCCCTGGACCAGGGGCGGGACACGTTCAATGTGAAGTCGTGACGATCGAATCGGGAACGAACTGCCAGATAGTCGACCTGTTGATCGAGCTCCCAGTCCACGACCGCCATGTCCTCGAGCCGCGCCTGGAAGTCCCGCATCGTGGCGCGACGCCGCTCGACGGTCGCCTCGGCGTAGTCGGGATAGACGTCGGTCGCGCTGCCGGCGATGTCCCGGTTCGGAACGTTGCCCGACGCCCTGGCCGGATCCGTCCACGCGAGGAATTCCTGGAACAGTGCAACGAGGTCATCGTAGGTGCCCGACCCGTCCGGCATACCCTCCTCACGTGCATCTCCCGCCCGCCCTTGGCACGCCGTCAAGACGAGGAGGAGGAGCAGTAGCGCCGTCGAGGCGGATTTGATCGAGGTCGACGTCTTCATATGCCCTGATCCCCCGTGATGAGGTGCCCCTGGGTACGGTTCCAGTCGGCCAGGCCGAGGAACGCTGAATCCCTCAGGTTGGTGGCAGAATGCTACCAAACAGCGTGCCACGCCACCTCAGGTGTGCCGGTCGGCTGTGCTGGCGCCCCACAACCCCTATCTTGATCCGCCGGTTGATCTGAGGTCGCTATGCGGGTGTTGAGCACCCAGATTCTGAACAACCAGCGTCGATGTCATCGGAGCTTGGACCAACCCCTGGGAGGCTCAACCTCTACGCACGAAGGCTCGAGAGACAGCTGGAGCGACCTCGTGGCTGGAAGTCGGGCGCCCCGTTGCTCGCCGAGTCCGGGGCTGCATGACCGCGACTGACCACTCCAACCGACACGAAAGATGACGACATCGACGAGTCCCGGGATGCAGTATCTGCGAGGTGCGATCGACTGCCATACGCATGTCTGCCCGCACATCAACGGCCGGTCGATCAACGTGTTCGAGGCGACACGACAGGCGGCCGACGCCGGCATGCGTGCCATCGGCCTGATGGACAACTTCGGCAACAGCTCAGGGTTGGCCGCCTTGGCCATGGCCGAACTTGGGTCGCTGGGCGTCGAAGTGTTCGGCGGGATCATCATGCAGCCGATCGCTGGAGGCGTCACGGTCGAGGCCGCACGTACGGCGCTGGCCTACGGGTACGGACCGGGAACCGGCGCTCGGTTCGTCTCGCTGCCCACCCATCACACGCGCAATGTTGCCGAGCGTGAGGGCCGAAGTCCTGCCTACATCGAGACGACCTTCTCGGTGCCCCAGTCGGGCAAGGTGCCGGACGTGGTGCTCAAGATCATGGATCTGGTTGCCGAGGCCGATGCGGTCTTCGACTGCGGTCATGTGGCCGGGCACGAAGCGGTCGCGTTGGTCGAGGAAGGCAAGCGACGAGGTCTCGAGCGACTGCGCACCCAGGCGGCACGCTATACCGAAGACGAGATCAAAGCCGTCGTCGCCGCCGGTGCGTACGCCGAGTTCTCGTTCTTCATCCTGACGCATGCGACGCAGGTGAGCCTGACCCATGTGGACAAGGAGAAACACCGCTCGAAGGGCATGACCATCGACGAGATGGCGCCCAAGATCCGGGCCGCGACCCCGAAACGTGCCATTGTCTCGAGCGATGCGGGTGTCTTCCTGCTGCCGCCGCCGGTCGAGGCGTTTCGGGAGTACATGTTGCTCTTGGAGAGCGCCGGTTTCAGCGAAGAGGAGATCCGCACGATGAACTCGACCAATCCTGGAGAGCTGTTCCGGATCCGTGCCGCCCCGGTCCAGTCGGTGTGATGCATCAACTGGAAGGTCTCGGCGACAAGCTGCACGCGTATCCCGACGAGCTGTCAGGCGGCCAGCAGCAACGGGTGGCGATCGCTCGGCCCTTGGCGCTCAAGCCGGACATCCTGCTGCTGGACGAGGTGACGTCGGCGCTCGATCCCGAGCTGGTCAGTGAGGTGCTCGACGCGATCCGCATCTTGGCCGCCGACGGGATGACCATGCTGATGGTCTCTCACGAGATGGCGTTGGTCCGCGAGATCTCCACAAAGGTAGTCATGATGGACCGAGGCAGTGTGATCGAGGAAGGATCCGCGGACCGGATCTTCGACAACCCTCGGACGCGACGGTGCCAAGCGTTCGTGGGCAAGACTGTCAGCCACTGACGTGCCGATCGACTACGACCCTGAGCCACCGGGCGTTCCGCGACCCGAGGTGAAGAAAGACCCCCACGCCATATCATGATCCGCTGGTTTGGGTGAGGGCGGGATGACGACGGTCTATCTAATAGGCTGGAACTGCACCTCGAAATCCCGTAACTTCAATAGGGGCCTGTAGCTCAGGTGGTTAGAGCGCACGCCTGATAAGCGTGAGGTCGGTAGTTCAAGTCTACCCAGGCCCATTGGACCTATTCGTATCTCAGCGACTCCACCGGATCGAGACTCGCCGCCTTGCGTGCGGGCAGTATTCCGGCCACGAGCCCGATTGCCATCAGCAGGCCGACGCAGATCGAAGCGATCGGGAGGGAGAGTTTCGGGTTCAGGATGTACTCCATCGCCGGGTTCTCGCTGGGAACGCTGTCAATGCCGGTCACCAGGAGCGAGGCGATGGTGAGTCCGAGCAGCCCCCCGCCGACCGCGATGACGATCGCTTCGAACAGGAACTGGTTGACGATGTGGCGACGGCGCGCACCGACGGCGAGCCTGATGCCGATTTCGCGTGTTCGCTCACGCACGACGACATACATGATGTTCGCGACGCCGACCCCGGCGACCAGCAGCGTGAAGGCGCCGACCAGCCCCAGGAATACCTGGATGCCGTAGCCGATCTGACCCACCACCTTCTCATCCTCGATGAAGTCCCAGATGCTGAGCGCTCGCTCGTCCGCCGGATCGAACCTGTGCCGGCCACCGAGGACCCGGTACATTTCCCGCTTGGCAAACGGGGCGTCCGCGACGGTGCGCGGCCGCACGAGGAGGTGGCTCACGAATTCGTTGCCATAGATGCTCCGGAACGTCGAGGCCGGGATGATGGCGCGGTTCTCGTCCGGACCATTGTTGCTCGAGTCCTGGAACTTGGATTCCATCACACCGATCACCCGGAACGAGAGCCCGTCGAGCAGGACGGTCTGTCCCACGGGCGGCGTGTCGCCGAACAGGCGCGCCGCGATCTCGTCACCCAGAAAGAGCACGCGCCGCCTCTGATCCAGGTCGCGCTGGTTGATGAACCGTCCTCCGGGAGCGGGGAACATGCGCCGCAGCTCGGAGAAGATCGGGCTCACGCCCTCCATGTAGGTCGTGGTCTGGTTCTCGCCCGCCTTGAGATGGGTCCTGCCGCGCCCGTAGGACGGGCTGCCGAACTCGAACTCCGGGATCGCACGCAGGACCAGGTCCAGATCTTCTTCCCGCAGCCGTATCCGGCGTCCCTGCGAGAGCCCCTCGTGCTCGAGGCTCGTCTGGCCGCCGTAGACCATGAAGATTCGCTCTCCCGCATTGAGCAGGCCCTCCGAAACCTGAGTTCGGAGCCCCCGGCCGAAGGCAAGCAGCAGAACGATCGAGATCGTGCCCCACACCATCGCGAAGATGGTGAGGAAGCTGCGGGTGCGGTTGGCCCGCAGGTCACCGAGAACGTCTGCGAGGAGTATCTTCCACATCGGTCAGACCACCCGGCGGGTGCGGTGCGCCGGTGCTAGTGACGGAGACATTCGACAGGATCCAGCGCCGCAGCGCGACGAGCGGGCAACCAGCCGGCGAGCATCGCGACGAACGCGAGCAGCGCCATCGTCACAGCGGCCACCTGGAGCGAGATGACAGGCGTGCCCACGATGTCGTTCATCGGGAACAGAGACACCACCTTCACGAGTCCCGCCGATACAAGGACGCCGAGCGCGGCCCCGACGCCCACGATCAGGACGCTCTCCGCGAGAAACTGCCAGAGGATGGACCTTCGGGTCGCGCCGACCGAGCGCTTGATCCCGATCTCGCGCGTGCGCTCGTGCACGACGATGTACATGATGTTCGCGACGCCGATCCCGCCGACGCTGAGCGTGAAGCTGCCCACGATCGCGAAGAACAGCTTAAACCCGAGGAACAGGAAGCCGAACATGCGCTCCCATTCGGCCGTGTCCCAGACCTGGAGCGCGTCCTCGTCCCGTGGACTGAAGCGGTATTTCCTGCCCAGCACCTCGTAGACTCGCTCCTCAACCGCCGCGGTGCGCGAGGCGTCCGCCGTCCGGTAGACCAGGTTCGAGACGAAGCGCGAACCGAAGAGGGCCGCGTGCGTGCTTGCCGGAATGAACACCCGGTCTTCGTCGCGCGAGTTGTAGGAGCTGTTCTGAACCTTGGGCTGGAGCACACCGATCACCGTGAAGGGGGAATCCCCGATCCGGACCTGTTCGCCGACGGGATCCATGTCCCCGAACAGAACACTGGCGACTTCGTCGCCGAGGAAAACGACGCGGCGCCGTTCTTCCTGATCCCGCTCGTTTATGAATCGGCCCCCCGGAAGCGGGAAGATGTTCCGCATCTCGCCATACACGGGATGAATGCCCGTGATATTGGGGTTGAGTCCGTTACGGCCGCGGCGGACGGGGGCTTCGCGCGTCGAGTACTCGGGGCTGATCATCGTGATGTCGGGGATCTGGCGGGCGAGGATTTGGGCATCCGTTTCACGCAACCGGATGGTTCGCCCCTCCCTGAATCCCGCGTGGGCCAGCACGGTCCGTCCACCAAAGAGCACGACGATCCGGTCGCCCAGCCCATGAAACCGCTTGATTGTCTGCCGCTCGAGCCCGACCGAGAACGCGAGCAGAACGACTACCGCCACCGTGCCCCAGGTGATCCCGAGCACGGTGAGGACCGTACGCAGGCGCTGGGCGGACAGGTCCGACCACAGTTGCCTGACCCCGTCAACCAGCCTCACGGCGACCTCGCTACCCTGCTACGTGATCTCGCGCCGCGGGGGCTCCATGACGCGCTCGCCCTCCGCCAGACCCTCGAGTACCTCGACACTGATCCCGTCGCTGAGACCCGTCCTGATCTCGCGCTCCTCGGTCTCCTCGGGCCCCAGGCGGACCGTCACGAACGTGCCCCCCTCCTCGAACCTGACGACGCGCTCCGGGATAATCAGAATATCCGACCGGCGCTCGATGATGACCTGGGCATTGGCCGAATAGCCCGCCCTCAACAAGGTTCCCTCGGCGGGCAAGACCGCAATTTCGACTGGAAAGATGGTTGCATTCTCCTCGTCGCGTCCCGTGAGTGAGATCTTCGTCAGTCGCCCGTCGACGCGTGCGTCGGGAAGCGCCCCGATCGTGACCTCGACCGGCATCCCCTCTGTCAGCCGACCCACATCGATTTCATCGACCGTTCCCCGGAAGAGGAGTTCGTCCATCTCTGCCATCGTCATCAGGACGGTCCCTTCCTGAAACGTCGTGAGCGGGACCACCGGGTCTCCGATTTCCACCATCTTTTCGAGAATGAAGCCCTGGATGGGGCTTTGGATGACCGTCTCCACGGCCTCGTCGCCGATCGTCACGCGCCCTTCCGAGAGCAGGGCCAGGCGCTCCCGGGCGATCTGGAGCTGAAGCGAAACTTCGTTGAACGAGTAGTCGGCGTCTTCGAATTCCTCCTCCGACGCGAGTCCCTGCTCGCGCAACTCGGCCAGCCGGTCGCGACGCCTCTCGAGCTGCTGCAACTCGATTTCGCGCAATTCGATCGTGCGGCGTGCCTCGACCAGTTCGATCGGTGTAGGGTTGGGCTGGACTTCGAGCAGCGGCTCACCCCGCAGGACGTATTGGCCGGGTTCCTTGAACATCCGGCGCACGACGCCCGCGAGTTGTGACTTCACGCTCACTTCGACGAGCGGTTCAATGCGCCCCACCGCGAGGGCGCGGTCCACGATCTCACCCCTCTGCACAGGGACCGTGTCCACCTCGGTTTCGCCGCTCCCAGCCGCGAACATTGCGAACGCCGAGGCTCCCAGGCCTCCGACTACGATCGTGCCGACGACCACCTTCGTGCCTGTTCCCATGCGAACGGTGACTCCCCGCCTGAATTCGCGCTCAAGAGGACTCCGCCCGTCCGCTCCAGGAGGGCGCGTGCACTCTGGAAACGTACGAGCACTACGAAGCAGCCGGGGGCCTGGTTTCGCCCGCCAGCCTGTCACGGTCAGCTGATCAGAATGGCCGGCCGACGGCGGCGATGGCCGTCAACGCATGAGCAGCAGCCGGCGTCCCATGAGCCTGTCCGGGTCGGCGTCCGGCTTCGGCGTGAACTTGTTGATCCAGCCACCGCTGTACGATGCGATGTACACCGCGCCGTTCTCATCCATGTCCATCTGGTGGGGTAGCGACAGCCCGCCCGGCCAGATGCCGCGCCCGATCGCGCCGGCCGCACCGTATGCGCCCCAGTAGTCCTCTAGAACGCCATCACGGTCGTACTTCAGGACGCGGTTCAAACTTCCGTCCAGCACCCAAACCGCGCCGTTCTCGTCCGGCCAGATGTTCACCGGGTCAAAAATGTTCGGCCACTCCTCGATGAACTCCCCGTCGTGCGTGAACAGCTGGAGGCGTTCGTTCTGCCGATCGGCGACGTAGACGCGGTCCTCGTCGACCGCGAGACCGTGAAGGAGATCGAACTCGCCCGGGCCGGTTCCGAGGCCGCCCCACTGCATGATGAACTCCCCGTCCTCCGAGTACCTGATGATCCGCGAGTTCCAGTAACCGTCGGCCAGCAGAAAGCTCCCGTCCGGCAGGAACGCCAGTTTCGACGGCCAGCCGTAGGTGTATGGGCCCCAGTCGGACCGCGCGCGGGCTTCTGCGCGTGTCTTCGGATGGTCGCGCTCGCCCAGGCGCATGACGATCTTGCTTCCGTCGTTCGTGAACTTGACGACCTGCATGTGACCCTGGCCGCCACCGGAGTCGATCACCCACACGTGCCGTTCGGGGTCGTAGGGGTTGATGTACACCTGGTGCGGGAGCGTGAAGATCGAGTCCCACTGCGCCCACTGTTCGACGATTTCGCCGTCCCCGTTGGCGACGACGACGAAGTTCGTGCGGCGCAAACGCCCCTCGCGCGGAGTGGATCGATCGGCGGGCCAGTCACCGCGCGTGACCACGATGATTCGGTCCGGATGGTCCACCGCCACGCCGGCTACCTGGCCCCAGCCCCACTCGTCGCCGTGGTTCGGTGCGGCTTTCCACCAGCCGGCCACCGGATCATACGGGCCAGTGCGGTCGTCTCCTCCCTTTGCGACGGCGCCATCCTCCGCGCTCATCGTCGCGGTGGCGGTGCGGTCGGTACTCTCGCACCCCGAAACGGCGAATGTGACCGCAAAAGTCAGACACAACGACTTGATCTTCACAAGCCGGACCGCTTTCGGTCTGCATCCGTGGCGGCAGGTGCCCACGGGTCGTTGACGCCCGCGCCCGGGCAGGAGTCTCCGGTATCCAGGAAATGCGTGTGGAGGCACTCGAGGGTCGCCCCCAGACCGGTCAGCAGTTCGACGGTTACCGGGTACGGAACGCGCGTGAAGAAACCGGCCCGGCCACCCCGGGCCATGTCGGCCGTGGACTGCCCGAGGCGCGTGATCGCGGTGACGTCCCCGCCCCGCGACACGAGATACTCGATGAGCTCGTTGTCTCCGCGGGAGGCCGCGTAGTGCATCGGCGTGTAGAGCCAGGAGTCGCGCTGGTTGACGTCCGCGGCGAGTTCCTCGATCAGGTACCTGACGGCGGGGATGAACTGGTTGGGCCGGTTCCGGACGCTGAACGCGCCCAGACCCAGGTATCCGCCTCCGGCTGCGGCGTGGATCGGCCAGGCGTTCGGCGCGCCCTCCGGAATCCAGGGAAGCGCGGAGTCTTCCTGCTGGCGGCCGTCCTGCTGGCGCCGCTCCCGCATCCCGACTTCGGGCCATTGGGTCGGGATGTGGGGATCCGCTCCGTATGCGACCAGGAGCTTCATGGCGTCGAGATCCTGCGCGAAGGCCGCGCGCCAGAACGGCGTCGCCCCGGTGAGGTCGATCCCCATCTTGGTGAGTCCGTACTCCCAGTACCAGAGGTGCGTGTTCAGGCGCGGATTGGGGTCGGCCCCGGCTTCGAGCAGCGCGCGGAGCACGTCCATGTGCCCCGCCTGCTCCATGTCCTGTGCGCGCGGCTGGGGATAGTTGGACTTGGGCGCCCACTGGGTCTGCAGTACGGCGAACAGGGGCGTGGCGCCATCCGTCGATGCGGCAAGATCCGGATCGGCACCGCGCTCCAGAAGTACAAGCGCCAGGTCGAACTGGCCGTTGAGCGCCGCCATGAGGAGCGGACTGGTGGCGTCCGCACTGACCTGGTCGATGTTCGCGCCGCCATCGAGCAGAACCGTTGCCGCTTCGATGTGACCCTCGCGCGCGGCATGTAGCAGAGCGGTCATCCCGCCGGTACGCCCGACCAGCACTTCGCGATACGGGGGCCGCACGAGGTCGGGCCCGCCCGGATAGTCCGGCCGGACGCGGCCGAGCGAGTGCGGGGTGACCTCGCCGACATCGTAGCCGGACCGAAGGAACTCACGTTGTGCGTGGATGGCCGCCTGGACGTGGGCGGGAGTGGGCTCGCCAGACCGTTCGGCGTCCGGGTCCACTTGGGGCCCGTACGCCCCGACCGTCTCCGGCGGCGCGCCCAACATGTCGCGGAACCGGCGGTTGGCCTCACGTTCCAGTGCCAGACTGGGCAGAACGTCGACCGCGGCGGTTGCGATGTCGGGGTCGGCGCCCGCCTCGAGCAGCACGGTCACGGCCGCCGTGCGGTTCGCGGCCGCCGCAAACATCAGGGGCGTCTGACCCGCCGACCCCTCCCGGGCGTTCGGGTCGGCACCGTGCTTGAGCAGCGCGATCACCGCTCCCGTGCCCCCCACGGCGCCCGCCGCCAGGTGCAGTGCCGTCACGCCGCTGTTCGTTGTCACGGCGTTCGCGTCGGCGCCGGCTTCGAGCAGGCGCACAACGACGGAACCGTGCCCGCCCCGTGCGGCCAGATGCAGCGGCGTATAGCGGCCGATCCGGGTGCCGGCATCAACCGCCACGCTTGCGTGGACCAGCGCGCGGGCCACCTCGGCATGCCCGTGTTCGGCGGCGAAATGGAGCGCGGTCATCCCGTCCCCCCGCTTCGCATCCACGTAGGCACCGCGGTCGATCAACCCCCGGACCGCCTCCAGTTCCCCGCTCCGGGCCGCATCCAGCAGCTCGTCGCCGGCAACGGCCTGTTGCGCCGCCACGGTCGGCGGCACGCCCGCCGCGAGCAGGAGCGCGAGCGCCGCGGCCTTCACGCCGAACCGCTCCCGCCTGGGGCCCTTCCGCCCGCAAGGTCAAGCGGGAACACACCGTCGCTGTCGCCGAACGTGCCCATCTCGGGGTGTCCGATCTTGCGCATGAGGCTCACGAAGGCGTTGGCCATCGGGGTCCCGTTGGGAGCGCGCAGATGGATGCCGCCCTCCAGAGCCCCGTTCGCCCGGCCCACTACGAGCAGCGGCGCGCGCCGGTGGTTGTGAAGGTTCCCGTCCGCCATGGGGGAGCCCCAGACAATCGCCGTCTTGTCGAGTAGCGAGGCGTCGCCCTCCACCGTATCGCGCATCTTCTCGAGGAAGTACGCGAGTTGCCCGAGCCGGTAGGTATTGATCCGGTTGAAGTCCATAATGTCCTCGGGGACGTTGCCGTGGTGCGAGGCCCCGTGGATGGACTTCGTTGTGCCGCTGCCGGGGAACGTCCGGTTCGACTGGTCGAAGCCGGTCTTGAAGGTGATGACGCGCGTCAGGTCCGTCTGCAGGGCGAGCAGCTGCAGGTCGAACATCAGCTGCATGTGCTGCTCGAAGGAGTCCGGCACGCCCGATGGCGCTTCGGGCATTGCGCGCTCCTCGCCGCTCGTGTTCCGCGCTTCGACCAGCTGGATCCTGCGCTCGATCTCGCGAATGTGCTCGACGTACTCCGCCAGCGCGACCCTATCGGCCGCCCCCAGGGTCCTCCTCAGCCGAACCACCTCGGTCGCGATCCAGTCGATGATGCTGCGGTCCGTGCGCCGCCGCGCCGCCCGGTCCGCGGCGGTGTCTCCGGCACCGAAGAGCCGCTCGAACACGACGCGCGGCTCCCGGATTGCCGGCAGCGGCTGGTTGGGCGAGGCCCACGCCAGCGAAGTCGTGTACGCGCAGTGGTAGTTGTACGCGCAGCCGCCACCGCGATCGATGCCCTCAATGCACAGTTCCAGCGACGGGAGCACGGTTTCCTGCCCGAAGCGTTGCGCGTGCAGTTGATCGAGTGAGGTACCGAGGAAGATGTCGGATCCCTGCGTCTGCTTCGGATGCGCCTGCGTCAGGAACACCGCCGTCGACCGGTCGTGGTCGCCGCCGATTTCCTCGGCCCGAAACGCTTCGGCCGAGCGGCAGTCGGTGTTGCTCACGATCGTCATGTACTCGCGGAACGCCTCGAGCGGCTTGAGCTGGCTATCCGCGACCAGTTCGAAATCGCGCCCCGTCGTGGCTGGCGCGAACAGGTGACGGGCGTCACCCCAGTCGCTCGATCCGGCCACGCCCATCGACTCCTCGATGCAGACGAGACGCGTGAACTCCGCCGTCTTCCTCGGGTCGCCCCAACGCCGTCCCGCCGGCACCATCGCGTCGAGCAGCGGCAGCGCCACGCTTGCGCCGGCTCCCCGCAGGAAGGTGCGGCGCGAGAGATGTCTGCCTGTGATGAAGTTCATGATTCTCCCTCCTTGTCCACGGCGGACGACGGACGTGCCATCCGGAACGGGTCGCTGTTCACGACGCCGAGGATGAACGAGGACATTCTGTAGTCGTTGGCTTCCGCATCGCGGGCGATGGCCCGGATCGTCGGCTGATCGAAGTACTCGGTTCTGCGGCCCATCGCGTAGGCGAGAAGATGGGCGGTGAAGTTCCGGACCAGCGGGACTGGCCGTTTCATGAGGACGTCGACGAGGCCCGCAGGCGTGCTGATCTCGGTCCCGTCGTAGAAGGTCCCCCGCGTGTCGAGCGCGACGCCGTTTTCGCGAACCCGCAGCCGTCCGGTCACATCGTAGTTGTCCAGAGCGAGCCCGATCGGGTCCATGAACCTGTGGCACGAATTGCAGGTGGGATTCGCCCGGTGGACCTCGAGCCGCTGGCGCGTGGTCAGGGGCCGCCCGTCGCGCGCGGACTCGGTGTCGTCAAAGGCGGGGATGTCGGGTGGCGGGGGAGGAGGCGGCGTGCCCATGAGGACTTCCATCACCCATTTGCCGCGCAGGACGGGCGACGTGCGCGCGGACATCGACGTCAGGAGCAGCACGCTACCGTGCCCCATCACGCCGCGGCGGCTGTTGTCCGGGTAGCTCATGCGGCGGAACCCGGCACCCGAGACCCCGGAAATCCCGTAGTGCGTGGCGAGGCGCTCGTTCACGAACGTGTAGTCCGCCGTGTAGAGTTCGAGAAGGCTCCGGTCCTCCCGAATGAGGTGGTCGAACAGGAGTTGCGTCTCCTGGACCAGGTCCTCGCGAAGCTGACCCGTGAAGTCCGGATAGAGATAGGGCTCGGGCTGGTTGTCCTCCGCGTCCTGAAGCCGCAGCCACTGCGAGGCGAAGCGGGTCGAGAGCGCCTCGGCCCGTGGGTCGGCAAGCATCCGGCGCACCTGCGACTCGAGGACCGCCGGATCCGAGAGCCGCTGCTCCGCCGCCAGCGTCAGCAGTTCGTCATCCGGGCTCGCCGCCCACAGGAAGAACGACAGGCGGGAGGCGAGGTCAATGTCCGCGATCCGGTAGCTTGCTCCGGGCTCGGCCCCGGGTGGCGCGTGTTCGAGTCGGAAAATGAAGGACGGACCGGCGAGGATCGCCTGAAGCGCGGTTCGAACGCCGACCTCGAAGCCCTGCTCGGCTGCCGCCTGGTCGTAGAACGCCATTGGGCCTGCGAGATCCTCGTCCGTCACCGGCCGCCGGTAGGCTTCGCGCGCGAGCCGTGCCACGATAGACTCGGCGCAAACGCGAGCCTCGCCGGGCCTTTCCGTCACGCCCGTACCGCTCCGTTCCGGATGGCAATGGAAGATCTTCCTCCGGCTCGGCGTCTCCGAAAGCCCCGCGCTGCGCTTGGGGCCCGTGATCATCAGCTCGCTCAGGTGGGGAAGCGCCGTGATTCCGTAGTTCGCCCACGCCTGAGAGTCCTCGCCCCCGACAAACGACCAGCCGGGCGTCTTCAAACGGTCCTCGTACGGTCCCTCGATCGTGCGCACGAACGCCGCCGCGACCTGGCGCTGGCCCGCCCGCACGGAGATCGGTCGAGTGCGGATCGGCACCGTGGAGCGTCCCCCGTGTTCGAGACCGAGGAGCGCGACGCCCTCTCCGTCGATGGAGATATCGACATCCTGAAAGCCGGTCCCCTGACCGAAGAGCGTCTCGATCGAGATCACGTACTCTCCGTCCACGGGGAAGTCGTGGGTCACGACCATTCCGCCGCGCGTCCCGTACGGCGTGCCCTCGATACGGTCCCACGCATGTTGGGAGACGTCGATCGGGTTCGTATACTTGGCGGTCTTCGACAGGGCGTCCGGGTTGCCGACAGCGAGCCGGCTCACCTCGGTGGCGGCCCTCAGGTACGCCTCGAGGAGCGTGGTCGATAGACCCTGGGCGTCCGACATGTTGTCGAAGGCACCGAGATAGGTGTCGGCGGGCAGCCAGCGGCTCGCGTCGATTTCGAGATCGAGGAGGTCGCGGATCACGCGCTCGTATTCGGCCCGGTTCAGCCGCTGGAAGCGCCGCGAGCCGGGATTCCGGTCACGGGCCGCCTCCCGGTCGACTACGGCCTCGAGGGTCTCGACCAGGGCGCGCAGCGTGTCCGGCGGCGGCCGGCGCTGGCCCGGCGGGGGCATCATCCCGGCGCGCAGCTTCCGAATCATCTTCTCCGCCGTCGGTGCCCGCTCGTGCGCGCTCGCCACGTCGAACTCCTCCAGCGTGAGGTTCCCGCGCAGCAGGCGCTCGTTGTGACAGCGAACACAGTAGCGCTGGACCACGCCGGTCAGGTTCGCTGCGTCGTCGACGGCCGCGACGCCGAACTCCGGGCCTTGAAAGGCGAGTGCCGAGCCGGACGCACGGTCCCCCGAGGGCAGCCCCGTGAGGGCGAACCACAACAACGCAACCGCAGTCGCACCCAGTGTTTTCACGCGCCCGTCCTTCGAGAACGACGGATGTCGGTAGTCAAGCCTCCAACATAGGCTATCGACGCCCGGCCGGCACGAGCCGCACGATGCCGGTCGCGGGACCGTCGATGTCCCGCGTCTCTCCGTCGATGGCGAGGTAGATGAAGCCGTCCGGTCCCTCCCGGACGTCGCGAATGCGACCGATCCCCTGCAGCAGAGTCTCCTCGTGCGTCACTTCGCGGCCCTCCAGCCGCAGCCGGGCGAGGCGCCGTCCGCTGAGGCCGCCGACAAGCATGTCTCCGCGCCACCCGGGGAACGCGTCGCCCGTGTAGAAGAGCATCCCGGAGACGCCGATCGAGGGCACCCAGATGTGGGTCGGCGGCTCCATGCCGTCCAGGAGCGTACCCGGGTGGATGCGCGAACCCGTCCGGTAGTTGACGCCGTACCCAACGACAGGCCAGCCGTAGTTGCGGCCGGGTTCGATCAGGTTGAGTTCATCGCCGCCCTGCGGGCCGTGCTCGTTCTGCCACAGGTCACCCGTCTCTGGATGCACCGCCATCCCCTGTGCGTTGCGGTGCCCCCACGTCCAGATCTCGGGGTGGATCCCCTCCCGCCCCACGAACGGGTTTTCCGGCGGGACACTGCCGTCGTCGCGGAGCCGGATGGTGCTGCCGTTGTGGTTCGACAGATCCTGGGCTGGATGCGCATCGAGTTGGCCCGCCGAAGGCCACTGTCGGTCGCCCAGCGTCATGAACAGGTAGCCGTCGTGGTCAAAGGCGAGGCGTCCGCCCCACATCGAGCTTCGGTCCGTTCCGTTCCCGAACGCGTCCGCATGGAAAAGCTCCTCGACATCCGTCAGCCGGTCGTTCTCGAACCGGCCCCGGGCGATGGCGATCGTGCCCAGCGAATCCGGCCCCGGCTTCACGTAGCTGAGATAGAGGAGCCGGTTCGTCTCGAACTCCGGATGAAGGATCGCGTCGCGCAATCCGGCCTGCTCGAAGCCGCTCATGGAACGAGCGCCGCGCCCGAGTGCCCGGATCGGCGGCAGACCCTCGACCGAATCAGGAAGGAGGCGCCCGTCGCGGACGATTCGAAGCCGGCCCGGCCGCTCCGTTACGAGCAGATCGCCTTCGGGGGTGAAGGCCATCGCGAACGGACGCACCAGGCCATCGGCCACCGCTTCCACCCGGGCATCGTGAAGCGCGGTTCTGACGATGTCGCCGTCGTCACCTGCCCGGCCGTCCGAACCGCCCGGAGCGCACCCGGTGACAGGGGCGAAGAGAACGAGGAATCCGAAGCAGCGTAGATGGTTCATCTGAGGTTTTTCGTCCGGGTTGCGTGCGATTGAGTAAGATAGCAACGCGCCGGATTCGCATTGCCACCCTTCCCGAAGGAGATCCGGAAGTGAACCGCTACGACGCGTATGATCCCTTTGCGCGTATCTACAACCGGCACTGGGGCTTCTTCGCGACGAACGCGTACCCGATCCTCGACCAGCTGGTCTTGCGGAATCTTCCACCGGGGAGCGCCGTTCTGGATCTCTGCTGTGGCACCGGACAGCTTGCGGCCGAGCTCTCGCGGCAAGGATACCGCACGACGGGCCTGGACGGCTCGGAACAGATGATCGAGATCGCGAAGCAGAATGCTCCGGACGTGGAATTCGTCGTCCAGGACGCCCGGAACATCGCTTTGGCCCACAGGTTTTCTGCGGTTCTCTCGACCTTCGACAGCCTGAATCACGTGATGAGCCTAGAAGGCCTGGGACAGGTGTTTCGAAGCGTATTCGCCGTCCTGGAAGAGGGCGGCTATTTCGCGTTCGACCTCAACATGGAAGAAGGTTACCGGTCCAGATGGCGCGGCTCGTTCGGATATGTCGAGGAGAACCACGTCTGCGTGGTTCGATCTTCACATGATGCGGATGAGAAGATCGGAAGGCTCGATGTCACCCTGTTCGAGTTGAAGGGTTCAGCCTGGCGGCGGACCGATTTCCCTTTGATTCAACGCTGGTATGACGAGGGGGAAATCAGGGAGCGGCTGCGCACGGCCGGATTCGAGGAACTGCAGTCTCTCGATGGCAACGAACCCATCGTGGAGGGCGCGGTGCACGAGGGCAGGATGTTCTTCGTCGCGAGAAAGCCGTAGCACTTGCCCTTCAGTTGGCTGCCACCGATCCCACCGTCCTGAACCCGGGGTCGTCCAGCGCGCTGAACACGAGTTGTGAGCGGTCGAGGACGACGCCGCGCTGGATCACGGCCAGGATGTCGCGGGTTGCCCTGATGTTCTCGGCCGGGTTGCCCCGCACCACGAGCAGGTCGGCGGCCATGCCGGGCGAAATCGCACCCCACTCGCCGTCCGCGTCCATGAGGCGCGCGGCGTGGTGGGTGGCGGCGGAAACCGCCTGAAGCGGCGTGAGGCCGGCCTCGACGAGCAGTTCCAGTTCGCGGTGGATGCCTTCGCCCTGGAAGACGCCGGGGTAGGGCGCGTCCGTGCCGGCGACGAGCAGCACACCGGCGTCGCGCAGCCGCTTCACGTTGGCCATTGCGGTCATGAGGCGCTCCTCGATGGCGGCCGCAAACTCGGCCTCCTCGTCCGACAGCGTCCGCGTGGCGTGCTCCCGGAGCGCGTCCAGGAACCGAGGGGGAGTGGTGGCCGCGATCAGCGCGTGGTCGAGAAACGCCAGGTCGCGCAACCGTCGCCGCGCGAACGACTCCAGCACGGCCAGCGTCGTGATCGTGGCCGTGCCGTGCTCCACCATGGCCGCGATTTCGTCGTCGCTCAGCGGACCGGAGGGCGCATGGGCACGCGCCAGGACACCCGCCTCGACTGCGGCCGCGTAGTCGCCGCGCGAGCCCAGGTCCACAATCACGGGCAGGTCGAAGTCGGCGCCCGCCTGCACCAGCGAATCAACCATCTCCGCGTCGAGGCCGGCGTAGCCCTTGAGCGCGTCCACCCCGGCCGCCGCCAGTTGAGTGGCGTGTCTCCGCATGGCCGAAGCCTCGAAGGTAAAGTACGTGATGGGCGGCCATATCGGCACGGGACCGTCTACGAGCGGTCCCGCCATATACACCCGCGGGCCGGGGAGGCGGCCCGCCTCGGTCTCGGCCTGGATCTGCTGGATGAACGGCAGCACGTTTCCCGCGTCGAAGACGGTGGTGACGCCCGCGTACAGGAGCGCGTTCAGGTAGCGGCGATAGCCCAGCATCTCGGTGCTGACTCCGTCCCAGCCCCCCACCATGTGGACGTGCATGTCGGCGAGGCCGGGCATGACCGTGCCGCCTGCTGCATCGATGATGGTGGCGCCGTCCGGAATGGCCACCTCGGTGGCGGGCCCCGCGGCGACGATCCGGTCGCCCTCGACGACAACCACGCCGCCCGGGACAGGCGCCCCGCCCATGCCGTCGATGATGGTCGCGTTGGTCACGGCCATCGCGCCGGGCGACTCCTGGTCGTCGGTGGACGGCGCGCAGGCCGCAGCGAGGACGGTGAGGGTGGCCGCGGCGAAGCGGCTCGGCATGGAGCGAGTCGGCGAGATCATCGTCCTGCGGCCTCCCTGGGGTTCATCCACGGCCTGCCAGCATGGCGTCCAAGGTGGCCCGGTCGAGCCACTCGCCCTGCCGCACCACCCCCACGATCCGGCGCGTGTTCCCGATGGCGGCAAGCGGATCGGCTTCCAGCAGCACCAGGTCGGCGGGACTCCCCTCCACGACCATGCCCGCCCCCCCGCCACGACCGAGGAAGCGGGCCGGGAGGACCGTGGCGCTCTGCAACGCCTCAAACGGGGACAGACCCGCACCCACCAGCTCCTCGAGCTCGCGATGAAGCGCGAAGCCCAGCGGCGGCGTGTCGGTTCCGGCCATCACCGGCGCGCCAACGCCCACCAGCGCGCGGATCAGGGAATCGGCCACCGCGAACCCGTCCATCGCCTCTTCGAAGTCGTCCGGGGTGAAGTTGCTCATCCACGGGATCGACATGCGCTCGGTGTAGAAGGCGCGCATGCCGGCGGTCATGTGGGACGCCTCTTCGGTGGCGAGATAGGCTTCGACCAGGCGATCCGGCTTCATGATCATGCGGACCGAGAGCGTCGGGACGCTCCACACGCCGGCGTCGCGGGTGCGTTCGGCGAGCGCCTGGATGCGTGACGGATCGCCCTGCGCCCATGCCAGCGTGCGGGATCGGAGGTCGGCCCCCGGCTGCTGCGGCGCGTCTTCCGGCACGAGGTGCCAGATGTACCCCCGCAGGTGCTCGATGCTGGCTTGTCCCGCCGCGAGCGCTCCGTCGAGCCCTACTTCGAAGGGGACGTGCCCCGCCACCGGGATGCCCAGCGCGGCGGCCTCGGCGACGATCCCCCGGTAGGCCGTCGCGGGCACGTTGTTGTAGACCTTGATGAAGTCGTAGCCGGCGGCATGCTGCTCCCGCACCGCGCGGACGCCGTCGATGCTGTCGTGCACGATCACGCGTCCAGCCGTGTCGATGACCGAGGCCAGTTCCGGCGGAGGCAGCCCTTCGATGATCGTCCCGGCTGTGTAGATGTCGGGCCCGGTGAGTTCGCCACGGGCGATCCGGTCGCGGAAGTCGAGCGTCGACGGCCCGCCCCAGAGGACCCGCACGCCCGTCACGCCCGTCGCAATGAAACGGCCGAGCGCCGACGAATCCTGGAAGTGCACGTGCATGTCGTTGAGGCCCGGGATCAGGAAGCGGCCGCGGCCGTCGACACGCGTGGCTCCGTCGGGGACGTCGGCCTCGGCGGCCGGCCGAACCGCGAGCACGCGCCCATCGCCCACCAGCACGGTCATGTCGCTCAGCACCTGCTCGCCGTCCACGGGAATGACGGTGACGGACTCGATGGCGAGGGTGGCCGGAGCGGCCGGCGGGTTGGTCCGCGCGTCTTCGGGACCGCACGCGGCAACCGACAACACCGCCGCGGCGATGATCGGCCACACGACGGTGGCCACCCTGGAAACGACCATTGCGAATCTCCCATCAATCGGAGCCATGGGAGCAACATGCCGTTCACCCAAGCTGGCGGGCAAACGGCGCGGGGCCTACACTGTGCGGCATGAGAGATCCGTCGTCCTCGTCACCGCTTCGCGCCGCCGCGCTGCTTGTCGCATTCGGCATGCTTGCGTGGGGCTGCGAGGCTCCGCCCCCGGGTTCCGGCGACGCCGAGGCAACCGGCGCCCAGACCGCGGACGCGGCTGAGGGGTCGGACTCCGCCCAGGCGGCGGAAGAGGCCGCGCAAGAGGAGGCGCAGGACTCGGCGCAGGAGGAGGTCCCCGACCCCGAGGCCGCGATCATCCGCCTCGACCCCAACGACCCGAACCTGGAAGTCTGGCGGGATCGCGACATCTCGAGCGATCCCCCGCGGGAACCCGGTCCCATCCGGGTGGGATCGGTCCTGACCTTCTTTGGCCTGCCCGTCGCGCGCACGATCGAGGACCTCGTCGCGGGCGAGGTCGAGGTGGCGTTCATGGGCGCGCCGGTCGACATGGGTGTCGGCTTCCGCGGGGCGGGCGAGGGACCGACCGCCTTCCGCGCCATGAGACGCAGCGTCGGCAGCATGGAGACGATGGTGCGCTGGCGAAGCGAGTTGACCGCGGTGGACTACGGCAACGCTCCGATCGACAATCTCAGCACGGAGCGCAGCATGCCGCCGATCCGCCGCATGGTCCGCGAGATTGCCGAGACCGGCGCGATTCCGGTGATCATCGGTGGGGACCACTCGATCGAGTTCGCCAACGTGGCCGGCCTGGCCGACGTATACGGCAAGGAGAACGTCGGCGTCATCCACTTCGA
The DNA here is from genome assembly GCA_028874905.1 of Gemmatimonadota bacterium. Lineage (GTDB taxonomy): Bacteria > Gemmatimonadota > Gemmatimonadetes > Longimicrobiales > Gaopeijiaceae > Bin94. The sequence goes on from JAPPGZ010000079.1 coordinate 42,147, forward strand.
CGCCCACTACGACGCCGGGGGCACCCGCAGCGGACACCTCATTTCGCACGCGCAGCCGGTGCGCCGCCTCGTGGACGAAGGCCACATCCTCGGCAGGAACTTCATCCAGGTGGGGCTCCGCGGCAGACTGGCCGGGCCCGGAGGGCTTCGAATGGATGCGCGAGAACGAGTTCCGGTACCACACGATGGCCGAGATCGACCGCGATGGCTGGACCACGGTCATGCAGCGCGTCCTGGACGAGGCCAACGACGGGCCCGAGTACCTGCACATCTCGTTCGACATCGACGTGATGGACCCGGCCTACACGTCGGGCACCGGCACGCCCGTGCCCGGAGGGCTCACCCCACGCGAGGTCTTCCCGATCGTTCGCGGTCTCTGCTCCGAGAACAACGTGGTCGGGTTCGACCTGGTCGAACTCAACCCCCTGGTCGATCCGGGCTACACGACCGCGCTCAACGCCAAGCAGGTCGTGGACGAATGCATGACGGGCATCGCGCTGCGCAAGCTGGGCCTTGGCAGCCGCGACTACCTGAGTCCGCTGACGAGGCGCGACACGCGCAGGTAGGGAGACATGGGGTCCCCCCGCAAACGCTCGACGACCACCCGCAGGGACTTTCTCGCTGGCTCCGCGGCGCTGGCCGCCGGCGGGTTCGCTGCATGTGACGCGGGCGCGGGCAGCGGCCCGGCCGAGGCTGGGGCAGGCGGCGAAGACCCGCTCCAGTCCGCTCCCGAAGCCGGCGAGGCCGCCCCCCAGCCGTCCCCCGACATCACTGCCGCCACCATCGCCGAGGCCGAGAAGCTCCACGCCGTCACCTACACGGACGAAGAGCGCGAACAGCTGCTGCAGTCGATCGGCGGGCAGGTCGCCGGGGTGCGCCAGCTCCGCGACGTGCCGCGCGAACTGGCGCTCCAGCCTGCGATCACCTTCGACCCCCGGCTGCCGGGCGAGTCCTACCCGCCACAGGAGAACCGGGTCGTCCTCTCCTCCGAAAACCCCGGACCCTTGCCGGACAACGAGGCCGACATCGCCTACGCTTCGGTCCGCGAGCAGGCCCACTGGATCCGCACGGGCCAGATCACCAGCCGCCGCCTCACCGAGATCTACCTGTCGCGGATCGAGCGGCTGGCGCCCGACCTCTACTGCTACATCACCGTCACCGCCGACCACGCCCTCGCACAGGCCGCCGAGTCGGACCGCGAACTGGCCACGGGGCGTTACCGGGGCGAACTTCACGGCATCCCGTACGGGATCAAGGACTGCTTCAACACGGCCGGGATCGCCACGACCTGGGGCGCGGCCCCCTACCGGGATCAGGTGCCCGACCGCGACGCCCGCATCGTGACCATGCTCCGCGACGCCGGCGCCGTCCTCCTCGGCAAGCTCGCGACCGCCAGCCTCGCCAACGGCTACCGGTGGTACGGGGGGAGGGTCCGCAACCCGTGGAACACCGAAGAGCACGCGGGCGGCTCCAGCGCCGGGCCGGGTTCGGCGACCGCTGCCGCGCTGTGCTCGTTCTCGATCGGAACCGACAGCCTGGGCTCGATCCTCAACCCGGCCGACCAGTGTGGCGTCGTCGGCCTGCGCGCGACCTTCGGACGGGTGCCGACCGCCGGCGCCATGCCCCTGACCCCCAGCCTCGACCGAATCGGGCCGCTTGCCCGCCGCGTCGAGGATGCGGTGCCGGTCATGGCCGCGATCAACGGCCCGGATCCGACGTCGGCGTCGTCCATCGACATGGGGTTCGACTACGATGCGGCCCTCGACCCGCGCACCCTGCGCGTCGGCTACTCGCCGGACTGGTTCCGCGAGGTCGGCTTCGGACCCGGCGCCACCGTCCCGGTCGCCGACGCCCACCTGGAGGCGCTCGAGGCGCTCCGCGAACTGGGTGTCGAGATGGTCGAGGTCGAGCTGCCTTCGTTCCCGTACAGCGCGCTCATCCCCAACCTGTACGTGGAAGCCGCGGCCATCTACGAGGAGCTGACGCTCGACGGCCGCGACGACCAGCTGCCCCCGGAGGGCTGGCCCAACGCGTGGCGGCAGGTGCGGATGCTGTCCGCGGTCGACTACCTGCAGGCCGAGCGCCTCCGCCGCGGCCTCATGCACGAGTTCGACCGGATCTACAGCGACGTGGACGCGCTATTCGCCCCGACCTACGGCTCCTTCGAGCTGCTGATGGCGATGAACTACACCGGACACCCGGGGATCGGCCTGCGCGCCGGCCTGGACGAGAGCCCGACCCGGAGCGCGGGCCCGGTTCCGGACGATCCGCAGGGAGAGCAGCACACGATCACGCGTAATGTGGCTTTTCATGGCGGACTCTTCGAAGAGGGGAAGATCCTCGCGCTGGCCCGGGCGCTCGAGGAGCGGCTTGGGGTGTATCACCACCGCCCGCCGATCGGGTAGGGGGCAGTCCGTGGACAGAGCCGTCCGAGCACCGAGAGCGGCGAGGCGCCGGGCCGGCAAGGCGCGACGAAGGGCCAGTAGCAGCGCTACGGGGCCGAGGAGCAACGCAGAGCGAAGCGGTCCGGCGCGGATGCATCGCCGCTCAAATGCCGGGGGGAATCTGTCCGCGGGCTGCTAAGGGACGCGAAAGTCCCGGATTCGCGCGGTGCGCCCGCACGGCCGCGCGACCGGACGCCTACTCCCCGGACCACCCCCGCGACGGCTTTTTCGGCGGCCCGGTGTCTGACGGGATGACGAGTTCCAGCCCGGTGTGGCGGGCGATCACCGCGAAGTCGCGGTTGCGGGCCAGGAGGGGGCGGCCCTTGTCCAGCGCGGTTGCGGCGACCAGGCAGTCGACGGTCGAGCGGATCGTGAAGCCGGCTCGGCGGCAGATGCGGTAGATTCGCGCGGCGCCCTCATACGCTTCAATCGAACTTGGAACCAGGATCTCGAAACGGTTCAAGAGTTTCAGGAGCTCCGCGGCCCTGTTGTCGCGGTTGGTCCCGGAGAGCACCTCCGTGACGACCGCCGCCGGGGTGCCAATGGGTTGCCCGCTCCGTACGCTGGCTTGCAGAGTGAGATGGGTCGGGCTACCCGTCTTGCGCAGATACTCGACCCACGCCGAAGTGTCGACGATCACTCCTGGTCAAGGCGCCTGACGGGGTCGATCATTTCGATCGGGTCGTTGTCCCGCATTTCGTCGAGATCTCCTTCCCAGCCGAACCCCTCCATCGCGAGCGCTTCCTCCTTGGTCATCGGCGCAAACGCCTGCCGGCAGACCGCCTCCTTCACGGCCGCCGACCAGTCGCGCAGGTTGTAGCGCTGGCGCACGGCTTCCAGATGGTCCTCCATCAGCCGTACCTCAAGGGTCACGTAGCGGAGGAACTCCGGCTTGATGACCGAATAGTTCGGGCGCGCTTCGCGCACGGCGGCCGCCCCGCCGCGCCGGTCAAGCTCCGCCGCGCCGCGCAGCGTGCGGCGCACCCACGCGGACACCGTGACGCTGTTGCGCCTGGCCGCATCCCGGACCTCCTCGAGGTCGGCGTCGGACATCACTACCTGGAGTCGCTTACTCATCTTTTGAGTATATCATACTCATCTTTGCCCGCAAGGTTCCAGGTGGGGCATCGTGTAGGCATCCCGTGTACCCCGGCGGCCAAGCGCCGCGCACGACCCAATGCCGGAGAGCCACCCATGAAGCGCCGCACCGCAATCTCCCCCATTCTCGCCCTCGCCACGCTCGCCCTGGCCGCGCTCACCGCCGCGCCGGCGCAGGCCCAGCGCTTCTCGATCGAGGACGTTCTCAGTCCCGGCTACCCGGTCCAGCTGGTCGCGGCGAAGGCCGCCGACCGCATTGCGTGGATCGAGTACGAGGAGGGGCGCCGCAACGTCTACACGGCGGCGGCGCCCGATTTCGAGCCCGTGCGGCTCACGCGCTACGAGGACGACGACGGGCGCGACCTGTCGAACCTGCGCATCTCCGACGACGGCTCCACGCTGGTCTTCCTGCGCGGCCATACTCCGAACCGGGAGGGATGGATCGCGAACCCGGCCAGCGATCCCCGCGGGGCCGAGCGCGCGGTGTGGGCGGTGGGCACGGCGGGCGGCGAGCCGTGGCGGGTGGTCGAGGCGTGGAACGTGGCGCTGTCGCCGGACGGTGAATGGGTCGCCTACGCGAAGGACGGGGCGATCTACCGCGCGCCGGTCAACCCGGGCGTGGTCACGACCGAGCCCGAACGGCCGCTCTTCAGCGTCTTTGGCAGCCAGGGCAGTCCGGTGTGGTCGCCCGACTCGCGCAGAATCGCCTTCGTGAGCGACCGCGAGGATCACAGCTTCATCGGCGTCTACGACACCGACAACCCCGACATCACCTACCTGGGACCGGCCGTGGACCGCGACATCGGCCCGACCTGGTCACCCGACGGCACCCGGGTCGCCTTCATCCGCAGACCTGGGTTGCCCTTCGGGGCGCGGGCCGACCTGGGCGAGGCGAGCCCGGACGACCTGCCGGACGGCATGACCGAGGCGCGCTTCGCGGGCGGCTACGACTTCTCGATATGGGTCGGCGACGTGCGCACCGGCGAGGCGCGCGAGGTGTGGCACAACGCCCCGGACGACGAGATCCACCGCGAAGTGCGCTCGGTGACCTGGGCAGGCGACCACTTGATCTTCCAGGCCGAGCCGGACGGGTGGCGCCGGTACTACTCGGTGGCCGCGGCAGGGGCTACCACTTCACCCGCCGAACTTACCCCGGGAGACGGCATCGCGGAGTACATCTCGCTGTCGTCGGATGGCCGCACTCTCTTCTACGCCACCAACGCGGGGGATATCGACCGCCGCCACCTGTGGCGCGTGCCCACGGCGGGGGGCGACGCTCGGCAGCTCACCCACGGCGACGGCATCGAGACCTACCCGGCCGCGCTGGCGTCGGGACGCGATGTGGCGGTGCTGTACGCGGATGCCAGCCAGCCGCTGACCGTGGCCGTGGTGCCCGCCGACGGCGGCGAGGCGAGGACGATCCGGGAGCTGCCGGCACGCTACCCCCTCGACGAGCACGTCGTGCCCGAGGCGGTCACGCTCGAGGCCGAGGACGGCTTCGAGTTCAACAACCAGCTCTTCCTGCCTCCGGACCTGCAGCCCGGCGAGAAGCGGCCGGCGATGATCTTCATCCACGGAGGGTCGCGGCGGCAGATGCTGCTCGGCTACCACTACATGCACTTCTATCACATGGCCTACGCGATGAACCAGTACTTCGCGAACAAGGGCTACGTGGTGCTGTCGGTGAACTACCGGAGCGGCATCGGGTACGGCCGCGAGTTCCGCAATGCTCCGGGGCGGGGGCGCCTGGGCAACACCGAATACCGCGACATCAAGGCGGCCGGCGAATACCTGCGCGACCGCGACGACGTGGATGCGGCCCGAATCGGGCTCTGGGGGCTCTCGTATGGCGGCATTCTCACGGCGCAGGGTCTGGCGCGCGACTCGGACCTGTTCGCGGCGGGCGTCGACATCGCCGGCGTGCACCTGTGGGGGAACTCGATCGACCCGGAGACGGTGTCGTACCAGTCGTCGTCCGTGGCCGAGGTCGAGAACTGGACCTCACCCGTGCTGCTGATCCACGGCGACGACGACCGCAACGTGGCGTTCTCGCAGACGGTCGGCCTGGTGCAACTGCTGCGCGCGCAGGGCGTGCCGCACGAGCTGATCGTGTTCCCGGACGACGTGCACGACTTTCTGCTGCACGAGCGCTGGCTAATCACGTTTGACGCGACGGACGACTTCTTTGACCGCTACATGGGGGGTGATGGGGCGGTGGCGACGGAGGGGAGGCGGTAGGGGGGTGTCAGTCTTCCCGGACAAGCCGACATCCTCCTCCGAGGAAGCGTGCCCGCCGGATCAACGTGGTCATCCCGCCGCCCCCCTCAACTCACCGGCCTGAGCGCCCTCCTCAGCGCCTCGACACCCCCCACCACCGGTAGCGACACACTCGTCCCGCGCAAATCCACCGTCAGCATCGTGCCCGGGTCCGGATGCACCGTGAAGTACTTGTCGCTCGAAAACACCATCAGCCCGATCCGCGCGCCCGCCGGAATCACTTGATCATCCGGCTGCAGCGAGAACTCCAGTTCGACGAACTCGCCGGGCGTGAGGTCGGTACCGGACCTGGGACTCCCAATGTCCGCCGCACCGGCATTGGCCGGATCGGCCCAGCCCTTGGTGATGACGTTGTCGTTGATGTCGTCGCCGTCGGTCCAGGGGAGCGAGACGAGCCAGACGGTCAGATTTGCCGCGGCTGCATCGGAGGCAACGCGCACGCGGACCGTGGCCACGCCCGAAAGGTGAACATCCTGCTGGAGCGACGGTGTCGCATATAGAAGCCGGTGGTTCGACCATTCCGCCGCGGCGAGTTGGCCGCCCTCAAAGGCAAAATTGTCCACAACGCCGCCTGTACCGTCTGCATCGCCAGTGGTGAGGTCACCGTCGTTGAGCGAGAGGGTTCCGGTCCAGTTGCCGTCGCCCGCGGGATGCAGAGGGACGCCCTCGGCCTCGGGGTGCGGATAGTCCGGGTAGGGGGTGGGCTGCTGGCGGTCGTCGGCCTCGCGGACGATCCAGGCGCGCGGGTCGTTCTCGACGCCGTTTTCGACGCCCAGGACGTAGCGGGTGAACCAGCGGTTCATCATTTCGAGGGGCGGGGGACCGCCGTGGCCGCCCTGGTGATAGTAGATCTGGACGGGGACGCCGCGGGTCTTGAGCGCCTCGGTGATGCGGTAGCTGTGCTCGGGCATCACGTTCCAGTCGTTGAAGGCGTGGGCCATGAGGGTGGCGGCGCGGACGCCGTCGATGTGGTTCAGGTAGTCGCGGCCGGCCCAGAAGTCGTTGTAGTCGCCGGTGGTGCGGTCGAGTTCGGCGTACATCTCGTCGCGCACGTTGGCAATGCAGTAGTCGCGCACGTCGGGATAGCCGCTGAAGATGAAGTCGAAGAGGACGTCGATGTCCTCGCCGGGGTATCCGCCGGGGGAGCGCACGAGGCCGTTCGAGCGGTAGTAGTGGTAGTACGACGTATTGGGCGCGACGGGGATGATCGCTTCGAGGCCGTCGACGCCGGTGGTGGCGGCGGCCAGGGGCAGGGTGCCGTTGTAGGAGGTGCCGGTCATGCCGACCTTGCCGGTAGCCCAGTAGGCCTCGACGGGTTCGCCGCCGTCCACGCTGGTGAAGCCGCGCGCGCGTCCGTTCAGCCAGTCGATGACGGCCTTGGGCGCGAGCGACTCGTTGGCGCCGCCGACGGTGGGGCAGCCCTGGGACTGCCCGGTGCCGGGGGACTGGGAGTGGATGACTGCGAAGCCGCGCGGGACCCAGGTGCGAATGTGCGAGTTGGAGATGACCGGCTGGCGCTCGATGTGCCGGATGGTTGCGGGGAAGGGGTCGCGGGCCGGGGGATCGCCGCCGACCTCCTGCCGCAGGTTCCAGAAGTGGTCGAAGTTGAGCCCGGCGACGCCGGAGTAGTAGGGACTGGTCTCGTAGATGGCGGAGACCGTGAGCCCCTCGGTGTCGGTCTGGCCGGGGCGCGTGACGGCGACGTGCACGCGGTCGGGCCGGCCGTCGCCGTCGGTGTCGAACTCGGTCTCGACCCACAGGTCGTGGCGGATCCAGGTGGCCGAGTCGGCGAAGGCGGGGACGATCTGGGCCTGACCGTCCTCGATGACGGGGCCGGTCTGGGCGGTGGCGGGGGTGGTGAGGGCGAGGAGCGTGAGGGCGAGGGCGGTGGCGGCGGGCGAGGTCAGGGCCGTGGCCACGGGGCGGGAGTATTTCATGAGTCGAGTCCGAGGGTTGGGTTGGGACATCGGGACGTTACGAACACCGCTCGCTGATCGCCGCGACCGCGGCGTCGATCTCGTCCCGGGTGTTGAAGAAGTGTATGGAAAGGCGGAAGTCGCGGGGATGTTTGACCGGCGAGGCCAGAATGCCGGCGTTTTCGCGCAGGTCGTTGTAGAGGTCGGTGGCGTCGCAGCCTGCGGGGAGCTGGAGCACGAATACGCCCGAGCGGTCGGGGCGGGCCCGGGGTGACGACACGGAGAGGGTGGCGGTCGCGTCCACGGCCTCGATCGCGTGGTCGACCAGGGCCTGGATGCGGTCGCTGGTCCGCTCGAGGCCAATGCCCTCCATCCACTCGACGGCGCTGGCGAAGCCGGCGAAGTCGGCCAGGGCGCGCGTGCCGAACTCATAGCGCGCCGCGCTCGGGAGCAAGGTGTAGTCGCCTTCGTAGTCCATGGTCGCGTGGCTGTGGGAACCTGCCCAGCTGAGTTGCACGTCATCGAGGACCTCGCTCCGGACGAAGAGCGCGCCCGTGCCCTTGGGGCCGAGCAGCCACTTGTGGCCGCAGGTCGAATAGCAATCGCAACCGAGTGCGCGGAAGTCGGTAGGGACGCAGCCCGGGCCCTGGGCGCCGTCAAGGTGGTAGCGCACGTCGCGGCTGCGGAGCAGGTCGGCGAGTTCGGCGGACTCGTCGGTGGGGATCGTACGCCCGTTGTTCCGCGACACGTGGCTGATACTGACCATCCGGGTCTGGGGGGACAGGTGCGCCCTGATCTCGCCAAAGAGCGAGGTCCCGGCGGTGAGATCGATCTCCCGGATGACGATCCCGAACCGGTCGCGCAGGACGTACCACGGGATGACGTTGGCGGGGTGCTCGACGTTGGAGATGATCACCTCGTCGCCCGGCTGCCAGTTCAGGCTCCAGGCCACGATGGAGATGCCTTCCGATGTGCTGTGCGTTAGCGCGACCTCATTGGCTCCAGCACCGAACACGCGCCCGAGTTGAGCACGCAGATCCGGTTCGATGCGGGCCATGTCGGTTGCGTAGCGGGGATCGGCGGGACCCCGGTTCTGGAAGTCCAGGCGCTCGGCGACCGTGGCCATGACCGTGTCCGGAGAGGGACCGATGCCTCCGGTCTGAAGGTACACGCTGCCGGTGGCGGCCGGGATCTCGGCGCGGGCGCGGGCGACCCAGGCGTCCTGTGGGCGGGTGCCGGCCACCGTCCGATTCGCTGGGGCGGGCGGCACTGCGCCGCGGGCGGAAGCGTCCGAGTGCAGCGCCGCGAGCCGCTCGACCGGCACGACCGGCGCCGCGGCGGCCCACAGGGCAGTGTGCCGAAGAAACCGGCGGCGGTCGGGGGTCGACATCCGGGTGTCGGCCGTCGTCAGGTGACCACGAAACGGATCGCGAACAGGATCGCCACGGTGGCCACCGCGGCGTTGAGTTCGTGACGGCGGCCGGCCAGCACCTTGATCAGAGCGTAGGCGATGAAGCCGAGACCGATCCCGGTGGCGATCGAATAGGTGAAGGGCATCGCGATCGCGGTCACGATTGCCGGGACGCTTTCCGTCAGGTCGTCCCACTCCACGCCCCGAAGCGCCCTGGCCATCACGCACCCGACGAAGACGATCGCCGGAGCGGTCGCGTAGCCGGGAATGGAGGTGGCAACCGGCGCGAACAGGAGTGCGACCAGGAACAGGCCCGCGACCACCAGCGCCGTCAGGCCGGTTCGTCCGCCGGCGCGCACGCCGGCCGCGCTCTCGATGTATGAAGTCGTGGTCGAGGTGCCGAGCAGCGAGCCCACGATCGTGGCCGAGCTGTCCGCCACCAGCGCGCGGCGCAGGTGCGGCACACGGCCGGTCCCGTCGGTCAGCCCCGCTTCGTTGAGTACGGCGACCAAGGTGCCGCTGGTGTCGAAGAGGTCCACCATGAGGAACGCGAACACGATCGCGACCAAGCCCACCTCGAACGCGGCGGCAATGTCGAGTTCAAGGAAGGTCGGGGCCAGCGAGGGCGGGACGGCCAACACCGACTCCGGCGGGGACGACTGCCCCGCGGTCCACCCGATCAGGGACACGGCCAGTATGCAAATGAGCACTGCACCGGGCAGCTTGCGCTGTTCCAGCGCGACGATTCCGACGAATCCCAGCGCGGCCAGCACCACGGGCCACTGGGTCAGGGTCCCCAGCGTGACGAGCGTCGCTTCGCTTGCGACGACGACTCCGGCGTTGCGAAGGCCGATGATCACCAGGAAGAAGCCGATCCCGGCCGCGATGGCCAGCTTCTGCGAGCGCGGAATGGCATTGACCACCCACTCCCGCACCGGCAGCACCGACAGGATCAGCATCAGGACACCGGAACAGAAGACCGCGCCGAGCGCCGTCTGCCAGGACAGGCCCAGGGTGCCTACCGCGACCGCCGCGAAGTAGGCGTTCAGTCCCATGCCCGGGGCCAGCGCGATGGGGAAGTTGGCGTACAGTCCCATCACAGCCGACCCGAAGGCCGCGGCGAGACAGGTGGCGACCAGCACGGCCCCCGCATCCATCCCGGTGGCCCCCAGGACCAGCGGGTTCACGAAGATGATGTAGGAGAGCGTGAGGAAGGTGGTGCACCCGGCGAGCACCTCGGTCCGCACGCTGGTGTTCCGCTCTTCCAGCCGGAAGTGGCTCATCATGGGGCCTTCGCTCCTGTCCGCTTCGCAATGCCTCGCCGCGGCCTGCCGCCTGTGGCTATGGCCCCAGCGCTCCAATCGGAATCACGCCCACCTCGCCGCCGCGCACATGACCGTATCCGCTGGGCACGATCGCCGCCAGAGCGGAGGGCGGCGCGCTGCAGCCGCCACTTGCGCCACACCTTCCCGCGATGGAGTCTACGCTCTCCCTCCTTCCCGCGCCGTGGCCTTCACCGCATGGCGCGGTTCGGCCCACCGCAAGGACGCGTTCGCTCTCATCCCCCCACCCAAGGTCAGTCATGCGCAACCACCGTTCCCGACTCCTGCACCTCATCGTCCCCGCTGTCCTGCTTTCCGCGGCGGTCGACCGGCATACCGCCACGGCCCAGCAGGCCCCCGCCCCCGCCACCTACACGGCGCTCGAATGGCGGCACATCGGGCCCGAGGGCAACCGCTTCTCGGCGGCGGCCGGGATCATCGGAGATCCGCACACGTACTACGTCGGCGCCGCATCGGGCGGGATCTACAAGACGACCGACGGCGGGGTGCATTGGGACGCCATCTTCGACGACCAGCCGGTGCAGTCGATCGGGTCGCTGGGCGTTGCGCAGACCGATCCGAACATTGTCTGGGCCGGGACGGGCGAGGGGAAGATTCGCAGCCATGTGTCGATCGGGCAGGGTGTCTACAAGTCGACGGACGCCGGGGCCACGTGGACGCTGATGGGGCTTGAGCAGACCGGGCGGATTCCGCGGATGGTGATTCACCCGAGCAATCCCGACATCGTGTTCATGTGCGCGCTGGGGCATGCGTACGGTCCGCAGCCGGAACGCGGGGTGTTCCGGACGACGGACGGCGGCGCGACGTGGGAGCGGGTGCTGTTCGTCGACGAAGACACGGGCTGTTCCGATATCGCCATGGACCCTTCCAACCCGCGCGTGCTGTTTGCGGGCACCTGGCAGCTGGAGATTCATACGTGGGGGCGGACGTCCGGCGGGCCCGGCGGCGGCCTGCACGTTTCACGTGACGGCGGGGACACCTGGACGAAACTGAACGGGCCGGACAACGGGATCGGATTGCCCGAGAAGCCGGTCGGGAAGGTGGCCGTGGCGGTCGCGCCGTCCAACCCGGACCGGGTGTACGCCATGCTCGAGACGGGCGACGGGATCCCCTGGGAGGGACGCGAGACCGAGGACGGTCAGCTCTGGCGCTCGGAGGACGGGGGGCGTACGTGGTCGCTGATCACGCGCAACCGCAACGCCATGGGCCGGCCGCACTACTACTCGCGCGTGGTCATCTCGCCGAACGACGAGGACGAGGCGTACTTCCTCACGGCCTCTTTCACGGTTTCGACCAACGGCGGGCGCACGCTGGACGTGGTGCCGCGGCCCCAGGCGCCCGGCGGCGACCACCACGACATGTGGATCGACCCGACGAGCCCCGACCGCATGATCGTCGCGCACGACCAGGGGCTGTCGATCTCGATCAACCGGGGGAAGACGTGGTTCCGCCAGCGTCTCACGAATGCGCAGATGTACCACGTGACGGTCGACAACGCGATCCCGTACAACGTCCTCGGCAACAAGCAGGACGAGCCGACCTACCGCGGGCCCAGCAACAGCCGCATCCAGGGCCAGCGGCGGATTACCGGGATTCCGCGCGGGATGTGGCACCACGTGGGCGGGGGCGAGAGCGGGTGGGCCACGCCGGATCCGACCGATCCGAACATTGTGTGGTCCTCGGCTTCGGGATCGGGCATGGTCGGCGGCATCGTGGTGCGCTACGAGGAGGACCGGCGCCAGTACCGCGCCGTCGAAGTGTGGCCCGAGCAGAGCCGGGGGGCGGCGTCGGGCGTGCGCTACCGCTTCATCTGGGACGCGCCGATCCACATCTCGCCGCACGATAACAACACCGTGTATGTGGGCAGCCAGCACGTGCACCGCACCCGCAACGGCGGCCAGAGCTGGGAGGTGATCAGCCCGGACCTGACGCTCGACGACCGCAGCCGCATGGGGCTCTCAGGTGGCCTGACGGGTGACAACATCGGGGTCGAGTACGCGGGCACGGTCTTCGGCATTGCCGAGTCGCCGGTCGAGGAGGGGCTGATCTGGGCGGGAACCAATGACGGGCTGCTTCAGGTCACGCGGGACGGCGGCGCCAACTGGACGAACGTGACCGACAACCTGCCGGATTTGCCGGAGTGGATGGCGGTGCGGTCCATCGCGGCGTCCCGATACGACGCGGGGACGGCGTATGTGGCCATTGACGGCCACCAGGTGAATGTGCGCGATCCGTACGTGTACAGGACCCGGGACTATGGCGTCTCGTTCGACAGGATCACGAACGGCATCCCGCCCAGCATGCTCAGCTACACGAAAGTGATCGCAGAGGACACGAAGCGGCAGGGGTTGCTGTACGTGGGCACCGAAAACGCGATGTACGTGTCGTTCGACGACGGAGACAACTGGCAGCCGCTCCAGAACAATCTGCCCGCCGCGCCGGTGTCGGGGCTCGTCGTGCAGGAGCATTTCGGTGACCTGGTGGTGGGCACGTATGGGCGCGGCTTCTGGATCCTGGACGACCTCACGCCGCTCCAGCAGCTCACCCCGGAGGTGATGGCCTCGTCCTCACATCTGTTCGCACCCCGCGACGCCTACCGATTCCGTGCTATCACGCCGCCGTCGGTCCCCTACAGCGACCCAACCGAGGGACGGGACCCCGAGTACGGCGCGTCGATCAACTACTGGCTGGGTGAGACCGCGGCCGAAGCGCCCACCGTCGAGATCCTGGACGTGGCGGGCGACGTCGTGCGAACGCTGACCGGAACCAGCAATGCCGGCGTCAACCGCATCCACTGGAACCTGCGGGACGAGCCCAACGGGCCCATTCGGCTATTGACCAGCCCGATGTACGCGGAACACATCGTGGTCGGCGAGGAGGGACGCGAGGCGCCGGGGGCCCGGCAGATCTCGATCCTGCTTCCCCCCGGGCGCTACACGGTGAGGCTCAACGCGGCCGGTGAGATGCACGAACAGCCCCTCACGGTCCTCAAGGACCCTCACTCGGCAGGATCCGAGGCCGACATCGCGGCGCAGGTGACTTTCTTGCGCGAAGTCCGCGACGACGTGATCGCTGCAGGCGAGGCGGTCCACCGGGTCGAAGCGATCCGGGTGCAGCTCGCCACCATGTCGCGCTTCGCCGATGACGACGCGTTGACCGAGGCGATGGCCGCGCTGCGCGCCCAGCTCGTCGACCTGCAGAGCAACATGGTCGACCTTCGTCTCACGGGTCAGGGACAGGACGGTGTACGCTTCGAGGCGAAGCTGCTGCAGAAGCTGGGCTACCTGACCGGCGCGATCGCGGTGGCTGACTTCCCGCCCACCGACCAGGAACTTGAGGTGAAGGTGCTGTTGCACGGGCAACTGCGGGAGCACCTGGAGGCGCTGGACGAACTGGTCGCGAACGAGGTGGCCGCGCTGAACGAGATGCTCAGGGCGCGCGGCATGGTGATCATCGCGGACGGAGGGTAGCGGGGCGCCACGAGACGCAGTCCCCGGGGCGGGCCGCCGACTGGAACGGGAGGCCCGCGGCCTAGAAGTACCGGGCCAGACCCAGGCTCAGGCCGACTTCGTTCGCGTCCATGCCCGACAGCACAGTGACAACGACATCGTCAAACGGCGTTACCCATTCCTCGCGGGAGTACATCGCGTAGGCGGCCTCGGCGCGGATCACGACTTTCTCGCCGAGGGGCCGCTCCACGCCGATTCCCGCTCGCCAGACCGTGAAATCGAGGTCGAGTTCCTCCGTGCCTGATCCGTACCCGGACGGCGCGCACGGCTCCGGAGAGAAGCAGCCGGTGTAGTGGTTGGTGTACTGCGCACCTGCGAAGCGCACACCTGCCAGCAGGTAGGCGGCCAGTCCGCGTGAGTCCATGCCACGGGGTGCGCCCCCAGCCTCAGCGTCGCTCCATAGCTCATGTTCTTCGCAAGGGTCCAGCGGTCGGGCCAACTCTCTCCGAGCTGGCGCCGGTCGGCAGAGGTCCCCACTCCCGCGAACTGCGCCTCGGTTGCACCTCCATGCCACGCTATGCCCGCATCGCCTTCCAGAAACCAGGAGCGGCCTGACAGCGACAGCCGATACCCGCCGACCATACCCACGCCGTAGCCGAACCCGTGTCCCGAGGCCTCGTCGTGAAACTCGCGTCCGCGTCTGGGTTCCGGCACCAGCGTGTTCGGGTCGGTGTTGTCCACGGTCTTCTGCATGCTGGCGCCAAGCCGTGTGGCGGGCAGCGTCAGCCCAAAGTGGAACCCTCGCAAGGCCACCTCCGCCTGTGCCTGGGCGGCGACCGGGCAGACAGCCGACAAGCCGACGGCCAGAGGCAACCACAGCCCGAAAGTCGTTCGTGTCGGCAGATGATTTCGCATGTCGCCGCTACCTACCGCCTCTCAAGGACACAGTACCGGTACAACTTGAGCGTCTCCCGCCAGTCTTCGGGGTAGTTCGCCACCATCTCGCCCAGCCCGAACTCCACGGCCAGGCTGGCGAAGGAGCCATCGTCGACCACCCTGAACGGTGCCTGCTCCTCGAACACGGCCAGGTCGGCAAACCCGGTCGGAAACGAGGCGCCCATCGCCTTTTCCACGCCCTCGAGCCGCTTTCTGTCCTCGTCGGTTTCGAAATCGCGGTTCTGCAGGTCGACCGCGAAGTAGTCGAAGGCGATGCGAAACGAGGTCATGGCGTCGGCGAGCCCGTTGAGGAACGGCAAGATGCACTCGGGGGGCAGGTACATGGTGTTGCCCTCCCAGATCATCAGGGTGGGGGCGTTGGGATCGAAGCCGAGATCGGCCAGGCCACTCGAAACATCGGCCTCCAGGTAGTTGGCCAGTAGCGACGGCGGTTGCTGGAGCCCGTTGCGTGCCAGAATCACGCGTTTGAATTCGACGACTGCCTTCTGATCGACTTCGAAGAAACGGGCGTCCGCGTCGGCATAGATATGCGCGCGCATGTCGAAGCCACCGCCGAGCAGGACGACCTGCCGGGCTCCGGCCGCGATCTCCTGCTCGACGAGTCGGTTGAAGTAGCGCGTGCGGAATCGGACCATGGTGGTCGACGGCGGAAAGACCACGTCCAGTTGCTGGGCCGCGGCCCGGGCGCGGTCGTTCGAGAACCACTCGGCGTAGGGATCGTTGAAGAGAGGTGGCGACTTTTCGGGCTCGAGGGCCCTGATGGACGCAATCACGAAGGCGGTCGCGCCGATTTCGTTGATATCGATCATGACTCAGGAAGGGTTTGAGGAGACTGGTTCGCCGTTTTTGTCGCAAATGCGTCCACAACTACGACAAAACCGGCGATTGCGACAATATTGGCGATTACGACAATATCGGACAAAACTCGGATTCCTGCGCATGTTCCGTCAACGCTGGCGGAGCCTGGGCACGGCGATCGATCCCGATCTCCGGGCGACCACAACCCCCGACAGGATCACTGCCGCGCCGATGAGTTGCTGCGGGTTCGGTGTCTCGCCCAGCCAGAGCCAGGCGGCCGCGAGCGCGATCACGGGCACCAGGTTCTGGTAGACCGAGGTGCGGCTCTGGCCGATGACGCGCACACCGCGATACCAGAGCAGGTACCCGACCGCGATTGCAAAGATCCCCGCATACATGACCCCCAGCCACGCCTCCAGGGAGACTGCTGCCCAATCCATGCGCAACAACTCCGGGACGCCCATCAGCACGAGGACGGGCATCGCCGCCCATAGCGTCCACGCGGTCATTTCGAGGACGCCGCGCCGCTTGGTCATGCGGCGGCCGTAGACGGTGTAGACCGACCAGGAGACCGCGGCCCCGAGGACCATCAGGTCCCCCCATCGCGCTCCGCCGACCTCGTCGCCGCCCCCGGTAATCAGAACGACCGTGCCGGCCAATGTCGCGATGACACCGGCGAGGATGCGCGGGTTGAACCGTTCCCTTCCCACCGCCAGCCCGAGGAGCAGGACCCAGACCGGACTCGTGGAGAGGAGCAGAGCCGCGTTGCCGGTCAGCGTCCAGGCCAGTCCATAGATAAAGCCGATCTGGAAAGTGACGTGGCCGAAGACGGCCAGCGCGAGGACTGGAAGCCAATCCTTGCGGGCCGGCATGAGCCGGCGCCCCTGCACGCGCAGCAGGATCCAGACGGCCAGTGCCGCACACGGGAATCGGAGGGCGTTGAAGGCGAGCGGGCCGATCTCGCGCAGGGCCGCCTTCACGACGGGGAAGTTGAGTCCCCATATCAGCGCGGTCGCGAAGAGCCCGAGGTCGACGGTGATGTCGTAGCCCCTCGGTCGCACGCGTCCGGTGCGCCGCGGCTTCATCCTCTCCTCCTTCAGTGCCAGGGCAGGTGGCTCGACTCGACCTTGTAGAGAATGTAGTCCCGCAACCTCGCGGCGGTGTCCCTCGCGATGTACGGAACCGTGACGACGCCCGACGACAGGTGCACCTCCAATGTCGCCAGTCCCCTGCGGCGCTGCAGCGGAGACCGCTTCACCGTAACACCCTGCACCTTGCGGAAGAGGAACGCGTCAACCCGGCTGCCGACCAGCCCTCTTCGGCTTGCCAGTCCCTCGTCGTCGTGGAGATAGCCGCGTCGACGCCAACTCTGCAGGCCGATCAGTCCCGACAGTGCCAGCCACAGGAGGCACCAGGCGGCGAAGGGCGGGCTCGCGGTCGCCGACGGTCCCCATTGTGCAAGGGTGAACACCGCGCCGCCAAGGACGGGAACGGCAACCGTACGAAGCGCGATCGCCCGGATGTAGTACGGGGATACGCGCACGAAACCCGGGCTGGCCGGGAGGAGCGTGAGCCCCGGCGCCTCTGCCGTGAATACCTGGCGGCGCATCGTTTCGGCGACCGGACCATCGAGCAGCGGTACGGTCAGGTTTTCCGCGATCTCGAGGCTCCCGGCGTTGTCGCCGCCCGGCACCGGCATTGCCCCGGCCGGGAGCGCCTCGAACCGGTACCGGCCAAACCAGCGCAGGACCAGGTTCCGGGACAGCGTGAGCTGTTGGATCTTGGCCGCCTCGACGACGACTTCCTTCTGCGTGAGGAGCCCGCCGCGGGAGCGAAACGCCGTTCCCTGCCGCGATAGCGTGAAGTCGTGATGGCGCAGGAAAGCGCCGACGACGACCGCGAGAAGCAGCACGAACAGGATGGCGAGCACCACGAGGATGACGGCCGTCGCCTGGCTGAAGGTGCCGAGGTCGGCGACGGCGGTCTGCAAAGTGTCGAGTACGCCGAGAATCGCGTCTTCAAAGGGCTCGGCCGCCTGTGCCAGCGCCGCGAGCGCGCCGGCCAGTACCAGTGCCTTCCGGTCGGCGAGCCCGATGCGCAGCATGTCGCTGTTGGTGAGCCTGACAATGACGCCGCCAGTGGTTGGGCCCTGCGCGCCTGCCGACAAGTCGGGGAAGCTTTCGGCGCCGGGGTGGACCGCGTCCACGGGGGTCCGCGCCCGGTCCTCGCCATCGCCGACCCGTTTCCTGCGCCGCCCGCGGTCGACCCGGGTTCGCAGCCAGTCGGCCAGTTCGGTGTTCACGGCGGGAAGCCGCCCCTCGGCCGTAGCGGTGCCGGCGGTATCCAGCCGAACGGTCATCAGGCCGAGTATCCGGTCGACCGGCGAACGCTCGACGTTGATGCCCTGTACGCGGTCGAAGGGCAGGTCGAGCGCCGTCCGTTTCACGAAGCCCTGGCGGATGAGTAAGCGGTCTTCCTCGAGCTTGAACCGGAAGAACCAGTACCTGAGCAGCGCCGCGGCACCTATGGCCAGGACGACGGCCAGGATCGCCCATGCCAGTGAGCCACGGCTGGACAGGAACTCGAAGCGCGTGAGATACGCGATGGCTCCGAACGAGGCCACGAGCTGGATGTAGCTTCCGGCGACCGCCTTGATCGTGGCGCCGAGGAAGAAGGCGATCGCGAACGGCGAGGTTCGCCGCCAGACGCCGAGGTCAGGCGGATTCGCCAACGCCGAAGTCCGTGGCCTTGCCGGTCTCGGCTTCGATGCGTGCCGAAACGAACGCCCGCAGCCGTTCCGCCGTGTCTCCGCCGAGCCCGCGGATCTTGTGAGCCCCGCCGCCCGCGGGAAAGACGGACAGGTTCGCCAGGCCGAATCTCCGGTCCAGGGGCGTGCTGTCGGTCTTGGTGTGCTGCACTCGGTTGAAGGGCACGGCCCGCACCGAACGCCAGAGTACGCCCGACCGATAGAGGATGTCCCGGTCACGAACGGCGTAGCCGCGGTAGGGCACCGCGATCGCGGGCCATGCCAGCGCCCAGAGAGAAATTGCCCCGAACACCGTCCACGCGACCGTAGGCAGCAGGGGCGCGGCCGTGATCAGCACCGCCATGCCCCCTGTCGCGACGCCGTAGTGAAAGCCCGCTCCTATTCCGGCAAACACGAGGACACGGAGGAGCACGCCGGCTTGCAGGCGCCGCGCGAAGCGGGAGTGCAGCGGCTGCCAGTCGACCTGCTCCGCGTGGGGCAGGGCTTCGGCCGGCACCTGGGCGTTGGCGAACATGCTGAACCCCACGCTACCGGACTTCGAACGTCAGCGTCGCCCAGTTCGATTCGTAGTCGACTTCGGGCTCCGCCGTGGTTTCCACCATGTGGATCGTCCGCACATACCAGCGCCCCGCACCGCTCAGCGGGATGGCCGCGACCCCGTCGGCGTCCGTGCGCGTCGTCACCGCCTCCACATGCTCCCCCGCTTCGTCGTGGCCATGATGGCCGTCATGGCTTGCGTACACGAGCTGGTTGGCCACCGGCCGTCCCGCGCGCAGGAACCGGACCCGCAAATCGTCGCCCACCCCAAGCTCATAGGGGTTCCGCAGCGGGATGAACTCGACCGGGTAGCCGAGCTTGTGCGACCACTCCGCGGAGCGCGCGTCACCGACCTGGATCAGCGCCTTGACGTGCTTGCTGTAGCGCTCCGTGGCGTCGTCGTTCGTCTTCCCGGCCGCCGCGCGCTGCTCGATGGCGTCGACGATCCCGTCATGAACCAGGTATTCGTTGAACTCCCGGGCCGTGAGCGCAAAGACCCGTGGCGCGGTCGACACGCCGATCACATAGGTGCCCGGGCTGCCGGTCTCGAAGGAGAGGACGGCGGTATCGACGCTGTCGGGGCTCCAATGAAAGACCGCCGAATCGGTCCAGGCGGAGTGCGGAGGGTGGATCGTGCCGCCCGGGCCGACCACACTCACATCCAGCATGCGGTCGCGCGTGATGACGTTCTCGCTCTTGTCGAAGTCACCGTTGATCAGCGCGACCGCCGCGGTCGAGTGCGGCTCGAGGAAGAAGCTGTCGAGCTTCAGGAACATGGTATGCGCGCTCAGCGCGCCAGCGATTGCTACGGTAAGCACGGCAAACGTGGCGAGCGTGATGATGAGGCGTCGTCCGATTCTCATGTGCGATCCCTACCCTTCGGTGGCCCTTGGTGACTATCCAAGAGAAGTGTCGATGGCCGGATTGGCCAAGCCCGGCGCCGGGCCGAGTCGCCCGAAGCGCAGGAAGAGCGCTGGGACGACCACCATGTTCAGGAAGGTCGAAGTGAGCAGGCCACCGAGGACCACGACCGCAAGCGGTGCCTGGATCTCCTTGCCCGGCTCGCCGATGCCGAGCGCCAGCGGGATCAGCGCGAGCCCCGCGGTGAGCGCGGTCATCAGGATCGGACTGAGGCGCTCCATCGAGCCGCGGCGGATGCTCGCCGCCAGTGGCATGCCGTTGCCGTGCAGGTCGCGGTAGCGGCTCACCAGCAGGATGCCGTTTCGCACCGCGATGCCGAAGAGGGTGATGAACCCGACCAGGGTCGCGACGTTGACGGTGCCGCCCATGAGCAGGACCCCCAGCACGCCTCCCGTCAGCGCGAGGGGGAGGTTGACGAGGAGCAGCGCCGCCGTGCGCACACTCCGGAACGTCCTGAACATGATGAGGAAGATCGCGGCGACCGAAAACAGCGACAGGATGGTGATCCTTCGCGTAGCTTCGCGGCCGCTCTCAAACTGTCCGCCGTACCGCACGAAGTACTCCGCCGGGAGGCTGACGGCGCTCTGAACCCCCTCCTGCAACTCCACTACCGCGCTTCCGACGTCCCTGCCGGCTACATTGGCGCTGATCACGATCTTCCTCTGCACGTTTTCGCGGCTGATCGTGTTCGGACCACGCCCGGGGACGATGTCCGCGAGCACGGAAAGCGGGAGGGTGACACCGACGGGCGTGGTGATCAGGGTGCGGCCGATGGCTTCGGGGTCGGTGCGGTAGGCGTCGATGTAGCGAACGATCAGGTCGAACGCCCGCTGGTTCTCGCGAATCAGTGAGACTTCCTCTCCCTGGAACGCCACGTCCACAGCCCGGGTGAGTGCCCCCGGGGTGACCCCGTAGCGAGCCATGGCGCGGCGATTCGCCCGAATTTGCAGCTGCGGAACATCGGCCTGCTGCTCAACGGCGATGTCCACGAGCCCGGCCACACCCCCGGCGACGGCCTCGATCTCGCCGGCGATCTCGCGAAGTCGCTGCAGGTCGGGGCCGAAGAGGTTGACGGCGATCGCGGCGCGGGTGCCCGAGAGCATGTGGTCGATGCGGTGCCCGATCGGCTGGCCCACTGTGACGTTTGTGCCGGGGAGACCCTGCAGATTGGCCCTGAGCGCGGCCATGACGTCGGGGAGTTCGTGTTCCGAGAGGTCAAGGCGGGCGTCGATCTCCGAAGCGTTGGGTCCCTGCGCGTGCTCGTCCAGTTCGGCGCGCCCCGTGCGCCGGGAGGTCGACACCACCGCCGGGTGGGCCAGGAGCTGCCGCTCGACCCGGGCGCCGATCGCGTCCGACTCGACGAGCGATGTGCCCGGCAGGCTCACCACCGAAATCGTGAGCGAGCCCTCCTGGAACTCGGGCAGGAACGCGCGCCCCAGCGCGGGGATGATCGCGAGCGTTCCGGCCAGCAACAGCGCCGTACCCGCCAGTACGACGCCAGTGCGCCGCAAGGTCCGTTCGAGCACAAACCCGTACGCACGCTCCAGTCCCTGCAGCAGCCAAGGATTGGTCCGCCGGCCCAGCGCCCGGTCTCCGGTCAGAAGCGCGTGGCAGAGCGCGGGAGTCACGGTGACCGCAACCAGCAGCGAGGCCAGGATGCTCACCACGTAGGCGAGTCCGAGCGGTCGCAACATGCGTCCCTCGACGCCGGAGAGGAAGAAGAGCGGCACGAAGACGATCGTGATGATGACGGTCGCGCTGAGGATGGGTGCGCGAATCTCCTCGGCGGCTTCGCGAATGACGGCCAGCGATCCGCGCTGATGGCGTTCCGGACGGAGGCGGTTCTCCCTGAGCCGGCGGTGCGCGTTCTCGACGAAGATGATCGCGTCGTCGACCAGCGCCCCGATCGCGATCGCCATCCCGCCCAGCGTCATCGTGTTGATGGTGCCGCCAAGGGCCCGCAGGACGATGAGCGCCAGCGCCAGCGACAGGGGGATGGCCAGCACCGAAATCGCGGTCGTCCGCACGTTCCACAGAAACAGCAGGAGAATCGCGACGACCAGCACGGCTCCGTCGCGCAGCGCCGTGATCACATTGTCCACCGCGAGCGAAATGAAATCGGACTGCCGGAAGATGTCCCGCTCCAGGGAGACCCCGCCGGGCAGCGACACCTCGATCCGGTCCAGTTCCGCGTCGATCCGGCGGGTGAGTTCCAGCGTGTTCACTCCGGGCTGCTTCTGGATCGAGAGGACCACCGCGGGCTCCGCGTCCACCGATCCGGTGCCGAAGCGAACCCTGGGGCCGATGTCCACGTCGGCGAGGTCGTCGATCAACATGGGGACGCCACTTCTGACCGCGACGACGGTCTGGCCGATCTCCTCCGGATTGCGCGCGCGCCCAAGTCCACGGATCACGACTTCGCCGCCGCTCGAACGGTAGATGCCGCCCGACGCGTTCCGGTTGGATTCCGTGGCCGCCACAAGCACCTCGTCGAGCGTGACGCCGTAAGCCAGCAGCCGTTCGGGGTCGACGAGGACCTGGTACTGGCGAACGTGACCGCCGATGACAACGACCTGCGCGACGCCCGGGACCGCGAGCAGCCGCGGTCGCACCATCCAGTCGGCCGCCGTGCGCGCCTCCGTGAGCCGGTCCTCCGGCGCAACCAGCCCGAGCAGCAGGATTTCGCCCATGATCGAAGCCACGGGCGCGAGCACCGGCGCGCTGATGTCCTCCGGGAGCCGGGCGCTTACCGTTTGCAGCCTCTCGCTCACCGTCTGCCGAGCGCGGAAGATGTCCGTGCCCCAGTCGAAGTCCACCCACACGATGCTGATCCCCTGCGCGGAACTCGACCGCACCCGCCGCACGCCGGCCGCGCCGTTCACCGCCGTCTCGACCGGGAAGGTCACCAGGCTCTCCACCTCTTCGGGTGCGAGGCCGTGCGCGTCGGTCAGGATCGTGACCGTCGGGGCGGTGAGGTCGGGGAAGACATCGACGGGCAGGGTGGCGGCGACCCAGCCACCTCCTCCGAGGAGTACGGCGGCCGCGCAGACCGTGAAGAAGCGGTGCTCGAGGGAAGCGCCGACCAGCCGGTTGAGGATCATCGGTCAGCAGTGCCGTGTTGCGGGGACTTCGTCCACGGGCCGCCGGCTCTCAGTGAGGATGGCCGTGGTCCGAGATCGCGGCGTCGCCATGCGAGGCGAGCTTCACCTGGTAGGCGCCACTCGTCACGACCTGCTCACCGCTCGCGACTCCTGCCGTGACGATGATCCAGGATCCGTCCGAGGGTCCAAGCTGGACGATTCGCCGCTGGAAGGACTCGCCTCCGGTCTGGACGTACACGACCGCGAGGCCGTCTTCGGCCTGGACGGCCCCGTTCGGCACGGCCACCCCTTCGACGGGTTCCCCGAACAGGAGACTCCCTTCGGCCAGCATTCCAACCTTGAGCACGCGGTCGGGATTGGGCACGGCGAAGCGCACTGGCAGGGTGCGGGTCTCCGGGTCGATCACGATCCCGATGGACGCGACCGCGTTGGTGGTGTGTATGCGCGATCCGCCCTCTACGGTGAACCAGGCACCCCTCAGGTCTCCCGCGTCCGCCGCGTGGCGCGCCGGAACCCGGGCCACGAACACGAGCGTCTCCGGGTTAACGACGGTGTAGGCGAGCGTGCCGGCCTCCACATGCTGTCCCGGTGACACGTGGCGCGATGACACGACTCCCCGTATCGGACTCCGCAGGTGGAAGAGGTGGGGGTCCGAGCCGTCGTCTTCGTCGGCTTGACGGATCCCGCCGATGGCTTCAAGAGCCGCCTGGGCTACCTCGAGATCGTGGCGCGCTCGCTCCAGACGACGTCTGCTTGTCGCGCCCGCCGCGAAGAGGCGCTCCATGCTCTCGGCCTCTCGCTCGGCGGCAAGAAGGTCCGCACGCATGCGCGAATACGAGTCGTCCAGGCTGGTCGGGGCAATCAGCGCCAGTGTCTGACCCACCGCGACCGGGTCCCCGGGACCGAGTAGATCATCCCGGGCCAGGACCACACCGGCCGTCAGCGTCGACACCTGGGCGAGCCCGTTGCCCGGTGCGGCCAATTCGCCGGCCACCGGGATCGTGCGGGGGATTCGGCGTTCCTCGGCCAACGCCACCAGGAAGGGCATCGACCACTGCTGTTCCTTGGTGAGGGTTATGAGTCCGGGCGGGACCTCCGCCACGTCGTGCGGCAACGCGTCTTCGCTCTGGAACACCTCAAGCTGTCCGACCGGAATCGGGTATTCCCGGCCCCCGGCCGAAAGCGACAAATCTGCGCGCCATGTGCCGGTCGCGGTGAGTGTCGGGACCGCCGTGTAGATACCCGGACGGGCGGGTGCGTCCATGACAACTGTTTCGCGCGCGCCCCCCGGGCCCCTGAGCAGCAGCGTCAGCGTTCCCTCGGTCACAGGCTGCCAATCCGCGAGCCAGGTCAGGTGGATCGCCCAGACATCGCTGGGGATGTCGCGGACGTGAGGTGGGTACTCGACGAAGAGTTCGAGCACATCGGTCCGGTGGGTCACCAGACCGCCCCCGGCATGGGAGTGGTCCACCACGGCGACCGCATCGGGTGGAGGCGGGCCACAGCCGAGGCACCAGAAGGCCGCCATCAGCACAACCGACCTTGCGGCAATGCGTCCGCCATGCTTCATCAATCGCGCTCCGGGTGACTGCTGTGGCATCTTCCGAACCTCGCCACTGTCTCACCAATGTAGTAGGCGGGAGTTCCAAAGGGGATAGGGCATGACCTTCGACGAATACTCGCGCCACGATGCCACCGCGCTCGCCCGGCTCGTGCGCACCGGCGAGGTCACCCCGCTGGAGTTGATCGAGGTCGCGGCGCAGCACCTGGAACAGGTCAATCCGGCGATCAACGCCGTCGTTTACCGCATGGATTCGGAGGCCCGGCAACGCACGGCCGGAATCGACCGCAACGCGGTCTTCGCGGGCGTGCCATTTCTCGCCAAGGATCTGCTGAGCGGTTACGCGGGACACCCTACGTCCGGCGGCAGCCGGGTGGCCCGGGACATCGTCGTCGAGAGCGACACGGAGTTGGTGCGACGCGTGCGCGCAACCGGGGTCTCGATCCTGGGCAAGACCAACGTGCCCGAATTCGGCCTCTTGCCCTACACCGAGCCGGAGCTGTGGGGCCCCTGCCGGAACCCGTGGTCGCTGGACCGCACGCCGGGGGGATCGAGCGGGGGATCCGCGGCGGCGGCGGCCGCCGGGATCGTGCCGATGGCGGGTGGAGGCGACGGCGCGGGCTCGATCCGCATGCCCGCATCGTGCTGCGGCCTCTTCGGGCTGAAGCCGACCCGGGGACGAATCCCTCCGGGTCCGCGCGACGCGGAGCCGTGGCGCGGATCGGTCGTCGAGCACGTGCTCACCCGGTCGGTGCGCGACAGCGCGGCGATGCTCGACGCCACACACGGTCCTGAATCGGGCGCACCCTACAGGATCGCGCCGCCGGCCGCACCATTCGCACACGAAGTGGACACCGAGCCCGGTCGGTTGCGCGTCGCGTGGACCACCGAGCCGCTCGTGGGGTCGACACAGCCCGACCCGGATTGCGTACAGGCGGTGACCGACGCTGCAGAACTGCTGGAAGAACTCGGTCACCGCGTCACCGAGGCCACGCCCCACATCGACGGCAGTGCCTTCGCCCGCGCCTTCATGCACATGGTCGCGGGCGAGGTCGGCGCCGAGTTCGAGGATCTCTCGCGGATCCTGGGGCGACGGCCGCGCCGGACGGAACTCGAGCCGCTGACCTGGGCGCTCGGCCTGGTATCCAGGGCAGTGTCCAGCAGGGAACTGGCCGTCTCACTGCGGACGCTCGAGCGTTGCGGCAAGGCCGTCGGGCAATTCTTCACCGACTGCGATGTCCTGCTGACGCCCACCGTCGCGACGCCGCCACCAAAGATCGGTGCGCTGCCACCGAGCCGATTCGAGCACGTCCAGCTTCGGCTGGTGGGCGCTCTGGGATCCGGTCGTCTGGTCAAGGCGGGCCGAATGCTGGACCGCATCGCCGACAGCGCGTTCGAGTACACACCCTGGACGCCCGTCTTCAACATCAGCGGCCAGCCGGCCATGTCGGTGCCGCTGCACTGGAACGCGGCCGGACTCCCGGTGGGAGTGCATTTCGTGGCCCGCGCCGGCGACGAGGCGACGCTTCTGCGGCTTGCCGGACAGCTGGAACGGGCACGCCCCTGGTTCGACCGAATGCCACAGTTGGCGCTACCATGAACGCGAGCCGTATCCGCACCACTACCCGGAGGGACCCATGCGCGCGCCAACCCCGACCTGCAGCCGCCTCGCCTCGCCAGCCCACACTCCTGTCCACGCCACGGCCCGCTCCGCCGCCCGCATCGCGGCCGTCGCCGCTATCGCCGCGGCCGTTGCGACCTGCCGGCCCACCCCACAGGCCGGGGGAACCGCGTCCGGCGACCCGGCCTCCGCGGCTCCCGCACAACTCCGTATCGAGGTCACCCACGACGTCGCGCTGCACGATGGCCCCCTGACCGGCCGGCTGTACACAGTCTTCGCGCCGTCCAATGACCCGGAGCCCCGGATCGCCGGCTACAACTCGGCCCGCCAGCGCAACGGCGAGGTGCCGTTCTTCTCCGCCGACGTCGAACAGGCCGCCCCCGGCGACGCCATGGTCATCGACGCGGGTGCCGACGGCTATCCATACCGCCGCCTGGGCGGCCTTCCCGCCGGCGACTACTGGGTCCAGGCGATCCTTCACGTCTACACCGAGTACGAACGCGCCGACGGGCACACGATCTGGGCGCCCCAGGACCAGTGGGAGGGCCAGCGCTGGGCCTTCTCGCCGGGCAACTACTTCAGCGAGGCGCGCCGCGTCCACATCGATCCCGCGTCCGACGAACCGATCACCTTCGAGCTCACCGGCGAGATCCCGCCGATCGAGGTGCCCGCCGACACGGAGTGGGTGAAGCGCATCAAGATCCAGAGCGAGATCCTGTCCGAGTGGTGGGGCCACCCCATGTACCTGGGCGCGGTCGTGCTGCTGCCCCGGGGCTTCGACGAGAACCCGGACATGCGCTACCCGCTTGTGATCGAGGAGGGCCACTTCACGCTGGATCCCGTCTTCGGGTTCACCACCGAGCCGCCGTCCGGCGAAGCGCTGTTTTCGCAGATGCGGCGCGAGGCGGGTGGCTTGCGCGAGTCAGGCTACGAATTCGCGCAGGCATGGATGGGTGACGACTTCCCACGCGTGGTCGCGGTCATCCTGCAGCATCCGACGCCCTACTTCGACGACTCCTACGGCCTCAACTCGGCCAACAACGGACCCTACGGCGACGCCATCCACGAAGAGCTGATCCCGTACATCGAGGAAAACTTCCGGCTGATAGGCGAACCGTATGCGCGCGTGATGACCGGCGGTTCGACCGGCGGCTGGATCTCGCTCGCCAAGATGCTGCACTACCCCACGTACTACGGCGGCACGTGGACCTACTACCCCGACCCGATCGACTTCCGGCGTTACCAGCTGGTGAACATTTACGAGGACGAGAGCGCGTTCATCGTGCCGGGGTCGGTCCCCGGCGCGCCCGAGCGCATGTTCCAGCGGACGGTCGAGGGCCAGCCGGTGGGCAGCAACCGCCAGATCAGCCAGCTGGAGGTGGCGCAGGGATCGCGGGGACGGGGCGCCGGACAGCTCGACGCCTGGCACGCGGCCTACGGACCCACCGACGAGGACGGCTATCCCAGGCGGCTGTGGGATCTGGACACCGGCATCATCGACCGCGAGGTGGCGTACTACATGCGCGACAACGGCTACGATCTCCGCCACTACGCCGAGGAGAACTGGTCGCGGATCGGACCCGACCTGGTCGGCAAGATCAAGATCTACAACCCCGAGATGGACCACTTCTACCTGCCGTACGCGGTCTACCTGATGGAGGAGTTCCTCGAGAGCACGACCGATCCCTACTACGCCGGCGAGTTCATCCACGGCGCGCCCATGAAGGGCCACGGCTGGTCTCCCTTCACGAACGCCGATCTTGTGCGCCAGATGGCAGCGCATGTGGCGGACCACGCGCCCGAGGGGGCGTCGACAGCGTGGATGGAGGGGCGGTAGGAGGAGGGTTTGGGTAGGAGGGCGGTGTGGTGGGGCCCGGCTGAGTCGGCTTGCCCGCTGTGGTAGGGGCCTCACCCGGGGCGCCTGCCAGAGGGGGTTGTGCTCGTGTTAGCTGTGCGGCTCCTAGTTCAGTTTACGGTCTAGACCTCCGGGTCGTCCAGCCGATCCGACGGATCCGGTGGCTGGCCCCCACGCCGCCGCAAAAGGCGCCGCGCGGCATCTATGTCCGCTTCGGCGCCACGCTCGGCGAAGAACTCGGCCGTCCGCATGGCGGACAGCTTCTCCGCGACGGCGGTGTTGACGAACTGGTTGATGCTCGTTCCGTCCCTCCGGCTCACTTCCCGGACGGCCTGCTTCAGGGACGACGGCATTCGGAGGGGGTAGACGGCGGATTGCTTCTTTCGCTCGGTCATTTCGGTCTTCCTTTCCGCCTCTCGGCGATCTTACCAAGTGCCTGACGTGGCGACAACATCTCGATTCCGAAGGCGCCGGGCGCATCGCCGAAGTCCCGCCTGTTGAACGTCACGAGGGCGTTCGCGCTTCCGTTGACCGCCGTCTCCAACACCATTTCGTCCGCGGGATCGCGGAGTTGCGGCCGCCACAGGAACCAGGCCCGGACCGGTTCGGCCACAGCGCACAGCGCCGACACGATCGTGCCGACCTCGGATTCGGAAAGGCCGGAGGCGATTCGCTGGGCCGGATCGGTGCAGGTCCCTTCGTATTCGAGCACTAGCGGTATCGAGAGCAGCAGGGTGAATCGGCGGTCGAGCGCCTGTTCGACCAACGCAGCCGACGCTCCGGTCGGGCTTCGCAGAGCAGCGACGACAACGTTGGTGTCGAGGACGAGACGCATCTTGCACGATATGATATCACATAAGATGTGTCAACTATGCGTTGCCTCGGAGTTCTACGACGACCGCAGCCGCGTCGAATCCGGCAGCGGCCACGCATCGGTGCCGCCAGACACCACCCCGCGGCTCTCGATCAGATACCGGAGGATCGCGTCGTACTCGCTGTCCGGCAGGCTTCCGGGCGCCTCGTGCGGCATGGCCACCCGCAGGTAGCGGTCGAGCTGTCCGACCGTCGAGTACGCAGCCAGGACGCTTGGCGTGACGGCGGCCCCTATCCCGTTCGGCACGTCGTGACAGTAGCTGCAGCGCACGGTGTAGGCCGACTCGCCGTCGACGGTGGCGGTCTCGGGTGCCTCGGCGTCGGGAGAGCAGCCGACGAGCCAGGCTGTCGCGGCGATCAGGAGACCACGACGGAGACCCCTGGCGACATTCACCCCACCTCCACCGGGTGCGGCAGCGCCAAGTTCAGCAGGTAGCCCTTCTCGTTGTAGACGCCTTCCAGCGGCTGGGTGTCTCCGGAAGCGTCTGTGGCCCGAGTGCGCAGCACGTGTTCCCCGGCCGCCGCCTCCCACTCGAACTCGAAGCGGCTCCAGGCGTAGGGATGGTCAGCGGACGTCCCAATCAGGCGCGCCGGTGCCCACGGGCCGTCGTTTGCGCTCCACTCCACTCCCGCCACCGGTCCTCGCGGCGAGTAGGCGAACCCTCTCAACCGATGCGTCCCGGCGGCGAGCCGGGCCGGTCTCGGCAACGCCAGGGCGCTCTTCACGCTGCCCGTCGTGATCGGTGCGCCGTCTGCCGGTGCGTACCGGTCCGCGGGCCATTCCTCGCCCACCAGCACGTACGACGACGTGTTCGCCCGCACCCACACCTTCTCGGTCGCCACCTCGACGCGCCCCACCCACTTCACACTGGACGACCCCACCCAGCCGGGAACCACGGCACGCACGGGAAATCCGTGATCGGGCGGCAGCGGTTCCCCGTTCATCGTGAGGGCGAGGATCGTGGCCGGGTCGAGCGCCTTCGCCATCGGCATCGGGCGCTCCCACGCGCCGTCGTCGAGCCCGATCACGTTCACCTCGAGCGCGTCGTCGCGCACCCCCGCGACCGCCAGCACGTCGGCGAGGCTGGGACCGGTCCACTCGGCGCACCCGATCGCCCCCGTCCCCCACTGGCTGCCCGCCGCCGTGCGCCCGGTCACCGACTGGAAGAAGCCCCGCCAGTTCCCCGCGCACTCGATGTATGCGATCAGCGTCTGGCTGGGCAGCGCACGCAGGTCGTCGAGCGTCAGCTGGACCTCGGATTCCGCGCCGGGGCCGCTCACGGTCAGCACGTACGAAGCCGGGTCGATCACCGGAGTCGGCGCGTGGTTGCGCACGAAGAAGAGGTCGTTCGGCGTGAGGAAGCCGTCGAGGTCCTCCAGGCGCGTCTCCAGGTTGGTGCCGTGCTGGACGAACCGGGAGGGATCCTTCACCCAGATCCCGGCCCCGGCGTCACCCCCGCCTCCAGCGCCCGCCCCGGGTGCCACGTCCGAGCCCGCACCGGGCCCTGAACCGCCGTCGCTCGCGCCCTCGGGCGCACACGCAGCCGCGCCCACTCCCGCCGCCATCAGCGCCAGGGCCTCTCTCCGGTTGACCAACGCCGCTCTCCTGTTCACGAAACACCTCTCCGTTGTTCGGCCGACACGTGCCTCGGCGCACACTAGCTTCCCGCGCCCCGCCGCCACAAGTTGACACGGTGCGCTGTCGCGCCACGGACCAAGCCCTGCGCAGTTGGAGGTGTCCCGATGATCGCCCGCCATTCCCGCCGCATGCGACGCCCGACCCGCCGCGGCCTGCTCGCCCTGGCAACGCTGCCGCTCCTCATCGCCGTCACCGCCCCCGATGCCGCCGCCCAGCGCGAGCGCGTCTACGCAACCATCGATTCGCTCCGCCACATCCAGTCGGTCGAGCCGAGGATCGGCCCACCCGGGACGGTCGTCGAGATCTACACCGAGAACCTGCCGCCGCAGGCCAGGATCCACGTCGGCGTCGGCGCGATGCGTGCGGGCTTCGAGGCGCTCGCCGAAGGCACGCAGGACATCTGGGGCGAGGTGTCGGCGACGGTCAGGGTTCCGGGCTACGCCAACTGGGAGCGCCCGCTGGTTTTCATCGTTTTCAACGGCGTCTTCAGCCCGATCGGCATCTCGGACCCGTTCCACGTGACCGACGAGAACGGGATGGTGCAGCGCACGGGCCGCATCACGGATGAGGGGCTGGGGTGCGTCACGCTGCGCGACAACGACCAGTACATGTACGCCCTGAGCGGCGAAGTGGAGGGGCTGAGTCCCGGCGACGAGGTGGTCGTCGAGGGCACGATCACGCTGGCGGGCCAGTGCGGAGGGGCGGACGCGATCGAGGTGGTTCGTTGGAGTAAGAGCGGCTGAATCCGAACTGTCGCGTTCGCCGCGACGACCGGCCGGCCCATTCACAACAGTCGGGAAGGAATGATGAAGATGCGAAGCACTGCCACCCCTGCGACCCTGATCCCGCTCACCGCGCTCGCCGCGCTCGCCGCGGCCTGCGCGGCCCCGGACATGCCCCCGATGCAGTCGGACGGTCAGGTCCACACCTTCGACCTGGACGCGGAGACGTTCTTTCTGGCCGAAGTGGATCAGGTGTCCAACGACTTCACGGTCACAGTGACGGGCCCGGACGGCGAAACGGTGACCGAGGTGGACGGCCGCACGGGCGGCATCGAGACCATCCGGTTCGAGACCGAAGCGGCGGGTGCCTACGAAGTCGCGATTACGGCCAACGACGACGAGGCCGGCGAGTTCAGATTCAACGTGCTGCGGTCGGAGCCCATCGCCACCGATCCGGCCGCGCGCCTCGACCAGCTGATGGCGGTCTACGACAGCGACGGCCGTCCCGGTGCGGTGGTGGGCGTGGTCGACGGCGGCGAATTGGCCCTGGTGCGCACGTATGGGATGGCGAACCTGTCGCACGAAGTGCCGTGGGAGCGCGGGACCATCTCCAACATCGGGTCGGTCACCAAGCAGTTCACCGCGATGGGCGTGCTGACGCTCCAGGCGCAGGGCAAGATGTCGGTCGACGACGACATCCGGACGCACATCCCCGAGCTTCGCGACTTCGGAACCCCGATCACGATCCGCAACCTGCTCAACCACACCGGCGGCTACCGCGAGATCTACAACCTGTTGCCGATCGGGGGTCACCAGGGCGAGGACGCGTTCTCCCGCGAGCGCGCGATCGCCATCGTGCAGCGGCAGCCCGAGCTGCAGGCACCGCCGAACACCGAGTGGAACTACAACAACACGGGCTACATCCTGGTCTCGCTGGCCATCGAGCGCGCGAGCGGGCAGGGCTTTGCGGACTACATGCGCGCGAACGTCTTCGAGCCGCTGGGCATGATGGATACGCGCGTCAAGATGGTGCAGGGCGAACTCATTCCCGGCAGCGCCCAGGGCTACATCGCGGAGGCGGCGGGCGGGTACCGGACGACGCGGGATCTCGCCGCGTCGGCAGGGGCCGGCGGCGTGTACACGACGGTGGACGACCTGACGCGCTGGATGCTCAACTACCGCGACGCCACGGTGGGCGGGCCGGAGGCCATTGAGGCCATCGCCACGACGGCGGTCCTGGAGTCGGGCGACTCAACCGGCTACGGGCTGGGGCTCGGCCTGGCCGAACAGCGCGGCCGCACCCTGTACACGCACACGGGCGGCGACGTCTCGCACCGCGCCTATCTGGGCTACTACCCGGAGCTGGAGAGCGGCGTGATCCTCATGAGCAACAACGCGGCCTTCGACCTGTCGGTCGGCGGGGAGATTGGGGAGATGTTCTTCGCGGAACGTTTCGACGAGGCCGAGGCCGATGGCGAGGACGAAGCGGAAGCTGACGACGCCGACGCCGCGGGCGAGTCGGGCGAGGATGCCGGCATGTCGGACGCGCGCAAGCTGGCGATTACGGGGGACTGGGTGCTCGAGACCCAGGGCATCTCCCTGGCCATGACGGTTGCCGTGGAGGACGGAGACGTCTTCGTCGACGTGCAGGGGCAGGGGCGAACGGCGGCGCGCCCGACGTCCGACTCCTCGCTCGAGATCGCGTCCGTGAGCGCCGAATTCACCTTCGACTTCGACGCCGACGGCACGACGAGCACCGGAACGCTGGTCCAGTCAGGACTCGAGATATCGATGCGGCGGGTGGATCGGACCGAATTGGCCGAGGAAGCCCTCGCCGCGTATGTCGGCCGCTACTACTCCGAAGAGCTGGAGACCTTCTACGAAGTCGCGGTCGAGGACGGCGGCCTGGTTCTGCACCACATCGAGATGGCTGAACCGCTGGCGATGCAGCACACGGACGGTGACGAGTTCTCGACGGAGGTCATCTTCCTGAACACCATCGCGTTCGAGCGTGCTGGAAGCGGCGCGGTGACCGGGTTTACGGTGTCGAACGGCCGGACGAAGGGGGTGCGGTTCGGGAAGATGTGAGCCGTGCGTCGGCCGGCGTTGCGCCTCCTAGCCCACCGGCTCCAGCCTCACGATCGGCGTCTCTCCGCCGCCGCGCGCCTCGAGGGCGACGTAGATGAACCCATCCGGTCCCTGGCGCACGTCGCGCACCCGGCCCATCCCCTGTAGAATCGTCTCGCTCGCGACGACCTCCCCGTCCTCGATGGTCAGCCGGTCGATGCGCTGACCCGCAAGGCCGCCCGCGAGGAGGTTGCCCTGCCACTCCGGGAACTTGTCGCCCGTGTAGAAGGCCAGACCGGACGCCCCGATCGACGGCACCCAGATGTGCTTCGGCTGCTCCATGCCCTCCATGTGGGTCGCCTCGTGGATGGCGCTCCCGGAGCGGTAGTTCACGCCGTAGCCGATCACCGGCCAGCCGTAGTTCGCGCCGGGGGTCGAGACGTTCACTTCGTCGCCGCCCTGGGGACCGTGCTCGGTGGACCACACGGCGCCGGTGCCGGGCTGGATCGCGAGACCCTGCGGGTTGCGGTGGCCGTAGGTCCAGATCTCGGGCCGCGCGCCCACCTGGCCAACGAACGGGTTGTCGTCGGGAATGCTGCCGTCGTCGTGCAGCCGCACGATCACTCCATGGTGGTTGGAGATGTCCTGGGCCGGGTGGGCGGCGAGGTCGCCTGCCGGACGAGCCTGCCGGTCGCCGACCGAGAGGAAGAGGTAGCCCTCGTCGTCGAAGGCGAGCTTGCACCCATAGTGGCCGTTGCCCTCGGAGACCGCCTCGAAGATCTCGTCGGTCATGGTGAAACGGTCGTTCTCGAAGGTGCCGCGGATCACCATCGTCGTGCCGCCGGGCGAGTTGCCGGTGGCCTTGGAATAGCTGATGTAGATCAGGCGGTTGGTCGCGAAGTCCGGGTGGGGGAGGACCTCGAGGAGCCCGCCCTGTCCGCGCGCCACCACTTCGGGGATGCCCTCGACCGGGTCCGGCAGGAGCATGCCGTCGCGAACGATGCGCAGCCGGCCGTCACGTTCGGTGACCAGCATGTCGCCGTCCGGCAGGAACGCGATCGACCACGGCACCACGAATCCGTCGGCGACGGTCACCACGCGGTAGTCGTGGAGCGCGGTCCGGTGGATGTCGGACTGGGCGCAGGCGGGGGAAGTGGCCGCGAGCAGTGCGGCCGAAACGACGAGCAGGGAACCGGTGCGTACCATCTTCATGCAACCTCTTCGTTTGGGGCCGACCGCCGGCTGGCGGAGGCCATAATGATCGTGGAGACGTAGTGACCGAACGTTGCGGAAGGTAAGGCTGGCAACCCTTGGAGGAAAACCCCGTGGCGGAGGGCGGGGGCGTTTCAGCTGAAACGTCTTCGCGTCCGCCTACCCACGGCGTTTCAGCTGAAATTTCTTCGCGCCAGACGCCGACGCCCGCGCGAGTTCCGGTGTGCCAGCCGTTAGTCGCGCACCAGCTGGACCAGCTCGCCCAGCTCCGCGTCCCACCCGTCGTCGTTCTGTCCGCGGTGCAGATCTGTCCTGAAGCCGGTCTCGAGCAGGTGTAGCGTGGTGCCGCCATCGTCGCGCGGCGTCAGCGTCCACTGGACGCGGGTTGCGGACGCCTCCTCGAAGGCCGCTCCCGGCTCGTGCAACCAGCTCCAGACCAGCCGTCGGGGCGGATCGACCTCTTCGATGCGCATCGAAGAGCGGCCGTGGTTTTCCCAAATCATGGCTGCGTCGCCCCCAGGCCGCAGATCCACTTCCGCTTCGTCCCCGAACCAGCGTGCCAATTCGGCCGGATCCGTAATCGCACGCCACACGCGCTCCACCGGAACGTCGAGTTCCAGCACCTTTTCGACCGTGCGCTCGCTCATCTGTCAGTCCTCTCCATGCAGGTGGAATCGCAGACGTTGCAGGCGCTCGTCCCAGGCGGCTGCGTACGGCGCCAGCCAGTCCTCGACCTCCTTGAGTGGCTCGGGGCGCAGCGCGTGCAGCCGGTTGCGGCCCTGCGCGCGCTTCGTGACCAGGCCCGCGGCGACGAGAATGTCCAGGTGCTTCGTGACGGCCTGCCGACTCATGGGGAGGCGGCGGGCGAGCGTCTTCAGTGAGCTCTCGCCCTCCTCACGGAGGCGGCCGAGGATAAGGCGGCGGGTCGGGTCGGAAACGGCTGCGAATACGTCGGGCATGCGTTGAATATGCAACTAATTGGTTGCATGTCAATACACGAACTCGCGGCGGGGCTCCTCGGCGCCAGCGCGTCACCCGGAATCGCCAGCCATCCGCGACAGTCTGAGCACCCATTCCCGCGACCGGTTGCGCACCTGCAGACCCGATCCCGAGTACGCCTCGGTCAGTCCCCTCACCCAGCGCGTCTCCGCTTCGATCACCCAGGCGCCCATCACCCGCAGACCGAGTCCCGCTCCCGCCGCGACGCCCAGGACCGTTCCGCGTTCCTCGGTGAACACCTGGGCCAGGACCGGATCCTCCCGATTGCGCAACAGGTAGTCGATGACGGGTCCGGCCGCCGCGAAGACGTGTGCCGGCCCGAGCGACACACCCGCCTTGGCCTCGATGTGGACGCTCAGGTAGTCGCCCCGCACCTCTCCGTCGACCGGGTTGCCGCGGGTATCGGTCGACACGAATCCTCCGCGCTGGGCCAGTCCCCCATCCGCCCTCATCCTCAACCAGGAGACGGGCGTGGGGACATCAACGAACGCGCCCGCCAGAAACCCGGAGCGCAGTGACGTTTCGACCGGCGGGCTCCAGAGCATTTCCGATTGCGTCCGTCCGGCGAAGCCGCCGGTGAGCCGGCCGGAGTCCTGGGCGTGAGCGGGCGCCGCTCCGACCGCGAGCAACGTGGCGGCCAGCACGGTCCGTTGCGCATGTGCGTGCATGTTTCGCTGCACCCCTTTCCGCTTGACGATCCGGCGTTCACAGGAGAATACATGCATGTCGGCACCGAAATGTCCATCAAGGGCCTGTCGGTTGCGTCAAGCGCCCCGTCGATCCCCACAGGAGCCACAGGAGCCCCGCGATGAGGTCCAGACACCGGACTCCCCGCCCCGCACTCGTCCTCGCTGCCGCTGTGACGCTGGGTTCGACAGCGAACCTCGCGTCCGCCCAGCAGATGGACGTCACCCGCTACCACCGCGCCGAGCGACTGCTGGCGTGGAACGTCGATCCGCTCATCAGCGGGGGCCCCGTCTCGCCCACATGGATGGCGGGCGGAAACCGCTTCTGGTACCGCAACCAGACCGCATCCGGGGCCGAATTCGTCGTGGCCGATCCGGATCAGCGCTCGCGGACGCTTCTCTTCGACCATGACCGGCTGGCTGCAGCCATGTCGCTCGCCGCGGACACCGCCTTCGACGGAAGCAAGCTGCCGTTTCGCACCTTCGAGTTCGGCGAGGGCGACGGGCTTGCGGTCGACGAAGGCACCATCCGCTTCAACGCCAACAAGCGCGGCTTCACCTGCGACATCCGGGCCTACGACTGCGTGACCGGCGACACCCTGGTCAGCCGCGTGCCGTTCGTGCGCTCCCCCGACGGCCGCACGGAGGCCTTCGTCCACGAGCACAACCTGTGGATCCGTCCCTTCGAGGGCGGCGACTCGACGCAGCTGACCACTGACGGTGAAGAATTCTGGTCCTACGGAACCGCCGCTCCGCGCCCCTCGCAGATCATCGCGTCGATTCCCGCGCGTCCCGTCCTGCAGTGGTCCCCCGACTCCAGGCGGATCGCGGTGCAGCGCATGGACGAGCGCGACGTGGAGCGGATGCCGATCATCTCCTCCACCTCGCAGCGGCCCAAGCTCTACACCTACCCGTACGGGCTCCCGGGCGACTCGATCATCGCGACCTTCGACATCCATGTGGTCGACGTGGAGGGTGGCCGCAACCTCAAGCTCCAGACCGACCCGCAACCTTACATGACCTTCACCGCCACGGGCATGCGGGACTCGACCTGGGTGACGGTGAAGTGGAAGGAGGGCGGCGAGCGCTTCTACTTCGTGCGGGGGTCGCGGGGCGGCAAGAGCGTCACCCTGTACGAGGCCGACCTGGAGACGGGCGCGGCGCGCACGATCATCGAGGAGACGCGCGCCACGCATGTCGAACTCAACCTTGATCTCATCGGCGGCTATCCCAACTGGGACGTCATCAACAGCGGCGACGACGTGATCTGGTTCTCGGAACGGGACGGCTGGGGGCACCTGTACCGCTTCGACGGCGACGGCGAACTCAGGAACCGCATCACCGAAGGCGCGTGGACCTTCGGCGACATTCTCGACATCGACGAGGCCACCGGGCGCATCGTCTTCACGGCCCGGGGCAGGGAGCCGGGGCGCATCCCGACCATGGCCGACCTGTACACGGTCAACCTGGACGGCTCGGGGCTGACCCATCTCGGCGGCGAGGACGCGGACCACACCGTGCGCGCCAGCCCCGACGGCCGCTACTTCGTGGACTCCTGGTCGCGGCCCGACGTGCCGCCGGTCAGCGTGGTGCGGGATCGCAACGGCCGCGTGGTTCTCGAACTGGAGACCGCGGACGTGTCGCGCCTGGAGGAGGTGGGGTGGTCCCCGCCCGAAGTCTTCGAGTACAAGGCGCGCGACGGCGTGACGAGCATGTACGGGCTGCTCTACAAGCCCTCTGACTTCGATCCCGAGAAGGTCTATCCGGTCGTGGAGTACATCTACCCCGGTCCGTTCATCGGCAGCGTGGGACGGTGGAACTTCACCGGCGGCCTGCTGGGGTCCGCGCTGCGCGGCGACCAGGACGCGCTGGCGGAACTCGGGTTCATCGTGGTGCAGATGGACCACCTGGGGACCCCGTACCGCTCCAAGGCCATCCAGGACAACTACTGGGGCAACATGGGCGACAACGGGATCCCCGATCACATCGCCGGCGTCAAGCAGCTGGGCGCCCGCCACCCCTGGATCGACCTGGAGCGGGTCGGTATCTACGGGCACTCCGGCGGCGGGTTCGCCTCGACCGACGCGATCCTCCGCTACCCGGATTTCTACAAGGTCGCCGTGTCCACCGCCGGCAATCACGACAACCGCAGCTACCACGCCGCCTACGCCGAGAAGTACCAGGGCCTGCTGGTGCGCGACACGATCAAGGGGACCGACAACTACGCCAACCAGGTGAACGCGTCGCTGGCCGGCAACCTGAAGGGCAAGCTCTTCCTGATGACGGGGGACATGGACGACAACGTGCACCCTGCCATGACGCTGCAGGTCGCCAACGCCCTGATCGCCGCCAACAAGACCTTCGACTTCCTGATCCTGCCGGACCGGGCGCACGGCCTCTCGGAGCCCTACGTGATCCGCCGCCGCTGGGACTACTTCGTGGAACACCTCATGGGACTGGATCCGCCGCCGGACTACCAGATCCAGCCGCCGCCGAGCTGAGATGAGTATGGTATGAGTACGATATGAGTATGACTCACTGCGCGATCCGACGGCATTCCGCCCTTGCCTGCGGTCTGGTTCTGTCGGCGTCCGCGCTAGCGGGTTCCGCGTCGGCGGCCGCCGGGGTGCAGCAGGCCCCCGCCCAGGCGCGCCAGGCCCGCATCTCGGAGGAAGTCCGGGTCCTCGACACCTACCCGTTTTCGGACCCCGACCCCATCCCGATCCTGGCCGGCGATCCGCGGCTGTACCCGTACCACGCCTTCCGCGGCTACTCGCCGACCTCCGAGCCGCGGGAGTGGAAGGTCGTGAGGATGGAGAACGACCTGATCGAGGTGTTCGTCCTCCCCGAGGCGGGCGGCAAGGTGTGGGGCGCGGTGGTGAAGGAGACGGGGCACGAGTTCATCTACCGCAACGAGGTCATGAAATTCCGCGACATCGCGCTACGCGGACCGTGGACCTCAGGCGGGGTCGAGTTCAATTTCGGCGTCATCGGCCACACGCCGGCCACCGCCACCCCGGTCGACTACACGGTGCGCGAAAACGCGGACGGGAGCGTGAGCACCTTCGTCGGGGCCATGGACCTGCCCTCGCGCACGCACTGGCGGGTCGAGGTCCGGCTGCCCCCCGGCAAGGGCTACTTCGAGACCCGCGCGCTCTGGTACAATCCCACGCCGCTCGAGCAGCCCTACTACAACTGGATGACTGCGGCGGCGTTCGCGCAGGACGACCTCGAGCTCTTCGTGCCGGGGGGATCGTACCTGGAGCATTCAGGCCGCCAGCGCCCGTGGCCCGTCGACGAGGCAGGGCGCTTCCTGCCGCTGTACCGCAACAACGACTTCGGCGGCCACAAGTCCTACCACGTCGTGGGCGAGCTGAACGACTTCTTCGGCGGCTACTACCACGACGACGACTACGGCTGGGGCCACTGGGCGCGCTACGAGGATATGCCCGGCCAGAAGATGTGGCTCTGGTCGCTGTCCCGTGAGGGCGGGGTGTGGGAGGAACTGCTCACCGACACCGACGGCCAGTACGTGGAATTCCAGGCGGGCCGGCTGTTCGTCCAGTATCAGCCGGGCGACCATGTGAACCCGGTCACGCAGGCCGCATTCGACCCCATTTCGGCGAGCAGCTGGACCGAGACGTGGTTCCCGCTGGAGGGGACGGGCGGGCTCACGGACGCGTCGCGGGAGGGTGCCATGCACGTGGTGCGGGAGGACGGCGGTGCGAGCGTGGCCGTGACCGTGCAGGCCTTCGGCGACGTGACGGACACGGTGCGGGTGTGGTCCGGGGATGAACTGGTGGCGTCGGAGCCGGTCGACCTTGTGGCGCTCCGGCCCCTTCAGGCGAACTTCGCCGTTGACGCTACGCGCGAGTTCCGGGTGGCGCTGCCCGCGCTCGGTCTCGACTACGCGTCGGATCCGGCGGTGCGCGCGTTGGACCGTCCCTTCGAGATGGACCCGGAGGCCTGGGAGAGCACCCCGGAGGCGGACCGGCTCGTGTTCCAGGCGCGCGAGCTGGCGAAGGGCCGCCGGTATGCGCAGGCGCGCGAGCTGTTCGAGGCCGCCGTGGCGCAGGAACCGTGGAACAGGGGAGCGCTGCTGGGTCTTGCCGACCTGGACCTGAGGTCGGCCCGTTACGAGGAGGGCCTGGAGCGTGCCCTGCGCGCCCTGCAGCTCGACACGTATGACGCGGCGGCGAATTTCATGGCCGGGAACCTCTACCGGGCCCTGGGGCGTGACGTGGACGCCCGCGAGGCCTTCGGGTGGGCGGCCCGGGCGGTAGCGTTCCGGACGGCGTCGTACGTGCGCCTGGCGGAGATCA
This sequence comes from Gemmatimonadota bacterium, assembly GCA_028874905.1. Classification (GTDB taxonomy): domain Bacteria; phylum Gemmatimonadota; class Gemmatimonadetes; order Longimicrobiales; family Gaopeijiaceae; genus Bin94. The sequence goes on from JAPPGZ010000079.1 coordinate 82,723, forward strand.
TGACCGGGGCGGGGGAGTGGGGGGAGGCGAGGCGGTACGCGCGGCTGGCGCTCGACTTCGACCGCAACAGCGTGCCGGCCTGGCAGCTGCTCGCCGCGCTCGGCCGGCTCTCGGGCGACGCGGCAGTCGCTCGGGAAGCGCGCGACGCGCTGCTGGAGATCGACCCCCTGCACCATTTCGTGCTGGCGGAGCGCTATCTGGCGAACCCGACCGCCGCGAATGCGGCCGCGCTCACCGACGCGATGCAGAGCGAGTACCCGGACCAGTCCCTCCTGGAGTTGGCGGTCGCCTACGCTGGTTGGGGCCTCGACGAGAGTGCGATAACGGTCCTGGATGTGGCCGCGAAGGCCACGTGGGAAGGGCCTTGGCCGCAGTTGGGCGGTGGGGGTGGCGGGTCAGGCGGAACGGATGCGGATGGCGGTCCGGATCGGCGGGCAGGCGACGCGCCTCGCATGGGCGGGGCAATGCCGCTGATTCGCGCGTGGCGGACCTTCCTGCAGGACGATTCGGCGGCGCTCGGCGAACCCGGCGACCTCGCATACGCCTTTCCGTTCCGTCCAGAGACCCTGCCGGTGCTGCGTTGGGCCGCGCGCCACGACAGCCACTGGGGCTGGCGATACCTGCTCGGCCTGAACCTTTGGGCGCTGGAACGAAGGGCTGAAGCCGCGCTGGCCTTCGAGCTGCTCGGTGCCGAGCCCGACTACGGCCCGGCGTACGCCGCGCGCGGCCACCTGCTCCGCGAGGTGGACGACCGCGACCCAGGCCTCGACTTCACGAGGGCGGTCGAGTTGGCTCCGGACGATCGGATTCTGCGGATCACGCTGATTCGCTACCTGCAGGGTGAGGGACGCTGGGCGACCGCGCTGGAATCGTCCGCCCGGGCACGCGAGGTTTTCCCGGACGACTTCAATCTTGCCCTGCTCCAGGTCCGCGCCCTGCTCAACCTGGGCGGCTTCCGAGAGGCGATCGACGTTCTCGCCGCCACGCACGTGCTTCCGTCCGAGAATGCGCGCGAGAGCCACCATCTCTACGAGCTCGCGCATGTGGGCGCCGCGCTGGACGAAATCGACGCGGGCAACGACGAGGCGGCGCGCGGCTACCTCGAGGCCGCGCTCCTGTGGCCCGAGTCGCTCGGGCAGGGACGGCCCTTCGAGCCGGACGAGCGCCTGGTCCGATACCTCCTCGCGGTCGTGGCCCAGGACATGAGCGACCGGGACGGCGCGCGGGAGGCCTTCGAAACGATGGCGGCGGGCGTCCAGACCGCCAACGGCGAGGGCATCTCCGCACTTGAATGGAATCTCATGCAACGGGCGCTGGCTGCGGGGGAGCGTCCGGGAAGGGGGCGATAGCCGATGAAGACCTCGCCCACTTCGATCGTTGCGGCTGGCGCACTGATCGCTGCGGGTGTGACGTATGCGGATGCCCCACAACCCACCGGGGGGCGCGCGGCGGGGAATCCGGACGCCTCCGCGCTCGAGACCGTCGTCGAGCGGTACTGTACGCGATGCCACAACGAACGCCGGCTCCTGGGCAACCTGACGCTCGAGGGCTTCGACGTCACTCGCGCTGACGAGAATGCCGCGACAGCGGAGCGCATGATCCGCAAGCTGCGCGCCGGAATGATGCCGCCGCCGGGTGTTCGCAGGCCGGCCGGCGACACGCTGGCCGCGTTGGCGGGCCTTATGGAGGAGGTGATCGACGAAGCGGCCGCTGCCAGCCCCCGGCCGGGCACCCGTCCCTTCCAGCGCCTGAACCGCGCCGAGTACGCGCGGGTCGTGTACGACCTGTTCGGGCTCACCATCGACCCCGCGGAGTGGCTGCCGCAGGACCGGATCACCGCGGGCTTCGACAACAACGCCGATGCCCAAACACTGTCGCCCACCCTGATGGACGCGTACCTGAACGCGGCAAGCGAGATCGCCCGGCGCGCCGTCGGCGACCGCGACGCGGCCGCGTCCTCGGTCACCTACACCAACCCGCCAACCGTCTCCCAGCACGAGTGGGAACGCGTCGAGGGGGCGCCGTTCGGCACCCGGGGCGGCATCAGCGTCCTCCACTCCTTTCCGGCGGACGGCGAGTACACCTTCGAGATGTCCTTCATGTCCGGATGGGGCGAACGCTTCCACGACATCGACATCTCGATCGACGGCGAGCGGGTTGCGCTGCTCCGCTACGGCGGCGACATCGACTTCCAGGGACGCAAGGACTTCCCGTTCCGCACCGACCCCGTGCTGGTGCGCGCGGGAGAGCATCGCGTCACGGCGGCGTTCGTGCGCCAGATGGATGGACCCTACGAAGACCTCATCCGTCCCAACGACTGGTCGCTCACGGGAACGGAAACCAGCTACGGCACGACCTCGGTCCCCCACCTCATGAGCCTAACCCTGGAGGGCCCGCACAATTCCACGGGCGTGTCGGACTTCGAGGCCCGGCGCCGCGTCTTTTCCTGCCGGCCCACGAGCCCCGCCGAGGCGCTGCCCTGCGCTCGCGAAATCGTGTCCCGGCTGGCGGTCGACGCCTACGGCCGCGACCTCGGCCGCGACGAAGTGGACGACCTTCTCGACTTTTACCGGATCGGTTCCCAGGAGGGCGGCTTCGAGGCCGGGATACGGACGTCTCTGGAAGCTGTACTTTCCTCCCCCCACTTCCTCTTCCGCATGGAGCGCGAGCCGGGCGGTGTCGAGCCGGGCGAGGCGTTTCCGCTGGCCGACGAGGACCTGGCGGCCCGTCTGTCCTTCTTCCTGTGGGGCAGCACGCCGGACCGGGAGCTTGCGGACGTGGCCCGCGACGGCACGCTAGCGGACCCCTCCGTCCTCGAGGCGCAGACACGACGCATGCTCTCGGACCCGCGTTCCGAGGCGCTGGCCACCCGCTTTGCCGCGATGTGGCTGCGCCTGCAGGACCTGGACAACGTCGAGCCTGACGCCTTCCGCTTCCCCAACTACAGCCGTCAGCTGGCCGACGCCATGCGGCAGGAGACAGAGCTCTTCTTCCTCAACCTCATACGCGAGGACCGGAGTCTGATCGAGCTGTACGGCGCGGACTACACGTTCGCGAACGAGCGGCTCGCGCGTCACTACGGCATCGACGGCGTGCGCGGAGAGGCGTTCCGGCGCGTCGACTACCCCGAAGACCGGCGGCGCGGGGTCCTGGGGCACGGGAGCATGCTCGTACAGACGTCATTCGGGAACCGCACGTCCCCGGTCCTGCGCGGCAAGTGGGTCATGGAGGTCCTGATGGGGACGCCTCCTCCTCCGCCTCCTCCCGATATCCCGGAGCTGGAGGAGACGGAGGGCGCGCGGGACGGTCGGATCCGCACGACGCGCGAGCGGCTCGAGGAGCATCGTGCCAACCCGGCATGCTCGTCGTGCCACAACTTCATCGACCCGATCGGGCTGGCGCTCGACAACTTCGACGTGACGGGCCGCTGGCGGGTCCGGGAGCAGGGCGCCGCGCTCGACACCCGGGGCACATTCTACGACGGTACGCCCATCGCCAGCGCATACGACCTGTCCGAGGTCCTGCTCAAGCGCCCGATTCCCCTGGTTCGCAACTTCACCCAGAACCTCATGGCATATGCGCTGGGGCGCTCGATCGACTACCGCGACCAGCCGGCCGTGCGCGCCATCGCCAGGGCCGCGGCGGAAAACGACTACCGGATGTCTTCGTTCATCCTGGGCGTGGTGGCCAGCGACGCCTTCCGCATGAAACAGGCGCGGGCGGCGGCGGAAGACTCGTCACCGCCGGCGGACGGCGAAGGCGCACGCGACGGTGGGCCGCATGCCCCGCGCGCTGACATGCCATAGATTCCAGGGGTTGAGGCATAGCTGAACCACGGAGCCGACATGCACTTCCTCACCTCCAGGTCGATGCCGCGCCGGACCTTCCTCCGTGGCGCGGGCGCGACGGTAGCGCTCCCCCTGCTGGACGCGATGTTCCCGGCGGGCCGGTTGCGCGCGACGTCCCTCGCCGACCGGCCTGTGCGGCTGGTCTGCATCGAGGAGGTCCATGGCGTGCCCGGCTGCAACGAGTGGGGTGCCGAGCAGCACCTCTTCGCGCCGGCAACGGTGGGGCGCGACTTCGAGCTGGTCGACGCCAACGTCCTCAAGGCACTCGAACCGTGGCGGGATCATCTGACCATCGTGAGCAACACCGACGTGCGCATGGCGGAGGCCTTCGAGGCGCAGGAGGTGGGTGGCGACCACTTCCGGTCGAGCGCGGTGTTCCTTACGCAGGCGCACCCCAGGCAGACGCAGGGCTCGGACATCTACTGCGGCACGTCGCTGGACCAGTTGCACGCCCAGCGGTTCGGTCAGGAAACCGCGCTGCCCTCGCTTCAGCTCTGTATCGAGCGCACCGACAAGGGGGGCGGCTGCGACTACAACTATTCGTGCTCGTACACGGATTCGATCAGCTGGGCGACGCCTTCCACGCCGCTCCCGATGATCCGCAGCCCCCGCACCGCGTTCGACATGCTCTTCGGGGCGGGAGGCACCGCCGAGGAGCGCGCGCGGCGGCGACACACGCACCGGAGCATTCTGGATTGGGTGGTAGGCGAGGTGGCCGACATCAGGCGCGAGTTGGGCGCCGTGGACCGCCGCCGGGTGGACCGCTACCTCGAGAGCGTGCGCGAGATCGAACGGCGAATCCAGCAGGTCGAGGCGCGCAACACCGGCGGTGAGCCCCGGGAGCTTCCCGGTGCGCCTCCGGGGGTGCCGGACTCCTTCAGCGAGCACATGCGGCTCATGTTCGACCTCCAGGTGCTCGCGTTCCAGACCGACACGACGCGGGTCGTGGCCTTCAAGACAGGGCGCGACGCGTCCAACCGCGTCTTCCCCGAGAGCGGGTCGGACAGGGCGTTCCATCCTGCGTCTCACCACGGGGGCAGGGAGAAGAACATCCTGGAGTTCAACCGGATCTGTCAGTACCGGACGGGACAGCTGGCGTACTTCCTCGAGCGGCTGCAGGAGACCATGGACGGGGACTCGAGCCTGCTGGATCAGTCCATGATCATCTGGGGCTCTCCGATGGGCGACGCGAATCTGCACAACCACCGCCGCTGTCCACTCGTGTTGATGGGCGGTGCCAACGGCCGGCTCGAAGGGGGCGTGCACCTCAAGGCGGCCGCGGGGACGCCGATGGCCAACGTCTTCACCACGCTGCTGCACCGGCTGGGCCACGACGGACTGGCACGGTTCGGCGACGCGACGGGCGAGTTCTCGCTGGCGCTGCCCGCGGAGGCCACGACGGGGCGATGAGGCAGGCCGGAGGGGTGATCGGCAGGTTGAAACGGGCCGGTCGCCCATGGTCGCTTGCGGTTTGCCTGGCGGTGCCGGTTCTGGCGTCTGGAGGTCCTGCCACGGTCGAGTTGGCGGCGGCCGTGTCGGCGGCGGCCGGCGCGTCCGACTTGCCGGTGGCCGAATTGCCTGTGCGCGCCGCGCCCGACTCGCCCGTGGCCGATGCCGCCCGGCGCGGCGATCTGGCGGCCGTGCGGCGCCTGTTGCGCGAAGGGGCCGACGTGAACGCCGCCCAGGGCGACGGAATGACCGCGCTGCACTGGGCAGCGGAACGCGGGAACGGGGAGCTGGCCGAGGTGCTCCTGTATGCGGGCGCGAGGGTCGACGCCGGCACTCGGATCGGGCACTACACGCCGCTTCACCTGGCGGCCCGGGCCGCGCACGGGCAGGTCGTGGCGCTTCTGCTCGATGCGGGCAGCGATCCTGAGGCGCGCACTACCAACTCGGGCGCCTCGGCGTTGCATCTGGCCGCTGGCGCGGGAGACCCGGCGGTGATCGATGCCCTCGTGAAAGCGGGGGCCGACGTGAACGCCCGCGAGACCGCGTGGGGTCAGACGCCGCTGGTGTTTGCGGCGGCCAACAACCGGGCCGATGCCATTCGCGTGCTGCTGGATGCCGGGGCGGATCCTGCGCTGGCGGCGCATTCGGTCGATGTGGAGGAGCGTGCCAGCGCGGATCAGGCCGCCGAGAGGCGCCTTGGCGAGTTCCTGGCGGCGTTCAAGGAGAAGGAGGGGGGAGGCACGGACTGGCAGCCGACCCCGCGCCAGGTGCAGGCGGCGATCGAGGCGTCCCGCGAAATCCAGCGCAAATGGCCGGATGTTCCCGATCCGGCGGATGACGGCGAAGAGGACGAAGAAGGCGAAGGTGACGAAGAGGGCGAAGGTGACGAAGAGGGGGAAGGCAACCCAGGGGAGGCGATCGACACCGCCACCGCGGTCGCCGACACCGCCGCCGATGCCACCGACACCGCCGCCGAGGCCACCGACACCGCCGCCGATGCCGAGTCTCCCGCCGACGAGGAACCGCGTCCGATGTCCTACGCGCAACTCGTCGGCTCGTGGGGTGGGCTCACACCGCTTCTCCACGCGGTTCGGCAGGGCCACAAGGCCGCCGCCGAGGTCCTGCTCGAGGGCGGCGCCGACATCGACCAGCCATCGGCGGGCGACGCGACCACCCCCCTGCTGATGGCGGCGGTGAACGGACAGTTCGACCTGGCCTTGTGGCTGATCGGCCGCGGTGCCGACCCGAATGCGGCCAGCGCGGCCGGCGCCACGCCGCTCTTCGCCGTCCTCGAGCGCCAGTGGGCGCCGCGGGCGTCGTACGCGCACCCCACCGAGCATGAACAGCAGGCGGCGACTCACGTGGACGTGCTGGAAGCCCTGCTCAAGGCCGGAGCGGACCCGAACACGCGGCTCAAGAGTCACCTCTGGTACATGGAGTACACCTTCGGCGTTCTTCGCGGCAGCGGGATCAACCTGCAGGGAGCGACACCGTTCTGGCGAGCCGCCTACGCCCTCGACGTGGACGCCATGCGGCTGCTCAAGGAGCATGGGGCGGATCCGAACATCGCCACCATGAAGCCTCCGCAGCGCCGCCGCCGTCCACCCGCCTCCGAGGAGGAGGAGGAGGCTGCGGAGGAGACGAAGAAGGCGGAAGAAGAAGGGACTGAAGCGGGCGAAGCCCCGAAGCCCAAGGACGCGGAGGCGACTGAACACGAGGAGGCACCCACCACGGGCAATGCGGAAGCGGAGACCGTCGGCGAGGAGGGCGAGGAACCCCGCCCGGAAGCTGGGAATGCGGAGGAGGACTTGTCAGGCGTGCCGCCCATCCCAGTCGGAGGGCCGCACATGTACCCGATCCATGCGGCTTCGGGCGTAGGGTACGGTCAGTCCTTCGCGGGCAATGCGCACCGCCACGTTCCGGACAACTGGCTGGCCGCGGTGAGATTCCTGGTGGAGGAGAGTGGCGCCGACGTCAACGTGCGTGACGCGAACGCCTATACCGCGCTGCATCACGCCGCCTCGCGGGGCGACAACGAACTGGTTCTCTACCTGGTCGAACACGGCGCCGATGTGACCGTTGTAAGCCGCAGGGGTCAGACGACAGCTGACATGGCCAACGGCCCGATCCAGCGCCTTCAGCCCTTCCCGGCGACAGTTGCGCTCCTGGAGGAACTCGGATCGAAGAACAACCACAAGTGCCTGTCCTGCTGAGGCGCCGCCGCGGGTCCCGCTGAGCGGTCTCTCCCGGGTGCTGCCGAGGGTCTCCTCAGGGTGTAATTCCCAGCGCCTCTGCAACCTCCTGGGCGACCCGCAACTCAAGCACGCCGCGCGACTGGCAGTGGACCATGTTGCCGCTCACGGCGCGGGGCTCTCCGAAAGCGTCGACGATGGTCAGCACTTCCGTCTCCTCCGGCCCCTTCGCGGTGAGCTTCGTCGATATGGTCAGGGTCACTTCGTACTGGTTCGCCAGTGGTCCGGACAGATCGCTGCCGCAATCGACGAAGGTGTTCATCCGGTCACCACCGACCCGGCGGGCAGTGTAGCCGGGATTCCCGATCTCCATGGTCCGCGGGTTGGATGACGTCACCGGAATGCCCAGCTCGACGTAGACGCCTCCAAGGGCTCGCCAGGCTACTTCGGCTCCCACGCCGATCGTGCGCACGCCGACCCCCGGCTCATTGAAGATCTCGGCACGCCCGTAGTTGCCCACGCGCAGAACCGTGCGCGTCTCGGCAGGGACCACGGGCCCGTCATTCTCGGCGTTCGACGAACCGGAAGGGCCCGAGGCGCAGCCGATGGTGCCGGCCACGACCGCCACGGCCGTGACGGCGATAAGCCGAAGATGCGAGTGAGTGCTTTTGCGTTGCCGTGAGCGTGTCGGCTTCATCATCGGCCCTTTCGGGTTGTGGGGGTACATCGGCCTACGTGGTCTACACCGCAGGTGGCACGGGGGTTCTTCACTCTCTCGCCTCCGCCTCGGACTCGTAGACCTCGATGTCTTCACGCCTGAGAGCGGCCCGGGTCCGGTTCAGCCAGGAGGACCTGCGTACAAGCACCAACTCAAGGTACGGAGGGGCTGGAACCCCGTCCACGATTCTGATGAAATGGAAGTCGCCGAGTTCGCCCGGGTGGCCGATACCGTACCGGCGCCCCGCCCAGGAGAAACGGATCTCCGGCGTGCGCTCGAAATCGGCGCGCTTCCAGAACTGCTCGATGTACACCTCGTCCTCGACTGCGTACACGCCCTGGGCAAGGCGGTCGCCGTGCCGGTAGTAGCCGGGGTCGAAGTCCAGTCCCTGATGGCGCTGGAAGGTGTGTTCCATCGCGTAGTCCACACCCAGCAGGTCGTCGGTGTCGGCGAGCGATTCGAGGTGGTGACGCAGTTCGTGTGTCAGGGTCTCCCAGATCTGCTCGTTCCAGTCGAATGTCGGATCGACCGCTGCCAGTGCACGGAAGGACCCCCAATGCAGGAGGACCTGAGACCGCAGGGTGTCGGGCCCGTCCCAACTCGACGGATAGGACTCGGTCAGGCATTCGCCAAGCGTGTACACGCCGGGGAAGCGTGGGTGGGGGAGCGCTTCCCGGTGCACGGTCAACCCGTCTACACCCTCCCGGTAGACCACCGGAATGCTCTCGTAGACATGGCGCGACTGCTTTTCGAAGGTCTCGAAGTCCATATGGATGGAAATCCCGGGGGATCGATTCGGCCAACTCCGGTAGAGCCAGAGGGCGCGCCGGCAGCCAGGCTCTGCTATGCTCCTTCCTGAACTATCGCGTGGAGGCGCCCTTGCCGGTACCGGGACGCGGCCGTCAGGCCGCCATGATCTTCATCCTCATCACGGTCTTCATCGACGTATTGGGGATAGGGATCATCATCCCGATTCTCCCGGAGCTGATCAAGGACTTCGCCGGGGGCAGCACGACCCTGGCGGGGCGCTGGTTCGGCGTCCTCGCTTCCACCTACGCGCTGACGCAGTTCATCTTCGCACCGGTGCTGGGCGCGCTGTCCGACCGCGTGGGGCGCAGGCCCGTGATCCTGATCTCGCTGTTCGGGCTCGGTGTGGACTACATCATCATGGGGTATGCTCCGTCGCTGGGCTGGCTCTTCGTGGGCCGGCTGATCGCCGGCGTAATGGGCGCGAGCATCACCACCGCCAACGCCTACATCGCCGACGTGTCGAAGCCGGAGGACCGGGCGCGCAACTTCGGATTGATCGGCGTGGCCTTTGGCCTGGGCTTCATCTTCGGCCCGGGGCTGGGCGGCATCCTCGGTGGCATCGACCTGCGGCTTCCCTTCTTCGTCTCGGCGGGGCTCGCGCTGGTGAACTGGCTCTACGGCTTCTTCGTCCTGCCCGAGTCGCTGCCCCCGGAAAAACGGGACGCGTTCAGCTGGAAGAAAGCGAATCCGGTCGGCAGCCTCTACGTGCTCGGCTCCTATCCGCTGGTCGCCGGCCTCACGGCCGCGTTTGTTTTCGTCGTACTCGCGCAGCGCGGCCTCGAGACGGTCTGGGTCCTCTACACCGGTCACAAGTTCGGCTGGGACGAGCAGATGAACGGTTTCTCGCTCATGCTCGTCGGGGTGATGGCGGCGATTGTGCAGGGGGGACTGGTGCGTCCGATTGTGGGCAGGCTCGGTGAACGCCGAGCGATCCTGTACGGCCTCGTCGTTGCGGTGATCACCTACCTCGGATACGGACTGGCCACCGCGGGATGGATGCTGTTCGCGTTCATCGTCTTCGGCTCCATCGGCGGTGTGGCGGGCCCGGCGATTCAGAGCCTTGTCGCCGGTACCGTGCCGCCCGAAGACCAGGGGAAGGTGCAGGGGGGCATCACGTCGCTGATGAGCCTGACGAGCATCCTGGCGCCGCTGATCTTCACCGCGGGACTGTTCAGCTACTTCACTTCGCCGGATGCGCCGATGGATCTGCCGGGGGCGCCGTTCCTGCTCGGGGCGGTGATGTACGCGCTGGCGTTCGTGTCTCTGCTGCGGCTTTTCCGGAGAATGCCGGGGTAGGCGTGCCAATGGCGAACGACGGTCACCTTCTACCCGGTGCAAGCCGAAGCCCGGAAGACCGCGAGGCGTATTCCTGCGACTTCGGCAGAATGACCGGGCGGGTGCCGGAAGGGGTCGCCACACCGCAGAGCGTGGCGGAAATGGCAAGCCTCGTGCGCCACGCTTCGAGACACGGAATCCGGCTGACCATTCGAGGCGCAGGGCACTCGCAAGGCGGACAGACCCTCACGGACTGCGGCGTGGTACTCGACACGACGTGTCTGGATGGAATCCGGCCGGCGGGCCCCGGGCTCGTGCGCGCACAGGGTGGCGTGCAGTGGGGTTTGCTGGTCGACACGCTGCGCGCGGAAGGGAGTCTCCCCCGGGTGCTTCCGGATTTCGGCGCGCTGACCGTCGGTGGAACGCTGTCTGCCGGAGGCCTCGGCACGACTTCGCATCGATACGGAGCCCAGGTCGGACAGGTCGAGAAGCTCGAGGTGGTGACTGGCACCGGCGAGCGAGTGCGGTGCTCCGCCACCCGGAACGCAGCACTTTTTGATGCCGTGAGGAGTGGTCAGGGGCAGTTCGGCATCATTGCTGAAGCGTGGATCCGACTCCGCACGGCGGGCAGAAGATTCCGGCAGTATGAGTTGCACTACCACGACTTCGACCGGTTCGCGGACGACCTCGAGCACATCGTCGAGACTGACCGCTTCGATCACCTGCGGGGGGAGATGCGGCACGACGAGGACTTGATCGTCCTTCACGCCGGCTTCGAGTATGACGAGGAGCCCGACGACAAGAGAATGCTGCACGCGCTGGGCCACGACGAAAACGCGTACACAAGGGACATCGCCAGTGTGGGGCGCGCCGGCATGTATCCCCCATGGAGCTTCGGCCGAATGTTCTACTACCCATGGCGGGATTGGTTCCTGCCGTGGGAGACCCTGCGAACGGTGCTCGCGCAGCCGTGGCTGGACCCGGATTCGGTGCCGCGCAGACCCTGGCGCTGGATCGGGCTATACCCGATGGGACGGGAGGCGATCTCCGCTCCGCTGTTCATGCGTCCGCCCGGAGAGCGGGCCATCTCGTACTCGGTCCTGACGGTGATGGCTGAATCCCGGCATGCCCAGGCGGTCGCGCTGGCGCGTCACCTCGAGGAAGTCGACAGAACGCTGGTCGGACTTGGCGGCAAAAGTTATCTGTCCGGCGGCGTGGGCTATGGCCCCGCGCGGTGGGCGGAACACTACGGGGAAATGCTCGAAAGGGGCGTTTCGTGGAAGCGGGAATTCGATCCGAAACACGTGTTCTACACGGCGGGTCTGCCTTTCGCGGACCGCTCCGCAGCTGTGCGGCCAGGGGCCTGACAAGAAGGGGATATCGAAGACAGCATGGTTGAAAAGCAACCGTCACAAGGACATTCCCGCGGACTCCTGAGCCGAACTACGCCCTCCGACCGCGGTCTCATCGAGTTGCCGCGGCTTACGCCCCATCTTGGATTCCACGTGATCGACGACGAACAGGTGCTGCTCGTTTCCGAGGCCTTCAACACATTGTTGCGAGGACGGATCCATCGCGCCCTCATGCCTCTCCTCGACGGGGGCCGCACGGTGCCGGAGATCGTTGCCGCCCTGGCGCCTGCCCATTCGGCACACGATGTGCGGACAGCGATTCTGGCGCTGGCGTCCCGCGGGTATTTGGTTTCGGGCGACTACAGCATGGCTCCGGGGCGGGCAGCGTACTGGTCCTCATTCGGTGCCTCGCCGCGCTGGGCCGAGCGTCGTCTGGCAGCGGCTGCCGTGGCGGTGGCCGGGGATGACGGAGTGCTTGCCCGTCGGCTCGGCGGACTCGGCGTTCAAACCGGCCGTCAGGCGGCCGCCGTTCGCCCTTCCCTGGCCGTGATAGTGTGCGCGGACTACCTGGACGAACGGCACGACTCCATTAATCGGCGGCACCTGGAGTCGCGCACGCCCTGGGTGCTCGTAAGGCCGAACGGCATGCAGCCGCTGTTCGGACCCGTCTTCCGGCCGGCAGAGGGTGGCGCCTGCTGGGCGTGTCTTGCCTATCGCCTGCGGGGCCACCAGGAGGTCCACGGCTTCCTGCGCAACCTCCGCATCGAGACATCGGCCGTCGAGCCCCGTGCGGCCGAGCCGGCGGTCGTTGAGGCGGTGTGTGGCCTCGCCGCGGCCGAAATCGCCAAGTGGCTTGTACTGGAGGACCTGGCGCCCATTCATGAGCGTGCCGTCTCACTGGATATCGCCGCCCACCACAGCGCGCAGCATCCGGCGATGCGGCGCCCGCAGTGTCTCGCGTGTGGCGACGAGGCCCTGTACCGTGCCGACCGCTCTGCGGAACCGGTGCGGCTGCGGGCCAGTCCCAAGGGCTTTCGGAATAGCGGAGGCCACCGTTCGGTTCCCCCCGAGGTGACGCTGGCCAGGTACCGCCATCTCGTCAGCCCGGTCACCGGCGTCGTGACGTGGCTGACCCGCACCGCGGAGGAAACCGATCCCTGGCTTCACGTTTACTGGGCGGGAAGCAATCTCGCGCCGAGAGGCCGCAAGCTCCGTTCATTGCGACGGAGTCTTCGGAGCAAGAGCGCGGGGAAGGGCAGCTCGCCGCAGCAGTCCGAGGCCAGTGCGCTCTGCGAGGCGGTCGAACGCTATTGCGGCGCCTTTCACGGCGACGAAATTCGCTCCCGGAAGCGTCTTATGGATTTCGAGAAGGCTGGAGAGGCTGAGGCCATCCCCCCGAACGAGGTGCAGCTCTTCAGCGACCGGCAACTGGACGATGCGCAACGGATCAACGCGTGCGGTCATCCCTACAACTTCGTGCCGCCGCGGCTCGATCCGGATGCGGAGATCGACTGGACGCCCGTCTGGTCGCTCACGGAGGGGCGGCACCGGTATCTTCCCACGTCGATCCTCTACGGCGTGGTGGAGGCGGGGGAGGGTCACGAGCCCGGGTTCAAGGCGGACTCGAACGGGTGCGCGGCGGGCAATACGCTCGAGGAAGCCATTCTGCAGGGGTTCCTTGAACTCGTGGAACGCGACGCCTTCGGCATCTGGTGGTACAACCGGCTGCGCCTGCCGGAGGTGGACCTGACGAGCTTCGGCGACGCTTATCTGGCGTCCGCGCGCGACTACTACCGCCGGCGGAATCGGGAAATCTGGGTGTTGGACGCATCCAGCGACTTCGGGATTCCGGTCTTCGTGGCCATTTCCCGCAGAACCGACGGGGACACGGAGGATATTATCTACGGGGCCGGTGCGCACATGGATCCGCACATCGCCGCCCTTCGCGCGGTTTGCGAGTTGAACCAGTGTCTGCAGTGGATCCTCGGACCTGCCCGGGGCGGGGTTGGCGCTGCCGTCCATGATCCTGTGAGCGCATCTTGGTGGCGAACGGGCAAGCTGGCGGATCATCCCTACCTGGCACCCGCGCCCGGCGCGGCGCCGCGCGGCAGGTCGGACTACCCGGTCCCCGACACGGCGGACACGCGAGACGACGTGGAACACTGCCGAGCGCTGGTCGAAGCCCGCGGCATGGAGTTCCTCGTGCTCGACCAGACGCGGCCTGACATCGGCATGCCGGTGGTGCGCGTGATCGTACCGGGCATGCGCCACTTCTGGGAGCGCTTTGCCCCGGGACGACTGTTCGATGTCCCGGTCTCGATGGGTTGGCGGGCGAACCGCCTTTCGGAGAAGGAACTCAATCCCGTTCCGGTCGTCGCCTGAGCGACACCGGAGAGCAACGCAATTGCGAATGACACCGTTATGAACATCGAAGAGAGCCGAGCCGGTCTCGAGAAGCACATGCTTGCCCAGGCGGACTCCGTCGGTGAATTGCTGGAACAGTTCCGGAGTCGCATCTCGCCCACGCTGATCGACGGCCCTGGGTGGGACCGGCTACTGGAGAGGGCGAGGGGGCTGCCCATCAGCCTGGCAACCTCGGGATTCGGATTCGAGTTGCCGCTGCACGAACCCGAACCGAGGGCGGATCTGGGGGTCGCGCTGTTCGAGGGCAGCCTGTCGGCCGCGCATTTCGAGGAATGGTGCCGGGCGCACCCCGACGACCCGTCCACGGTGGCCGCCTATCGGCTCCTGCGCACGATGAAGCGAGAGTCCGCGATCCAGCGAATCGGTGGCACCAAGCTCATGCTCGAATACGATATCGATCCCGGACGCGTTGGACCGCCCCCGGACCCCGGGATCTTCCTCTACCCCGCCCCCGACGCGCTGTCCGGCGAAGAGTCGGTTCGGGGACTCGAAGGTTTCCACGTCGCTGCGAACGCCGTGGCCGGCGCGGGCGGCTGGAAGCTGGAGGCCTCTGAACGCCGACGGATCGAACGCGTGTTCTCGGCCATGCCCCCAGGCACACACGTCGGTTCCGTCGGTGCCTTTCCAGCACGGTCCGATGGATTGCGGATCGCGGTCACGGGCTTCAGGAGCACCCGCGATTTCACGGCATTCCTGGAGCGTACCGACTGGCCCGGGCGACCCGAGGCGGTCGCTCCATTCGTGTCAGAGATGGAGGAACGCGACGCCTTCGCTCACCTGGCCGCGCACTTCGACATCCCGGCACAGGGAGGGCTGGGACCTGCGCTTGGGGTGAGTTTCTACGCCCGCGACACGCAGTGGGTGAAGGAAGTCGACCCCTGGATGGAACTCATCGACGGCGTCGGCGAACACGGCCTCGCCCAGTCGGACAAACTGTCCGCGCTCGCCTCGTCCTGGTCGGGAGCTGAAGCGGTGTTCGGACGCCGCAGCATGCTGCTATTGGTCAAGGGCATCCACCACATCAAGCTCGTGATTTCCGACGGCCGTTTCGCGCAAGTCAAGGGCTACGTGTTCGTGCTGATGCTTCCTCCGTTCCCGGCTGCTGCGACAACCGGGGGAAGCACCTGAGAGCGGGGCCGCTACGACAGGCCCAGATCGACTGCGATCAGCCGCAGCAGCAGAGACCGGCTGCGATCGCCTCCAGCCTCTCCTCGTCCAACTCGACGTTGGGACTGATCGGCAGCGCGATATGCAAGACGCTCATATCGCTCTCGTGCACCTGGATCTTGGCGTGGTCCGGCACATCGATGCCGAATTCCTGTTTGATCGCGTCGTTCGGATCCGCCACGAGTCGCGCGCGGAATTCGGCGTCTTCGCTTGCCCGTGTGATCAGCTGATGCTGCATCTGGTTCGACGCCTGAATGACTGATTGGACCGACATGTTGCCTCCTTGTTGCGGGACAAGAACGTGCTTTTTGCGGGACAAGAACGTGAGAACTACTAGATTGTTACAATAACACCTTGAAGCGAAGTTCGCACGGTGTGGCCGAGGAGATGCGACAAAAAGGGACATCATCATGTTCAACCGTTTCGGTAACTCGTTTCGTGAACAGGCGATTGCCGCGAGCGAAAATCGGCAGCAGCTCGACCGTCTGCTCCGCTTTACGGCCCCGCACGAGCGCATCGTTCTCGCAACGACGGGATTGCTGCTTGCCGGCCTCGGAATCTGGATCCTGTTCGGCAGTATCGATCGGGAAATCACGCTTCAGGGTGTATTGGTGGAGCCGGGGCAGCGCTACGAGATCGTCGCCACGGAGTCCGGGTACCTCGTGGAGTATCTGGTCGAGCCAGGGGAACGGGTCGAGGCCGGAGCGGCGATCGCGCGCCAGAGCGTCCCGGCGTCGGCTGGCGAAGCGGGCGTAGCGCCGGCGGGAGCAGAGCAGCGCCCTCCCGATTCGGAAACTATTGCCAGCCAGATGGGAGGCGAGGTCATGGTGCTGCGCGCTGCCATGGGCGATTACCTGTCGGCCGGCACCGCCGTAGCGCAGCTCCGGGAGCCTGTGGATCGCCCCCTGCAGGCGGCGGTGCGTGCATCTCCACAGGTGGCGCAACGCTTGCGTCCGGGCATGCGGGCGTTGGTAGAGGTGCAGTTGCCCGATGGCGACACGCATCGGCTGGACGGGACGGTGAGTGCCGCCACGGGACCGTCCCCGGTGTGGCTCTCGAATTGGCCGGTGGCGGATGCGGAAAGCGCGCCGCGCATCGACATAGACCTCGAAGCGGTGCCCGGTATGGCTCTCCGCGACGGGACGCCGTGCCGGGTTCGGATCAGTCTCGGGCGATACTCGCTGGCGGCGCTGCTCGGCCTCCGATCGGTCTGAAATGGCATCACGCGGTCCACCGACGGCGTCGCGGGGGCACCGGGACGCCTCCGGCGAACGAAGTCGGCGCGCCGTTACGCCCCTCCTCCTCCAGACACATGCGACAGAGTGCGGTGCCGCGTGCCTCGGGAGCGTGCTGGCCCATTTCGGGCGCTGGGTACCCCTTACGGAATTGCGCGGCACGTGCGAAGTCGGTCGGGACGGATCCACCGCCGCAGGCCTGAAGCGAGCCGCCGAGCACTACGGCCTCGAGTGTTCCGGCTGGAGCGTAGAGGTGAAACGGCTCAGGCAGATGCCTCTGCCGATGATTCTGTTCTGGGAATTCAACCACTTTGTGGTTCTGGAAGGATTCGACCAGAAATGGTTCTATCTGAACGATCCGGCCACGGGGCGCCGCAAGCTCTCCGCGCAGGAGTTCGAGGCCGGGTTCACAGGGGTTGCCCTGAAGTTCCGCCCCGGCCCGGGATTCAAACGTGGAGGTGCTCCGTCAAACCTGTGGCAGCGTCTCCCACAGTGGCTTAGCGGGTCCTCGGGCGGGGTGGCGCGTGCCATTGCTTGCGGGCTGCTGCTGGCCGGACTGGCGCTGTCGGTGCCGTTCGCCGCCTCCCTGTTCGTCGACCGCATTGTGGGCGAAAACGAGCCCTGGGGACTCCCTGTGGCGGGAGCGCTGGCGGTGGCCGGTTGTCTGGTGTACGGCATCGCCTGGATGAAGGGGTGGTTCCTGCGACGCCTTGCGATCCGCATGTCGATCGTCTTCGGCAACCGTTGCGTATCGCGGCTGATGCAGCTGCCGGTGGAGTACTTCAGCCACCGGCTTGTAGGCGAGCTGACCACGCGCATCTTTTCGATCGACAGGATCGCCTGGGGCCTGTCGGAGCTCTTTGTCGGCCAGTTGATCGACGTCGCCATGAGCACCGTCTTCCTGGCGGCCATGGTGGCGTACGACCCGATGCTGGCGCTGCTGGTCCTCGGGCTGACGGTGCTGAACGCGTTGCTCCTGCGGCCGGTCGCGCGCGTCCGCTCCGAGGAGGCTGTCGCGCTGCGCCACGAGCAGGGATTGCTGACGGGCGTAGGTACTCTGATGCTAAGCCATGCGGACACGCTGCGCATGACGGCATCGGAGGACCGGATGTTCGCCCGCTGGGGCGGCCATCAGGCTCGCGAGTTGAGGGCGCACCAGCGATTCGCCGAACTCGGCTACCTCATCGCGGCCACGCCGGGCCTGTTGAAGATACTCGGTGGTGCCGTGGTTCTGGCTGTCGGGGCGACGAAGGTCATGGCCGGCGAGCTGACGCTGGGCGCTCTGCTGGCGTTCTACCTGTTGTCGGTGCTTTTTCTGGACCCCGCCGGACGCTTCGTCGAATTCGTGCTTGAGCGCCAGACGCTCCTCACCGACATGCAACGTCTGGACGACATTACGGAGACGCCGAGAGACCCGGGCCTGAAGCGCCTGGCGAACATGCCGGAGGGCATTGCCACCTTCAACGGGCGACTTCGGTTGACGGGGCACGTCGAGTTGCGCGACGTGACCTTCGGCTACAACCGCAACCGCCCTCCGCTGATCGATGGCTTCAGCCTTGTCGTCAAACCCGGACAGCGCATCGCGGTGGTTGGGCCGAGCGGCTCCGGAAAGTCGACGCTGGCCCGTCTGATCGCGGGCATTCTGCATCCCTGGTCGGGAGAGATTCTGTTTGACGGCCGACCCAGGCACGAGATTCCACCCGAAGTGGTGTCGCGCTCCCTCTCCATGGTGGACCAGCATGTGGTCCTCTTCTCGGCCACCGTGCGCGACAACCTCACGCTGTGGAACGCCGCGGTGCCCGACGACGACATCGTCGCTGCCGCCCGTGACGCCGATATCCATGACGAAATCCTCGGCAGGCCCCTCGGCTACTCGACACGGGTGGACGAGGATGGCGGCAACCTTAGCGGCGGGCAGCGGCAGCGCCTTGAAATAGCCCGGGCGCTGGTCGGGAACCCGACGGTGCTGATTCTCGACGAGGCGACGAGCGCGCTGGACCCGGCGACCGAGGTGCGCGTCGACGACGCACTGCGCCGCCGGGGCGTCAGTTGTCTGATCGTCGCGCATCGGTTGAGCACGATTCGGGACTGCGATCAGATCATTGTGATGAACGAGGGCAAGGAGGTGCAGCGCGGCACCCACGACGAACTGCTTGCGGACGCGGACGGGATGTACCATCGCCTCGTGCGGACGGAGCTGGGCGTATGACCGCCCCCGAGAGGCTCACGCTCGCTCAGGCCGCCGCCGAGTGGGGCACAGTGGTGCTTTGCGCGGGCAATTCGCCCGTCGATATCGGCGATCCCGAGTTTGCCTGGTTCATTGAATCCGGCGCGGTCGACCTTTTCCTCGTCGAGCGGCAGGGCGAGGTGGAGCAATCCGCGCCACAGCACATGCTGCGTGCTCGCGCCGGCCGCCTCCTGCCCGGCACCGCGCCGCAGGAGGACCTCACTTCACTCTGGGTGATCGCCAAGGGGTTGCCCGGCACCACGCTCCGGCGTCTTCCGGTCTCCCGGCTGAGCGCCATCCGCAGCGTGGAACTGGCCGAGCAGATTGACGCCTGGCTCGTCGACATCTCGGCGATGCTGGTTCGCGACGTCACCCACTCTCCTCGGACGGACGCGCTTCTCGCAACAGGCGAGGCACCGATGACGAGAAACGGCACACTTGCGGTGCGCCGCGGAGTGGTCTGGCTTACCGGGCTGCAGCCCCATGCGGGTCTGTTCATGGGCTTGATCGATCCTGCCCGAAGCGAGACGGGACCCGGTGCGTCCGGATGCGCGCTGCCGCTGACACCCTCCACGTGGTTCAGCCTGACGCGCGAGGTGCGAGTCTCGACGGCGTCCTCCGCGGAACTCGCCGAACGCGAGCTGTTGCTGCCGGCGGTGAACGCGTTCAACCACATCGCGTTCTCGCTCGAGCGGTTGAACCGTCAGCTGGCGGTCGTCGACCAGGCGAACCTTGCGCGGGCGCGAGTCCTTGGCCGCCGGAGTGACGAGGAGGACGCCCGCCGGCGGCTCTTTGATCTCTATGGTGTCCTCGATGGCGATGAGGGAGCCGGAGAAAAGGATGTCTCGGCGCTGTACGACGCCCTGAGAGCGATCGGGCGGCACGAAGGCATCACATTCCAGGGTCCGGCCTCCACCGGTGGATCCGACCCGGAGACCGCTCTCGCCAAGGTGCTCCGCGCGTCCGGAGTACGCGCCCGGCAGGTGCGGCTCTCCGGGAAGGATCGGTGGTGGGTCGGCGACAGCGGCGCCATGCTGGCGTTTCGGGCCGCCGACGGCAGGCCTGTGGCGCTCCTGCCGGGGCTGTTGGGGAACTACCGGGAAATCGATCCCGCCAGCGGGCGCAAGCGGCGGGTCACGGCCGCCCGCGCTGCATCGCTACGCCCGGACGCCTGGCTTTTCTACGCGCCCTTGCGGGGGGAAGCCAGCCGATGGCGGGATCTGCTGAGACTCGCTGGAAAGGGATTGGGGGCCGACTCGGCCCGCATCGTGTTAACGGGGGTGCTGGGTGGCCTGGTCGCACTGTTGCCGGCGGTTGCGATCGGCTTTGTCGCGGATGAAGTGATTCCGGTCAACGATGTCGGTCTCCTGTACGGGATCAGCGTGGGCCTGGTGGCGTTCGGCCTCGTGCGCGCCCTCACGCGCGTCCTTCAGGGCATGACAGTGATGCGCTTCGAGAGCCGGGCAACCTCCCGCCTGGAGTCCGCGTTCTGGGACCGGCTGCTGCGGCTGCCGACGAGGGTCCTCAGGCGCTATCCCGCCAATGACCTGGCGATGCGGGGCATGACCTTCCAGAGCGCCCGCGGCGCCGCGCAGAGCGTGATCGGCAACGGCGTGCTGTCGATCGTTTTCCTGTCGCCGGCGTTCCTGCTCATCGGTCTCCGCGATCCGATGCTGGGGTGGCTGACTGCGGCGTTCGGGGTAGCGTCGATGGTCGCGACCGTGGCGCTCGGACTGCAGCAGATTGCGCCATACCGCCGTCGCCTGAGGGCTGCCGGTCGGCTGGCCGGCCGGTTGTTCCAACTCGTCAACGGCATATCCAAGCTGCGAGTGGACGGGGCCGAGGGCTCGGGCTTTGCGGTCTGGGCTCGGGACTACCGCGAACAGAAGCGCGCGGAACTGGAAGTCGGGGCGGTCGAGATGCACCTCCGGGCACTCGGGGCTGCCCTGCCACTGCTGGCGGCGGCATTGCTGGTCCTGATCCTTACGCTGTCGGGCCCGGAGACAATCGCGGTCGGCGACTTCATCGTCGTCTACGTCCTGTTCCTGCTCTACCAGACGGCGGTGGTCCGCCTGGGTGAGTCGGTCAGCGTACTGGCCGGCATCGTGCCCGCATTCGATCAGATTCGGCCGCTGCTGGCCGAGACGCCCGAAACGGGGGCCGAGGGACAATCCGTGGAGATGCTGGGCGGTGACGTCGCTTTCGACCACGTCTCGTTCCGCTACGATGCCGACGGGCCGCTGATCCTGGATGACGTATCGATCCAGGTCCGCGCGGGCGAGTTCGTCGCGATCGCCGGCGAGTCGGGGGCGGGCAAGAGCACGCTCTTTCGGCTCGCCCTCGGATTGGAGCGGCCGTCGAGCGGATCGGTCTACTATGACGACCGCGACCTGCAACACCTCGATCTCCGGGAAGTGCGCCGGCATATCGGCGTGGTGCCGCAAATGGTGCGTCTCCACCCGCAGGACCTGTGGGACAACATCGTCGGCGATCATCAGGGGGTCACTCCCGAAGATGCGTGGCGCGCGATCCAGCTTGCCGCCATCGATCGCGAAATCTCGGCCATGCCGATGGGCATGCTGACACCCGTGGGCGCGAGTGCCGCCGTCACCTCGGGAGGCGAGAGCCAGCGTATTCGCCTCGCCCACGCACTGATCAGCGACCCACGCATCCTGCTGCTCGATGAGGCGACCAACTGGCTGGACAACGAAACGCAGTCCAGGGTCCTGGCCAATCTGTCCGGCCTGACATCGACACGGATCGTGATTGCGCACCGTGTCTCGACGCTTCGGCACGCGGACCGTATATACGTGATGCACGCGGGAAGAATCGTCCAGGAGGGTTCGTTCGAGGAGCTGGCCGCAACCCCGGGCGTCTTTCAGGATCTCGTGCGGCGGCAGGTAGCCTGACCGGTGGCCGGAACGTTAGCTTGGATTGGGCGGGGTTCAGCGCAGCGTGTCACCTTGGTAGAGGGTTCCCAGGATGGAAGCACGTAGTTCCAGCGCCTCGGCAGCCATGGGCGGACGGGTCGTGCAACCGTCGGTCGCCAACGCGCTCCCGCACTTCGCTCCTCTCCTGATCTTTCCGCTCGTTGCCGCCGCCGCCATTCAGGGCGGTTGGTGGATCGCGGTCCCATTTGTGTTCTTCATGCTCGCGGACCGATTCGACAGGTTCTTCGGCGTGGAAGAGCGGAACATGGATCCGGCCACGACCCACGAGAGCCAGTTGTTCCTGTACAAGCTGTCCCTCTGGCTGTGGGCGGCGTTCTGGCCGGTAATCTTCGTGTTTTCGCTATGGCAGATGCTGGTTGCCGACCACCTGTCATGGTGGGAAATCGGATTCATGGCCGGCTTGCTGGCGATGGTGGCGCAGACGGTCTTCGTTGTGGGCCACGAACTGGTGCATCGGCGCGCGCTCTGGGAGCGTCGGCTCGGTGAACTCCTGCTGGCTTCGGTCTCCTATCCGCACTATGCGACCGAGCACGTCTACATTCATCACCCCCGCGTGTGCACGCCACTGGACCCCGGGTCCGCACCGAAGGGCTTGAGTTTCTGGCAATACCTGCCCCGGGAGGTGGCAAACAATCTCCTGGGTGCCTGGCGGTTCGAACGCCGCCGACTTGCCCGCCGTCAGCTTCCGATTTGGCACTACACGAACGCGTTCTGGCGCTACATCGTGGAATTGGGCATCTGGTACGGGCTCATTTACTGGATTGGCGGGGTGTGGGCCGTGCTGGCATTCGTCGTTCTGTGCGGGAGCGTGGTCTTCTCCATGAAGATCAGCAACTACGTGCAGCACTACGGACTCAGGCGCATCCGCATGCCCCACGGCCGGTTCGAGCCGGTGAAGCCGCGGCACGCCTGGAGTGCCGCCTACAAGTTCACCAACTGGCTGTATTACAACATGCAGCGCCACGCCGACCACCACACGTCCAACCGGCGCTATCCGCTCCTGCAGCACTATGGCGAGGCCGACTCGCCGCAGTTGCCGGGCAGCTACATCCAGATGAACGGCCTGGCGCTGTTCCCCAAGCGGTGGTTCGAGACCGTCGACCCCTTGCTCGATCGTCAGCGCGCCCAGTTCTATCCCGAGATCGACGACTGGAGCGCCTACGATAGCCGGGCTTTCGCGGCGCGCCCCGACGCATTCGACGTCATTGCCGAAATCCACGCGGCCGCCCCGCGTCTGGCTGCGTGGATCAACGAATCCCCGGTACTGCTCGACCGGCTTCGCGACCGCGAGTTCACCGACCTGGAGTTGCCGGAGGGATTCGGACCCGACCCGGAATTCGAGACGATCGCCCGTTGCGGGCTCGCGCGCCTCTACTGGACGCACGAACTCGGCGTCTCCGAGATGAAGGATCAACTCGCCGACATTCACATGCAGGACAGCGGCGAGGCGGTCGATGCGACGCGGGAGTGGGCGAACGGCAAGGTTTTCCAGATCGGCGTGCACGCGATGCGTGGCAGCCTTTCGATGAGCGAGGCGGGCACGGCACTGTCACGGGTTGCTGAGGCGTCCATTGCTACCGTGCTGTCTGCGGTCGAGGAGGATCTCGAGGACCGCGGCGTTTCGGGTGCCAGCGGCGGGGTAGCGGTCACGGTCGTCGGGCCCGTGGCCAGAGGGGAGGCGATGCCGGGCATCGAGCTCGATGTCCGGTTCGTGCACGACGGCGGCCCCGCGAGGTACCACGAAGCCCTGGTCCGCCGGTTCCGCAAGGCGCTGCGTGCGCTCTCGCGCGACAACCTGCTGCTGAAGCAGGTCCCTCGCCGCGGGATGGGTGGTCTGGTTTCGCTCGCTGCGTTGCAGGACCAGCTCCGGAACCCCGATTCAAGCGGTGAGCTTCTGGCGCTCTCGGGGGCGCGTTGCGTGTTTACATCCGGCGACAACGAAATCCGGGGACGGTTGGAGCAAGTCCTCAAAGATGGCCTGAGCCGGGGCACGGCCGGCAACGGACTGACGGGCCCGCTGCACGAAGCCTCCGCGGACGAAGCCGAGCCAGACCTCTCGTCGGTTGCCGACATGCGTGGCGGTCTTCGGGACCTGGAGCGCGCGGCCTTGGCCCTGCGACTGACGCTCCGGCAGGGTGAGCCCGACTTGCCGGACCTGGACGCGGCTTCCGTCTTCCGGGCGGCAGGCCAGCGCGGGTTGCTCGCCGCCGACATCGCGGAACGGTTGGCGGAGGCGGCGGCACTGTGGCGGGACCTGCACGGTTCGCTGCGGCTAATCGCCGGGGATGGGTTCGCAGTCGACGCCGCATCGTCCCAGGTCAGGACCGGGATTGCCAGGGCCTGTGGGCTGAACGACTTCGACGCGCTCGTCACCAGGTTCCATGATACCGCGTCCCTTGCCGCCGCCGACATCGACGCGCTCGCACATTGACCCCGCGGCGCTGGACGATTTCGTCGCAGCCAGCCGAGAGCGGGTCAACGCCGCACTTGACGAGTGCTTGCCAGCGGCGACGGAGCACCCCGCGGAACTGCACCGCGCTCTGCGCTACGCGGTCTTCTCCGGCGGCAAGCGTCTGCGTCCAACGCTGGCCTTCGGCGCCGCCGTAGCCGGGGGTGCGGACCCCGAGCGGGCGATCCCCGTTGCGATCGCGGCAGAGCTGGTTCACACCTGTTCGCTCGTCCTGGACGACCTGCCGGCCCAGGATGACAACACCATGCGCCGGGGGCGGCCAGCGGCCCACGTCGCGTTCGGCAGCGCTACCGCCATTCTGGCGGGCAGTGCCCTCCTGACCGAGGCGTTCGCACAGTGCATCCGGCTCCCCGACCCCTCCGCGTGTGTCGAGGCGGGAACCGGGCTGACGGACACTATCGGCTATCGGGGATTGATTGGCGTACAAATCGACGATCTCGCATTCAATCCGTCCGGAACGAACCTGAAGGATGTTTCACGAATCCACCTGCGCAAGACTGCCTCTCTGTTTCGCTTTTCGGCCTGGGGCGGCGGCTTGGCCGCGGGGCTCTCGGGCGAGCACCTGGACAGCCTTGCCGCCTTCGGATCCGCCTACGGGCTCGCCTTCCAGGTTGTCGACGACCTGCTGGACGAAGATCCAGGGCAGTGCTCGATACTGCATGTGCTGTCGCGGCGAGAGGCGCGTGGGCACATCCGGGGGCTGCTTGACCAGGCAGCCCGCGAGACCGAGGTATTCGGACCGGATGGCTGGGTGCTTGCCGGTCTGGCGCGGCGTGTGGAAGGGCTGATCCCCTAGCATGAACCGCAGCGACGGGCGCCGCGGCCCGATCGCCTACATGGCGCGGAACAATACCGCGGTCAACGTCGTCATGGCCGTGCTGCTCCTCGGCGGCCTGTACACGGCGTTCGGTCTTGTTCAGGAGGTGATCCCCGACGCCTCGCTGGACCGCATCCAGATCCTCGTGCCCTACCCCGGCGCTTCTCCGGAAGAGGTGGAGGAGCTGATCGTCCGCAGGATCGAGGAGCAGATCCGGGGCGTCGAAGGACTCGAACGCGTCGTCGCGACGGCATCCCGGGGGTCGGCATCGGTGGTTGCCGAGTTCAGGAACGGGACCAACATCGGTCGCGCGCTCAACGAGGTAAAGGCGGAGGTGGACCGCATCCCGACGTTCCCGGCGGAGGCGGAGCGCCCCGATGTCCGGGAGATCACCACCCGGCAGGTCTTTTTGCGCCTGGTCGTCCATGGCGATGTCCCGGAGCGCACGCTCAAGGAGCTGGCGTACCGGATCGAAGAGGGCATCTCGGCCCTGCCCGACGTGTCGCTGGCGCGGACGAGCGGGACAAGGCCGGACGAGATCTCGATCGAAGTTCCCCACGTGCGGCTTCGCGCTCTCGGACTGACCCTGGCAGAGATCGCGCAAGCGGTGCGGCAGGGTTCGCTGGAGCTTTCGGCCGGCGGGGTATCGGCCGGCGAAGAGGAGATCCTCGTCCGCACGCTGGGACAGAACTACGACCAGTACGACTTCGAGGACATCATCGTCCTGACCCGTCCCGACGGCACATCCGTACGGTTGGGCGACATCGCCACGGTGCATGACGGTCTCGCCGACAGCGATCTCCGGATGCGCTACAACGGCCAGCCCGCCGCCCGTG
Source organism: Gemmatimonadota bacterium (assembly GCA_028874905.1). GTDB lineage: Bacteria > Gemmatimonadota > Gemmatimonadetes > Longimicrobiales > Gaopeijiaceae > Bin94. Next base: position 108,494 of record JAPPGZ010000079.1, read on the forward strand.
TGGATGTGTACCGCACCTCCGACGAGCACCTTCTGGACATCAGCGCTGCGGTTCAGGACTACCTGGAGACCAGCGTGGCACCGGGCCTTCCTGCCGGCGTCGACGTCGCGGTCTGGAGCGACGACGCCGTTCTGGTGGGCGGGCGGCTGGGCCTCATGGTCAAGAACGGAGTCCTGGGCCTCATCCTTGTCTTCATCACCCTGGCGCTCTTCCTGGAGATCCGTCTGGCGTCATGGGTGGCGGTGGGCCTGGCCGTTTCGTTCGCGGGAGCCTTCCTCGTCATGGGCTTCCTGGGCGTGACCATCAACATGTTCTCGCTGATGGGCCTCATCCTCGCTCTGGGGATCGTCGTGGACGATGCGATTGTCGTGGGGGAAAGCGTTCATCTGGAGCGCGAAAAGGGCGCTGGGGGACTGGAAGCGGCGATCCGCGGGACGAGACAGGTGAGCAGTCCCGTCATTTTTGCCGTTCTCACGTCGATCATCGCCTTTTCGACCCTGATGACCGTGCCCGGCGCACAGGGCAAGCTGGGGCGTGCCGTCCCCATCGTCGTCATCGCCGTTCTCTTCGTCTCACTGCTTGATTCGCTGCTGCTGCTGCCGAACCACCTCTCGCACCTGCCCGCGGCCGGTCGCCGGGCACGGCACCGGATCGGCAGGCTTTGGGGCAGGCTCCAGACGGGCGTGGACATTCTTGTGAAGCGTCTCGCCGACGGCCCGCTCGACCGCGGGCTGCGTCTGGCGACCGGTCGGCCGCTCGTCGTACTCGCTTCCGCGGCCGGGCTGCTCGTGCTCTCGGGCGGTCTCGTCGCGAGCGGGATCGTGCCCAGCCGATTCATCATTCCGCTCGAAGGCGACATTGTGTCCGCGGACCTGGAGCTGCCGGCCGGCACGCCGGGGGAGCTCACGGCCGAAGTGGCCGACCGGGTGGAGGCGGCAGGACGCCGTGCGGTGGCGCGGATCGCCGCGGAACACGGCCTGTCGACGGAAGATGCGCTGCTGGAGGTCGGCGTGGCCGTCACGGTGGGGCAGTCGGCGGAGCTGTTCGATCCGCTGATTGGTGACGTGGTCCGGGCCGCGCGCGGGCATGTCGCGACGGTCCAGTTCAAGCTGATCGACTGGGAGCGCCGCGACATCGCCGCCTCCACGCTTGAGCGGGTGTGGCGGGAAGAGGCCGGCGTGATCCCCGAGGCGACGGAGTTCTCGATTACCTCCAGCATTGTGGGCGGGGACCTTCCCGTACACTACGACCTCTCTCATCCCAATCCGGATCGTCTGCGTTCGATCACCGACGATGTCGTCGCGGAACTCGCCGCCATCGATGGCGTCTTCGATGTTCGCCACAACCTCGACCAGGGGTTCGGCGAACTCCGGCTCGAACTGGACCCTCCCGCCCGCACGCTCCAGCTGACGCTGGATGAATTCGCCCGCCAGATGAGGGCCGGCTTCTTCGGCGTGGAAGCCCTCAGGGTTCCCCGAGGCCGCGAGGACGTGCGGGTCTACGTACGGCTCCCGGAAGAAGAGCGTAACTCCCTGGTCGATGTAGAGAAGTACATGGTGCGTACGCCGGGTGGCGAGGAGGTGGCTCTCGGACAGATCGCGTCGGTGGGTTTCGACCGGTCTCCCTCCACGATCCATCGGATCGACGGGCGACGCGCCGTGACGATTACAGCGGACGTAGACGCCATCAACGCGACGGGCCGACAGGTGGACGATCGCGTGGAACGGGACCTTCTCGCGCCTCTTGAAGCCCGGGATACCGATTTCGGCTATGCATTCGGCGGTCAGCGCAAACAGCAGGACACGATCAATGCAGCCCTGGCCCGATCGGGATTCTTCGCCCTGATCATCATGTACGCGCTGATGGCGATCCCGTTCCGATCCTGGTCTCAGCCGTTCATCGTGCTTGCGGCAATACCGCTCGGGGCCGTCGGTGCACTGGCGGGACACATGCTGCTTGGCCTCGATCTCAGTATCTGGTCGACGCAGGGGCTGGTCGGTGTGAGCGGCGTCGTCATCAACGACTCGCTCGTGATGGTCAAGTTCATCAACGACTGCAGGGACTCCGGCATGGATCCGCGAGAAGCCATCATCGCCGGATCGAAGGTCCGGTTCCGGGCCATTCTCCTGACGTCGCTCACCACCTTCCTCGGCGTCGCCCCGCTGGTGCTCGAAACGAGCACACACGCCCGGCACCTGGTTCCTCTGGCGACGTCGGTTGGGTTCGGCATCCTCGGTGCCACGTTCCTCCTGCTGCTGGTCGTACCGGCGCTCGTCGCGGTGCAGTATCGAGCGGGGGACTGGTTTGCTCGCGTGCGCGGAGGGGAAGGGCGGCATTCGTGGAACAGAGGGGCTTGAACAACCTCCCGGGCCTTGCCGACTACATACCCTCCCCCGCCCACGGATACGGCCCCGGCATCTCCACCCCATGCGCGTCGAACAGCAACTCCATGAGCCGCTGCCACGAGCTCCAGCTGGTGGTTCGCCCGTAGGCTGACTTGGTCTTGTGTGCGATCACCAGGTCCAGCGCCGGAAAGACGCTGATCCACTGGCCGACCGCGCCGCGCCCTGTGTACGCCCCCTCAAAGGGGCCGCGGACCCGTGGGCCGTCGAACACCCACCACATGTAGCCGTACCCGAAGTACCCATCGCGCCGCCGTGGCGGGTTCATCTCCTTCAGCGGAGTAACCACGCTGACGATTCGCCGTGCCCACTCCCGCGAAATCACCTGTTCGCCGTTCCACGCGCCCTCGTTGAGCATGAGATGGCCTATTCGCGCCATGTCCCGGGCGGAGAGCCAGAAGTGGTAGGCGGGGTTTCGCGAGACGGTCAGGTTGCCGCTCTTGCGCTGCGAGGACCGGTCCCAGTCCTCGAAGTCGAGCGGAATGGCGAGCTGGGCCTGCGCCTCGTCGTAGATGTCGCGTCCCGTGAGCTGCTCGAACACGGCCCCGGCGGCGTTGAAGTCCCAGTTGCTGTACAGCATGTACGTGCCGGGCTGCCGGGACCCGCGCGGCGGCGCCTCGGCCAGGTTGTCGCCCGAGTTGGACGCAGGATGGTACACCCCCGACCGGGCCGTGATGAGGTGGTCGACCGTCGCCAGCCGCTCGATCGGCAGAAGGCCGCCGATGTCGTCGACGCCCAGGTCTTCCAGCGTCGCATCCAGGTCGATCACGCCGTTCTCGACCCAGTGCCCGTACAGCATCGCCAGGATGCTCTTGCGCACGGACGCGAGGTACGAGAGCTCCTCGATGTCGCCGAAGCTGAAGACGACGCGGCCCTTGTGCGCGACCACCACGCCGGTCGAGTTGGCGCTGTCCCGAAGGAAGGCGGCGGCGCGCCGGAGTGCGTCCGGATCCCAGCCGTGCTCAGCGAGTTCGGGGCCGCGCAGCACATCCCACGTGTCGCCCGGGAAGACGCAATCGTCGCACTGGGCGGCGAGCGGCGGGGCGGGGGCGACCGCCAGGACGGCAAGGAGGGACGCGAACAGTCCGCGTGCGAATGCGGCCGAGCAAGCCGCGCGGGAGACTCGGCAGGTCATTCGTCCACCTCCCCCTCAACCCCCAGCTGGCCCAAGAGAAACGCTAGCTCCATCGCCGTGTTCCGCACGCCGCGGCTGAACGTCCGCCCGCCCGCGTGCCCCGCGCGCGTATCATAGTCCAGGATCACCGGCAGCCCCGAGCTGCTCGCCGCCTGCAGCCGCGCTGCCATCTTCCGCGCCTGCAGCGGAGGCACGCGCGTGTCCAGGTCGCCCTGAGTCAGCATGACCGCCGGATACGCCACGCGGTCGCGCACGTTCTGATACGGCGAAAACGTCCGCAGCACCTCGAACTCCTCGGCGACGGCCGCGTTCCCGTACTCGAGCAGCGCGGGCATGTTGTTGCTGTCGGTGAACTGATAGAAGCGCACCATATCGAGGTCGGGCAGCCCGCAGAAGACCGCCCGGTAGAGGTCGGGCCGCTTCGTCAGCGCCGAGCCGACAAGCAGCCCGCCGTTGCTGACACCGCGGATCGCCAGCCGGTCCGGATTCGTGTAGCCGTTCGCGATGAGCCACTCGGCGGCCGCGATGAAGTCGTCGAACACATTGGGCTTGTTCTCCAGCATGCCGGCCCGGTGCCACTCCTCGCCGAATTCGCCGCCCCCGCGGAGGGTTGCCAGCGCGTAGACGCCGCCCTGCTCCATCCACGCCGCGGCGCCGTTGTTGAACCGGGGCATGTTGTTGCTGTTGAAGCCGCCGTACCCGTACAGCAGCGTCGGGGTATCACCGTCCGGCTCATATCCCCGCCGATGCGCCAAGTACATCGGTGCCTCGGTCCCGTCCGCCGACGTGTACCACACCTGGCTGACCTCGTAGCCCTCGCCGTCGAAGGGCACCGCCGATGGCAGCCACGGCTCGGTCTCGTGCGTCTCCAGGTCGATCCTGACGATGTGGGTGGGTGTGACGAGGGATGTGAGGGTGAGCAGCCCCGCGCCTTCACCCCACGAGCGCAACGTCGCCACGTGGTGTTCGGGAACGGGAATATCCCCTGTCCGCGTCCCGTCCATGTCGTAGCGCACGATCCTGCTGCTCACGTTGTGGAGATAGTCCGCATAGATCGCGCCGTCGATGACCTGGTAGCCGGTCAGCAGGTGGTCGGCCTCGGCGATCACCTCGCGCCAGTTAGCGGGATCGGGGTCGGGATCGCGCAGGTCCACCGCCACCACCCGGTTCCTCGGCGCGTCGAGGTTGGTGAGCAGTTGGATCTCGCCGTCCATGAAGCGGGCGCGGAAGCGGGCCGGCGCGCCCACGCTGATCGGCCGAGGCTCCGTCCCGGCCTCCAGGTCGTGCAGGTAGACGTCGCTGCGGGCCCACCCGTGCTGCACCGTGTAGATCATGTAGCGGCCGTTGCCGCCCTGCGTGGCGTTGATGAACGTCTCGGGTCCGTGCCCCGCGCCGAACAGTTCGGTATCCTCGGCAATATCGGTGCCGAGAGTGTGATGCCGAACCCGGGGCCCGACTTCGCGCGACCGCCACGTGTAGTAGAAGCCGGTGCCGTCCGGGTCGAAGAAGGTGGACCCGTAGAGGAAGTTGGGCAGTCGGTCGGGCAGATCCTCGCCGGTCGTGAGGTCGCGGATGCGGATCATGACCTCGTCCTGTCCGCCGTCCCGGATCGCGTACATCATGAGGTTGCCGTCCGGCGAGAAGTCGCGGATGCTCACGCTCGTCGTGCCGTCGGGATGGATGTCGAGCGGGTCGAGCACGAGCTCGAAATCGCCGTTCGGCTCTACGGGATCGCGCTGAGGCTCCTCGGGCGCTGGCCGGCGGTAGATCGCACCCACCTCGCGGTCCGGCGCGCGGAAGCTGAGGTACTCGTAGTCGCCGGCCCGGCGGGGGAAGAGCGCCCCGGGAACGTTCATCAGCTCCCGCAAGCGCGTTTCCAGTCCGCGCCGCAGCGGCGTATCCCCCACGATCAGCTCGGCGTACGCGTTCTGCTCGGCGATCCAGGCTCGGGTATCCGGGCTGTCCTGGTCCTCCAGCCAGCGATAGTCGTCGGTGATGGCGACGCCGTGCAGCGTGTCCACGACCGGATCGCGCGCAGTGTCGGGTGGGGACGGGTAGGGAGAGCAGGCTGCCGCGGCCGCGAGGGTGGCGCCGGCGAGGAGAATGGCTTGGATCGCGCGCGGGCCGTCGCGGACCGTGTGGAGACGAGGGGCGGGGCGAACGAATCGATACGGCATGGCTGGCTCCAACTCGGGCGTGGTGGCCGCGTCGCTCCTGACGGGTGCCGCAACGTGCGACTGCGTGGGCGCGGCCCGCAAGACAACGGCCGGGGTCCGCAGTTGTCACGGGTGGTACCGTCGTCAGTCTCCCGTCAACGGATTCCAGACAGCACTCTGCCCAACGCGCCGAGCTCCGGCCCGATCTCAACGAAGCGGCGCGGTCCGTCCAGCACCCGAGCGATCCCTGGTGGAACCGGGATAGGCTGCCCGAGCAGCGGCTCGACGACTTCCGCGAACTTGGCGGGATGCGCGGTCGCGAGGACGACGCCGCGTGCACGGGGGCCACCGCTTGCGCCCGGCCGCCCTCGCAGTTCGCGACGCAGCCCAAGCAGGCCCACCGCCGTGTGCGGATCGACCGCAATGCCGCGCCGCCGCCAAAGGTCGCGGATGCAGTGGCGGGTCTCGCGGTCCGTCCAGGAGGAGCCGGTGACCTTTGTCCGCAACGCGTTCGGGGGGTGCTCGCCCGCGTCGGCCCCGGTGCCCCCGAACATGTGCAGGATCCGGCGGAAGTTGCTGGGATCGCCCACGTCCATGGCACTGGAGATGGTGGGGAGGGAGGGGCGGGGGTGAAATCCGCGTCCCGCAAGGTAGTCGGGCACGACGGAGTTCTCGTTGGTCGCGGCGACGAAGCGCGCGAGGGACATTCCGAGCGCGCGACGCGCGATCAGGCCCGCCGTGAGGTTGCCAAAGTTCCCCGAAGGCACTGACAAGACCAGTTCCGAGTCCGGCGCCGTCCGCGCGAGTTCCGCCCACGCATGCACGTAGTAGAAGGTCTGGGGAAGCAGGCGGCCGATGTTGATCGAGTTGGCGGAGGTCAGGTTCGCGCGGGCACGGAGTTCGGGGTCGGCGAAGGCCTGGCGGGCGAGGCGCTGGCAGTCGTCGAAGGCGCTCCGGACCGCGACAGCGGTGACGTTGCCGCCCAGCGTGGTGAATTGGGCCTCCTGCCGGGGGCTGACCTTGCCGAGTGGGTAGAGGATCACCACGCGGATGCCGGGGAGGTTGTGGAACGCGTGCGCCACGGCTCCGCCCGTGTCGCCGGAGGTCGCCGCGAGGACGGTGAGCGGGGGCGCGTCCGTGTCGCGAAGCGCCGACATCATCCGGGCCATGAAGCGCGCGCCGATGTCCTTGAACGCGTGCGTGGGACCGTGGAAGAGCTCGAGCAAGTGGATGCCGGGTTCGATTTCGCGCAGGGGGACGGGAAAGTCGAGCGCGCCGTGCACGGCGTCGTGGAGGATGTCGTCCGGGACCTCGCGGCCCAGCAGGTGGCGGGCGACCACGAAGGCCCGTTGGGGGAACGTTAGGTCGGTCAGGGTCGCGCGGTCCTCGTCCGGCAGGGGCGGGACCGAGGCGGGGACGAAGAGTCCGCCGTCCGGGGCCTGGCCGAGGAGCAAGGCCTCCTTAAATGTCCAGGTACCGCCGGTGGGGCCGCCGCGGGTGCTGATCAGGTGCATTGTCTTGGCAGTGCGGTGTGCACTCTTACGTGACCTCCAGGATCCGCGCCCCCTCGGCGTTCGCGCGAGAGACCACGAGGTCTGACGAGACACCCGCGGCATCGTGGAAGGCCTCCGCCATTGCCGCTGCGGCCCCTTCCGCCGCCGCCCGCCCCCGGCAGAGCGCGAGAACCGACGGTCCGGAGCCCGAGAGACCGGCCGCGACCGCCCCCGCCTCGATGGCGCTCGCCTTTACGGCTTCAAACCCGGGGACGAGTTGCGCCCGCATCGGCTCGGCGACCGCATCGCACATGCAGCGCGCGATCAGTTCCCAGTCGCCGCTGAGCAGCCCGGCGACCATCCCCGCCGCGTTCCCCCACTGCTGCACGCCCGCCGAGAGGGGGATCGTGTCGCCCAGGATCATCCTTGCGCGGCGCGTCTCCACCTCCATCGCCGGGTGCGCCACGGCCACCATGAGATCGTCCGGGGTCGGCAACTGAACCATCTTCGGGGGACGGCCCGGCAGCACAAGCACGAACCCCCCGACCAGCGAGGGCGCAGCATTGTCCGCGTGGTCGGCGCCCGAGCCCTTGAGTTCGCCGATCATGGCGCATTCGAGCAGCGCTGTCCGGTCGAGGTCGCCGCCCAGAAGCGCGTCGGCCGCGACGGCGCCTGCCACCGCACTCGCCGCGCTCCCACCCAGCCCCGAGGCCAGCGGGATCCCCTTGCGTACCTCGATCGCAACGCCCGCCGCCGAGTCCAGCCGGTCGAGTACGCCGTCCACGGCCAGCGCGGCGGCGTTGCGGGCGGGATCCATCGGCACGCGTCCGCCGTCTCCGGTGACCGATACCGAGACGATGCCGCTGCCCTCCGCGGCGCGCACGACCACCTCGTCGCCGGGACGTTCCAGCGCCATCCCGAAGATGTCGAAGCCGCAACCGAGGTTGGACACCGACGCGGGGGCGAAGACGCGGACCTTCCGAGGCAGTTGGGCCGATCGAGACATGTCAGCGCCCGGGGCGCCCGGGGTCCCGGGACGGAACGCCGGTTCCCGCCTCGCCGGCGCGTCGCCTCGCCCGCCGTCTCCTGAACGGCATCGCCGCCATGCCCGGCAGCGTGGCCCAGTCCCGCCGCTCCACATCCTCCAGCCCGAGCGTCAGCGCGCGCGGATCCGCGACGAGCCGGAAGCTGCCGAAGATCCGGTCCCAGAAGGAGAAGACGCTCGAATAGTTGGAGTCCGTCTCGGGCTGGTAGTCGGAGTGGTGCACCCAGTGCATCCAGGGGGTGACGATCAGCCAGCGCAGCCACCGGTCCGCGCTCGCGGGCACGCCCACGTTGCCGTGGTGGAAGAGGATGATGGGGAGGAGCACGGCCTCGTACAACAGCACCTGGCCCACCGTCATGCCGAGCAGGGGCAGGACCGCGAGCCGCGCGACCGACGAGAGCACGATCTCGCCGGTGTGGAAGCGGAGCCCCGAGCTGGCGCTGAGCTCGCGGTCGGCGTGATGCACCGCGTGGAAGCGCCACAGGAACGGAATGCGGTGGTTCAGCCGGTGCCAGAAGTACTGCCACATGTCGAAGAGGACGAACCCGAGCGCGAAGGCCCACACGCCCTCGACGCCGAGCCAATGGAGCAGCCCGAAGCCGTTGGCGCGGGCCCACTCGGTCGCGACAAGGGTGGCGCCGGCGAAGATCAACGACGCGACGACCGCGTTGAAGACGCCCAGAGCGACGTTCGAGGCGTCGTGCCGAACCCGCTCCCCCCGGCCCTCGAACATGGGAATGAGCCCCTCGAGGAGCCACATGGCCCCCAGGGCCACGGCGGCCAGGACGGGCTTGTAGGCGAAGAGCGACTCGGTCACTGGGAGCGTGGTGACATTGAGATGTGCATGGCCATGGACGGTAAGGTAAGGCGGGCGGCGCATGGCGACGACCTTGCGTGTCCCCCGGTTGTGGCACACGCACCCGCGCCGTCTATTGGGCGGGTCGATCGACCACGCGGCCAACACCCGGTCCCACGCCAACCGGAGCACCACCGTGCCACTGACCCACAACTACTCGCGCTACAAGTCCTATCAGTACGTCAAGACGCACCGCGACTTCACCGAATACGACCTGATCGAGGGCGAGTCTCTCTTCGAGCCGTACCTCGTGCCGCTCACGCCCGCCCAGGAGGCCCGCGTCCTGGACGTTGTCGAGCGCACGCTCATGATCTCGCTTCACGAGCACCCGCACCTCTTCCCCGCCAGGGCCGACCAGATCCGGGCCTACGACTCGGAGGGGCGCGTGCACACCGCCTACGAAGCGCTGGCCGACTCCTGGTGGGACTGCGTCTTCGACAACTTCCTCGACGGCGCGGCATGCATCACGTCGAAGAACGGGTGGAAGTGGGACGACATCATCTACGACATGGGGATGCGGTTCTGCGACCTCGCGCACCAGGAATTCATCATCAAGTGCGAGCGCGTGGACGACATCTACCGGGCGCATCGCGAGAAACGGATCGCGCTGGTCGCCGCCCAGGAGGGCGCGGCCATGATCGAGAACGAACTCGACCGGATCGAGATCCTCTACGGGATCGGCCTGCGCGTTCTGGGGATCACCTACAGCGAGTCCAACGCGCTCGGCACCGGCCTCAAGGAGACGCGCGACGGGGGACTGACCTCGTTCGGGCGCAAGGCGGTGCGGCGGATGAACGAGGTCGGCCTCGCCATCGACTGCGCGCACGCAAGCGACCAGACCACCCTCGACACGGTCGAAGTCAGCCAACACCCGATCTTCCTCACGCACACGGGCGCCCGCGGGCTATGGAACATCAAACGTCTTGCGCCCGACCACGTGATCCGCGCGGTGGCGGACAAGGGAGGCGTGATCGGGATCGAGGCAGCGCCCCACACCACGGTCTCTCCACGCCACCTGCGCCACGGGATCGAGTCGTTCATGGACCACTTCGAATACGTGAAGGACCTGGTCGGTATCGACCACGTCGCCTTCGGGCCGGACACGCTGTATGGGGACCACGTCGGGCTGCACAAGGAGTACGCCGCGGCGCTGTCGATCGAGGAGACGCAGACAGGGGGGCAGGACGGCGACGGCGGGGCGGGTGACGGGGCCGGAGCGGGTGGCATCCCCCAGCACATCCCGGTGGACTACGTCCGCGGCATCGAGAACCCGACCGAGGGCTCAAAAAACATCCTGCGCTGGCTGGTGAAGGAAGGCTACAGCGACGGGGACATCGCGAAGGTGATGGGCGAGAACATCATCCGGGTGCTGAAGGAGGCGTGGCAGTGAGTGGGCGCGCGCGGGACGGGCGCCCCGAGGCGCCGACTCGCATCCCGATCGTCTCCATGATCCTGATGGCGATCTTCCTGGTGGGCGGGAGCATCGGGCTGCTGCTGGACTGGCCAGCGGGCCCGTACAATCTCGACTGGGGAGTATGGGTTGTACTATATGGGGGATATGGGTTCGTGATCGGGGCGGCCATCCTTCACGCCCGCACCGGGCGTTAGACGGAGCGCGCGGCGATGTCCACGGCGGCCCTGTACACCGTCATTCTCATCCTCTACTTCTCTGCCCTCATGGGGCTCGGCTTCTGGTTCAACCGACGCAACCGCTCACGGCAGGAGTTCTTTCTGGCGCGGGGCGACCTGGGGCCGGCGACGCTCGGGTTCTCATACTCGGCCACGCAGATGAGCGGCAGCTCGTACATGGGCGCGGTGGGCACGGAGCGCGAGCTGGGGTACAACTTCGCGCCTGCGGGCGTGTCCTCGGCGGCGGCGGCGTGGTTCACGTACATCCTGCTGGGTGAGCGGCTGCGGCGGCTGGCGTCGCGGATCCGGTGCACGACGATCGTCGACGTCTTCCAGGCGCGGTATCCGGGACGCGCGGTGGCGATGACCGCGACCGGACTCATGCTGGTGGCGTTCATCCCGCTGATCGCGGCGCAGCTGAAGGCGGCGGGCAACCTGTTCGAGGTGCTGCTGGGGATGCCGTACCTGCCGGCGCTCTTCGTTTTCGGCGGCATCGTCATCCTGTACACGGTGATCGGCGGAATGCACGCGGTGGCGTGGACCGACCTGATCCAGGGCTCGATCATGATCGTCGGCTTCGCGGTCCTGGCTCCCGTGGCCGTCCATGCAGCGGGCGGGTTCGGCGAGATGCACCTGCGCTACGCGGAGTTCAACCCGGACGGGATCTCGTTCCTCGGCGGAATGCCGGCGATGTGGGTGGTGTCGTCGTTCCTGGTCTGGGGGTTCTTCCAGATCGGCGGGGCCCCGGCGGCCGTCACCCGCTTCCTGATCCCCGAGGACCGCGGGACGCTGCGCCGCGCGCTCGTCTACTCGATCGGCTTTTCGTCGTTCATCTTCATCGGCTCGACCCTTATAGCCATTGCGTCGGGCGTGCTCCTGCCCGACCTGCAGCAGACCGACCTCGCGCTCCCCACGCTGGTGCAGCTGCTCCTGCACCCGCTCTTCGGCGGGATCCTGGTTGCGGCGGTGCTCGGCGCGACGATGTCCACGATCGATTCGGTGCTGCTGCTCGCGAGTTCGCTGGTTGTGGAAAACCTGTATGTGCCGTTGGCAAAGAGCGACGTATCCCAGGAGCGGGGCGTTCGTCTCGCGCGCTGGACGACGCTGGGGATCGGTGCGCTTGCAATGATGGTCGCGATCGATCCGCCCGCAACGATTCTGTTCATCGTCACGATGTCCTTCAGTTTGCTGGCGTCGGCGTTCACGTTCCCGCTGCTCCTCGGCATGTGGTGGCCGCGGGCGACCCGCACCGGCGGCCTGGTCGCGATGATCGGCGGGGCGGCAACCTGCGTCGTGTGGTACGTGCTCGGCTACCTGGAGCACGGCACCTTCGACAACTGGATCGCGGGGCTGTGGCCGGCGCTGGTGGGCCCGACGGTGTCGCTGGCGCTGCTGGTCGGCGTGAGCCTGATGACGGCGCCGGCGCCGCGCGAGGTGCGGGAGGTGTTCTTCGAGTAGGGGGGACTTCCGCAGCGCGCGCTAATCGAACGCCGATACGATCAGCGTGGTGATCCCTGCCTGGATGAAGGACGGGATGGCGATGAACAACGTGAAGCTGTCGTCCGGGTCGACGATGGCGCCCATGGCGAATTGCAGTACTACCACGCCGAATCCCGCGGCCGATCCTGCCAGGGCGGGAAGAAACGGTGCTCCGGCCAGCCTGGCGCCTGCGGCAGTGCCGAGGACCGGGACCGTCATCATGGCCAACACGCCGGCTCCCCCTTCGAGCACGCAACCGCCGCCGCCGTCCGCGCAGATTCCGAAATAGAATCCGGCGACGTCGGACAGCGCCGCGGCGCCCCACGACATCAGGAGCACTCGGGCGGTTGAAAAGGTGCATCCCACGCCTTCGAAACGCGAGCGTCCCTGCCGACGGGCTGGGCCTGGACCTCGGTGGCGCAAGTGGCCAATCCGAGCACGGTCAACGCGAGAAAGAGCGATCGCATTGCAAACGCTAGCGATGTCGTTTCGGTGGGCGCAATGGGTCGGTTGGACCTGGCAGCCCGTGGACAAAATCCCCCCGGCATTCGAACGGCGATGCATCCGGGCCGGACCGCTGCGCGCTGCGTTGCTCCTCGGGCCCGTAGCGCTGCTACTGGCCCTTTGTCGCGCCTTGCCGGCCCAGCGCCTCGCCGCTCTCGGTGCTCGGGCGGCTTTATCCACGGGCTTCGGGCAGCCCGTGGACAGAATCCCTCCGGCATTCGAACGGCGATGCATCCGGGCCGGACTGCTTCGCGCTGCGTTGCTCCTTGGGCCCGTAGCGCTGCTACTGGCCCTTCGTCGCGCCTTGCCGGCCCGGCGCCTCGCCGCTCTCGGTGCTCGGGCGGCTTTATCCACGGGCTGCTACGTTGCGAGGCATATCGAGCGTCTACCAAGGAGACCCTGATGGATTCCAGAGCGCGCTTTCCCTTGTCCTCGCGTCGGGGGTCCTCGTTGGCGGCCGCGGCCGGGGCACTGTTGGTCGCCTTGGCCCACGCCACGGCGCCCGCCCCCGCCCGCGCCCAGCAACCCGCCTGGACCGTCGAGGCCCACACCGGCCCGGTCCGCGAGCTTGCGTTCGAAGCCACCGAAGGCACGTGGATGAGCGTGGACGTCTCGCCGGACGGCGCTCACATCGTCTTCGACCTGCTCGGCACGATCTACGAGGTGCCGGTCCTTGGAGGGGATGCCGTCGCCCTCACATCCGGACGCTCATGGAACCTGTCCCCCCGGTACAGCCCCGACGGGCGGCAGATCGCGTTCTCCTCCGACCGAACCGGCAGCCACCAGGTCTGGGTGCTCGACCGCGAGTCCGGCGAGGTTCGGCAGGTGTCCGAATGGCCGGACGCCAACATCTACCGGCCGTCCTGGTCCGACGACGGCGAGGGGCTGTATGCAGGGGTCTCGGGCGACGGGATCGCGAGCCAGCTTGTCGCCTTCGACCTTGACGGCGGCGGTGGGCCGGAGTCGCTGATCGCCGGTCAGGGGCCGGTCAACGGGGCCCAGCCGCTTGCCAGTGGCCGGGGCTTCCTGTTCGAGCACCACGCGGAGGCCACATACCCCTTCGGCTTCAACCCGTACGTGATTCCGCCCGGCGGTTCCCGGATCGAGTGGTTCGACGAGGCGACCGGGACGAGCGAGATCGTCGTCGAGCGGCCAGGCGGCGCGTTTCAACCCACGCTTTCGCCGAGCGGCAGCGCGCTGGCATACGTGCACAGGGCTCTGGAAGGCACGGTGCTGATGCTCCTGGACCTGGAAACGCGGGAGGAACGCGTCCTTCTGACGGGTCTCGACCGCGACCGCCAGGACACGCGCCAGGCATACGGTCCCTACCCGAACCTGGCGTGGTACGAGGACGGGAGCGGTGTGGTGCTCGGTTACGAGGGCGGTCTTGCCTCGGTGGACGTGGTCACCGGGACGGTGTGGCGGATTCCGTTCAGCGCGCCGGTGCGGCGGGAAATGTCCGAAACGATCCGCTTCGCGACGACATTGCCCGAGGACCGTGCGCGCACCCGGACGCACCGCTGGGGCCGGCGCGTGGCCGACGGGGTCATCTCCGAAGCGCTGGGCGACCTCTGGCTTCACGACGAGTCGGGAGCGACCAACCTGACGCGCTCAGACGCGCACGAGACCAGTCCGGTGGTGGATCCGGCGTCGGGGGCGATCTACTTCGCGTCCTGGACGGACGACGAGTTGGGTTCGGTACGGCGAATGGACCTGGCGGACGGGGGATCGGGCGACGGGCGGTCGGCCGACGACGCGCTGCGGCTGACGGCGGTCGCTTCGCAGTACGGGAGCCTGGCCCTCTCTCCCGACCGGACGGAACTGGCGTTCGTTCGGGGGACAGGCGGGCTGCACCAGGGGCGGTGGCTGTCGAACCAGACGCAGTTCGAGCTGGTGTTGCTTGGTCCCGAAGGGGAGCGGCGCCTCACCGGGGTGGAGGGACAGCCGCTGGAGTACGCCAACATCGCGGGGAAGATCCCGCCGGCGGTGGTGTTCGGGCCTGAAGGCGATGTGGTGTACTTCACCGAGTTCGAAAACGACGTGCTCGTCCTCAAGCGGATCGGGACCGACGGCGCCGGCGAGCGGACGCTCTACGTGTTCCCGCACGCGGTGGACGCGGTGCCCTCGCCGGACATGGCGTGGATGGCGGTACGGGAATACCACCGCAGCTTCATCTTGCCCTTCGACCCTGGGGACGAACCGGTCACCGTGTCGCCGTACGATGGGGTGGGGCGCGCCTACCGGGTTGACCCGGAGGACGGTGGGTACATGGTCTGGTCCGAAGACGGCGAGACGCTGGGATGGACGCGCGGCACCGGCTTCTATGAAAAGACCGTGGACGAAATCGTGTCGGGCTCCTCCACCGCCCGCCGCACGGAGCTGGCGATCGAATACGAAGTGGACCGCCTGGCGGGCGTCGTCGCGATGACCAACGCGCGCGTCATTGCCATGGACGCGGCCCGCACGGTCATGGACAGCGCCACGGTGGTGGTCGACGGCGGGCGGATCGCGGCGGTCGGGCCTGACGTGGAAGTCCCCCAGGGCGCCCGCGTCTTCGACGTGCGCGGCAGCACGATCATTCCCGGCCTGATTGACGCGCACGCGCATCCGCACATCGACCATTCCTCGCTGCACGTGATCGAACAGGCGCCCGCGTATCTGCGCGGTCCCGTCGCGTACGGCGTGACCACCATGATCGAGGTGTACGGGAACGAGTACAGGGACGGCTGGCTGACGGACATGATCCGCGCCGGGAAGATGACGGGTCCCCGCTTCCTGACGACCGGTTCCGTCATCTACGGCAGGAGACAGAGCGGCCGGCTGCGCATGTTCCGCCCCATCCAAACGCTCGACGACGCGCGTGAACAGCTGCGCTGGAACCGCGACCATGGCGCCATCGCCGTGAAGGATTACTCCCAGCCGACCCGGAAGCGGCGGCACCTGGTCGCGACGGCGGCCCGGGAACTTGGGCTCAATGTCCTCTCGGAGTCCGCGGCCGACCCGCAGATGAACCTGACCCAGATCATGGACGGGGTGACGGGCCTGGAGCACACGATGGGTCTGGCGCCGTTCCACGACGACGTGGTCCGGTTTTGGGCGGGCACCGACGCGGGAATGACGCCGACGCTGTCCGTCGTGTACAACGGTCCGATGGGCGAGGGCTGGTTCCACCAGGCCGGCGAGCTCTGGGAGGATCCGAAGCTGACCAACTTCATCGATCCCATGTCGCTCATGCGCGTGCGCCGCAACACGCATCTCTGGCCCGACGACATGTACGCGTGGGAGATGGCCCGCGAACTCCGCAAGCTCTACAACGCCGGCACGTCGCTGCAGTTGGGCGCGCACGGCCAGATGATGGGCCTCGGCACGCACTGGGAGCTGGAGCTCTTCGCAGGCGGGGACTTCCCCTCCTCGCAGATCCTCGAGATCGCCACCATCCGCGGGGCGGAACAGCACGGCCTGGATGCGCAGATCGGTTCGCTCGAGGTCGGTAAGCTGGCGGATCTGGTCGTGCTGGACGGCAACCCGCTACAGGATATTCGTAATGTTGCCCAGATCCGGTACGTGATGAAGGGTGGAGTGCTCTACAGCGGGACGGATGCGGCGCGCGTGTGGCCCGACCCGCGCCCGGCGCCAAGGCCGTACTCCATGCGGGAATAGCCGGCTGGAGGGCGGTGTTTCGAGGTATGGCCGCTTTTCCGCAGAAGCGCGCAAGCGGTATCATATCCCAATGACCGGGCCCCCCAAACCCCACCGCCACCTCGGCCTTCTCGGTGCGACGGGCATCGGCGTCGGCGCGATCGTGGGAGGCGGCATCCTGGCCCTCGCGGGCGTCGCGTTCCAGACCACGGGTCCCAGCGCGATCGTGGCCTTCGCCCTGAACGGGGTGATCGCCTTCATCACGGTCTTCTCTTTTGCCGAGTTGGCCGCGCGGTTTCCGCAGTCGGGCGGCACCTACACTTATGCGCGCAAGGTGCTCACCGTCGAGGCGGCCTTTGCG
Source organism: Gemmatimonadota bacterium (assembly GCA_028874905.1). GTDB lineage: Bacteria > Gemmatimonadota > Gemmatimonadetes > Longimicrobiales > Gaopeijiaceae > Bin94. Next base: position 125,193 of record JAPPGZ010000079.1, read on the forward strand.
GTGGGGTGGATCGTCTGGTTCGCCTCGGTCGTTGCGGCCGTGCTGTACGCGATGGGGTTCGCGGTCTTCTTCGTTCCCCTGCTGGAGCGGATCGCGATCCTGGTCAACGGGGAGGCTCCGGTGTGGCTCGGGGGTCGGGGAGCGCTGGTCTTCTACGCGCTTGCCGCGGTCGGCCTCTACGTCTGGCGGTTGACGCGGTCGGCCGCGGGTGGCCGCCAATGGGAGACGGTCGGGAAGGTCGTCGTCTTCGGCGTGATCATTCTGGCGGGGTTCCTCGCGCTCGCTACCGAGGCGCCGGCGCCCGGCGAGTTGGCCGCGCGCTTTCGTCCGTTCTTCCTGGAGGGCTTCGGTGGGCTTGCCCAGGCGATGGGCTACACCTTCATCGCGCTGCAGGGCTTCGACCTGATCGCGGCCGTGGGCGGGGAGGTGAAGAGGCCGAGGCGCAACGTGCCCCGCGCGATGTTCCTGTCACTCGGGACAGCGCTGGTCATCTATCTCCCGCTCCTCTTCCTCATCGTGGCCGTCGGTGCGCCTGACAGGCCCGTGGCGGAGGTGGCCGCGGAGAATCCCGAGATCATCGTGGCCGTGGCGGCGCGCAACTTCATGGGCTCGGCGGGCTACTGGCTGGTCGTGGTTGCGGGCATCCTGTCCATGCTCTCGGCGTTGCAGGCCAACCTGCTGGCGGCGTCGCGCTTTGCCCGCACGATGGGGTCGGACCGGACACTGCCACAGCGTTACGCACGACTCGCCCCCGGGACCGGCACGCCCACGGCTGCGATCTGGCTGTCCGCCGCCGTGGTCGCCTTTCTCCTGATCGCGGTGCCGAACGTGGCGGTGGCCGGTGCCGTTGCGAGCCTGATCTTCCTGACCTCCTTTTCTCTTACGCACCTGATCGGATACCTGGCTCGCAAGCGCGCCGGGCGACCGTTTGCGTTCCGGACGCCGTGGTTTCCTTCCATTCCGGCCGTCGGCGGTGCCGCGTGCATGGCGATCGCCCTGTACCAGGCCGTTGCGGTGCCGCAGGCGGGCGTGCTCGCGGCTCTCTGGCTCAGCGCCGGTGCCGTCTTCTATGCGCTGCACCTCGCCCCGCGGGCACGCGTCGTGGACGCTTCGTCGGAGGGACGCGATCCCCAGATGATGAGGTTGCGCGGACGCCGTCCGGTGGTGCTCGCACCGATCGCCAACCCCGCCAGCGCCGAAATGCTTGTGACGATGGCGAAGGCGCTCGCTCCGCCGGACGTTTCCCGCGTCCAGTTGCTCTCCGTCGTCGGCGCGTTCGAGGACGTGCCGGGCGACGGGCTTCGCAGGGGAATCCGCGACGCCCAGGCGGTGCTTGGAGGAGCTCTCAGGACGGCCGTCGATGTGAAGTTGCGCCCTGAGGCGCTCATCACGCTGCACAAGGATCCGTGGAGCGAGATCGCCCGCGTCGCCGAAGCGACCCGTTGCGAGAGTCTTCTCCTCGGGGTCGGGCACCTCGACGATTCCCTCATGACGGGTCCACTGGCGCGCCTTATCGGTGCCGTCGATGCGGACGTGGTGATCATGAGGGCTCCGCAGGACTGGAAGCCGGAACAGGCGCGTCGGATCCTCGCGCCGTCCCGGGGTGGACGTGACCAGAGCCCGGTGCGCGCACGGCTTCTGGGCAGTCTGTTGAGGACTGCGTCACGGGACGTCGCATATATGGGCGTGGTGACCGCCAACGTCGGCGGCGGCGTGCGCAAGCGGGCCATGCGGGATCTCGAGCGGCTCGCGTGGGACGAGGTGGGCGAGTCGGCGCACGCCGAACTGGTGGTCGGCGACGATGTGGTGGCCAAGGTGGCGAGCCGCGCGGAGGAAAGCGATCTCCTCATCCTGGGATTCCACCGCCGGGGCCGCAGACGCGCGGTGTTCAGCAGCCTGATGCTGAAGATTGCCCGTGCGACGAGTTGTCCACTCGTGATGATCAGCCACCGGCGGGGCTCGTCGGTGTTGCCGGAGTCGTCGATCCTGGCGAGGGCGGGGCGGTAGGTGGGCGTACCGAGGCACAGGTCCCGGGCGTTGGCCCTGGCCCTGACGCCATGGCTCATCAGTTGCTCATCCGACGATCCTCCCCGGGTCGACGCCATCGTCCCCATGAGTTCATCGGCAACGCCACTTAGCAGGAATCACTCGGTGGCTCTTGTGGACGATCACACGGCTTGCGTCGTCGACTCCTACGAGAAGGAGGTGCAGTGTCTTGATCGAACAGGTGAGCTTGTGGGAGTTTTCGGAGGAGAGGGGGATGGCCCCGGGGAGTTTCGCTTTCCGTATGCTGCATTGAGAGGACCGGAGCATACGGTCGCCGTGATCGATCCGCTGGCCTCGCGACTCAGCATTTTCAGGCCTACGGGTGAACTGGTCACCGAGGTGGCCGTACCCCGAGTGTTTGAGCCAATGTCGCCGATCGGCGAGACCATGATCGGCACCTACACGCCCAATCTGCTGTCGCATGACAAGATTCTCGCGGAGGTCGACCTGGCTGGAGGGGCTATCCTGTGGCGGCGTGAGCTGCTCACCCCTTCTGACGTCGGTTTGCCAGAGGACTGCGGTTTGTCATTGTCATGGGGCGCAATCGGGCAGGGCGGAATGGCAACATTCGGGGCGTGTCGCAGCCAACTGCTTTTCTACCCTGCAGATGGCAATGGCGAAGTCGCCGTAATCGAGGCCCCGACGTATACCGGCGAACTTCCCAATCCGCGAGATATTGACGAATACCGGCACGGGGCTCGGTTCCTGTATCGTGATGGGGTTGTGCCGGATGCCGCTGTACAGGCGTTCGCGGAAGCCCCCAAAACCGACCGTATACCGGGGCGGCCGATGGTATATGATGAGAGTGGGCGACTGTGGGTTGGCACGCGACGTGACCGGGACCGGTTCTCGTATTTCGACGTGTATCTGGACACGGTGTTTGCGGGTACCGTACAGGTACGGGACAGAGTGATGGGCTTCGACATCCTGAACGGCACGTTGGTGACGCTGGTTGAGCGCGCGTTGGACGAACACGATGGCGATGGCATACCGGATCGCGGAATCGATTGGTATGATCTCGGTCAACTCAGCGTACTTCCAGGTCCCGCAACAGCCCCTGGTACACCTCCACAGCCTCGTCCACCCGGGCAAGGAAACGCTCGCGATCCTCAGGCGTGACCCAGCGGTCGCGCGTCACCACCCGGTCGCGGAACGCCTGCACGGCCTCCAGCAGGAAACGGATGTCGTCGGCGGACCGGTACTCGCTGTCCCCCGCCACCACCCACACGGGGCTCGTCTGCGCAAAGGCGTAGCTGTCGGCCACCAGCGGCGAGGGCGGACCCAGGGCCCGGGCCGCGATCCATCCGCTGCCTTCCAGTGGAACCTGGCTCTCAACCCGGAAGCGCTCGCCCATCCCGGCCACCTCATGAACCTCCGCGACAGCGCCGTTGACCACGATCTCGACCGACCGGAGCGGGGAATTCGTCGCGACCTCGACCACCACCGCCCGCTCCCCGCTACCCCCTCCCGGCACGCGGATCTCGCCACCGGGTTCCACGCCGTCGACGGTCAGGAAGAGCAGGGGGCCGTTCGTCGCGAAGGTGCGGCGCTCGCGGACCGCCTCCAGCCACGAGTCCACCGAGAGTTCGCCCTCGACGCGGGCGTAGGTGCGGCTGGCTCCCGGCCCCGGGTCGCGCCACACGTCGGAGAAATTGTCCGTGCCTCCGGTCGCGGCGAGGCGGAAGCCCGCGTTCAGCAGACGGTAGTAGACCTCGGCGTTGTTCAGCTCGTCGTACCAGAAGCAGATCACGTCGTAGAAGTCGCCGACTCCCAGGGCGACATCCACCGGGATTTCCGACACGCCGATGTACTCGGGCATGGCTACCAGACCGCTGAACGGATGCATGAAGCCGCCCGTGGCGCCCTGTTCCCGGGCCGCCAGCAGGTAGTCGGCATTAAGCACGTCCGCGGCGAACGGCGTGTTGCCCGCGCCGCCCACCAGGGGCATGATGAACTCCTTGACCCCGGCCAGGCCGACGTGGCCGAACGAACCGCGGAACTCCTGCGCGTACTGCAGGATGTATTCGTCGGTGGAGAGGGGATGGGGTCGTCCCGTGAGGTCGTCCCAACGCCCCATGAGGCGGGTGCCGTCCATGTGGATCAGGGCGAAGGAGACCCGAAGGTCCTCGCTGACCAGGTCGTTGAAGAAACCGGTGTGGGTGAGGCCGTAGCGTCCCTGATGCAGGTCGTGGACATGCGTGTCTCCCGAGTACCAGCCGGTCTCGCGGGCGTCTACGAGCCGATCCAGCTGCAACACCGCCTCGACGCGGCCGCCCGCCGGCACCTCAACCGTCCTGGAAACCGGGCGGAACTCGAGTCCCTTGCGAGCCTGGATGGTTACGGGTCCGGCCGGCACCTCCACCTCGAACGTGCCCGTCGTGCGGAAGTAGTGGGTCTCGGTGGGGGTGAGGACCCGGTGAAAGCCGTCCCGGGGCGCGTAACTGCGACCGTCGGAAGCGGCAATCGACACCCGTGCGGGGGTCTGCGGCTCGTCGTAGCCGAGAACCCGTCCGTAAACCCGGCCGGTCGACGCCATGTGCCTGCGGTCGCTCACGTCGAGTGTGCGCCAGGATCCACGCGCCCCGCCCGCGACGCTCATGACGTGCAGTTCGGTGGGCCCTCGCTCGTTTGACACGAAGGCGATCTCCTCGCCGTTCGGACTGATCCGCGGCGTGAGTTCGTGGCTGGTCCCGCCGGTCAGCCGCAGCGGGTTGCCCCCGTCCGCGGAGATCAGCACCAGGTCGTTCGAACCGGCCTCGTCCGAGACGTAGACAAGGGCGCTGCCGTCGGGAAGCCAGTCGGGCCGCGCGCGGTACGCGGTCTCCTCGGCCCGGACGAGCACCGGCTGGCCCGCCGCCCCGTCGGCCGCCCGCGCCCTCGTCCAGATCCCACCGCTTCCTGCCACACCGGAACTCGGCGCCAGGAAGGCCAGGACGCCATGCGGCGATACCCGGGGCTGATACTGGCTGCCCGGCCCGTCGGCCACCGCCTCGCGCTCGCCGGTCGCTACCTCGATCCGGTGCACGTCCATGCCCAGTCCGGCGGTGGCGAAATACACGTAGCGCCCGTCCGGGCTCCAGGATGGCTGGACGTCCGCACGGCCGCCCTCCACCAGCAGGCTGACCTGGCCCCCGTCCACGTCCAGGAGCGCGATGTCCAGACCCCTTCCCGTCTCCACCGTCATCACGATGCGCGACCCGTCGGGGCTCCAGCTCGGCTCGAAGTGGTACCAGGGTCCCTGCGTCAGTTGCTCCGCCGTGCCGCCACGGGCGGGGATCCGCCAGATGTCGCCCGCCATTGCGAAGGCGATCCAGGCGCCATCGGGCGACCACGAGGGGCTCATCGGCCCCGTGCTCACCGGCGGCAGCATGTGGAGTTCGACGCGTATGTTGCCACGGAGGCTCGCATAGCGAAGGACGGAGGCGCGGTCCTGCGCGTGCAGTCCGGCGCACGAGGCGGCAGCAGCCACGCAGAGGATGAACGGCGTTCGGCGCATGGTGGTCTCCGGTCGTGGCATCGGCAGGGGGAACATCCGATTTGCCTGTGTCACAGCCCGCCCGCAAGATGAAACGGTGTCGTCTCCAACGAAACTCGGAGTGAGAAGCATGCGCCCGATCCGGTCCACTTTCCCGTTCGCCACACGCCGCCGCCCACCTGTCGCGGCCATCGCCGCCCTCACCGTGGCCCTCTGCACCGGGGCCGCGGCATCGTGGCCTGCTCCCGCCGCCGGCCAGGAGGTCGACTACCACCGGGCGGAATTGCTGCTCAACTGGCACACGTCGCCGCTCATTGCCGGCGGTCCGGTCACACCCAACTGGATCAACGACACGGACCGCTTCTGGTACCGCAACAACACGGGTGCCGGACACCAATTCACCTACGTCGATCCGGCGGCGAACGTGAAACGGCCGCTCTTCGACCACTACCGTCTCGCAGCGGCGCTCTCCCTGGCCGCCGACACCAGCTACGTGCCCGAGAAACTCCCCTTCGAGGACTTCGAGTTCGTGGACGGGGACGAGAGCCGAATCGAGTTCGCGGCCAGGGCGAAGCGCTTCGAGTGCGACCTCGGCGAGTACATGTGCCAGGTCGGTGACACGCTGCCCGACGACACGCCGTTCGTCGAATCCCCCGACGAGCGCTGGGAAGCCTTCGTCACCGATCACAACCTCTTCGTGCGCCCCGTCGGCGGGGGCGACACGATCCAGCTGACCACGGACGGCGAGGAGTTCAACGGCTACGGCCTCGCCTATCCGCGCCCGAACGACATCCGCAACAATCGGGTACGCCGCCCGGACGTCTACTGGTCTCCGGACTCGCGCAAGCTGCTGGTTCAGCGGATGGACCAGCGGGGTGTCGAGCATCACCACTACGTCTCGTACACGCCGCAGCGCACGGTGCACTACTCACAGCCCTACGCACTGCCGGGCGACTCGATCGTGCCGCTGCCGGCCTTCCACATTCTCGATGTCGGCGAGACGCTGGGCGCGGTTGCGGCGGGCGGATCCGACGGCGACGCAGACGCGGAGTCCAATGGTCCTGCGGACGTGCTCCCCGAGGTCGGCAACATCCGCGTCGAACTCGAGCCGCGTCCCAACCGCCTCTACCTGGGCGGTTCACAGGTCGATTCGCTGTGGTCAGCGGACTCGCGGTTCGCGTACATGCACTGGGAGACGCGTGCGTCGAAGAGCAACCACCTTGCCGAGGTCGACGCGTCCACGGGCGATTTCCGGCTCGTCGCGGGCGACAGTTCGCGAACCTGGGTAGAGACCGCGCAGCGCAACCCCACCTCCTGGTTCGTGTCGGAAACGACCGACGACGCCTTCTGGTGGTCCGAGCGGGACGGGTGGGCGCACATCTGGCGCTTCTCGAAGGACGGGACGGTCAAGAACCAGGTGACGTCCGGGCCGTGGGCCGTCGGCGCGATCTGGCACGTCGACGAGGCGAGCCGGCGCATCTACTTCACCGCCTACGGACGCGAGGAGGGGGTCCCCTACTACGGGCGCCTCTACCGTGTCGGCTACGACGGTAGCGGCCTCGCCACCGTCGCGGGCGAGGTGGGCAACCACGCCATCTCGGTGTCGCCCTCCGGCCGCTTTCTCGTCGACACCTATTCCACCATCGGCGATCCGCCGGTCTCACTGCTCAGGCGGCTGGCGACCGGCGAGGTGATCCGCACCCTGGAGGACGCCGATATCTCCAAGCTTGAGGCCGTCGGCTGGCGCGCCCCCGAGGTCTTCTCGGTGAAGGCCCGGGACGGCGTTACCGACATCTACGGCCTCATCTACTTCCCCGACGACCTGGACGAGTCGGCGCTGTACCCCGTCATCGACCACATCTACCCCGGCCCGCAGGTGGGCAGCGTGGGTTCGTGGACCTTCAAGTCCGGGGGTGAGGACTTCTCGCTGGCCAAGCTGGGTTTTGTGGTGATTCAGCTCGACCACATGGGCACGCCCCACCGCTCCAAGGCGTTTCACGACATCTACTACGGCGACTTCAACGACAACGGCCTTCCCGATCACGTGACCGCGATCAAGCAGCTGGCCGCTCGCTACCCGTTCATGGATCTCGACCGCGTGGGGATCTACGGACATTCGGGCGGTGGCTTTGCGTCGACGGATGCCATGGTGCGATTCCCCGACTTCTTCAAGGTCGCGGTGTCCGGGGCGGGAAACCACGATAACGCCAGCTACAACATCTATTGGGCCGAGAAGTACCAGGGTCTCCTCGTCGCCGACTCCGCCAGCGGCACGACCAACTTCACCGACGAGGCCAACAAGACCCACGCCTCCAACCTGAAGGGCAAGCTGCTGCTCATGCACGGCGACATGGACGACAACGTCCACCCGGCGATGACGGTCCAGTTGATCGACGAGCTCACCAAGGCCAACAGGGACTACGATTTGATCTGGGCGCCGGATCGGGCCCACGGGCTGAACGAGCCGTACTTCATCCGGCGCCGGTGGGACTACTTCGTGGAGCACCTGATGGGTGCGGAGCCGCCGAAGGAGTACGAGATCACGCGTCCTGCAAACTGAGGCGCGAAGCCTGAGGCGCGAAGCCCCGGATTTGACATGGGGAACAAATCGTCGCAACATCTACTAATAACATAGGAGTTGGTGTCGGAAGTCCCGTCCGTCCGTCCGGCCGGCGTGCCGTTCACCGCCAGGCGCGGGTGGCTGCCCGCAAAAGGAGATGGCATGAGCCGAACGCTCACCACTCGAGAGATGGACATCATGGCTGTCTTGTGGGACCAGGGATCGGCGACCGTCGCCGAGGTCCGCGAGCGCCTGGACGACGATCTGGCCTACAACACCGTCCTCACCATGCTGCGCATACTGGAAGCCAAGGGCATGGTGAACCACGTCAAGGAGGGGCGGGCCCACCGATACCAGCCTCTGCTGGGCAGGGTGGAGGCCGGACGTTCCGTGCTCGGCCGCCTGAAAGACAAGGTCTTCTCGGGTTCGGCGGAGCTTCTCATGACGCAGTTGGTGTCGGACGAACAGCTTTCGCCGGAAGCCGTAAGGCGGCTCCGCGAACTGCTTGACCAGCAACTGGCGGCGACGGGCCGCCCCGAAGAAGGAGAAGACGAATGACTGCCGCGTGGATGCTATGGTCGATTGGAGCAGGGCTCCTTTTCCTGGTCGCCGGACTCGCCCTCGAGAGGCTGCTGGACGGCCGACGGCGCTGGGTGTGGGTAGCGGCCGGTGCGGGGACGGTAATTCTGCCGGGCGCGCGTCTGCTCGCTGGTGCCCTCGGTTCGCCGGCAGCCGGCCCGCCCGCGTCGCCGCCGGTGATGCTGGAGCCCCTGGCCGTCACGCTGTCCGGGGATTCCGCGCTCCATTCCCTGGACGGAGCGCTGCAACTGGGCTGGGCCGGCCTCTCGGCGGTGCTGCTGATCACGGCCCTGATCGGGGCCGCGCGGTTTGTGCGCCGCCGTGCGTCCTGGCAAGAGGGGAAGCTGCTCGGGCGCCATGTGCTGTGGTCGCGCGACTCCGGCCCGGCTGTCGTGGGGCTGGTCGGGTCACGTATCGTGCTTCCCGAGTGGGTGCGGGGTGCGGGGCGGGAGCGGCAGGAACTGGTCCTGGCGCATGAAGAGGAGCACCAGAGGGCGCGCGACGCGCAGCTTCGCTTTATGGCCGCGGCGCTGCTTGTCGCGTTCCCGTGGAATCCCGCGCTCTGGATCCAGTATTATCGCCTGGGCCTTGCGCTCGAACTCGATTGCGACAGCCGGGTGATGCGCCGCTGGCCCGACAGGCGCGTGTTGTACGGAGACCTGCTGCTTCGCGTCGGGACCGCGCGCGGTCTCCTTCCGGGTGTCGCGGTGGCGGCGCTTGCGGAACAGCCATCGCTGCTGGAACGACGCCTGCGCGCGCTGCTGAACAAGGCGCCTCAGGTCAGGCTGGCCCAGGGGGCGATGCTGCTCTTCGGCGCGATCATGGTTGTCGGGCTCGCGGTGCTCATCCCGGGCATCACGGGTGAAGGCGAGGAGGCTGACATCTCCGCCGCGCCGGTCTTCACGCCCTTTACGGTCAAGCCCGACTACGTCAACCGGCCCGAAATCATGGCGGCTCTCGAAAGGGAGTACCCGCCGCTGCTGCGGGATGCCGGCATCGGAGGCACGGCGGTCGTGTGGTTCTTCATCGACGAGACGGGGACAGTGCGGAACCAGGCCGTTTTCAGGAGCAGTGGGCACGCCGCACTCGATGAGGCCGCGTTGCGCGTGGCGCCCGTGTTCCGGTTCACGCCGGCGCTCAATCGCGACCAGCCCGTGCCGGTCTGGGTCTCGTTGCCGATCACGTTCACGACGGGATCGGGTGCCAGAAGGACCGCCTCGGAGGAAGCGCGGAGATTGGGGGCCGAGCTTGAGGCAGTCGTGGCCGAGCAGCGGGCGGCCGCCGAGCGTGCGGGCGCCGAGGCCGAAGCGGCGGGAGCCGGCGAGGCCGAGGTGGACATTTCCGCCCAGCCGGTCTTCACCCCCTACACGGTCAAGCCCGACTACGTCAACGCCGCCGAAGTCATGAGGGCGCTCGAACGCGAGTATCCACCGCTGCTCCGCAATGCCGGTATCGGTGGCACGACAGTCGTGTGGTTTTTCATCGACGAGACGGGAGAGGTGCAGCGCCAGGAGGTCGCGACGAGCTCCGGCCACGAGGCGCTGGACGAGGCCGCATTGAGAGTGGCGCCCGTGTTCCGATTCACGCCGGCGCTCAATCGAGACAGGCCGGTACCGGTCTGGATCCAGCTGCCGATTACCTTCACGACGAGGTGACCGGGGGCCGGGCACCGGCCGACACGTCCGGTGCCCGGCGCCACCGTTCGCGGTGCTCGCGAGGGTTTTAGCCACTGACTCCTGAACAGCGCGTGGCCGTATCTTACACGCATGGCCACGTCGCACCCCCTGTCCGCCCCCCTGACCTTCTCGCCGCGACTCAAGCACTACATGTGGGGCGGGCGGCGCCTGACCGATCTCCTCGGTCGCGACACCCCGGACGGCATCGTCGCCGAGAGCTGGGAGGTGTCGGGGCACACGAGCGAGCCGTCGATCGTGAACCGGGGGCCCCTATCGGGACGTGATTTGCCCGGCCTGGTAGCGGAGTACGGGGTCTCCCTCGTGGGCACGCGCGGGGGAGAGGCAGCCGAACGGGGCATCTTCCCGCTCCTCGTCAAGCTGCTCGACGCGACCCACGCGCTGTCGGTTCAGGTGCACCCCGACAACATGTACGCGGCCGCCCACAACCTGGGGGAACCCGGCAAGACCGAGATGTGGTACGTTCTCCATGCCGAGAGGGGTGCGTGCATCATACACGGGCTCCAGGCGGGCATCGATCGGGCCGCACTCCGCCGCGCCATCTCGCGCGGGACCGTCCCGGACTGCCTCAACCGGGTACCCGTCGAACCCGGCGACGCGATCCTCGTCCCGGCAGGGACGGTGCACGGCATCCTCTCAGGCGTTGTCCTGGTCGAGGTTCAGCAGTGTTCGGACACGACCTACCGGATCCACGACTGGGACCGCCCGGGTCCCGATGGCAGGCCGCGTCAGCTGCACATCGAGCGAGCGCTGGACGTGATCGATTTCTCGGGCGCCGTCCCCGCGCCGGCTGCTCCGCGGCTCGTCGGGGAAGGCCGCGGGGTGACGCGCGAGGTGTTGGCCGATTGCGACGAGTTCGTCGTCGAGCGGGTGGGCATGGACGCCGGGTGCGACTTCGAAGCCCGCCTCGACGGCGAGACCTGCGAGGTATGGGGTATCCTTTCGGGCTCGGCGACGCTCGAAGCGGGACAGGGCGGGGGGCTCCAACTGCGATCGGTCGCGTTCGCGCTGCTGCCCGCGACGATCGGCCGGTTGCGGGTCCGCGCCGGCGAAGACGTGGTTGCGCTGCGTGCATACCTCCCATGAACGAGGGGTGGCCTCGACGGTTGTCGAAGCCACCCCTTGCCGCCAGTGCCCCGCCAGGGACTCGAACCCCGAACCTGCCGATTAAGAGTCGGATGCTCTACCAGTTGAGCTAGCAGGGCGCGAGAGGCGTGCTGTGGGTGCCGGGATCACGCCCGCACTCATCCGCAGGCGTCCCTTTCGGCGACGATCAATATACTACAACGCCAGGCGCCCTGTCGCGCACATCTCGGCTGCCAGCCAGGTCCCGTCTCCCCGCTCAGCGTCCCGGGCGATCGCGCCTTGGGCCCCAGGGACCCCTGCGGCTGCGGTCGACACCGCGCCCGCGCCACGGACCGCGCTGGCGGTCGACACGTGGCATCGTCCCGCGGCGGTTCTGCCACGCGGCCCGCCTGGCTGCCCGCCGCAGTTCCTGCTGCTGGTCACTTGTGAGAATCTCGCCGAGCTGGTCGCGGAGGTTCTCACGAGCGGTCGCGCCGGCCTCCCGGAGCGCCGCCATTTCCTCCCGGATGGCGGCGCGCTCGACGGTCCCGGAGCGGATTCCAGAGGCCAGTTCCATGAGCCTGGCCGCATTGGCGGTTCGCTCCGCCAGCGCCCCGACCCGAAGCGCTTCCAGCCGGGTTCGCTGGTCCTCCGTCAACTCGAGCGCGTCCGCGCGCCGGAGCGCGTTTTCGACGGGCGACAGGCCGGTGTTTCCGACGCGCATCCCCATATTCCCTCGCCTCTGGCCCTCGGCGTCCTGCGCCCCAATCGCCGTTGCCGCCATCAGCACGAGTGCCGCGGCGGTGATGGTCCTGATGTTGCAACGTGCCGTATTCATCGTGTTTTCTTCCTATGTTGAAGGGCTCCATACTGCATCTTCCGGGAACGCGCCGTAGGTTGCACGTTCCGGGTTTACGACAGACGGCGTCACGGGTCCGTTAGGAAACGCATGTTCTTCAGACAGATCGTCGACGACAAGCTGGCACAGCACGCCTACCTCGTGGGGTGCCAGCGCTCGCGCGAGGCGGTCGTCATCGACCCGCAGCGCGACATCGACCGCTACGTGACGATCGCACGACGAGAGGGACTCAGGATCACGGCCGTGACGGAAACCCACATTCACGCCGATTTTCTCTCGGGATGCCTTGAATTCACCGAGCGCCACGGGTGCCGCGCCTACCTTTCGGCGGAGGGCGGACCGGACTGGGAGTACGAGTGGGCGCAGGACGCCGACCGGGTCACCCTGCTGCGCGACGGGGACAGCTTCATCGTAGGCGGGATCGATATCCGGGCGGTGCACACTCCCGGCCACACTCCCGAGCACATCAGCTTCATGATCACCGACCGGGGGAGCGGCGCCTCCGAACCCATGGGCATGGTATCGGGCGACTTCATCTTCGTCGGCGATCTCGGCCGTCCCGACCTCCTCGAATCCGCCGCGGGACACGCGGGCGAAATGGAGCCCTCTGCGCGTCGTCTCTACGGCTCCGCGGTGAGGGTGTTCGAGTTGCCGGACTACCTGCGCATCTGGCCCGGACACGGAGCCGGCAGCGCCTGCGGCAAGGCCCTCGGCGCGATCCCCGACACCACCGCCGGGTACGAGAAGCGGTTCAGCCCCGCGTTGGCCGCCGTCAAGGGCGGCGAGGACGCCTTCGTCGCGTACATCCTCGACGGCCAACCCGAGCCCCCCCTCTACTTCGGGCGCATGAAGATCGAGAACCGGCGCGGCCCCTCGCTCCTCGGCCCTCTGCCCCGGCCACGCCGGCTGACGGGCGCTGAACTCCTGTCCGTGGCGGCCGACCCCGGAGCGGTCGTCGTCGACACCCGCGCCGACCGGCTGGGCTACTACGAAGCCCATGTTCCGGGTTCCATCTACGCACCGCTCAGCAAGTCGTTCCCCACGATCGCGGGATGCTACGTCGACCCGGCGTCGCGGATCTCTCTGGTTTGCGAGGAGGCGCAGGTCGAGGAAGCGGTGCGCGACCTGGTCAGGATAGGCCTGGACCGGATCACGAGCTGGACGCCCCCTGCCGAGCTGGAAGCGTGCCGTGCCAACGGCAGCCGTCTGGCGAGCATCGAAGTCATCGATTTTGGGGAAGTGGAGCGCCGCCGCGCCGACGCCGACGTTCATGTGCTCGACGTGCGGCGCGCCACGGAGTTTGCACGGTCGCGTATCGACGGGGCGACCAACATCGCCCACACCCGGCTTGCGGCGCGACTCGAGGAACTCCCGCGCGATTGCGAACTGCTCGTCCATTGTCTCAGCGGTGCCCGCGCGTCGGCAGCGGCGTCGCTGCTGGAGCGAGAGGGTTTTCGGGTCGCGGCCGTGAACGACATCTTCACGCAGGGCTATCGACATGCGTAGACCCCCCGGTCGGCCGCTCGAGCGGAAGTGCCTCGCGCTGGCGGTTCTGGTGGTCGGCTTTCCACCCTTCACCGCTGCTTACGCGCAGTCGCGCGATACCGAGGCGGACCGGTACGCGGCCGTGCTGCGGTTCGTGGAGGACCTGAAGGCCGATTACCCCGATGTCCCGACGATCTCCGCGGAGTCACTCAAAGGGGCGCTCCCGTCCGCGGACATCGTGCTTGTGGACGTGCGAAGCGAGACGGAGCGGGCCGTGTCCACCCTGCCGGGGGCGATCACGGCCGAGGCGTTCGAAGAGCGTCTGGGCGAATTCGGGCGCAGTGGCCGCAGGCTCGTCGCGTACTGCACGATCGGCGCCCGCAGTTCGGCGTATGCCCGCAATATGCGTGCGCGCGGGGTCGACATGGTCAATCTGGAGGGGAGTGTCCTCGCGTGGACCCACGCCGGGGGGATGCTGTCTTCTGACGGAGTGCCCACGAGGCGACTCCACGTCTACGGCCGGCGCTGGAACCTCGCGGCGGACGGCTACGTGACCGTCTGGTAACGCATCACGCCATACTCGGCCGTCGTTGGTGTCGCCGGGTTGTAGTGCGCCCCGGAAGCCTGCCCGCCCATGCAGACCAGAACCATCAGGACCGCGCGGTGCCATCGTTGGGAAAACTCCAAGGGAAGGGAAGGGAAGGAACGTGAAGGAAGCAACGATATTGTGGCCGGGGGCCCCCAGCCACGCCCTGGCCTCCGCCGTGACAGCGTGTCTCCTGCTGACGGCAGCCTCCATGGCCAGCGCGCTTCAGCCCCAGGGCCGCTGGATGAACTCGAGCGAACTCAGCTTCGTCCGCACCGGGGGCAACGCCGTGGCATCGACGCTCGGAATAGCGAGCACATTGACCCGTTCATGGGAGCGAAGCGACGTGAAGATCGAAGCCGGAGGCATCCGGACCCGCACTACGCGGCGGACGCGGACGGCGGTGGGCACTCCGACGGAATATCGCGTCGACGAGCAGTCCATCACCCTGACGTCGGTGGAGAACTACTACACCAGGATGCGATTCGACCGCAGGGTATCCGACAGGACAGCGTTCTTCATTCAATCGGGCTGGACCCGCAACACCTTCGCCGGCGTTCAGAACCGGCTCGTCAATGTCCTGGGCATCTCCACCCGCTGGACCGAGTCGGAGGAACGGAGCTTGCGCACCGCCTACGGTCTCACCCATACGCTCCAGCAGGACGTGGTCCCGGATCCGGAGTGGAGCGACCGTTTCCTGGGAGCACGGGTTTCGTGTGAATTCCGGCTTCAGGTAACGGACAACTCGGACTGGCGAAGCGACCTCGTACTCGATGGAAACGGCGACGATCCCAGCGACGTGCGCGCCGACTGGACGAACTCGCTGAGCGTCGCGATGAACGAGCATCTGGGCCTGAAGACTTCCGTCCGGGCGACCTTCGACAATCGTCCCGCGCTCGCGAGCGTCCCGTTGTCGACACCACAGGGCGAGCCCGCGGGCGAAGTGCTTGTGCCCCGCAAGGAGCTGGACCGGGTCGTTACCGTTGCTCTCGTGGTGAGTTTCTGAACGCGGTGGATCCGGCGCGCAGGCCGAAGTCCTGGCCTTCGACGTACGGTTCCCCGAAGCGCAGCAGGGTCGTCATCGCGGGTTTGCCGGGTTGAATCACCAGGATATAGAGCCGATCGTATTCGAACTCGTCGATCGCGTCCGACGGGTCACCGCCCAGGGCCGCCACCAGTTGCGGCGTCGTGTTGCTGTGGCCGGCGACCAGATGACGCCCCGGAGTCGCTGCGATCTCGGTGGCCAGCGCCTCCAGCTCACGCGGATCGTAGATCACGAACTCCACCCCGGCCCGCTCCGCAAAGGGACGAGCCGTGTCACGCGTGCGCTTGAAATCGGTCGTGTGTACGTAGGTCAGGTTCACGTCGGTGAGCATCGCCAGGAGCTGCTGCACGCGGATCTGGCCGGCCAGCGCCAACGGTGGATCGTCCGAACCGTCTTCAGCCCGCTCCGCGTGGCGCACCAGGTATACGACAACGGCTTCGCCGTCGGCATCGGGCGCGGTCGAGGGTAGTTGCGCCCAGGCGGGGGAGGTCGCGGACGCGGCGTTTGGGGACGATCCGAGGGCAACTGTCGCGAGGAGCCAGGACAAGGCTCTCGAAGTTTTCGCGAAGCGGTTCCGGGTCATTCCCAGCTGGGGTTCCCAGGTTGGAAGGCCGTGGACTCGGGAAACGTCATGGACCCATAATCGCACGTTTTCTGCAATTCCGCAAGACATTTGTTCCGTTGCGGTGACTTGAGTTAGAAGGCAGCACGTCCTGAAATCCCGATCTCGTTTCCGGCGCGGGGTATGGCCGACACCGCCCGGCCGCTATCATCATTCAGGTCCAGGAGGACGGGCTGAGGGATCGCCGCCGGGAGTCTGCAGGACTCACCGGACGGAGGAAAGTCCGAGCTCCGCAAGGCAGGGTGCCGGGTAACGCCCGGGCGCCGCGAGGCGACGGAAAGTGCCGCAGAGAGCAGAC
>JAPPGZ010000058.1 GCA_028874905.1 Gemmatimonadota bacterium
CAGAGCGCCTGGCTGTTAACCAGGAGGTTGGAGGTTCGAGCCCTCCCGCCCCAGTGGGTTCCGACGCGGAGATCCGTCAACCCGGCGATGGTTGTTAGTCCCGGATGGTGACGGGCTTCCGCGCGGCATCATCCCACGCGGTAGCCAGGAACCGGCTGGCGGTCGGGGACGAACGTGATCGGAATCGCGATCCAGACCGGCACGGGCGTGGTCTGGTCGAGCGCCGGCGTGAATCGCATGACGCGGGCCGCGCGGAGAGCTGCGTCATCGAGGACCTCGCGTTCCGACGATCGGCCAACGACGGTGTTCTGCACCACACCCGCCGAGTCGACGAAGACCTGTACGTGGACCGTGCCTCCGATGCCCGCATTTCGAAGCATCGCCGGGTACTCGTCGTCGATGGCCTGCTGGACCTCCTCCTCGTTGATGAGGTTGGGAGGTACCGTGTAGGGCGTGGCCGTTGGGGTGTCGGCCACGGGGGCCCCGAGCGCGGGTTCGTCCAGGTTGAGCGCGGGCGTGAACCGGAACACGTTGGCAACCCGCAAGGCTGCTTCGTCGAGCGAAGCGTGACCCGACGTCCGGGCGACGAGGGTCCTTTGCACTTCGCCATCATCGTCGATGAAGAAACGCACGCGGACCGTCCCTCCGATGCCCGCGTCCCTCAGAATCGGAGGATACTCCCTTTCGAAGGCTCGCCCGACCCGTTCGTTCACCAGGTCGGGGCGCACCGTCCAACCTTCTCTTCGCAATTCAAACGTGATCGGAATGGCAATCCAGACAGGCACGACTTCGTCCCCGTTAAGCGCCGGGGTGAACCGGAAAACGCGGGCAACCCGGAGGGCCGCCGAGTCGAGGGCTTCGTGCCCGGAGGACTGGGCCACGAGGACCCTCTGCACCACGCCCTCGGTGTCGACGAAGAAACGCACATTGATCGTCCCTTCGATTCCCGCATCCCTGAGCATCGGAGGATACTCTCTTGCCAGGGCCTGCTGTACGTCACGCGCGTTCACGAGGTCGGGACGCACCGTGTATGGGGTGGCGGTCGGCGTGTCGGCCACAGGTGCTTCCTGCCGGGTGCCGGCGTCCACGGGACGCTCGACGGAGTCGCGCGCCTGCTCGCGGAGGATCTCTTCGAGGAAGATCTCTTCGAAGCGTTCGCGCAACTGTTCGAGATCTGCCGATGACGAGTCGGGAACCATGCTATCGACCATCTCCAGCAGCCTCCGGGCGGCTTCCATTCGTGCTTCGGGATCGGCTCCCGCGCCGAACCGCCCTTCCGCTTCCTCCTCAACCTCCCCGAACGTGATCGGGATGGCGATCCAGACGGACACTTCCTCGCCCAGATTGCGCGCCGGGCTGAAGCGGAACACGCGGGCAACCCGCATCCCGGCGGAATCGAACTCCTCATGGCCCGAGGTCCGGGCCAGGAGCGTCCGTTGCACCTCGCCCTCGGCATCGATGAAGAACTGCACCACGACCCTGCCCCCAATCCCCGCTTCCCGCAGCGCCGGAGGATACTCCCCCTCCAGGGCCTGTTGGACCTCCTCCTCGTTCAGGAGTTCGGGACGTTCCGTGAAGGGGGTGAAGGTCGGTTCCGCCATGAGGTCGACCAGTTCACCTTCCACGGGCCCTCCCTCGCCGCGGATCCGTGGCAGCAGCACGGCGAGGGCCACGAGCGCGGTCACGCCCAGGGCGAGGAGCGTGATCTTGACGCGACGCGCGCGCGGCGTCCCCTGCACCAGGCCCCGGATGCGTCGCTCCAACTGCGAGCGACCCTCCGCGAGCGACACGATCGCCAGCCGCTGCAACCCGCTTCGGCTGGCGCCCACGCGCAACAGCAGGTCTCCATAGGCACGGCGGTGTCCGGGCATCCGGCGCATGACCCTGCGATCGCAATCCAGTTCGATGGCGAGCCCCAAGCGGTGGCGCTGCAGCCAGAGAGCCGGATTCCAGGGGAAGACGAGCACCGGCAGGGTCATGAGAAAGCGGAGCAGCGCGTCGCCGGCGCGGATGTGTTCATCTTCGTGGGCGAGAATCAGTTCGCGTTCCCGTCGGCCCGCCCCTTGCACCCAAGCGGGCAGCACGACGCGGGGACGGAGGAGACCGACGACGGTGGGGCCGGTGTTTCGTGACCATAGCACCGAGCGGTTCTCAAGCGACCCCTGCCGCCACGACTTGCTCTCGCGCAGGAGCTGGACGATGGCCAGGAGCACGGTCACCACCAGCAGGAAGGACAGCGCAACCCAGCCCAGAACCAGCGCGTCGTCGAGAGAGTGGAGCATGGAATCCCGGGCAACCGTCACGGCGAGGGGTTCCAGCAGCACCGGTTCGCCCATCGGCGCCGCGACCGGTGGGCCGGAACGTCCGCCGAGAATCCTGAGCAGCGGTAGTGTGGCGGTCGCCGCTCCCGCGACGATCCAGACCCATCGAGTGGGGCGACGGCCGAGCGCAAGAAGCCTCTCCGCAGCCATCCCCGCAACCAGGAAAAGCAGGCCGATTCCGGCCGACCACAGCATCCATGCGGCAATCATGGTTGCTCCTCCTTCTCGAGTCGCTCGTCAAGCAGCTTGCGCAAGCGCCTGATGGTCTGCGCGGACAGGCGTTCGTCGGAAACCAGATTGGCCACCAGCAACTCCGTGGACCCCGAGTAGACCTTGTCCCGGAGCCGGTCGAGCACCGAGCGGCCGGCCTCCTGGCGCGCGAGCAGCGGATGGTATCGGTGCGCACGCCCCTCCCTCTCGTGGCCGACCAGACCCTTCGACTCCAGGATGCGCAGGACCGTGAGCACGGTGGTGTAGGCCAGATCGTCGTCCAGTCGGGCGCTGACCTCGGCCACGGTGGCCGACCCCAGCTCCCACAGCACCGACATGACGTCCATTTCACGGGCGGTGAGCGCGGTCACGGGCTCCTCCTCGGCTTTTCGGACACTTACTATTGATATAGTAGCATACTGCGGAGCAGGATCCGGAGTTGTCAACTACAGACTTAGTAGAGCTTGGTGGCCCGCTCCCCTCCCGGCTTGGGTCGTTCGCCCCGCTCAGCCCGGGAGACCTGTCTTTCGACGGCGCCCGCAGGCTCAGGAGAACCGCCTCCTCACCCCACTGAGAATCCGGGCCGCGAGGGCGATCAACCCCCGCGGCCCGGATTCTCACTCTGTTCCTTCCGATTCAGCTGATCGGCGGAACGTTGGGGTTGCGGTCGCGCTCCGACTCGGGAAT
>JAPPGZ010000055.1 GCA_028874905.1 Gemmatimonadota bacterium
CAGACGGACCTCGCGAAGCGCGGCTGGCGGTGGGACGGAGGCCAGCGGTGCCGGATCGTCCAGGCACCCGGGAAAGCGGAGCGGCGACTGATCCCGCCGACGCCCCCGTCGATGGACACGGGCATCAGTTCGGGCGTGGGATGGATCAACCTAACTACGCGTTTCCTCCGTTTCGCCTCGTTTGGTCGTGCTGCCCTTCGGGCTGCGGTAACCCGAAGGGCGGCATTCTACGAGTCTCAACCGCAATTGGTTTCAAACCACTCGGGCCAACGAAGGCCGCCGTTGCCGATCCGCTCCATCTCTAGGCTCTCGTGCGGGCGGAAACCTCAGAAACACGATCCCGCGCGGCTCAGCGTCAGAACCTCGGCGAGCGTCTCCCCGAGATCGGGCTGGTGGGGCAGCTATAGCCCTACGAGCGGCGCTCCTTGCGGCGCGGCTCAGCGCCCGATCAGTAGTTCGCAGCGGCGTCACTCCGGTAGAGCGACTCCGCATCACGCGCCTTGGCGACGGCCTCTCGAACAGAAGTCTCCGTAAGGTCCAGCACACGAAGGACTCCCCCAGACATCCGTGCAACCGATTCGATCCGGTAGAAGGACTCGCCGTGCTCTTCGGCGAACTCCGCCAAGCCGCGAAGCTTGGGAAGCGCGTCGGCGAGGTGGGGGCCGTGAGGATCGACGATGGAAATGTTCACTGCCCCGTCGCCGTGGAAAAAAAGAAAATCCGGGCACATCCGGCGCCATTCACCTCGATCATTCTGGTAGGCGACGGCCAACGCATCCCCCGACGGGCGAGGGGGGTTCCGATACCATGCTTGGAAGTCCGGGCGTGCCATCTCCTTGTCGAGGACCTCGATCTCCCACCTGTTCAATGAGCCGACCGGGAACTCGCCTTTGTCATCGGACATGAGGTGTCCGGTACGGGTCGCCAACTCGTTGCCGTCGGCGTCCCGAGTTTCCTCGGTGCGGATTCGAGGCCGCTTGACCTGGATTGTCGAGGGCTCGGGCGACATGCTCCTGATCTCGTCGTAGACCGCTTGCCGTTCGTCGCTCAGCCCCTTGATCGCGACCCGGTAGTCGGCGAACCATCGCTTGGTGATTCTCTTGGCTTCCCGGTCGAGTGCGTCTGGCACTTCCTGTACCTGTGCCAAGGCGGCGACCCGGACATGAGCGTCGAGCAGGCCGTCGTCGTCCGGGTCCGCGAGGCGGTCTGCGTACTTCCGCGCGAGTTCCGTCGTCAGCGTGCGACAGGCCGCCCTAAAGTCGGCCTCGACCGCCCTCTCGTCGACGACCGCCACAAAAGGCAGGTACTCGAACGGCTCGCCATCGGCGACGTGAGCAACCAGGGTCTCTCCACGCACTTCGCTGATACCCTTGCTGGCGGTTGCCACTTCCTCTGTGTGCTGGGCCGCCAGGCCGTCGAGCTTCGCAAAGAGCTTCCGATAGGCGTCCTTGCGCGCGTCCTTCCTCAGCCTGTCTCGCGACAACGCTTGGGCAAGCGCCATGAGCCTCCTCAGGGGACGGGCCACCCTCCGTGGCAACGTCTGTGAGGGGACTTCGGAAAAAGCCTCCCAAACCGCCTCCGGGATGTTGCTGTTGGCGACCATGTCGACCGGGGCCAGGAGTACGCGCCGGCCGCCGCCGCCGCCGGTGCCGTCGGCGTCGGCCTCCCGCTCGCCCATCATGGTCTCCGCGACCTTCGTGGCCGTCGGCCGGTCAAAGCGTGGCAACAGGCACGCAACCGAGTTGAGCATGTCGTCGCCCGGGATCCTCCGGGCCAACGGTGTCCGAACCATCCGACCAAGCAGTTGTGTGATATGAGTTTCGTCCCGCGCCGGGCGGAACGACACAAGCACCTCGGCGCGCGGGCAGTCCCAGCCGGTGGAGATGGCGTCCTTTGCGAAGAGTACCCGGATGTAGGAACGGTCCTGTACGGTCTCGGGCCGTACGTGGGGGACCGAGTACCCGCCGACGTTGATAGGGGCGTGGTCACCGAAGACGTGGGCCATCATGTGGTCGTCTAGTTCCGGCCACGCCTCTTGGACCGTGGCGACCGCAGAGAGCAACAACTCGTTCGAAGGCGTGTTGGGCACCTGGACCACCAAGAGCGGCATGACCATGTCCGCCGCCATGCCTTCCCGCTCGGCGTAGGCGCGCCATCGGGCGGTGGCTTCCCTCACCTTCCGTGCGGCGCGAGCCAGCAGGACGGTGTCGAACTCACCCGCCTCGGTGGGGAAGTCCAAGCGGATGTCGTCCTTGA
Organism: Gemmatimonadota bacterium; assembly: GCA_028874905.1. Classification (GTDB taxonomy): domain Bacteria; phylum Gemmatimonadota; class Gemmatimonadetes; order Longimicrobiales; family Gaopeijiaceae; genus Bin94. The sequence goes on from JAPPGZ010000055.1 coordinate 2,257, forward strand.
GCAGGCCGGACTCCTGAATCAGCGTGGGGTCAACGACCACATGAGGATAAGTGGTCCGGCCTTCAGCCCTTTCCATCGCCTCATTGAAGCGTTGGACGGTAGCGGAGATGCCCCATACGATCGGAAGCGGAGGTACGCCCGGGGCACCGTTAATGAGCCGCTGCACGATGGTGGCCTTCTCGGCCCGATCTCGGCCGGTAGGCTGCTTCATGCCCCGGTGGGCCTCGTCGAGGATGAGGTATAGGGATAGGTGCTCGTCGGCAATGGTGTTCGCCAGCGTGTCCCACATCGTGTAGGACCGCGCATCTGGCATCGGCTGGAGTTCGCGCTGGGCATCCGCTGCAGGATCCTCTGGCGTTCCCCTGACCAGAAGCGACTTCCTCCCCAGCTTCTGGCGATTCAGGAAATAGACCTTGCCCGATTCGAGTTTCTCTTGGTTGAAGATGTTCTCGATGACCACCAGTCGCGAGTGGGCGAGCCGGTCCGACGCGTCCAACAGGCGGAACCGAGTCTGTTCGTTGAGCGACGGGTCGTCGGTGAACCACAGCACGACAGCGCCGGGGTCGGACTCGAATTCAAGGGCCGGGTTGCCGTGGAAGAGCGCCTCGATCACGGCCGCCGCCATCACGGTCTTCCCCGCGCCGGTCGTGGCCGTCAACGAGAATGCTACCGGCGACTGCCATCGATGCCAGTCGTCCCGCGCCCGAGCGAGAAGCTCCAGCACATCGGCGACAGCGTCCTCCTGGTAGTCCTTCAGGGTGTACCGCACGGCTAACCCAGACCCGTGTTGATCGTGAAGTTGGTGAGGTACGACTCGTATAGCCGCACGGCTTCCACCCTCGCGGGCAGTTCGCCGCACACCGCCTGGAACCCGCGGTCATCGTCCGTAACAACGAACGCCATTCGGACGGTATGGGCTCGGCGAACTGCGGCGAGGAAATCCCCGGAAGCGTCCAGATCGAAAAGCACACCGTACGTGTCCGCTACGTCGTAGTCGTCAGACGCCACTTCGATCCGGCGTCCCTGCGACCCGGCCCTGATCCACAGGAGTGGCGCGATCGCGTTGAACGCCCGGTTGTGGGCTACTGGCCGGGGTGCCTCGTAGGTCATGGTGAAGAACTCCACATTCTCCTCGAACCCGTCGGCAATTGGGAGGTCGTACATGTAGTATCCTTCGACCGGCTCGCCACCGGGCGTTTTCCCAGTTACGGCAGCCGCCACACGGGGCTTCGTAATGTGCTCGCAAATCCCCAGCGCCTCCCAACGGGGGTCGCCTGGTCGCAGACCCTGCTTCCGGAGCCTCTCATGTTCGTCCGCCGACACCTCGTTGTTGGTTACGAGGACGCATTGTCGCTGTCCGCCGTCTTGCTGATTGAGGCGCATCACGGCGTGCGCGGTGGTCCCTGAGCCAGCGAAGAAGTCGAGAACCACCGCCTGGGGTGTGGCGGCAACGAAAGTCGACAGGGCATCCTCAACTGCGTAGAGAGACTTCGGAAACGGAAATGATCGATCTGGGAGCAGCGCGCGCAGGATCGACGTGCCGTAGGCACCCGCATCATGACGACGATCTCGCCATACCGTACTGCGCCGCTCCGGTTTGCCGCCCGAAAAGACGACGATCTTGGAGCCATCTGGGCGCGTCCCTATGACCCGGAGCTTCCTTCCGGCTTCAACGAGCTTGATGTTCGTGGTCGTCAGGTAGGAGATCGTGTACGGCTGAGGCCCTTTCCCTGGCGTCACGCGGACGTAACCGCCTACCAGCGCCGCTCGAAGCGTCGCAGGCGTGAGGCCCCATATCTTCTCAAGGCCATCCGGATCAATCGGAAACACCGGCACGGCGCCCCGGACTTCAGGTACACTGGCCAGGGGCTCATCCGTCTTCATCGGTGATCCGATCTTGACGATCCGCTCGCTCTGAATGTCCACGTAAATTGGATAGAACTGATTCGGACGCGAACCGCGAACCAACTTCTTCTGCCCGCGCCTTAGGTACTGCCAGCGCACCTCCTGTTCGTCCCCGCCAAGCGGAACCGTCGCCTGGACCGCTGCGGATCCGAGGAAGACGAAGAATGCGTACTCGTCGACGCGCGAGAACTCACTGGCCCTGTTGGTTCCCCGGGGACTGATCGTGATGCTCACCATCTGGACGCGGCTGGCCTCGAACACCTGCTTCAGCAACAGCCCCAGCCTCAGATACTCCTTCTCGTCGATCGTGACAATCAACACGGAATTGTCGGGATCGAGCAGCCGCCTGGCGAGCTTGAGCCGCCGTTCCATCATCGCGAGCCACTTGGAGTGACGGTAGGCGTCCTCGCTGTCCACGTAGTCGTTGTTGTACTTCCAGTCCCTCGCCCCTGAGTTGTAGGGGGGATCGATGTAGATGGCGTCGACCTTCCCCTAGTGGGTGTAGAGCAGGAGTTGGAGCGCATGGAAGTTCTCGGCGTTGATGACGGTGTGGAACGGCTTGTCGCCACCCCGCTCCACCTTGCCGGTGGACACCATCCCGGGGAAGACCGGATCGCGGAACTCCGCAACGACGACCAAGTCCTCGACGGGTCGGCTTGTGGCGCTCGCCTGCGTTTCTTGGTGGGGCACCAGATCGGCGAGGCGTTTCCCTCCGGTGATTCGCCGAATCCGGCTAACCCGCCACAGGCGGCGGTCGGCCCCAGACGGCTCCTCGCCCCGCCTAGGCAGGAATCGGACCTTGTCGCCCCTGCGCACCGGGCGGCCTGCCAGTTCGACCGTCTCGGGGATGTGCCGCTCAAAGTTGAGACCGAACGCACGCCGCCCGGACAGCGCGTCCACTTCGCGCTTCAGGTCGGCCGCTAGCTCTGGATCCTGCTTCTCTAGCTCCCGAAGCAGGTTGGTCAACCTCGACACGATTCGCTCCTAAGTGGTCTGATCCGAGATGCCATTTGAGTCTGCACCCGTCCTCGCCGGGGCCAAGTGGGCGTGGGCCGACATGCCGGCTCTCTGGATCCCTTCTCCGTTGTGAGCGCGATCCGGGCCCAGTGGGTCGAGGTTCCACCGGCGACCCAGTTCCTCGGAGGAGCTATCCCCACCTCGGAAAGGTCGCTACCGCTCGATCCTCGAATCCGCGGCTCGCGGTCAGCGGGAAAACCACTCTCGCAGGATCGCAGTCTGTGGGAGAAGCGGCTTTCATCCCGCAGGCGGCCAGCTAGGCGGGAGCCGCATTCGGGTCGGGTGTCGGCGGCTGTAGCTGTGGTAACTGGATCGGGCCTTGGATGTTGACTGCGACAGGATTGGCCTGCTTGATGTGGGCCTTCCCCTCGTGGTTCTCGACGATCTTTGCTGCCGGGGTAGCGCTTAGGGTGTGCGTTGCCGCATGGAACACAGAGAGGCAGAGATCCTGAAGATCATCGTCCTCCTCCAAGGCGCTGACGATCATCCCGTGCTCCTCGAGAACCGTCTTTGACAGGTGTCGGCTGTGGCTCTTGAACGTCCTGTGATTCGAGAGCCATTCCGCGATATCCTCGGCCCGTTGCTCACGGTCCTCTGCGTCAGGGAACATGTATGTCCCCAACCATGTCCGCACCAACTCCTTCGAGAGCTCCTCGGCGCGACGACACTGGCTCAGGAGTCCCGGATGGTATCGCTGTAGCAGGGGCAACCAGGCCGCCAGCTTCGCGGGATCCGCGCACTCTTCTTGGGCTCGGTGGAATTGGTCGAGAATCGCTCCCGCAGGGACAAGCTGATCGCCGATTGGGAACTGTGGATCCACGGGACCAAGAAAGGAGTGCTTGCCCATGACCACCTCATCGGCTGCGCAGGCAATCATCGTCGCGGCCGACATGGCGAGTTGCGGGACGATCACACGGATGTTCTGAAATCGGCTGCGCAGGTAGGTGACGATCCCTTCGGCAGCTTCAGGAAAGCCCCCGGGGCTGTGGAGGATCAGGTCCAGATTCTCGCTTGCGATTCCTGCGGTAACCTCCATGAGGGCGTGGATATCCTCATCGTTGATCGACGTGAGACCCGATGGGATTCCCGGTTTCTGAAGCCATCCGGAAGCATAGAGGACGACGGTTCGATCAGTGTGTCGGTGCAGCTGGTCGAGATACCGCCGCCTGACCCCGTCAAAATCTGGCGGTTGGGTTTGATTCAGTTCTTCAAGGATCTGTCCCCATCGGGGCATCGTCAATCCACCTGTTGGCGTTGTTCGTCGCTACGCAGCTTGGGCGGTACAGCTTCAGGAGGTGATGGTAGGAATCAAGTCCCTTCTTGGCCGATTCCCAGCCGCCGTACACGCGCAGCATCTCTGGGATGCCGGGTAGGGCGAGCCCAGCCTCCACGATCTCGTTGCGTGCCTCCTCCGCCGAGGACCGTTTCGTCTCGCGCATGATGGTGCTCCCTGTGGCCGTCTAGTGGTTGAACTCGGTCCCTGCTGAAGCTACCACATCGACCCGGCGGGAACAAAGGGTGACTGCCGCGGACGACTCCGAACTGGCCGTCCCCCAGCCAGCGCGCGAACCGCCCGTCGCTAGTCCTTGGCTCCGAATCCTGGAACAAGCGCCCTTCGGTCGATGCCCGAGAAGTGCCGGATGTGCCGACCACCAGCCCGGAGGCTGCCCTCAGCGGCGCTGACGCCCTTGAGGAGCGAGTTGCGAGAGCGCTCGTTTCTGATTCCCGCGCGGGCGTCCGGGATACAGGTCCGTCCCGCCGATTCCCGCTAGTCGATGTGGTTTCCCCGCCATTTCAGCCCCGCGAGATCCGAGCCGCCCCACAGGCAAGGATGGCAGATCGTGCAGTCCCAGTTGACTTTGGACGATTCCTTGCCTTGATTCCTCTCCCCCTTGACCCTGACGTAACGTCAGGGTTAACTGTAGTGAACGCCCGGCACGGCGCTGGCGGGACGGTCGTGCCAGTGGACTACCCTGACGTAACAGCAAGAGTGGTGTTGGACATATCACGGCAGGGAGTCGTCTGGCAGCATGGAATCACATTGCCCGCAGTCTGGCCCCCGGACTATGTCGCTGCCGCTGGACTTGTGCACCCATTGGCCGAACGCGGGAATCTCTGATGCCCAAACTGGTCCGCACCCTCGTTGAACGCCGCGTCCCGCACATCCTCGCGCTCTATGTAGGCGCTTCATGGGGCATCATCGAGTTCGTCACCTTCGCCGTGCACGAATTCGTGCTCTCCCCGCACTGGACGAGGGTGGCGCTGGTCTTGGTGCTCCTGCTCCTGCCAACCGTTTTCATGCTCGCCTGGTTCCATGGCAAACCGGGAAAGGATGTGGACGAGATGCCGCGCGCGGAGAAGATCGGGATCCCGGCCAACATCGTGCTCTGCGCGGGCGTGTTGTGGCTGATTTTCGGCGGCGAGGATCTGGGCGCCGCGACGACCTCCGTCACGGTCGAGAACGAAGACGGCGAGGTCGTCGAGCGCGAGATCGCCAAGGCGGAGTTTCGCAAGCGCACGCTCCTCTTCCCCCTGGACCTCGGTGAAGGCCTCGGGGAAGAGGACTCGTGGCTGGCGTACGCGGTCCCGGGTGCAATCGAATACGACCTGAGTCCGGACGAGTTCTACGAACCGATCATCGCCTATCTCCTGCGGGACCGCCTGGAGGCCCTGGGATTCCCCGATCTGCTGGACGTCCCCACGGCGCTGAAGCGTGAGCTCTCCGAGGAAGTGTTCGCCGAGTTCTTCGGAGCGGGAGAACTCGAGCGCGTCGATGGCCGCTACCGCGTCACGTTGCGCCTGCACGAAGTGGGCGACGGCTCTGTGGCCGGAGAGATCGTGCAGGAGGGGACGGACATCCTGGCCGTCGTCGACGAGATATCCGTGATGGTCAAGGACGCCCTGGGGATCCCGGAGCGCGAGGGCATCGAGGATCTTCCGGTTCGCGACTGGCTCTCGGAGGACCCCCAGGCCGTGGCCGAGTACTACAAAGGCACGGCAGCGATGTTCGTCGAGCAGGATCTGAACACCGGCATCGAGCTTCTGACCTCCGCGACAACCCGGGATCCCGCCTTCGCCGGGGCACAATTCACCCTGTACCTGTTGCTACTGAACGCCAGCCGGACCGAGGAGGCCATCGCTTCGCTCCAGGCGACCATGGCGAACATCTACCGGATACCCGAACGGCACCGCTTCATCGTGAAGGCCGAGTTCTATTTCCTCACGCAGGACGTGGTCAAGGCGTCCGCGGTCGTCGAGATGTGGGTGGAACTCCATCCGTACGACGCGCAGGCGCTCAGGTACCGGATGATGGTTCAGCAGGGAAGGGGTGATTCGGAGGGGATGCTGGCCACTCTGACCGCGCTCCGCGGGCTCGACCCCCGTGACGGAAGCGTCCTGCTCCAGATCGCCGCCGTGCAGGGCGAGCTGGGGGACCACGAAGGCGCGCTTCAATCGCTCACCGAATACGTCGACGCCTTCGCGGACGACGAGGCCGGATATGTCCGACTGGCCCGGCTGCAACGGCGCCTGGGGCGGCACGACGATGCCCGCGCGAGTCTGGACCGCGCCATCCTGATCGACCCCCTGTCGTCGCAGGTCACGGCCGCGCTGGCAACGCTCGATCTTTACGTGGGGAGCTTCGAGCCGGCCCGGGCCGGTTTCGAACGCGCGCTCGAACTGGCGCGCACGGCGGCCGAACGGGTGCAGGTGCTCGATGGACTCAAGGGCTACCACCTCTTCCGCGGCGAAGTCGGTGACGCGATCCGTGCTGCGGAGGCGTGGACTGCAGAGGCGGCCAGCTACATGAGCCCGCTCGTGCTAGGGCAGCAGCGGCTCGACGACCTCGCGATCTACAACGCCGCGGGCAGGGAAGCCGCCGCGGCGTTCCTCGAAGAGATGAAGGCGCAGATTCCGCCGCCGCTCGACGACTACCTCACTCCGTACCTGGAGAGTTCGGCGTTCGCTGCCTGGGGCGACCTCGAGGCCGCGCGCGAGGCCCACCGCCTGGCGGTCGAGAGGGCGGAAGCGATGCAGTACGGCGAGCTCCTCGAAGATCTTCAGCGCATCCTCGGGCGGATCGAAGAGCTTGCCGGGAACTACGAGTCGGCCCTCGAGCACTACCGGGCAGCGATGGCGGCCGATCCCGGCGTCGGTCTCCAGCGCGCACTCGGGCGCACGCTGCGCAAGGCGGGCCGGCTGGACGAGGCCGAAGCCGAGCTGCGGGAGGCGCTGGTGCCCGTCCCGGCACAGCCGTGGACGCACTTCGAACTCGCGCTGGTTCTGGAGGCGCGGGGGCACGCGGTGGGCGCCGTCGAGCATCTGCGGAGCGCGCTCGCCGCGTGGGAGAACGCGGACGAGGACTATGGGCCAGCGCAGGAGGCGCGGGTGAAGCTGGAGGAGCTGGGCGGGTAGGGGTCCGCCACGGCAGCCGCGCGGGGCTCCCTGTCCCTGGTCAGCCGGTAGGGCCGTTCGAACTCACCAGCCACCACCCTAACGTAACGTCAGGGTCATTCCCCAGGCGGCCGCCGATCCCAGTAGTCGTCCCCGCGCACATCCGTCCGCGTGATGTCGTCGTTCGTCCACGGCCGGGGCCCGTAGTCGCGCTCGATCGGCCACGTCTGCCGCAGCGTGCGGGCGTCGAACAGGTTGCCGCCGACCAGGACCAGGCTGACGCCGGACGACAGGCGGATATCCTCGAGCGGGTTCTGGTCGAGCACCGCCAGGTCGGCGAGCTTGCCCACCTCGATCGAGCCGATGTCCTGCTCCAGGCCGATGAAGCGCGCGGCGCTGATCGTGCCGGTCTTGAGGGCCTCCATCGGGGTCATGGCCTCGCCGAGCGCCCACATCTCCCAGTGCGCGCCGAGCCCGTCGACCTCGCCGTGCGCGCCGACCGCGACGTGGCCGCCCGCACGGGCGATGTCGGCCGCTCCCTCGGCGATCAGCGGGAAGATGTACTCGCGGGCGGGCTTTTTCACGAAGCTGCGGCGCACCGCGATCTCCTGCCATGGCGACCAGGCGAGCTGTAGCGGATCGAGCCACAGGTCGCGCTCGCCGAGCCAGAACTCCAGCGCGACGCCCTTCGGGTAGTCGGTCAGGGTGATCTGCGGCGAGTAGGTCGCGCCGGCCTGCCCCATGAACGTCGTCACGTCGCGGTACGTGGGCACGTTCTGGATGGGGTGTTCCCAGCCGGTGTGGCCGCCCATCACTAGGCCCAGCAGGTAGATGAAGTCGCCGTTCTCGGCGGTCAGCGTGACGCCGCGCTCACGCGACGCCTGCGCCAGCATCTGCCGCTGCACCCGCGTGCACTGCTTGTAGTCCTTGAGCGACAGCGCGCCCTGGTCCGCGAGGCGGTTGACGTGGCCCAGCGCATCCTCGTAGGACCGGATCTCGCGCACGGGGCCGTGCGGGGGGCAGACCAGGGTCTGACCGGTGGAATAGGTCCGCGGGCCGATCACGCGCCCGGCCTCGTGCATCTCGGCGATCACGAACGAGGGGTCGGGCTGCGCGGAGGGGTCGTGGGTGGTCGTGACGCCGTACACCAGATAGCGCGCGGATTCGTGGCGGCGCTGGGGCGGGATGAAGGAGTTGCCGGCGAAGGTCAGGTGGTGGGCGTGCACGTCGAGGAGGCCGGGGATGATGGTCTTGCCGGAGACGTCGACGACGCGGTCCGCGCCGGTGGTGTCGCACTCGCCCACGCACGCGATGCGGCTGCCGTCTATGACGATCGTGCCGCGCTCGATCACGTCGGGCAGGGAGGGGGCGGCGGGGGCCGAGCCCGCCATGGTCACGATCCGCGCACCCTCCAGCGCCAGCGTGCCGTTGGGGTGGGGCCGGGGGACGCGCAGCCCCAGATTGCGGATGCTCGACGAAACCTCGCCGCCGTCGATGGTCACGGTCGCGTGGCGGGCCGCGGAGGCGTACTCCAGCGTGCGGTTGTCCCGCCAGTGCGGATAGATGCCGCCCTCGTGGAGTCGGGTGACGCCCGGGCCGGCGGGATCGATGGTGAGCGGGCCGCTCGCGGTCAGGCCGAGCGGGGCCGGGGCCACGTGCATGGCTTGCAGTTGCCGGAAGGCGACGTGGCGGCCGTCGGGGGACAGGGAGGCCTGCTCGGTGCCGGGCGGGAGCCGGAGGTGGGTACGCTGGTCGCCGCCGTCTGGCGCAAGGGACAGGATCGCGGGCGCGCCGCCATCGCTGCCGGTGAAATACAGCCGGCCGTCGTCGCCGATCGTGATGTCGCGCTGGGGGCCGGTCGGCGTGAGTTCGCGCGCCGGGCCGCCGTCGGCCGGGACCTCGACGAGCTGCCAGCCGCGTCCACCGAAGGTCACCCAGGTCAGCGCGGGGTCCCAGCGGTTGACGACCAGCCCGCCGTCGTCGGGACGCCACGCGAGGTGGGCATAGCGGCCGGAGGTGGTCGTGAGCCGCACCGGGGTCCCGCCACGCGCGGGGACCTTCCAGACATGACCGCCGTCCACGTCGTCCCAGGACGTGTAGGCGACCCAGCGTCCGTCGTGGGACCAGGCCGGGCCGGCCTCCAAGGGCTGATCGGAGGGATGCGGGTCGGCCATCGGGGCCGGGCCCGGGAGGGTCGTGCTTCCATCCGACCCCGCAGCGGTCAGGTAGCCGCCGGCGTCGGTGAGGCGGCGGGGACCGCCTTCGCCGCCCTCTTCAATCCAAAGCCAACCGGCGGCCTCGAAGACGACACGGCTGCCATCGGGCAAGGTCACGGGCGTGCGGGCAAAGCGCACCGCGAAGTCGTCGTCGGCGATCCGGCGCGAGGCGCGTGCCATTTCGGAGATGCTGCGCTGAACGCGGGCGCGGAAGGGGATCGTTTCGACGTTGCCCTCGATGTCGACGCGGCGGATGCGGCCGCCCTGGGTGATCACGAGCGAGCGGCCGTCGGGGGCCCAGCTGTAGCCGGGGAGGACGCCGATGTTCCAGCTGGGGTGATGATCGGTCGCGGCGGGCGTGATCGGGTCCATCAGGATGCGCTCGTCGCCCGTTTCGAGGTCGCGGATCCAGAGCGCGGTGCGGCCCATGTACTCGTGGCCGCGGTACGACATGACGCCGCCCGGGAGCTTGCGGGCGAAGGTCAGCCAGCGGCCGTCGGGCGAGACTTCGGCACCGACCTCGCCGAGGCGCAGCGGGTACGCGGGACGCCCGCAGCAGTGGAGGTAGCGGCCGGTGGATTCGGTCACGTCGTCGATGGTGCCGGTGGCCAGGTCGAGGCGGCGTATGCGGCGCTCCTCGCCGGTGAAGATCGCGGAGCCGAAGAAGAGGGTGCGGCCGTCAGGGGTGAACGACGGGTTCTGCGCGCGGTCGGCCCCCTCCCAGAAGCCCGAGCGGGCCGGAGCGGTGGCGCCCGACGCGCCGAGGACGACCAGATCGGTCGGCGGCCCGCCTTCTGCGGGGAAGATCGCGATCACGTCGGTGGTGCGGTAGAACCCGACCGGCCCCTTGAGCTTGCGGGTGACCGCGATCTGGCGGCCGTCGGGCGTCCACTCCGGCTCCTGCAGGCGGTACTCGACGCTGAGATGAATCGCGCGGGGGTTGGAGCCGTCGGCGTCCATGACCCAGAGGTTGTCCTGCCCCCCGCGATCGGAGACGAACGCGATCCGAGTGCCGTCGGGGGAGTACGTCGGGTGGTAGTTGACCGCGATCCCGCTGTTCTGCGTGAGTGATTCGGCGTCGCCGCCCCCGGCCGGGACGCGATAGATGTGCCCCAGCAGGTCGAAGACGATCCACCGCCCGTCGGGGCTGATGTCGAGGGACATCCACGTGCCCTGATCGGTGGTGAAGTCGATCTCCCGGGGTGTGCCGCGGGCCAGCGTGGCGTCCCACTGGGCGACGCTCTGGGCGTGGAGGGGTGGGGCGGGGGTGACGAGGGCGGTGGTGACGAGCACGGCCAGCAAATGGCGCAGGCCGGCCGACGCGCCACGCGGGGCGCCTGCCTCAGGGCACGCTGACGTCCAGAACTTTGGTCGAGACCACATGGTTCAATAGCTCCGCGGTGTCGAAGTAGGTCGGCTTGAGGCGCCGCTCGCTGGTGAGCCGGGCCTGGTCGACGTAGTACGGCGAGTCGGGGTTTTCGCTCTGGCCGTAGTTGTGAAGCGTGTACGACCGGATGGGATCGGTGAACTGCACCAGGCGCAGCAGCCGCGAGCCGATCTCGACATGGCGCAGGCCCAGCGAGTCGGGCGGGCTGAACGTGCTCATGGCGCGCAGCGTGAAGATGCAGGAGAGGTCGAGCGCGCAGCCCACCCCGCCGCCGGCTGGGGGCACGATCGAGAGGCCGCCGAGGGGCCAGGTGCGGCCGCCGCGGCCGATGCGGAAGACGTCGCCGAGGGTGCGGTCGATCGAGCCGTAGGTGTCGAGCATGAAGGCGGCGGTGGCGTCGAGGGCGTCGAGGAGGCGCGGGAGCAGCTCCGCCGGGACGCCGTCCTTTTCCCAGAGCGGGTCGGTGAGGGCCGCGCGGTCGGCGGCGTCGAGGTCGGGTAGCGCGAAGATCTGTTCGCGCCAGACGAGGTACGCGTGCGCAGCCCGGGACTCCTGGCGGGCATGGCCGTCGAAGCCGAGGATGCGCGCCGCGAGGGTGCGGACCTGAGGCGCGGCGGCCCGGATGCGGTCGCGGTCGGCGTTGAGCGCCCGCCTGAGCGCCTCCTGCCAGGCGGCGGTCCCCACCCACATCTCGTCGAGGGAGAGTTCGACGGCGTCGTTGAAGGTGAAGTCCCACGCGCCCGAGAGGACGTCGACGGCCCGCACGCCGCGCGTGTTCCGGCGGCCCGGCGTGTCGTTGTAGATGTACGACGGGTAGCGGTCGGCGGTGAGCGGACTGTCCTCGAGCATCACGTCGGGCGCGATGTTGTTGTTCTGCATGTAGCCCGCGGCGGGGGTTTCGAGCTGGACCAGGTCTTCCAGCGGATGGATCCCCAGCCACGCCGTAGCCGACGTGTTGCCGGGCACGGGCCGATTCCAGTCCGGGCCGTCGGGACGCATCGGCGTGCGGCCCGCACGGACGTACCACGAGTCGCCGTGGCGGTCGCCGAACATGAGGTTCTGCGGGAACATGCCCAGCCGCCGCATGGCCTGCTTCACCTCGGCGATGCCGCTTGCGTGGTTGATCTCGTAGACCTCCTGGTCGAAGTCGCCGGCGGTGTGCATGTAGGACGTGCTCACCACGTAGGCCTTGCCGTCCTGCCGTGCGACGACGGGCGAGAGGACGTCGTTGTGGCGGGTGTACGCGAAGGTGCGGGTGACCGGGTCGCCGCCCCGGACCTGGATCATGACGTCGTGCGTCTCCATCCGGCGCCATTCACCGTCGTAGCGGTAGCGGAGCGAGTCGGCGGGATCGACCTCGACCTCGTAGCAGTCGGCGACGTCGGGTGCGCCGGTGGTCATGCCCCAGGCCACGTCGCGGGTGTGTGTGAGGATCAGCAGGGGGCCGAGCGAGTAGGCCGCCGCGTGGAGATCGCCCGCGTGCATGCGCGATTCGTAGGTGAACGCGCCATCGATCCCGCCATGCGGGTCGCTCAGCACGATCATGGCGTTGGCGCGGGTGCGCCACGGGGCCAGGATCCACTCGTTGGAGGCGTTCCGGTCGGCCCGGGCGAGGGCATCGCGGTCGACGGCCGCCAGCTGGACGCCGCCGCGGGCGCAGTCCTGGAGACCCTGTCCGGCCTGGTAGCCGGGCCAGAGCACGAAGCGCGACAGCACGACCGGGTCCCAGGGTTCGAGGTCCGGCGCCCAGTCCGGGGTGTCGTCCGGGTGCTCGCGCATCCACGCTTCCATGCCCGCGATATAGTGGACGTAGTTCTGCTGGAGCTGGGGACTCAGCCGCTCAAACCCTGCCTGCGCCTCCTCAACGTGTCGCCACATGCGGGACTGGACATCCGTGGCGACGGCGTTCGCGGTGGGCGGCCCGCCAAAACCGGAGGTCGTCCCGTCGCCGAATGCGGCCGCAAGCTCGCCCCGCCCGGCGAGAAACATGTTCAAGATAAACTCAAGTTGATCTTCGGCCTGGGCGTACCCGAGACCGTAGAACCCGGCCTCCTCGGTGTCGGCGATGATGTGGGGGACGCCCCAGGGATCGCGGTGGATGGTGACCTGGGTCGATTGGGCTGCGAGCAGGATCCGGTCAGCGGCGGGATCACGGGGCTGCACCGTGGGCCGTGCGCCGGCGACTGCCAACAGGACTGCGCCGACGGCAAGCGTACGGGTGGGATTCATGGGACGCACTCCTTCCATGGTGCCATCCCGGCTACCGGGGAAACCGGATCAGCTGATCACGCATCGGGGTTTCGCCTCGCCGCGTCTCCGGCTCGTGCATCTCGCATGGTCCGGCTGGTCCCTGGCGGCAGAAGCCCAGCAGGTCGAAGGCGTCGTGCACGAACGGCAACCCTTCCGCACCGAGCGGCACGTTCTCGTCGGTGATGTGGAAGTGCAGGTGCGGGCCACCCGAGTTGCCGGAGTTGCCGACCTGGCCGAGCACTTGGCCGCGCCGCACCCGCTGGCCGACCTGGACCGGAACGCTCCCGGGCAGAAGGTGGGCGTACAGCGCGTAGCGGCCCTCTCCGATGTCCAGAATGACGTGGTTGCCGATGGCGGTGGACAGGTTGAAGTCGGCGGGGCGCGAGGTCTCTCCGGGACGGTTCTCCGGGACGCCGTCGAGCACGGAAGAGGTCACCCCGTCCGCCACTGCGATCACCTCGGCGCCGTAGCCCGGATAGGTGTCGTTGTCGCCGCCCTCCACCGGACTGGCGCGACCCTCGGCGTCGACCAGCATGTAGTCGATCGCGTACCGCTGCGCGAACGCCGAGCGTCCGAAGAGCTGGAGCGGCATGCGGCGGTGCCCGGAGTCGTTGGAGGGACCGTTGAACACCGCCCACGGTCCGCCCCGGAGCGGCGGCCCGATCTCAATCACGGAGCCCTCGTGGATCGGCGTCTCCAGGGCCACGTAGTCGGCCTCGGTGGAATCGCCCGCGGGAAGGTCGAACCACACGCGTTGGTAGAACTGCCGCGGGGTGGCGGCGGATGCCGGCAGGGGCAGCATGACATACACCACCCCGTGCGACCGGGGGCCGATGGTTCGCTGCACGACTGGATCGTCCTCCTGCTCGAACGGCGGGAGCATGTTGCTGCCCAGTTCCTCACCCGAGTACTCCAGCAGGCGCGGTCCCTCTGCCGATTCGGCGAAGACCTCGACGCGGCTTACCTGTGCCGGGGCGGGCAGGAAGCTCGTGATCAGGAGTTCGTAGACGAAATAGCGGGTGTCTCCGGAGACGAGCGGACCGGGCGGGACGGGCACGCGGATCTCGAAGGGCGGGGGGAATGGTCGGAGGGACTGGGCTGCTGCCGGGACCGCGGGCAACACGGAGGCCGCGAGGGGCGCTGCGCATACCGCAGGCGCAATTGCGCGGCCGAGCGCGAAGCGAAGGCGCGCGGGGAACGCTCCGGAGGAACCGCGGTGCACTCTCACTCCTCGGACTCCGGGGCCGGGAAGTAGTAGGTCATGTTGTCGAAGTCGATCGTCCAGGAGCCGAGGGGCCAGAGGTACTGGTGGGACATCAGGGCATCCATCATGAAGCCGCTCGCCCAGAAGGGATCCTCCTCCACGAAGACGTTGCCCAACGCCTGGGTGGGGCCCATCACGAGGCCGTTGAGGCCGTGGGACTCGATGGAGGTCCAGAAGTAGGGAGTGCCTGCGATGTCGGTGGTTTCGAGGCCGAGGAGTTCGACGGTTTCGTCAACGACGATCATGGGCATGCTCATTGCGAGCCCGGAGTCCATGAAGTAGTTGATCTCGTGGCCGTTCAGGTCGCCCTTCGCGTACATGAGGTGCGTGGCTGCCATGAAGAAGGGGGCTTCGAGAGGCGGGGTGTCGAAGTCCGTCATGACCTCGGCGAGGGCTTCGGGGGTGCGTTCGCGGAGGGTGATGCGGCGGTTGTCGTAGTCCATCGTGCTCAGGAACTGCTTGAGCAGCTGCGTGGTGAGGACGCCGTCGCTCGTCTGGCCGAGCTCCTTCCAGGTGGCGCCGACGACGGGGACGTTGGTGAGGGTGACGTCGCCCATGGTGACCGCTTCGGCGACTCCGAGGGGCTCTTCGACGGTCTGGCCGCCGGTGTAGGCGTAGGTCGCCTCGCGGTTGGCGAGGGTGGTCAGGCCGAGGCTCGCGTAGATGCCCTTGTCGAGGTAGAGGCGGTCGCCGCCCGTGTCGAGGATCAGAGAGACGGTCTGGCCGTTGACTTCCAGGTCGACGATGGGAAGGGCGCCGGGCCGGGTGATGTCGTTGGTCATCGGGAGGTGGGAGATGCGCTCGTCGCTTGCCCACTCGATGCCGTAGGGCTCGCCCTCGAAGGCCTGCATGTATTCGAGGAGGCTCGACACCTGCTCACCCTCGGCGGCGGGCGGGAGCGCGCGCGCGCTGGCGAACTGGTTGGTCTGGTACAGGGTGAGGGTCAGGCCCTGCAGCGCCCGGTTGCGGTGCTCGGAGCCGGCTTCGGTGAGGTCCATCAGCCTGTGGTAGAGGGTCTCGGCGCGGGTGTAGTCACCGAGGACATAGGCCAGGCGCGCAGCGAGCTGCAGGTCGTCGACGTTGGATGATGAGGGGTCGGCGAGGGGCGCGATGACCTCGTCGGCCTCCCACATGTTGCCGAGCTTGAAGAGGATGTCGGCGTAGGCCCAGCGGGCGTCTTCGTCGTCGGGGTCGGCGGCGAAGGCGTCCGCGCGGGCGGGGAGGGCAGCTTCGACGTCGGACCTGAGCCGGAAGTCGTCCTCTTCAGCTGCGGCTTGCCTGTAGGTGGGTTCGCCGGCGGTGTCGGCCTGGCAGGCCCAGGTGGCGAGGCAGGCCGGGATTGTCGTTAGCGTGATTGCGGCGATCCGCAACTTGCGTGTCATCGGATGCTCCTTGTCGATTGGTATCCACATCAGTGTACACACCTACGGCAGCATCTCAAGTTCGGTTGCGGGCAGATGCGGCAGCGAGCTCACAATGTCTACTCAAATACTCATATACTCACTCGTCTTCCTCGCACTCCTGGCCACCGCCGCCCCCGTCGGCGCCCAGGACGAGGTCATGACGCGGTATCCCTACGAGGACCGCGCCGACCTCGACCTCGCGGCCGTCTTCGAGCCCAAGTGGGACGTCATGGTGCCGATGCGCGACGGCGTGCGCCTCCACACCGAGATCTACATCCCGCGGGGTCAGTCCGAGCCGCTTCCGATCATGCTCGAGCGCACGCCCTACTACGCCAACCCGCAGGAGCAGGAGTACTCGATCCGGCTGGATTGGTACGAGGAGTTCTTCGACGAGGGCTACATCTTCGTCCTGCAGGACCTGCGCGGGCGCTACGAGTCCGAGGGCGAATTCGTCACCCTGCGTCCCAACCGCAAGCCCGACGACGTCGACGGCACGGACGAGTCCACCGACTTCTACGACACGATCGAGTGGCTGGTTAACAACGTGCCCGGCAACAACGGCCGCGTGGGCACGTGGGGCATCTCGTACGGCGGCTTCCTGGCCACGCGCGCGATGGTCGACCCCCACCCCGCCCTGGCCGCGGTCTCACCGCAGGCGACCTGCGCCGACATGTTCATCGGCGACGACTTCCACCACAACGGCGCCTTCCGGTTCAGCTACGCGTACGAGGCGGCGGTGCGGTTCGAGATGCCCCCGGAGCTGTGGCCCCCCGAGGGCGCGTGGGACAAGTACACGCGCTACCTGGAGATGGGCCCGCTTTCCCGGGTCACCGAGGTCCTGAACGGCAATTCGCGCATGTGGAACGACTACGTGGCGCATCCCAACATGGACGAGTACTGGGAGACGGAGATGTGCGGCGTCTTCCCGTATCTGCAGGGCATGACCGTGCCTGCGCTTCATGTCACCGGCTGGTGGGACGCCGAGGACTTCTACGGTCCCATCGAGGTCTACAAGCAGCTGGAGGCGGACGACGACGACAACGAGAACTTCCTCGTGCTCGGCCCCTGGCGGCACGGAGGCTGGACCTTCGAGGAAGTCGGCCGGCAGGTTCTCGACTTCGACCTGGAGAGCGAGACCGCTCGCTTTTTCCGCGACGAGATCCACGCCCCCTGGTTCGCCTACTGGCTGAAGGACAAGGGCTCTCTGCCCGCCGCCGAGGCGATCACCTTCCAGACCGGCTCCAACGAGTGGAAGCAGTACGACAGCTGGCCCGCCGAGGGCATGGTGCCGCGCAACGTTTACCTGCGCGCCGACGGCGTCGTCTCGTTCGATCCGCCGCCCGCGTCCGAGGGCGACGACACCGCCTACGACGAGTACGTCTCCGACCCCGACAACCCGGTCCCGTTCCAGTACCGGCCGATCCACTACGATCGCTGGCACTACTGGCAGGCCGAGGACCAGCGCTTCGTAGACGGCCGCCCCGATGTTCTGACCTGGGAGTCGGAGCCGCTCGAGGAGGGATTTGCGATCACCGGCGATATCGTGGCCCACCTCTACGCCTCGACCAGCGGCAGCGGTGCCGACTGGATCGTGAAGCTGATCGATGTCTACCCCGACGATCACCCCAACCCGGCGCTGCGGGGCTACCAGTACATGGTCGCCGGCGAAGTCTTCCGCGCCCGCTTCCGCAACAGCTTTCGCGTGCCCGAGCCGGTCGTGCCGAACGAGATCACCCCGTACACGATCAGCCTGCGCGACCGCGATCACCGCTTCCTGACGGGTCACAGGATCATGGTGCAGGTGCAGAGCACGTGGTTCCCGGTGATCGATCGCAATCCGCAGACGTGGGTGCCGAACATCTTCGAGGCGGTCGAGGGGGACTTCGCGAAGTCGACAAAGCGGGTTTTCCGGTCGGCGGCGCATCCGACGCACGTGACGGTGCTGGTGAATCCGGGGGGGTAGGACAATGCAACGGGATTGAGGGCTGCGCCGCGACCACCTAGTCTGCCCGTAGGACTTTTGCTTGCTGCCTTTAAAAGGAGGCGCATCATGTCAGGAACTGATCATCATTCCCCTGTGTCTGGCCGACCGTCCGCGTTGGTGTCAGGCCTATCGGCCGTGGCGCTCGGCGTTATCGCATTCGTCCTTTCCGCCACGCCATCCTCTCCGGCCTCCGCACAAACCGCCCAGGTCAAGCGCATGTTCGATGTCCGCACGCCCATGCGCGACGGGGTCGAGCTATCCTCCGACGTGTGGATGCCGGCCGAGGGCGGACCGTTCCCGATCATCATTGTCCGGACGCCGTACCTGAAGACGATGGCCATTGGGACCTTCACGCTGGCGGGCTGGGCCACCTACTTCGCCGAGCGCGGCTACGCAGTCGTCATGCAGGATGTCCGCGGTCGCGGTGATTCGGACGGAAAGTTCGACTTCTTCTTCCAGGAGGGCGAGGACGGATACGACACGATCGAATGGATGGCGTCGCAGCCGTGGTCGAACGGCGACGTGTGCACCGCAGGCGTGTCCTACCTGGGGACCGACCAGTGGCTGGCGGCGCGGGAGCATCCTCCTTCGCTGAGATGCATGGTCGCCACGGCCGCCGCCGGGCGCTGGATGCACGAGCTGCCCTACTACGGCGGGGCGTGGATGATGGCCTGGGCGCTGGACTGGATCAACGGGACGTCGGGGCGGAACACACAGACCGCCAACGCGGCCGGAATCGACATGGAGTCCGTTTACTGGCACCGCCCGCTCATAACGCAGGACGAGGCGATGGGCCGTGACATGCCGCTCTTCAACGACTTCCTCGAGAACTCCACGATGAACGAGTACTGGAATCGTCTCCACTTCACCGAGGAGGACTTCCGGGAGCTCGACCTGCCGGTCCTCCACGTGACGGGCTGGTTCGACGGCGACCAGCCGGGCGCCATGTTCTACTGGGACGGAATGATGGCCCATTCACCGGCTGCGGACGAGCAGTACATGCTGTCCGGCCCTTGGGGTCATGCCGAGACCTTCATCGGCGGCACCCTCACGCTCGGCGACATGGAGTTCGAGCCCCACGCACTCATCGACAACAAGGCGGAGCACCTCGCATTCTTCGACCACTACCTGAAGGGCTCCGCTGACAGCTATGACCAGCCGCGGGCGCGTATCTACGTGGTCGGCGCCGAAGAGTGGCGCGAGTTCGACGAATACCCGCCGGCCGACATCCAGGCGACCAGCCTGTACCTGTCAAGCGGCGGAAGGGCGAATTCGATCGTCGGCGACGGGGCGCTCGCATGGGCACCGCCGGACGCGGATTCGCCGCCCGACCGGTTCACCTTCGACCCGCAGCGGCCGGTCCCCGCTTCCGTCGGCGCCATGCCGCTCGGCGAGGATCGGACGCCGCTGCACCGCCGCGACGACGTCCTGGTCTACACGAGCGAGGAGATTCAGGAGGCCGTGGAGGTCGTGGGCCGCGTCGTGATCGAGTTCCACGCGGCCACGGACGCGCGCGACACCGACTTCGTCGCGAACATCATGGATGTCTATCCCGACGGCAGGGCGGTCAAGCTCGGCCCCAACATCGGCGTCGTGCGCGCCCGCTACCGGAACGGGTTCGACCGGGAGGAGCTGCTCACCCCCGGCGAAGTCGCGCGTTACGAGATCGACCTGGGCCACATCGCGCATTCGTTCCAACCGGGTCACAAAATCCGGATCGATCTGACGAGCAGCGCGTATCCGCATGTCGCTCCGAATCAGAACACCGGCAACCCGGTCGCGACGGACACGGAGTGGAACACCGCGCGGCAGATCATTTATCACAGCATGGAATACCCGTCGCGGATCATTCTGCCGGTGCGGGGAAGGCGGCGAGCTACGGAGTAGGTGCGTTTCATGGATCGGATGCGTGGGGGACACAACCCGGATGCCATGCCGTGGTATCTGACTGCGGTGCTCTTCGCGTCCACGAGCGTCATCGTCGGGATCATCTGGGATATCTCGTGGCACCGTACGATCGGGCGCGACACCTTCTGGACGCCAGCCCACCTCGCAGTCTACGCCGGCGGGCTGGCGGCCGGCCTGTCGTGCGGCTGGCTGGCCCTGAAGACGACCTTTTCCGGCACTGGCACCGAGGTCGGGCGGTCGGTGCGCATGTGGGGCTTTCGCGCGCCGCTGGGGGCCTGGGTGGCGATCTGGGGCGCGATCGCGATGCTCACCTCCGCGCCTCTCGACGACTGGTGGCACAACGCCTACGGGCTCGATGTCGAGATCCTGAGTCCGCCACATGTGGTCTTGGCCCTGGGCATCTGCTCGATCCAGCTCGGGGCCCTGCTCATGGCGCTGTCGTGGCAGAATCGG
The DNA here is from genome assembly GCA_028874905.1 of Gemmatimonadota bacterium. Taxonomy (GTDB): domain Bacteria; phylum Gemmatimonadota; class Gemmatimonadetes; order Longimicrobiales; family Gaopeijiaceae; genus Bin94. The sequence continues at coordinate 22,436 of JAPPGZ010000055.1, forward strand.
GCGTCGGAGCGCGGACAGCGTCGGCTGGGCTTCGCCTATGCATACAGCGCCGGGATGCTGCTGCTGACGCTCGCGGTGCTGATGCTGGAGTACTCGTTCCCGAACGACTGGCGCGGACCTGTGTTCCACATGATTTCGGCGGGGGTTTACCCGGTGGTACTCTTCGCGGTGGGCCGGGCCGCACGGCTTCGCTGGCCCGCCACCTGGACGGCACTGGTCTACATGGGCGTCACCCTGGTCATGATGTGGATCCTGCCCCTCTTTCCTGCCGAGCCGCTGCTCGCGCCCATCCTGCGGGACGTGGATGCGATGGTCGCGCCCGAGTTCCCCCTTGTATTGGTCGTTCCCGCGATCGCGCTCGACATGCTCCTGAGGAGGGGCTCGCAGCCCGGCCGGGCACCGGCTCGGCGTTCGGCGGACTGGGGGCTCGCCGCGCTCGGTTCGGTCGTGTTCGTCGGCCTCTTCGGCGTGGTGCACTGGTATTTCGGCGAATTCATGCTCTCCGAGGCGTCCCGCAACTACTTCTTCCAGGGTGACACCTGGGGATACAACAACGCCCCGGGTCCCTGGCAGAACGAGTTCTGGGGCGGCGGTCGGTTCGCGGGCGGAGAGATCTCGGTCCCGGACTTCCTGGCGAGAGCATGGTGGGCGCTGCCGATCGGATTCGCGTCGGCGCGCGTCGGTCTTTGGGTGGGCAATTGGATGCTGGCGGTCCGCAGGTGAGGCGCGCCCTGCTGCTTGTCGCGGGGCTCTACCTGACGACCGCGGGACACGTCGGCAGCAAGAACGTTTTCTTCGCGGGCGACGCCGGGCCCTACCCCGTATCCGTCGTCGTCCGTCCGCCCGATGTCGTTCCCGGCCTGGCGGAGATTTCGGTGCGGATACCGGGTGGCGAGGGCGAAGTCGAGCGGGTGACCGTGCGCCCCGTGCGCTGGGATGCCGCACCCGAAGGAGGAGCGCCGCCGCCGGACCCCGCCGTGCCCGTACCTGGCGATCCGGAGCTCTACAGCGCCGAGCTCTGGCTGATGACCGTGGGCGCCTACCGCATCGAAGTGACCGTGGAAGGTGCGCGGGGGGCGGGTACCGCGTCCGTGCCCGTGACCTCGGTCATGCTGGGTGTGCTCGACATGCCTCCCGTGCTGGGCGCGGTGCTCCTGCTGCTGGGGGGACTGCTACTCGCGGGGGCGGTGTCGATCGCTGGCGCGGCCGTACGCGAGAGTCGCCTGGGGCCCGACGAGACAGTGCAAACGACGCAGCGGCGCTGGGGGTGGTTCGCGATGGCATGCGCCGCCGCGCTGCTGCTGACCGGGGCGTACTGGGGGAACGCCTGGTGGGATGCGGTCGACCGGGATGTGCGCGGCGGAATCTTCGAGCGCCTGGTCGTGGAGGGCGTGGTGACCGGCGATAGCGGCTCGCCCGTGCTCGAGGTTCGGATCACGGATCCGTCCTGGCTGGGCCGGAACTGGAGTCCCTTGGTGCCCGACCACGGCAAGCTCATGCACATGTTCGTGGTCGGCGCGCCCGACATGAACGCCTTCGCGCACGTTCACCCGGTGCCGGTGGACTCGGCCACCTTCCGCGTTCCCTGGCCGGGCCTGCCGCCGGGGGATTACCGCATCTACGGCGATATCGTGCACGAATCCGGGTTCGCGCAGACGGTTGTTGATACGGTGCTGGTGGATGCGGGGGCGCTGGTGTCCGGTGAGGTGCTGGTCTCCCCTGAGGCGCTTGCAGAGGGGGGATCGGTCGGCGTGCTGGAAGCCGACGTGGACGATTCGTCATGGAGCGGGACGGCTGCTCCGCTGTCTGTCTCCGGCACCTCAGCGCCGCTGTCGGACGGATCGAGCCTGCTCTGGCTCGGTTCTCAGGAACTCCGCGTCGACGAAGAGATCGTGCTTTCGTTCGCGGTGCGGGACCCGAGCGGAGAACCCGCGGCGCTCGAGCCCTATATGGGGATGATCAGCCACGCGGCGCTCACGCGCGACGATGGCTCGGTGTTCGTGCACCTTCACCCGGCAGGCACAATCTCGATGGGCTCGCTGTCCGTGCTGACACCTGGTATGCAGCCGATGGCGGAGGATGGCCAGCGGGACCGCGACGTGGTCGACGAAGGGGCAGATGTGGGCCAGATGGGCGCCGACGATGCCGGCACCGTGGAGTTCCCGTACGCCTTCCCCCAGCCGGGCGATTACACGATCTGGGTTCAGGTGAAGCGGGCCGGAGAAGTGCTTACGGGTGCGTTCCGAGTGCGGGTGACGGAGTAGATACCCGACGTGCCCCCTGTAACCGCCGTCCTCGTCTGGGAACTGTCTTGTATGGATAATGCGTAAAATATGTATTTTACATAATGTCACCCACCAAGTAGATCGTTCCTCACCTCCGCTCCCTTTCCAACCTGACCAGGTACTGTTCGTCCGTCTCGGCCCTTTCCCGCGCCGTGTAGAAAACGCCCGGGGGACCGAATGCCGTGGGGAAGCCGGGAGGGTCGAGCAGGCGTCGAGATTCCCCTGAGGCGAGCGAAACCACGAAGACCTCGAACTCCTGGCGTGACTCGGTCCACGCCCTGAGCCAAACGTGACCATCGGGATCCACAATAAGCCCCCTCCAGCGCCACAGGAGCGTCGGCTCCCGCGGCTCTGGCATCTCGCGGCCACCGAGGTTGATCACGCTCAAGTCTGAACGGAGCTCCCCGAACTCGGGCACCTCCCACTCTGGAAGAGCAATCGAATCCGTCCGCAACGTGGTCAGGTCGACTACCCAGAGGGATTGCCTTCCGCCATCCGAAACGACGATGCAGTTCTCATGTCGCGCCCAGTAAGGGTGTGACTCCCTCTTGTGAGGGTTGCGAAAACGATCGTCGGGGGTGCGCGTGAAGACGAAGCGTTCCCAGAGGAGTTCGCGCCGGTCCGGCTCCGGGCGCGTCGCCTTCCACAGTTGAAGGCGTCGGCTGCCGGCATCCACCGAGTCCACCCCAAAGATCACCTGGTCCTGGTCCACAGGCGTTACGAACTGCACCCCGCTGATGAACACGGTGCGGGTTGGCACCAGCGTGGACCACCGGAACTCTCCTTCGGGATCGAAGGACGCCACATCGTTGCGATCATAGACGACAAGGTTGCGTCCATCGAATGCCACATGTCCCTCGGCGATGTCGTCTATCCAGGAGACGGGGACGGCCCACTCGAACTCGCCGGGGCCTTCGCCTTGCCGCCCGAATGCGTAGCGCTCCTCCAGATCACCCGACAGGTGGACGATGCGCGGTCGCAACTGGTCGTAGAGAAACAGGCTGTCGCCCGCCGCGGTCAGGCCGCCGTAGGACCCGATCCACTCCTCCTCGCCGTCCAGGCCATAGCTGTGGGTCTCACGGTAGGATTCGGCCAGCCAGCGTGACTCGGGGGCTGACACTCCGCACGATAGCGGGGTGACCTGGCCCAGGGCCGGCGTGCTCGCGCCCACCAACGCCGCGGCCACAATCACTGCCCATGCCGCCGACAGACGGCGCATCGAGACGAGTTCGATTCTGGTCGCGATCATCCCTCACCTCTCCCGCTGAAAGTACATCGCCGGCGCCGCCACCGGCCCCGGATACACCCGCGCCGCGTCCTTGCCGTCATACACCACCCCGTTCTTCACCACATACACGATCTGTTGCGAGTTGCGGATGTCGTCCAGCGGGTTCGCGCCCAGCACCACCAGATCCGCCAGCTTGCCGGCTTCGATCGACCCGAGATCCGCACCCAGGCCATGGTAAACGGCCGCGTTCCGGGTCGCCGTCTGCAGCGCGTCCATCGGCGAAAAGCCACCCTGGACGAACAGCTCCATCTCCCAGTGCATGTCGCGCCCCGGCATCTGGCCGTGGCCGCCCGCGTTGATGAGCACGCCCGCGTCGAAGAGGCGCTTCATCGCGGCCACCATCTCGGGCGAATACAGGTCGTCGTCCCAGAAGTGCGTGACCCGGCGGAACCGGCCGCGCAGCCGCTCTTCCGTGCTGAAGCGCAGCAGCTTCTCGTCTTCCCAGTAGCGCTGTGACTGGTCGAAGTACGCCTGGCCGACCGGGCCGTTGTAGACGACCAGCAGCGTGGGCGTCACGCCGGTCCCGCTCGCGCGGAAGAGCTCGATCACATCGTCATAGAGGGGCGTCAGCCCCATCGTGTGCTCCAGCCCGGTCACGCCGTCGACGATCTGCGTGAAGTTCATCTGGGGAATCGCGGCCGTCTCGGACAGCACGTTCAGCCCGCGCGCTCGCGCCGCGGTGATCAGCTGGTGGCGGTCGGAGCGGGTGAAGTTGACATAATCCTTGAGCGCGGTAATCCCCATGTCGCGGCTGTAGCTGGCGTGCTGGTCGGCGTCGTTGTACGAGGCGATGGGGCGGTAGGTGCGCGGGCGGTACTCGCGGATGCCATACATGGGAGCGCCGACCGAGAGCATCCGTGGGCCGTCCATGCGGCCGGACCGGATCATGTCGCTGACCCAGGGCTCCTTCTCCTCCGAGCCGTAGAGCTCGTAGAGCGTGGTGACCCCGTGGGCCAGCGAGCCGGTGACGCCGGGAAGCCGCTGCTCGATCAGCTGCGTCGTCGCGAGCTGCCCGACCGAGTGTGCGTGCGCGTCCACGAGGCCAGGTATGACGGTGTGACCCGCGAGCTCGAACACGCGCGCTTCCGCAGGCACGACGACATGGGGTCCCACCTCCGCGATGCGATGTCCCCGTACGAGGATCGTCGCACTCTCCAGAACACTTCGCTCTTCGTCCATCGTGATTACGCGGGCATTGGTCAGCGCAATGGTCGTACCGGGCAGCGCCACCTCGAAGCGGACCGTCATGTCGGTCGTCCGGGTGCCGTCGGTGCCGGCCAGGATGTCGTCGAGCGCCTTCTCGTGGAAGGTGCCTCCCCGCGGCCACGACACGGTCGCCGCGTCCGACCAGGCCATGCTCGCGCCGTCGGACGGGTCGATGCGTCTGGCGAAGCCGATGCCGTCGTAGGCCGAGATCGTGACGGGCCTGCCGATCCATTCGAAGGGGGTAACGAAGCTGCGCTGGTATTCGCGGAACGCGATCCAGCCCAGGTCCGGCGAAAGGACTGCGCGTTCGGCGTGCGGGAAGCGGTAGAGCGTGGTCTTGCCGGTGCCGTCGGGGCGGATGCGGCGCAGCACCAGCGTGTCGGCGCTCAGGCCGGGGTTGGGTGCGATATTGCCCAGGACGAACTCGGTGTAGTAGAGCCACTCGCCGGCCTCGTCGAAGCGGACGGTGTGCGGCGCGCGCCCCTGTGCCATCACGCTGCCGCCCACATCGGTGACCGTGCGTTCGGTCCCGTCCTCCACCAGGACGAGTTCGAACTCCGTCTCCTCCTCGATGCGGGCACCGTTGATGAGGCCGCCGGCGCCGCGGATGAAGGCCAGCGTGCCGTCGCGACCCGGCGTCAGCGACATGTACTGGGAGGGGCGGGATGACACTTCGGTCGCTGCGCCGCCCGCGAGTGGCCGGCGGTGGACGGCTCCCAGGTCCGCGTCGGTCCAGGTCGCGTAGGCGGACGGCTAAAGGCCAGAATCAAGGCAGGAGATCACGTAAGTCTAACTGGGACTGCACGATCTGCCACTCCTGCCGTCTGATCGGACCTTGCTGGATCGTGCCGCATGAGCGGGAAAACCGGAGCTAATCGGCGGGAAACCCGGTAGCTTAGGATCTTTGATTCCCAAGCTCACGGATCGTCGCGGCCGCCTACAACGGATGGGGTTCCCATGAGGACTGGTCGTCCTTCATCCGGTAGTGTGTCACATGCGAACTGACCAGAAGGCTCGGGTCCAGTGGATGCTTGGCGAACGGGTTGTGGTACACAGCCAGATCGTGCTCGGGGTCCGGCCCGCCCAGACCGAAAGGAACCGGGACGCCATCGAATAGGTCGCGCAGCACGGCGATGCAGGACACCGATGTGTTCATCTTCGGAGTCAGCTTCTTGCCGGGACCTGGGCGTTCGCGGATGGGAATTGGCGAGCCCTGATCCGTCGGAACGTAGTACTCGATGACATCCAGACCGCGCATGGCGGTGAGCACGGCGTAGTGGCCGTCGTGCAGTGTGCACGGGGTGCGGTTGTACACGACCAACATCCCCGGGTCGGATGGTCCAAGCGCCTTCAGCTGATTGTTGGCCTTCGGGATCACCTCACGCAGCCGCTGTCCGGGCTTGCCACCCAGCACTCCCGAGCCCCTTCCCTGCGCTGCCTCCCGTTCCCCCGGATTGGGATCGAATTGCTTCACCTCCACGACGATACCAGAACCATCCCCCAAACCGACGACGAAGTCGGGCACCTTGCTACCCTGGGCCACGGAGTGCTCGTCGATCCTTTCGACACGCCAGCCTTGAGACTTGCCGAACCGGAAAAATAGTTCTTCGGACTCGGTCATCCGGTGTCCTGCCTCGCATATGAAGGGTTCCGAGTGGTCCCAGAGACCAAAGATAACGGGAACCCCGTATCCACCGCAGTCGGAGTCGGGCGCTCAGTCGCCACCGGCACTTGACCGCGCCGAGCGCGTCATACCGTCCCCCCGTCGCCTACCGCTACCCCCTCAGGCGGACCGATGCGTTCCGGCGTCGGGGACTTCTCCCCGTCAAGATCGAGTCGAGATGGATTCCACACCCAATCGGCGATTCTGATGTACAGTTCCTGTCGCTCCGCTAGTTGCTCGGGGCCGAATGATTCGTAGGCGCGAAACGGCAAGCTGGTCCGGTCCAGAAGGCGTTGGAAGGCGGGCAGATTCTTGTAGGCGAGTGGGTGGAGGCTCCGGGCGAGGAGGTTTTGGCCGTGCGACAGATAGGCATCCCTCTTCGCCTCGTAAGGGGCGTCACCAATGCTCTGATTCACGCCGCGCTGGAGGAGGAGCAGACCTCCAAGCCTGTTGCGCTCGGTCTCGAACTCGCTCGGATGGGCGAACCAGTCCGTGAACCGGTCGTAATGGTCCGCCCAGATGTGCTCGATTTCGAACGGTCGTGCCCGTCCTCGCGATGTCAAATCCCGAAAGCTCGACGATAGGCCGCACTGTGTCTCCACCCAGTGCGTCAGTCGGGCGAGGATGTGCTTCACCTGTCGGTAGTTCTGATGGTGCAGTCGGAAGCCCGGCTCACGGTCGAAGCGCTCCTGCTGCTCGTCCAGTTGCCCGAGTAGGAACTCTGACAAGCTGCCAGTGTCCCTCCCGCGCAACTCTCGCGTCAGGGTGAACAGCGTGTACCTGACCGACGAGTAGCTTACCGTGCGAAAGTTCCACACCCGGCGTGCGAGCCAGATGTCGAGGAAATCGGCCACGAGCGCGACCTTCCGCCGGATCTCCCCGGCATCGTCGTCCGGTGAGAGAGAGGCAAGCAACGCTTGGGTCTGGAGAGTGAAGCCTCGGTCCTCATTGTAGTAGACGGATTCCCAGCCGGGTGTCAGGTCGCGAGCGGCCGTGCGGATCTCGATTGAGCGGCGAGCGTAGAAGTCCAAGTCGCGGGAGACGAACCGGACGAAAGCGTCGGGCTCGATCAGCCCAAGGTGCTGGCGCTGGTCGCGCACCCAGCGATGAAATTCGGAGCCGATGCGCTCGTAGTCGCGATTCTCCGCTCCCTTCCGCCCAGCCCGGATGGTCTCGGCGTGCCGGGCACGGAGCCAGTTCTTGAAGAAGTCTACGTCTTCCTCATCGCCCATTTCCTTCAGGCGCTGCATGTGCTCCTTCCAAGTCTCGTTCACGGAACGCTGGTCGTCCTCTTGACGGACGTTGGCCAGGACGTAGCCCTTGAGCATCTCCGGCAGGCTCAAGCTCAGGCCCCGGTCGTTCATCGTCTCAAAGATCGTGTAGGCGTCCTCATCCGATAACGCTTCAATCTCGACGAGGTGTACGTTCTCCAGCAGCCAGTCCACGAAATAGGGAAGTGCGGATTCCGTTACCTCTTCGGGCAGGTGGTCCGCGATATTGCCGTAGCGGGCGGCGATGTTGCGGACGGACTCGCTCTCGCCGTTCGCCTCAATCGGTGCTCCAGCCATCAGTCTCTGCATCACTTCAACCCGGTCGGGGACATCGAGGTTGAAGCTCTTTCGCCCGTATTTCTCCGAGTAGATGAGATTTTGGACGTCAACGCGCTCGTCTCGGCCCTCCTGTAGCCGGTGGAGGTGGATCAAGAGGAGCGTCAGAGTTGTAAGGCGCTGCTGTCCGTCCACGACGAATCGCTGTCCCCGCTTGTGGCTGATGACGATTGAGCCGAGGAAGTAGTGGCCATACCCCTCGACCTCGTGGCGGGAATGGCTATGCTCGTACGAATCGAGGAACTTTCCCGTCAGGTCATCAATCAGTTCTCGGACCTGCCGCTCCTTCCATGCGTACTCCCGCTGGTAGAAATCAATGGCGTACTTGGCCTTGTCGAGCAGCTCTCGGACTGTGCGGGCGCGTCCGTCGATGGTAGAGGGGCGAGCCCTGGCCGGTCGTGTCACGTTACATCCCTCCTGAAGGTGTCGGTCTCGAATCTCTGTCGCAGAATCATGCCACCCACCCCTCCGACAGCACTTCCGCCTGTTCGAGTACCGTCCGCGTGGCCTTCTCCCGTTTGTCGGGTGGGTACCCGTGCTTCCTTAGAATCCGCTTCACGAGCCGCCGTAGGTTGGCGCGCACGTTCTCGCGTAGCGTCCAGTCGATCTTGACGTTGTTCCGGACGGTCTCGACCAACTCGCGGGCGATGTCCCGCAGCGTCTCATCGCCGAGCACCTGCACGGCGCTGTCGTTCGTTTCAAGAGCATCGTAGAAGGCGAGTTCGTCCTCGGATAGCCCCAGTGACTCCCCTCGGGCGGTCGCCTCGCGCATCTCGCGGGCAAGCTGAATCAGTTCCTCGATGACCTGCGCGGCCTCGACGGCCTGGTTCGCGTAGCGGCGGACGGTTCGGTCGAGCATCTCGGCGAAGGATCGCGCTTGGACGACGTTCCTTCGCCTGCGGACCGCCAGTTCTCCCTTGAGCAGCTTCCGCAGCAGTTCGACCGCGAGGTTCCGCCGCTTCATGCCCCGCACTTCGGCCAGGAACTCCTCGGACAGGATCGAGATGTCGGGCTTCTCCAGACCGGCCGCGGCGAAGATGTCCATGACACCTTCGGAGGCGACGGCCCGTGAGACGATCTGGCGGATGGCCATGTCCAACTCTTCCTCGGCGCGCGTCTCCCCCGGCACCCGCTTGGCCAGCACGGACCGGACGGCTTGGAAGAACGCCACGTCGTCCCGGATCCGCATCGCCTCATCGTGGGGGACGGCCAGCGCGAACGCCTGGGAGAGTTCGCGCACCGCCAGCAGACAGCGTTCCCTGCCGCTCTCCTGCGCGAGGATGTGCTCTTGGGCCGCCGGAAGCAGACCCGTGCGTTCGGTGGGCGTACCGCCGATCCACCCCGAGTAGTCGAAGCCGTGGAACAGGCCTCGGCACACCTCGTACTTCTCCAGCATCACGGCGACCGCCTCGGACTGGTCCAGCGTGGTTCTGCCCGTTCCGCCGCTCTCGGTGTACGTCGCGAGCGCGCGTTTGAGTTCGTGCGCGAGCCCGAGGTAGTCCACGACGAGGCCGCCCGGCTTGTCCCGGAAGACCCGGTTCACCCGAGCGATGGCCTGCATCAGCCCGTGGCCGCGCATCGGCTTGTCCACGTACATCGTGTGCAGGCTCGGGGCAT